>NZ_SMAJ01000002.1 GCF_004346225.1 Paralcaligenes ureilyticus | reverse complement strand
AATCGTCCCACTCAAACAGCGCACGCCTTGCATCCCCGAAGCCGGCCCTGCGCGCGGCGTGCCCGAATCGCCCGCCCCACCTTGACTGGCCACGATGCTCGTGTGGTGGATGTTTGGGGGATCGTTGGTGGATTTGATTGGCGTGGCCGTCGCTTGTAGCGCCACCCCTTGTGGGTGGCATGGCGTTTTATAAATACCGCTTCGCTTATCGACGATTTTGGCAGCCACAAGGGCTGCCACTACATGGCTCACAGGCCGTTTCGTTTACGGTTGCTTTTTTGTAGCGGCACCCCTCGTGGGTGCCATTTCCACCTTCAGGATATCACTTTTAATACCAGTATAAAATCTCTTCTTGTACTAGGTTCTGATGGTGGCATAATGGGTTTTCCTTGTCCAACCCGTCTTTTGCAAGAGCACTGTTATGGCCCGAACTTTATACGACAAACTCTGGGATGCACATGTTGTGCACCAGGAACCCGATGGCACCTGTCTGCTGTATATAGACCGCCATCTGGTGCACGAAGTGACCAGCCCGCAGGCGTTTGAGGGGCTGGCGCTGGCGGGCCGCAAGCCTTGGCGCGTGGGGGCCAATCTGGCTGTGGCCGATCATAATGTGCCCACTACGGCCCGCAGCGAGGGGATTACCGATCCGATTTCGCGCCTGCAAGTGGATACGCTGGACAGCAATTGCGAAAAATTCGGCATTACCGAATTTCGCATGAATGATTTGCGCCAGGGCATCGTGCACATCATCGGGCCCGAGCAAGGGGCGACCCTGCCGGGGATGACGGTGGTTTGCGGCGATTCGCATACCAGCACTCACGGCGCGCTGGGCACGTTGGCGTTTGGCATTGGCACTTCCGAGGTCGAGCATGTGCTGGCGACGCAAACGCTGCTGATGAAGAAGAACCACAGCATGCTGGTTCGTGTCGAGGGCGAGCTCCCCTTTGGCTGTACGGCCAAGGATCTGGTGCTGTATGTCATAGGCAAGATCGGCACGGCGGGCGGCACGGGTCACGCTATCGAATTCGCCGGCAGTACGATTCGAGCCTTGTCGGTGGAAGGCCGGATGACGGTCTGCAATATGGCGATTGAAGCGGGCGCGCGCTCGGGGATGGTGGCGGTCGACGAGAAAACCATCGAATATTTCCGCGGACGTCCTTATGCGCCTACCGGCGTGCTGTGGGATCAGGCGGTGAAGTACTGGCGCACTTTGCATTCCGACGAAGGCGCCCGGTTCGATCGCGTGGTTGACATCGATGCACGGCAGATTACGCCGCAGGTTACCTGGGGCACATCGCCGGAAATGGTTTTGTCGGTGGATGCGCGGGTACCCGATCCGGATAAGGAAAAAGACGCGGGGCGGCGCAGCGGCATGGAGCGTGCGCTGCATTACATGGGCTTGAAACCCAATACTCCTTTGGTGGATATTCGCGTCGACAAGGTGTTTATCGGCTCGTGCACCAATGCGCGTATCGAAGATTTGCGTGCGGCGGCACTGGTGGCGCGTGGCAAGCACGTTGCGGCCAATGTGAAGCAGGCGATGGTGGTGCCCGGCTCGGGGTTGGTCAAAAAGCAGGCTGAACAAGAAGGCCTGGACAAGATTTTCATCGCGGCGGGCTTCGAGTGGCGCGAGCCGGGTTGTTCCATGTGCCTGGCCATGAATGCCGATCGTCTCGAGCCCGGCGAGCGTTGCGCGTCAACGTCGAACCGCAATTTCGAGGGGCGCCAGGGGCAGGGCGGGCGTACGCATCTGGTCAGTCCGGCAATGGCTGCCGCTGCCGCGCTGGCCGGCCATTTTGTCGATGTCAGGAATTTTCGTTAAGGAGCCATCATGCAAGCATTTACCACCCATCATGGGATAGTGGCCCCGCTCGACCGCGAAAACGTCGATACGGACCTGATTATCCCCAAGCAATTCCTCAAGTCCATTAAACGCTCGGGGTTCGGCCCCAATCTGTTTGATGAATTGCGTTACCTCGATCATGGCGAGCCGGGCATGGACAATAGCAAGCGTCCGCTCAATCCCGATTTTGTTTTGAATCAATCCCGCTATCAGGGGGCGTCGGTGTTGCTGGCGCGCAAGAATTTCGGCTGCGGATCGAGTCGTGAGCATGCCCCGTGGGCGCTGACGCAGTATGGTTTTCGCGCGATTATTGCGCCTTCCTATGCCGACATTTTCTTTAACAACAGCTTCAAGAATGGTTTGCTGCCCATTGTGTTGTCCGAGCTGGAGGTGGCGCGCCTGTTTGATGAGGTCAAGGCGTTTGTGGGCTATAAATTGCGCATCGATCTGGCTCGCCAGGTCGTGATTGCTCAGGACGGGCGTGAGCTGGCCTTTGACATCGAGCCGTTTCGCAAGCAAAGCATGCTTAGTGGCTTGGACGAAATCGGCCAGACCTTGCAAAAATCCGACAAGATACGGGCCTTCGAGGCCGAGCATCTGGCGCGATACCCGTGGCTTGAAGGGGCTCCGGCAGGCGCGGTGCGTTCTTGATGTGTGCGGCTGACGGGCGGTATCGCCGCATATAGGTTTGGTGCACAGGTGCCGCGGTGGTTGTGGATGCAGTCTTGTTTGCCGGTATGGCACCCACAAGGGGTGCCGCTACAAATATGTATCCGTGAATCACGTAGCGGCACCCCTTGTGGGTGCCACCTGGGCGGCGGACAGGCATCGTGGGTTTTCATTGCCAAACATCCTGTTGGTTGCATGAATCGCACAATCTGGCGTTTTTTACTTTCATTTGGCTGACGAAGCTTGGCTTGGTCAGTCGTACACCTTATAAAGGACTATTGGGCGCGGTGAAGTGGTTGGCTGGGGATGGCACCCACAAGGGGTGCCTCCACGTGATTCACGGATGCGTGTTTGTAGTGGCAGCCCTTGTGGCTGCCAAATAACAGCATCTACAGTGTTGATCTCGATCCAGACGATTCACGCCGCCGCGTTGCCAATGCTGAATTCAGGAAGGGATATGGGTCACAAAATAGCAGTTTTGCCAGGCGATGGCATAGGTTCTGAAATTACTGAGCAGGCAGTGCGCGTGCTGCGCGCGCTGGATCTTGATCTGGAAATACAAACCGCCCCGGTGGGTGGCGCCGCCTACGATGCGATGGAGCATCCCTTGCCACCGTCAACGCTCGAATTGGCGAAAAAGTCTTCGGCGGTTTTGTTCGGTGCTGTGGGCGACTGGAAGTACGATAGCCTGCCGCGTGAATTGCGGCCCGAACAGGCTATCCTGGGTTTGCGCAAGGCCATGGGTTTGTTTGCCAACCTGCGCCCGGCGATCTTATATCCGCAATTGGCCAACGCCTCATCGCTCAAGCCCGAGGTCGTTTCCGGCTTGAATATTCTTATCGTGCGTGAATTGACGGGCGATATTTATTTTGGCCAGCCACGGGGCGTACGCGAAGTCGCCGATGGCCCCTTCAAGGGCGAACGCCAGGGGTTCGACACCATGCATTACGCCGAATCCGAAGTGCGGCGCATCGCGCATGTCGGCTTCCAGGCGGCGCGCAAGCGCAGTCAGAAGCTGTGCAGCGTCGACAAATCCAACGTGCTCGAAACCTCGCAGTTCTGGCGCGACATCATGATCGACGTTGCGCGTGAGTATCCGGATGTCCAGCTCTCGCATATGTACGTCGACAATGCGGCCATGCAACTGGTGCGTGCGCCCAAGGAATTCGACGTTATCGTCACGGGGAATTTATTTGGCGATATTCTCTCTGATGAGGCCGCCATGCTTACGGGCTCCATCGGGATGTTGCCGTCGGCCTCATTGAACGCATCCAACCAGGGCCTGTACGAGCCCAGCCACGGCTCGGCCCCCGACATCGCGGGCAAAAACATTGCCAACCCGCTGGCAACGATTTTGTCGGCGGCCATGCTGCTGCGGTACTCGCTGGGCGCAACGGCTCAGGCCGACCGGATCGAGGCCGCCGTGCAAGCGGTATTGGAGCTGGGGTTGCGTACAGCCGATATTTTCGAAGCGGGCACGCGCAAGGTGTCGACTTCGGAGATGGGCGATGCCGTCTTGAAAGCACTAAAATAGCGTCAACAGGCAGTTTTTTTATTTCCCTTTACCTTTAATTGACATCTTCCCCGGCCGGAAGCCCGGGATTTCTTGAGAGCTCTGATGAATCAAGCAGTAGGTTTGGTCGGCTGGCGCGGCATGGTGGGTTCGGTCCTGATGCAGCGCATGCGCGACGAAAATGACTTTTCCTTATTCCAGCCGGTATTTTTTTCCACCAGCAATGCCGGCGGCCCCGCGCCCCGGTGGGCCGATGGTGCGGCGGCCTTGCAAGATGCTTATGACATCGACGCACTGAAAAAATTGCCTATTATCGTTACCGCTCAAGGCGGCGACTACACGACGGCCGTGTATCCCAAGCTGCGCGCCGCGGGTTGGGACGGCTTGTGGATTGACGCGGCCAGCACCTTGCGCATGAAAGACGATGCCATTATTGTGCTCGATCCGGTCAATCGCCCGGTCATCGATTCCGCCTTGCAGCGCGGGGTCAAGAATTACATAGGCGGCAATTGCACGGTCAGTTGCATGCTGATGGGGCTGGCGGGCCTGTTCAATAGCCATCTGGTCGACTGGATGACCTGTATGACGTATCAAGCGGCGTCAGGTGGCGGCGCCCAGCATATGCGCGAACTGTTGACGCAATTTGGCGAGATCAACGGCGCCGTGAAATCCTTGCTTGATGATCCGGCTTCGGCCATTTTGGAAATCGACCGCGGCGTTTTGTTAAAGCAGCAAGACGCGAGCCTGGCGCATGATCAATTTGGCGTACCTTTGGGGGGCAGCCTGATTCCCTGGATCGATAAAGATTTGGGTAACGGCGTGTCGCGCGAGGAATGGAAGGCCGAGGCCGAGACCAATAAGATTCTGGGCCGCGGCCCGGCCTTCGGCACCCAATCCACGCCCGTCGATGGCCTGTGCGTGCGGATTGGCGCCATGCGCTGCCATAGCCAGGCGTTGACGATCAAGCTTGCGCGTGATGTGCCTGTCGATGAAGTGGCCGATATTGTGCGCGAGGGTTCGAAATGGGCCAGGGTTGTCGCCAACGAGCGCGAGGCGACCATGCACGAATTGACGCCGGTGGCGGTGACCGGCACGCTGGATATTCCGGTTGGACGCTTGCGCAAAATGTCTATGGGCCCGGAATACCTGAGCGCGTTCACGGTGGGCGATCAGCTTTTATGGGGAGCGGCCGAGCCTTTGCGCCGCATGTTGCGTATTATTTTGGGTGAACTCTAAAAATGCCTAAGTGCTACAGCAGGGCTGCATCGACCTTATGGTTGCGCACTAAACCATGGGTTGCGGCCTTGCCCGTAGCCATGCTGATGGGTTCGGGCGCCTACGCGGCAACGCTTGGCCATTCGCGCATTGTGTCCGAACCCGGGCAGGCGCTACGCATGGATGTACCTATCTATGAGCTTAGCGCCGATGATTTACGCTCTTTTACTGTCAGCGTGGCTCCCGCCGCGGCCTGGACGCAGGCGGGCCTGACGCCTCCCGTTGCCCTGTCCAGTTTGCACGTTAAGGTGGTGCATGGCACGGTCGCCGCATCCAGGGTCATTCGCTTCAGTTCGGATCAACCTTTCAGTGGGTCTGTGGCCGATCTGTTGCTGGAAGTGCATACGGCGACCGGCCAGCAGCAGTACCAGGTCAGCGTTCTGGCAACGTCGCCGTATAGCCTGGCGGCCGGTGGCGCAGCGGGGCAAAGTGCTGCGGCAGGTGCAAGAACGGGCGGCCGGCAGGCGCAGGCGGGCCATCGTTCGCATACGAGCGTGCACGTGCGCCGTGGCGATACCCTGTTTGCCATTGCCCAAAACCATGCTGTGCGGGGCGTGAGCGTTTATCAGATGATGGTGGCGTTACAGCGCGCCAATCCGCAGGCGTTCATCAATCAGAACATGAACCTGGTCAAGGCGGGCGCGACGCTGTGGGTTCCGGATATGGCCAGCCTGACGGCCGTCAGCGATCGCGAGGCGCGGCGTATTTTTCAGGAGCAGGCGCTGGCGTTTGCTCAGTACCGGCAACGTCTGGCGGGTGGGAAATCCGCCCCGTTGCGGACTGGCTCCACGAACAAGGGAGCCGTGTCGCGAGAATCTGCCGCGCCTCCTCCAGCCGCTGCCGCGCAGCCCAGCGATCAGGTCAAGCTTTCCAGCGGCGGGATGTCTGCGGCCGATGCTCGCGCCGACCAACGCGTGGCCACGCACAAAGGCATTGCCGATACGCAGAAGCGCGTGTCGCAGCTGGAAGAAAATGTTCAGCACATCAACCAGGCCTTGCAAGGGCAGGGAGAGGCCGCTAAAGACGTTGTGGTGGGGGCCGCAAAAGGCTTGGGCAAGTCAATTGCCGATGCCGCGGGCGTGGTGGCCGGTGCTACGGGAAATGCGGTGGGAAGCCCGAATTCCCCCGCAAGCGTGGCAGCACAGGCTGGCGGGCAAGGATCTTCATCGGGTTCGGCGGCGAGCAATGGGCAGCCCTCGGGCGGGTCGGCGGCGTCTTCCGCCGCGGGAGTGGCACCCACAAGGGGTGCCGCTACAGAGAATGGCGTTGCAGGAAGTAGCGCTGCAGGAAGTAGCGTTCCAGGAAGTAGCGCGGCAGGGAATGGCACTGCAGGAAGCAGTGCTACTGGGAATAGCAGTTCAGGAAGTGGTAACGGTAGTACAGGAAGCAGCGGCTCAGGAAATAGCGGTACAGGAAATAGCGGTACAGGAAATAGCGGTACAGGAAATAGCGGTACAGGAAATAGCGGTACAGGAAATAGCGGTACAGGAAATAGCGGCTCAGGAAATAGCAGTGCAGGAAGCAGTAGTTCAGGAAGCAGCAGCTCAGGAAGTAGCGCTACGGCGAATAATGCTGCAGGAAATAGTACGGCAGGGGATAACTCTGCAAGGAATAGCGCTGCAGGTGGCGCGGTGGCCGGCAAGACTCCCGGCGCCGTCAACCCTCCCGCAGACGTGGGTAAACAGGCTTTGAATAAGGCGGGACAATCCGTGTCGTGGTTTCAGGAACATTTATTGGGCAGTATTACCGCGTTGCTGGCTTTGCTTGTGCTGGTTATTGCATGGCTGTTGCGTCGGGCCAATGTTGCCCGCGACGATGATTCCGACGATCGCGCCTCTCCCATCACCGAAGCCATGGTCAAGGAAAAACTGGACCAGATCAATCTCGACTTGAGCCAGCCCCCCAGCGACGAAACGCCTGCCAGCAAGACCTGATATGGCTCGCATGGCGCTGGGCGTGTCGTATGACGGAGCGTCCTGGCAGGGCTGGCAGACGCAGCCGCATCGCTGTACCGTGCAAGACACGCTTGAAGCCGCCCTGGCGCGGTTTATGGCGCAACCTCAGCCGACGATTTGTGCCGGGCGTACCGACACCGGGGTGCATGCCCTGGGGCAGGTTGTGCATCTGGATGGTGTAGCCGAGCGGCGCCTGGAATCCTGGGTGCGCGGCGTCAATGCCTTGCTGCCCACAACGATTGCAGTGCAATGGGCTTGCACCGTGCCCGATACGTTTCATGCCCGGTTCTCGGCTGTGTCGCGTACTTATATTTACGTGGTGCGCCATGCCCGGGTGCGTTCGCCGATTGTGCATGGGCGTGTGGGATGGGTGCATCAGCCCCTGGATTTAGTGCCCATGCAACAGGCCGCACAGTGTTTGCTGGGCGAGCATGACTTCAGCAGTTTTCGCTCATCGCAGTGCCAGGCGGCAAGCCCCATTCGCACCATGCACGAATTGCAGATTGAGCAACGCGGGGATTTTTTTATTTTCACCTTGCGGGCCAATGCGTTTTTACACCATATGGTGCGCAATCTGATCGGAGCCTTGTTGTATGTGGGACAGGGTAGGCAGCCGCCGCAATGGATCGAAATCTTGCTCGCGCAACGCGACCGGCGATTGGCGGCGCCCACTTTTGCCGCCGACGGTTTGTATCTGGCCCAGGTCGAGTACCCGGCCATGTTCGGCTTGCCCGCTCCATCGCTGCAAACGCTTTTTGCTTCGCACTTGGGGTTTTGCGCCAACGACAGTTAAGCGATTGTTGTGGGTGTGCTAATCTTCCTGTTGGCTTTTTTCCTCGATTTTTTCGAACCGGCGCTTTTATAGGCGTACAGATTCTCATGGTTGTTGCGATTCTGTTTTTCTCACATTTGGATGGCTATGGAAGCGGCGCCGCTTCCGGCCCAGGAGCCGTGTTCCAATGAAGCGCACCCGGGTAAAAATCTGCGGGCTGACTCGCGCCGGCGACGTGGCCGCCGCTGTGCAGGCGGGCGCCGATGCAATCGGCTTAGTGTTCTATCCGGCCAGCGCGCGCTTCGTGTCTTTGGGCCAGGCGCACAGCTTGCGAGCGGCCGTGCCGGCTTTTGTCGATGTTGTGGCTTTATTCGTGAATGCAACACGTGAACAGGTGCAGGCGGTCATTGATCAGGTCAGGCCCGATCTCTTGCAATTTCACGGCGACGAAAGCCCCGATTTCTGTGCCAGCTTCCATCATCGCTACCTGCGGGCTTTCCGGCTTGGCGCGCCCGATCTGGATAGCCCCGAGGCTGTCTTGCGCACATGCCGCCAGTTTGGCGGGGCGGCGGGATGGTTGTTTGACAGCTATAGCCCGGGCTACGGCGGCAGCGGCCGGACGCTGGACCCGGCGTTATTGCAAGCGGTCAGGCGGTCGCCCGACAGCCGCCCGATCATACTGGCGGGCGGCATGAATCCCGCGTCGGTAGCGGCATCAATCCAATTAGTGCAGCCCTATGCCGTGGATGTCAGCAGCGGGGTCGAGTCGTCGCCTGGCATCAAATCCGCCGAAAAAATCCAGGCTTTCATACGAGCGGTGTCGGAGCAGGACAGGTCTGCGCTTTGAATAAATGGTTTGTGTGAATGGATTCTGTTTGGCACCCACAAGGGGTGGCGCTACGTCTGTGTGGCGTTAGGACATTCGGCCACGGTTAATGCCACCCACAAGGGGTGGCGCTACATGATTCACAGATATGTTTTGTAGTGGCACCCCTTGTGGGTGCCAAAAACCCTCATGACCGCCAAAAATCGCATCAATTATGCAGTATCTGACTAAGGAATAATTTCAGGCGATCGGTCCGGGGAGTTTCGAAAACCTCGATAGGCGTACCGGATTCGATGATCGAGCCGTTATCCATAAAAACGACGCGATCCGCCACTTGCTTGGCAAAGCCCATTTCATGGGTCACGCACAGCATGGTCATCCCCAGGTCGGTCAGCTCGATCATGGTGTCCAATACTTCTTTCACCATTTCCGGGTCGAGCGCCGAAGTGGGCTCGTCAAACAGCATGATCCTGGGTTGCATGCACAGCGCGCGGGCGATGGCGACACGTTGCTGTTGCCCGCCCGATAGCTGGGTGGGGTATTTATGCGCCTGATCCGCTATCTGCACACGGGAAATGAAATTCATGGCCAATTCTTCGGCCTCGTGCTTTTTCATGCCTTTGACGTGAATGGGGGCCAGGGTGCAGTTTTCCAGGATGGTCATGTGGGGAAACAGGTTGAACGACTGGAAAACCATTCCGGCGTTGCCACGAACTTGATCCAGGGAATTGAGCTCATCGCACAATTCGATGTCGTCGACGACGATTTTCCCTTCCTGGTGTTCTTCAAGCCCGTTGATGCACCGGATCAGCGTTGATTTTCCCGACCCGGACGGGCCGCAGATGACGACTTTCTCCTGGTCTTTTATGCGGATGTTGATGTCTTTCAGAACATGGTGTTTGCCATACCATTTATTGACATTCTCCATGGTGATGGCATATTTTGTTTCGTCTTGCATAGGATTCATCCTGACGGAAGCGTCGCTCTATTTTTATGTTAACGGGTAGCAGGGTTGTACTTTCGTTCGATACGGCTTTGGATGATTTCCAGGGTTATCGACATAATCCAGTAAATGGCGGCGGCGGTGACCAGCATTTCCATGTTGCGGAACTCGCGGTTGCCCAGCGTGCTGGACACATAGGTCAATTCCCACACCCCTACAACGGATACCAGCGAGCTGTCCTTCAACATGGCGATAAAGTGATTGCCTGTAGGTGGAATAATTATTTTCAAGGCCTGTGGCAGGATCACCAGGCGCATGATCTTGCGCTTATGCAGGCCGAGCGCTTTTGACGCCTCCCACTGGCCTTTGGGGATGCTTTGAATGCCTGCCCGGAACACCTCGCTCATATAGGCGCCGTAACACAGCGACAAGGCTGTGATGCCCGCCGGGATGGGGTTGATGATAAAGCCCAGTTGCGGCAAGCCGAGGTACAGAATGAATATCTGTATCAGCAGCGGCAGTCCGCGAAAGAGCGATGTGTAGAAGGTTGCCAGCCCGACCGCCACGCCATTTGACGATAGCCGGGCGATGGCGGTGACCAGTGCGATGCAGAACGCGATAAAGATGGATATGGCCGACACATACAAGGTGGTGAAAGCCCCCTGCGTAATCATGTAGCCCACTTTGCTCAGGATGAATGTCAGGCTGAGCTGGAAGGTGGCCATGAACAGGCCCAGCAGCACAAACAATTCCGCAAAGGTAATCAGGATCTGGATCCGCTTGGGTATTTTTCCCAGCAAAAAGAAATTGGCGATGAACAAGGCAACGCCGAAAACCCATTTGACCAGAGTGCTATAAAACTTTACCCGGCCCGGGTCGCCGGAAGACTGTTTTACCAAGTCTGAAAGCCACGAGGTATTTTCAATGCAGAAGTAAAAATACAGCCCGATCAGAATCGCCAGAACGACAACGGCGTAGAAGGTATTGGCTTTCTTGTATTTTTTCCGATTAGTGAGGGGCATTTTCCGGGCTCCAATCTTAATGCAGGCGCTGCGATTTCCGTTCCTGCAGAAAATCGCAAAGTTGATAGTACCAGTACGTCAATTGCACGGCCGCCGTGCCCGCAACGCTGCCATTCCACTCCAGTCCGAATGGGCTGAAAAGCGTGTATCGATTTGATTGCCCAAGAATGGCTTCGGCAATAACAGTGCCGCCGATGGCCGTGGTATTCATCCCGTGGCCGCCAAAGCTCATGCAATACCATAGGCCATCATCCAGTTTGCCTATTTGCGGCATCAAATGCTTGGCATACGCCATTTTCCCCGACCAGGAACGTTCGATACGAATGTCGGCCAGTTGCGGGTAGGTGTCCACCATGCGCTGCTTGAGCAGCGCGCCTAGACGCGTGGGCTCAGCCTGTTTGGTCGTAATCATGCCACCCCATAATATCCGCTCGCCATCGTCAACGAGCCGGTAATAATCGCTGGATCGGCGAGTGTCGCCGATCGAAGAGCTGGATTTGATGGCCGTGCCGATAAGATCTTTGGCCCGCTCGGTAACGACCATATAGGTAGAGATGGGGATGTAGCTGCGAGCCAGCCGGGGAACAAGATCATCGGTATAGCCGCCGCAGGTAACCAGCACCTCTGGAGCCTTCACCGTGCCCTGCGCCGTTTTAATATGCCTGGTTGCCCCGGCCTTGCTGATTTTCAGGGCACGTGAGTCTTCGAATACCTTGCCGCCCAGTCTTTCCAGCTCCTTTGCCAGGCCGAGGGCGTAGTTGAGTGGGTGAAAATGAAAGGCATGAGGATTGAGCACGCCATTCATGTATTTATCTGATGCCAGGAGGCTGCGGATCTCTTCTTTCGATTTGTATTCAAGGCGGTAGTTAAACGTTTTCTCCAGCCATTGGATATTTTCTTTAGCTTCGGCCGAGTTTTCATACCGGCTGACCTTAAGAGTTCCGTCGATGGGATTGGCATCCTGGATATCCAAAGACGCAATGTTCTTTCTGACAATGTCGACGCCTTCCATTGACAGCAGATGAAGCTGTTTGGCGCCGTCCAATCCGGCCCGCTTGGCGATTTTGGCAAAACTGGTTGAATAACCGGGGCTGACAACGCCGCCGTTCCTCCCCGAGGCACCCCAGGCAACTTTTTCGGCTTCGAGCAAAACTACCCGTTTTCCTGCCCGGGCCAGCGTCAGCGCCGCGGTTAGTCCAGCCAGGCCAGCGCCTATGACGCAGACATCTGCTTCTTCAGTTTGGGTCAGACGGGGGTAGGGGGTATGGACGGAGATTGTTTGGACGTAATAATTGTTTGAATATTCAGGCACGTTTTCGCAGACGGGGAGATCCCCGCCTGTCAGGTTAATGGTTTGAGGCGATTTGCGCCGCCTCCAAGAAGTTATTGAGGGGTGGCTTGGGTATAGTCCGCGCCGTACCATTTTTCGCTGATGGCTTTAAGAGTGCCATCTTTTTTCATTGAGTCGACCACGGTTGCGATTTTCTTGTCGAATTCCGGATCGCCTTTGTCGGTAACGATGGCAACCGGTTCCAGGAACGCGGTGTCGTTAGGGATCATTTTTACGGGATATCCGTGTTTGATGGCGTTTTCAGCGGTTGCTTTTTCGGCAATGACCGCACCAATACGTACCCCATCGCCCAAACGAAGGTCTTCGAAGGGCAGCATGGACGATTTATAGGTGATCATCTTGGGCGTGAAGTCCAGATACTTGAACGGCGGCACCGTGCTCATGTCCAGCTGCATGGCGTGATGCATATAGTCATCGGCCGTTGTGTCGCCTTCGACACCGAAGGTGACATTTTTAAGATCTTCGCGGGTCTTGGCTTTGGAGTCTTTGTGGACGACAAATACGTACGAACTGTAGTAGTAAATGGCGGGGAAGTTGATGTTGCGGGCGCGTGCCTTGGTCGGGGTGATCGAAAATACAGCCAGATCCCAGCGGTTATTCCAATGGCCGCCGGTCACCAATTTAAAATCGGGTGTTTCGAATTTGACTTTGACGCCCATGCGCTTGGCGATTTCGTTGGCGGCGTCGATGTCAAAGCCAGCCAGTTCATGTTTATCATTCAAAAAGGCGTGGGGTGGCCATTTGGCGCTAACAGTCACGACCAATTGCTTGGTTTTCTCGACGCGGTCGAGAACCACACCGGCGATGGCACTGATTGAAATGGCTGAAATGGCTGCGGCGAGCGCCATTTTGCCTACCGTTCGGATAAAAGCTTTATTCGTCATGGCTGAATGTCCTATGAGGGCTGTTTTGGCTTATGGGTACTATTTCGTTGCGTTTAAATGTAGCTAGCATCAAAATTGGCCTTTTGAAGCTTAATCGTAAACCGAATATAAGAAAAGTGAGGTTTGGTGTGATTGTCATGAGCTTATGGAATGATTCGTATCGAACCGCTTTGTATCGGGTTTAGCTCTGTCGCGGCTGGGAATGGACCACGTGTTTACCCTAGGTACGGAAAGGCACAATTTAAGAATGAAAGCCATGGATATTGTCGAGATTGACCAGACCCTGGATGAGTGGCACGAGGAAATGAAGGCGCTGCGCCGGGATTTGCATTCGCATCCGGAGCTTGCCTTTGAAGAGCATCGGACCTCATCTCTTATCAAGGACAAGCTGGAGCAGTGGCACATTGAGGTGGCCGACGGGATAGCGCTCACCGGAGTCGTTGGAATTATCCGTGGGCGGCAGACGGGCGCTCGGGCCATCGGGCTGCGGGCCGATATGGATGCTTTGCCGCTGAAAGAAGAAAATACCTTTGCCCACGCCAGTGTTCATGCAAATAAAATGCATGGCTGCGGTCATGATGGGCACGTATTGATGTTATTGGCGGCGGCCCGATTTTTGGCCCTGCATAATGATTTCTGTGGAACGGTTTACGTCATATTTCAACCGGCCGAGGAGAGCGGGGGCGGCGCCCAGAAAATGATGGCCGAAGGCTTGTTTGACCGCTTTCCCATGGATGCCGTTTTTGGAATGCACAACTGGCCCGGCCTACCCCTGGGGCATTTCGGCATTAAGCCGGGGCCTATTATGGCCTCTACCAACTCTTTCCACATAACGGTCAAAGGAAAAGGGGCGCATGCCGCGATGCCCCAACTATCCAACGACCCGGTCGTTGCCATTGCGCAGCTGGCCCTGGCCTTGCAAACGGTGGTGTCAAGGAATTTGAACCCCGTGTCGTCGGCCGTTTTAAGCATTACTCAAATGAATGTCGGCAGCGCACACAACGTGATTCCGGCGGCTGGAACCCTGGTGGGTTCGGTGCGTACGCTTGCTGTGGATGTTCTTGATCTCATTGAGAAACGGGTCAAGGAACTGTCTCTGACGATTGCCGAGGCATTCGGATGCGAAGCACAAGTGAATTTTGTGCGCAACGATCCACCGACGATAAACCATGATGAAGAAGCCGAATTCTGTCTGCAGGTCTTGAAGAGCAGCTTTGGCGAAAATGAAATTCATACCGATATCGAGCCCAGCATGGCTGCGGAGGACTTTTCCTGGATGCTGCTCAAAAAACCAGGCTGCTACATATGGATAGGCAATGGTGCGTTGACGCAGCCCGGCTCCGGCCACGGGACCATGTCCTGCGCCTTGCACAACAGCCATTACGATTTCAACGATCAATTAATAAAAGTCGGCGCCAGGTATTGGGTACGGCTTGCCTTGGCAAAGTTGCCGAATCAATAAATTCGAAGGACGACAGACGATGCGGAAAATGATTCCCAGCCTGGGAGCCCTGGAAATATTCGAATGTGTGGCGCGGCATGAAAATTTAACCCGGGCCGCGGAAGAATTGCACCTCACACAAAGCGCAGTGAGCAAGCAAATGATCGGGCTCGAGCACAAGCTGGGCGTGGTGTTGTTCAGGCGCGTAAAAAAGAGGATCGAGCTGACCCACTACGGCCAGAATTACGCGATGAAGATAAGAGGCTGCCTTGAGCGTATTGAGCGCACGACCTCCGATTTGATCATCCAGCGCGACGAAGGCTCGTCGCTGGATATTGCCATTGGCGCCACCTTTGCCACGCAATGGCTGATCCCGAAGCTGAAAGACTTTCGAAGCAAGTATTCAAAAATCAATATAAACCTGACCGTTAAATCAGACCCGTTTGTCTTGAACAATAGTCAGTTCGATGCCGTCATCTATTATGGAGACGATGTGTGGCATGGCACGAGAGGCGAGCTCTTGCTTCGGGAAGGCAAGGTGGTTCCGATTTGCAGCCGCGAACTGATCGACGACATACCGGAAGTTTCGGCCGAAATTATTGCCCAATTTCCTTTATTGCATCTGTCTTCGCGAGAAGAGGCGTGGAAGCAGTGGTTCGCGACGGCTGGTCTGGCCGATGATTCAAGGCCGCTGAGGGGCTGTCGGTTTGAACTGTTTACGATGTTGACCAGTGCGGCCATATCGGGGCTGGGTGTGGCGCTGGTGCCCGAGATTTTTGTTTCTAAAGAACTGGCCAATGGCGCGTTGCTTATCCCCAGCCCCCATTTCATTCCGAATGAGCAGGGATACTACGTTTCCTACAACGACGACCCCATCAACAAAGAGGCGCTGGAGGTTTTCGGCTACTGGTTGCGGGGCCGCTGCAACGAGGGGGTTTGAGGGCTGCGGATTTTGGCAGCCACAAGGGCTGCCGCTACATAACGTACCCGTCACCCTTGTGGCTGCCATTTACCCCTTGTTGTAGCGGCACCCCTTGTGGGTGCCATCAACGATTTTTTGACAGCATTTTGATTGCCACAGGGCGGACGGGTCAGGAAGGCTTGGCGGCCGCGCCATTTGCCGTACGCGTACCCAGATCGCACAGATAACTGAGCACCATGTCAGGGATATGCTTGAGTCGGCTGGCGGTGCGCTCGGGTGTTCCCAGATCGGTTCCTAGGACATAAGACAAGGTATGGCGATTTGAAATGCAGTATGCGCCCAAGCCTGATATGGATATGTAAAGGTCGATCCAGTCGACGTCTTGTCGAAAGACGCCTTTATGCTTGCCTTTTTCAAGAATATTGTCCAGCGCAGATTTAAGCGGATTGAACATGGCCGTGATCTTTTGGGACTTCTTGATGTGCTTCGCCTTGTATAGGTTTTCCGTTGACAACAACTGAATAAATTCGGGCTGGTCAATGAAGTGCTGAACGGTTTGTATCACTAATGTTCGCATATCTGCGATGGGATCCTCACCGGGAAGAGCCAGTTCATTCTGCCGTTCGCGCATTGCGCCGTACGCTCGCTCCATGACTTCGATAAATAACGCTTCTTTTCCGGAGAAGTAGTGGTACAGCAGGTTTTTACTTATTTTGCAGCGCGCCACGATAGCGTCGATGCGCGCGCCGTCGTAACCGCGCACGGCAAATTCTTTATAGGCCATTGACAAAATGCGTTCACGCGTCGCCTTGGCATCACGAACGCGGGGTTTTGTTGTTTTGGCGAGTTTCGCGGGTTGCATTGCGTTTTTGTAAATCCTTCTTGTTAACGGCGAGTTTACACGGAGCGGTGTCTCTTGCAGTTGAACATCTAAGTGGAAACCCTAGATTGAAAAGCTTGACGATAGAGTATCAAGTCATTATTGTACTAACTAGTTAGTTACTTGTGTTGACGAAATATTCTTTGCGCCTTTGTTCGCAAATTGCGTTACGGCCTGACGATTAAATAGGGAATGACAGCTAGATGAACAATCCAGTGAACGCCGTCCATGGAGTACGTGTGGGTTGCGATATAGGCGGTACATTTACCGACATCGTATTGGCAATGCCCGATGGCCGCCTGTTTGTCAATAAAACGTCTAGTACGCCGCATGATCTTGGCCTGGCTATTGTTCAGGGTTTGAGCCGCCTTATCGAGCAGTCCGGAATTGACCCTGGCGATATTACCGAGATTGTGCACGGCACGACCACTGCGTCCAATACCATTTTGCAAAAGGCGGGTGCGTTAACGGGTGTATTGACAACCGAGGGCTTTCGCGATGTGCTGGAGATTGGGCGCATACGCACTCCGACCATGTTCGATCTGGCGTGGCAAAAACCTGTGCCATTGGCAACGCGCCGTTATCGACGCGGGTTGAAAGAACGTATTGGCGCCAGCGGCGACATTGTGACGCCTCTTGATGCAGACGAGGTAATCAATACGGTTCAGGAAATGGTTGATGAGGGCGTCCAGGCCATTGCCATCTGTTTTATTAATAGTTATATCAACCCAATTCACGAACAGATCGCCAAAGCCATTATTGAGAAGGCGTTCCCTCATGTGCTGCTCAGCGTTTCTTGCGAGGTGTTGCCTGAAATCAAGGAGTACGAACGCACCAGCACCACGGTAGTCAATGCATATATTCTGCCGGCAATGCGCGATTATCTGTCCCGTCTTAAATCCGAACTGGAACGCATGGGGGTCAAAGCGTCGTTGCAGGTCATGGCCTCTAATGGCGGCATGATGGGAATTGCTTCGGCTACGTTAAAGCCTGTGTTCGCCGTGGCCTCTGGTCCGGCGGGGGGTGTGGCGGGGGCAGCGCAAATTGGTCTGCTCAATCATGACAAAGAGCTGGTCGTTTTTGATATGGGCGGCACAACGGCCAAAGCATCGATCATTATCGATGGGGTGCCCTCTCTGACGACAGAATACGAATTTCGCGACGGCATCAGCGCGCCGAGTCGTTTTATCAAAGGAGGGGGGTACGTATTGAAGGTGCCTGCCATAGATATTGCCGAAGTGGGCGCCGGTGGCGGGTCCCTGGCGTGGATCGATGCGGGAGGATTACTGTGCGTCGGACCGGAATCGGCCGGAGCCGTTCCCGGCCCTGCGTGCTATGGGCTTGGCAATGATTACCCTACGGTTACCGATGCGAACATGGTTTTGGGTTATCTGAACACTCACGCATTGGCCGGCGGGAGTCTTAAAGTCGATCCGGAGTTATCGCGTCAGGCAGTGCAGATGCATATAGGCGATCCGCTGGGTCTTGATGTACTGGTCGCTGCGCATGGCATACGCCGTGTGGCTAATGTGAACATGGCGCGTGCCATTCGGGCTGTGACGATCGAACGGGGCCGTGACCCACGTGAGATGACCATGATTGCGTTTGGTGGAGGAGGCCCCCTGCATGCGGTGGGTGTGGCCAAATTGCTGGGCATCAGTAGAGTGATTGCTCCCGTGATGGCCGGGGTTTTCTGTTCGGCCGGAATGCTGACGGCCAATGCAGAGCATCATTTCGTCAAGGCTATATTGCGCCCGCTTGATTCTATAAGCTCGTCCCTTGTTCAGAAAGCGGTCGACGATTTATTAGCTCAGGGAAAGTCTGTGCTTGCTGCAGAAGGGTATGACGCGGCATCGGTGGATACGACGGTTAGCATGGATTTGCGCTACCTGGGTCAAAGCTCCGAATTGACTGTACCCTTGGCAGGCCAGCTTGGCGAGAAACAAACGATTGCCCGTTTGGTGGGCGATTTTAGTGAGCTGTACGAACGTACGTTTGGCTATCGCAGCGATGAGCCGCTTGAATTGGTGAATGTGCGTGTGCAGGTGTACGGACGTAGCGACCAGCGCCTGGATTTTTCCCGTATTCAGGTTGATGCGAGTGCGCTATCGGGCTTGTCGGGCAGCCGCAAGGTAAGTTTCGACCCTGATTTTCCGCCGTGTGATACGGAACTGATCTCCCGCGGCGAAATGAACGCCGCACGCAGGCAAGGCCCGGTGATCATCGAGTCCTATGACACTACGATTGTCGTGCCCCCTGGTGCAAGCGCCTGGGCTGATGCTGTGGGCAATATTGTTATAGACATTGATCAGGAGCCTGTATGACCCTATCCATTGATCCCATTACCTTTGCGGTCATCAAAAATGCAATGGATGCCATCGTCGACGAGGTTGCTTACACGGTATTGCGCACGGCGCGCTCCGAGATTGTCAAAGACGTCATGGACTATTCGGCGGCCATTTGTGATCGCGAAGGCCGTATGATTGCACAGGCCAAAACGATTGCATTGCATCTGGGAGCCGTCCCCGAGGCCATGGATGAAGTGCTGAAGCGTTTCGGCCGCGACCTGAATCCTGGCGATGCAGTGATTTTGAACGACCCGTATGAAGGAGGAATGCATCTGCCGGATATTTTTATGTTTGTCCCCTTTTTTTACAAGAAGGAGATTGAGGGCTTTTGCGTAGTCATTTGTCATCATACGGATATGGGCGGACGCGTGCCAGGATCGAACGCTAGCGATTCGACTGAGATTTACCAAGAGGGTTTGCGCATTCCGGTTCTGAAACTTTATGACGCGGGTCGCATTAATGAAGCGATCGAACGCCTGATAGCTTGTAATGTCCGCGTTCCAGACCGTGTTCTGGGCGATTTGCGGGCTCAGTATGCGGCAGCGCAGGTGGGCGTTCGCGAGCTGACGACGTTATTGGACCGGTATGGCCGCGAGCCGGCTCGTGCTTATTTTTCGGAATTGCTCGATTATGCCGAACGCCTTACGCGCGATGAGATTCGGGGGTGGCCCAAAGGAACGTTCACGTTCAAGGACTATATCGATGACGATGGCCTTTCCCCCGATCCCATCCCCATCTGTGTGGCGCTGACCGTTCACGATGACTACGTGAGCGTTGATTACACAGGCTCTTCGGATCAGGTTCGTGCGGCAATCAATTCCACGCTTTCTTATACCAAATCGTGCACATACTTGAGCATACGGTGCGCATTAAAGGGCGATGTACCCAATAACGCAGGGGTTTTTCGGTGTGTGGAAATTCACGTGCCGGCCGGTTCGGTCTTGAACCCGCATGAGCCGGCAGCTGTTGCGGCCCGAGCTCTGACCGGCTATCGGGTGTTCGATGCCATGCTGGGTGCATTGGCCCAAGTCGTTCCTGACCGGATTCCGGCGGCGGGCGAGGGCGGCAACACGGTGGTATGTCTTTCGGGTAAAACCGATCAAGGGAAGTCGTACATTATTGTGGACATGATATGCGGTGCGTGGGGTGCGCGGCCAGATAGCGATGGTATTGAAGCGATCACCAATGCATCGCAGAATTTGTCGAACACCCCGGTGGAAACACTTGAAGCCAACCATCCCGTCCGCGTCGAGAGCTACGAGCTGATTCCCGATTCCTGCGGTCCTGGCCAGTTTCGGGGCGGATTGGGCATACGCCGAAGCTATCGTGTGCTGGCCTCTGAAGCGTTATTGCAGTTACGCGCCGATCGCATGAAGTTTCAACCGTATGGCTTGGCAGGCGGTGGCAGTGCCAGTGCCGCAAAAAATCTATTGCAACGAGGCAGTAATGTACAGCACCTTGCCAGCAAGGTCGGAATGGCGATCTTGCGTGATGACTTGGTTACCCATTGCCAGCCAGGCGGCGGTGGCTTTGGCGACCCGATCAAGCGCGAGCTGAAAGCCATTGGCCACGATGTATGGGATCAGAAAATCAGTGCGCAATTTGCGCGCCAACATTATTGGGTGGTGGTTGACGAAAAGACGGGTCAGGTCGACGAACCAGCGACGCACGCCTTGCGCGCCAACAGGTAAAGGAAAATGGTTTATGTGGTGGCTTGCATAGGGATTTATAACGTTAAGGCTATAACAGGAGAGGGACATGAAGAGGAATACTGGAGTTTTTCGATATCTGACAGGCTTGTTGGCCGGTGCAGTAATCGGCGCACTGACTATCGCGGCGCCCGCCCAGGCGGCTGAGTCGTTGTTGGTACGCCTGGATTTTTCACCATGGGGCATGCATGGCGCGATGCATCTGGCCAAAGAGAAAGGCTGGTTCGCCAAGGAGGGATTGAACGTTGAAATCCAGGATGGTACCGGGACGATCAATACGTTGCAGTTGTTGGCGGCCGGTAAGGTCGATGTAGGCCAGGTGTCGCTAGGCACTATGGCGGTGGCCAAAGAGCATGGTCTGGATTTGATCTCTATTGCGGGCTTTGCTCGCAGTGGCGACCTGGCGGTGATGACAGACGAAAAGCTGGGCATCAAGAAGCCGAAAGACTTGATCGGCAAAAAAATCGTGTGCTTCACCGCGAGTCCATGGGCACCGTTCATTCAACCTTATCTGAAGGCGAATGGGATCCCCGATGGGGCCGTAAATGTAGTCATGGTGGCGCCCAGTGCCATGGTGTCTACCTATGCATCAGGCAATGCCGATGGATTCATGTCGCAAGCTCCTTTTGGCCAGCCGATGGTAAAAAAAGCCCGGCCGGCCAGTGCTTTGTTGCTTGCTGACAGCGGAATCAGTTTTCCCAGTTATGGATTGGTGTCGACATCGAAGGTGATTTCGGCAAAGCGCGATGCCGTAAAAAAATTGGTCCAGATTGAAGTGCGAGCCTGGAAGTATATTTATGATGGCCATATCGACGAAGCTGTGGCCGCCATTCTGGCGCAACGCCCTAATGCCAAACTTGATCCGACCGTGCTGAAGGGCCAAATCGAAGCGTATCGGCCTTTTTTCAACAGCCCGAGCGGCAAAGACGTTCCGTTTGGCGTTCAGACCGATGCGGACTGGGCCGCTGCGATTAAATCGATGGAGCAGACCGGCCAGATCAAGCCCGGACATAAGCCCGCCGACTACTACACTAATTCGCTATTGGCGAATTAATAAAGGAGATGTGTTGTGGCTGGTTTTCTGGAAATCGCGGGGCTCGATAAGACTTATCGTTCACAGCGGGCGCCTGTACACGCCTTGCGGAATATCGATTTGGAAATTTCCGAGGGCGAATTCGTATGCATTGTAGGGCCCAGCGGTTGCGGTAAAAGTACTTTGCTCAGGTGTATGGCAGGGTTAGAGCCGATTTCGGGAGGCCGGCTGGCCTTGCAGGGAAAACTGATTACGGCGCCTCCGCAAAACATGGGGGTTGTGTTTCAGCGCGATTTATTGCTTGAATGGCGAAACATTCTTGATAATGTCTTGATCGCCGCCGAGCTGCATGACCTTCGCCGTAGTGATTACAAGGATCGGGCTTGTGAGCTGCTGACCCTGTTCGGGCTGGATGCTTATCTGGATCGTTATCCTCGTGAGCTGTCGGGCGGCATGCGTCAGCGTGTTTCGATTTGCCGGGCGTTGCTGACCGATCCGCAGTTGCTGTTGATGGATGAGCCCTTTGGTGCGCTCGATCCGTTCACTCGGGATGAGCTCAATTCGGAATTACAGCGTACCTGGCTGGCGACTAAAAAAACCATCGTGTTTATTACGCATTCCATTACAGAGGCCGCGTATTTAGGCGATCGGGTAGTCGTCATGTCGCGCAACCCCGGGCATATTGAAAAAATCGTTCCGATTGCTCTCGAGCGGCCTCGCGGGCTGGATGTGCGCGACACTGCCCAATTTGCTGATTGCGTTGTGCAAATCCGGGAAACCTTTCGTGACTTGGGTATTTATAAAGGGTGAGCGCTGTGAAATATCTGTGGGCCAAAACCGAGAGCAGTCGATTGATATTGCTAACCGTACTGGTGCTCCTTTGTATCTGGGAGGCGGGGGTACGAGTGTTCGAAATCAGGGAATTCATGCTGCCTGCGCCCTCCAAAATCATAGTCGAATTTTTTCAGTCGCCTCGTTATCTTTTGATGCAAAGTCTGAGCACTTTGCAGACCACCGTTGTCGGCTTTGCCTTGGCCGTTGTTTTGGGCGTTGTAGTGGCAATTGGCATCGTGTCGTCCCGATTTCTTGACCGCACGCTGTATTCATTGCTGGTTGCGCTGAATGCCGTGCCTAAAGTGGCCTTGGCGCCGCTGTTTATCATATGGCTTGGCACGGGCGCCGCGCCAAAAATTGCCGTTGCCATGCTGATCGCCATTTTTCCTATTTTGATCGATACGGTTCTTGGGCTGAAGTCGGCTGATCCGGAAATGCTGGATATGGCTCGAGTGAATCAGGCTTCCCGTGCCAAGATACTTTGGAAAATACGATTTCCGAATGCGCTGCCCAGCATTTTCTCTGGCATGAAGGTGGGGGTTTCGTTTGCCCTGGTCGGTACGATTGTAGGGGAATTTGTGGCAGGTGGTTCGGGGTTGGGCCACGTGATTTTGGTTGCACAAGGCAGTTTCGACACGCCGACGGTATTCGTAGCGTTGGCACTGTTATGCGTTTTGGGCGTGTTTCTGTTCAAATTAATTGAGATTTTTGAAAAGAAATTGCTCGGCTGGCATGCCTCACAGCGCAATCCACCGCCTGGCGGTGTTGTGCCAGTGGGACCTTGAGGTCGGGTTTGTCTTACTGAGTTGTTGTTCGTTGGCGGGATAGGGCCAGGCCTGGCATAACGTTTTCGTGTAAAGTAATTTACGTTATCATGTAATAAACATATAATTTAATTACATATTTACTGACGATTTGCCATGAAAACTGAGTCTCATTCGCTATGAATTCCGAACCCGCAAAACTGAACAAGCGGCAGGCTGAACTCGTCAAGATGGTGACGCGAGAAGGTTATGCAACGATAGAGGCTTTGGCGCTACGCTTTAATACGTCGCAGCAAACGATTCGCCGCGATATCATCGCGCTTGATGAGCGGCAGATTTTGCAGCGGTTTCATGGTGGCGTTGGGGTGATCAACGAAGACGCTCAGCCTTTATCCGTCGAGGTGCAAAATCCGGCAATAGAGGCAACACAGGCCATCGCAGACACGGCGGCCCAATGGGTCAAAGCCAAAATGACGGTGTTTATCGATGTGGGCGCCACGGCCGAAGCGCTGGCCCACAGTCTGTTGGCCAATAACGCGGCGTTTCGCGTGGTGACATCAAGCCTGGTGGTAGCTTTGATCCTGACCGAACAAACACAGATTGAAACAATCGTGGTTGCCGGGTCCGTAAAGACTCTCGATGGTGCGGTGATTGGCGATTTGGCCACGTCGGTGGTCAATATGTTCAAGTATGACTATGCCTTCATCAGCTTTTCCGATTTCGATGCCGACGGGTCGCCGATGGATTTCGACATCAATAAAGTATTGGTGAAACAGGCGGCGATCAGGCGCGCGGACGCTGTGGTGGGCATTGCCGATGCGAACACCTATCGCCGTCAGGCCAGCGTTCGCCTAATGGATGCGGGCGACCTGACCTATTTTATTTCAGACACCATGCCGCATGCCGACCTGAATCAGCAGCTGGTCAAGGCGGGTGTTCAAGTCGTTGTGGCACAACCCGCTACTACGGCCCCGGCGGGGCGGCTCGACTCTATCCATGCTGTGTCGATGGCAAACGAGCAGTCTGCCTGAATTGAAAAGTAGTCGCGAGCTTCCTTGGGCAGGGCGCCCATGGTGGTCTGTAGTGCCGCCACGCGAGCGGGCGCTGTGCCGATACGCTTGATCCAGGCGTCGAAATTCAGCGCCAGTTTCCAAGTGTCGCTATTATCCACGCAAAGGCCTGCCGCGCCCAGCATCGCGCGCCACTCCGACTCGCGGTAGTCGCGCACATGCGAGGCGTCGCGCAGCAACTCGATGGTTTGCAGCACGGTGTCGTAGAGCGGCGTTTGCGGCGCGACGACATCGATGATGATTAATGTGCCGCCGGGAGCCAGGACCCGGGCGGCTTCGGCTATCGACGCCTCAATCTGCATCCAGTGATGGGCCGAGTAGCGGCTTACGATCAATTCAAAAGAGGCATCGGCAAAGGGCAACGCGTCCACCGAACCCTGCTGTGTGGTCAGATTGCCCAGGCCGCGCCGGGTTGCTTCTTCTTTAACGACGCCCAGCATCTCTTCGGACAGGTCATACGCCACGACTTGCCCGACCGCGCCTGCCGCCGCCGCGTAGCTTGCATGGCCGCCGCCGCAGCCCAGGTCCAGAATTCGGTTCGGTTGTTGCTGTTGGACACGGCGGGTCAGGCGCTGCAGATCGGCGCCCTGAGCGTGAACAGCGCTGGTCAGGTAGTTTTTGGCGGTGCTGCCGAATTGTCGGTTAACTAAATCGTATTGGTCCATGATGCCTTCTTCTGTCAACGAAATGCCGGTGGCAGCCACAAGGGCTGGTCGGGATGTTCTGTAGTGCCACCCCTTGTGGGTGGCAAAATGGCAGCCACAAGGGCTGCCGCTACAAAAAAGGTGAATGCCACCCCTTGTGGCTGCCAAAACCGAGGTGCGGAGCGTTCAGTGTAGGAGCGCTTCAATACTGGAACAAGGCCATTATTTATACTGGTATTAGTTCTTACTACCCTTTTTTCTATTTCTGTATTGGCTTTGTATTCCTGGCCCCCTTTGATTTGCGGCGCCGAAAGAATTGCATTTTTTTCAGCAGGCCGTAGGAAATATGAATTTTGTCCCGACTCAGGGCCGCATCGGGGGTGTAAACCATCCAGGATGATTTGGAGTAGGCAAGGAGCTGGCCCGAGTACACGCTGCGGTGTCCTACGATGATATAGGCCGTGACGCAGGCGCATGCCACATACATGCCCGATGAACTGCCGAATAATTCAAGCCCCATGAAAACGGCGGCGATCGGTGTATTGGATGCGGCGGCTACGACGGCCACCATCCCGATGGCCGCGCCCAGCGCGGGGTCGATCCCCAGCAAATGAGCAAACGCATTTCCGGCCAGTGCGCCAATCACGAACTGGGGTGTGACGATGCCGGCGTAAAAGCCCGACCCCAGCGTGATGGCCACGAGCAGCGACTTCCACAGGAAGCCCAGGAAGGCAATGTCCTTGCCGTGCAGGGCGTCGTTCATCAATGGCAGGCTCAGGCCTAGATAACCTGTGGGAATGACGAGGATCAGAGCCGCGAGTATCAGGCCGCCCATGAAGGGAATGAGCGGCATCCAGATATGAAACTGCCGCTGGACGAATGTGAAGAACGAACGTATCTGTTCAATGAATTCGATGAATAGCCAGGAGACGAGCCCGCACAAAATCCCGATCAGAATGACTTTCGCAAACAGGGAGTCCGAGAAGTGCACCGTCATGTTCAATGGGAAGTAATCGTAAGTGATCCCCCAAAATTTGCTGACCTCGAAGGACGTGATCGCCGCGATGACGGCGGGGAAAATGAAATCGTGGCGTATGCGTCCAATGGCCAGCATCTCCACGCCGTATATGGCGCCGGCAATAGGGGTGCCAAAGACACTGGCAAAGCCCGCGCTCACCCCGCAGGCAACGATGCGCTTTTGCAGCTCGGGACTTAACCGGATCAACCGCCCGAACCAGGACGCGAGCGTCCCCCCGATGTGAGAGCAGGGGCCTTCCTTGCCGGCCGATCCGCCCAGCGCCAGAGTAATAATGGCTGCGATGGGTTTGATCAGTGACGTTCTGTAGGGCATGATGCCCGAGCGGGTATGCACGACGGCAATGACCGAGTCGTTCGTGCCGCTGGTTGATTTGCCATAGCCGTAATACAGAATCAGCCCATTCAGTATGCCGCCCAGTGGAAGGAGAACCATCTGGAACCATAATGGGATGTGAGCCGTTTGCGCCGTGGAGTAAAACAGGGCATGTAAAAAAGCGCTGGTTCCGGTTCCTGCAATAAGCCCGGTAATGATCGCCAGAAAAAGCCATCGCACAATTGTCGCCAGCATGACGAGCGGCTCGATATAGTTGGCTCGCATCGAGTTTTACACCTTGTGGAGATTATCGTCAGGTTCGACCATATTTGTTGTGGGCGGTCAATTGTACAGTTCCGTAATCCGTTGCGGCATTGCAATGCGCAGCCGGGCGGGTCGGCCCGGCATGTTGCGCGTTAAAAAATCCAACATTGAACCTAAAAGGCTTTATCATCACGGTTTTTCGTGCTTTGTTTTATAGCCGGAGGGCTCTTGCGATGAGGTTCTGTTTGATGCCGCGATTGGTAATGGGTGCTGCAATGGCCATGCTGGCTGGCGTGTCGTTCGCCCAGGATAGGGTAGTCAATGTGTACAACTGGGCGGAATATACCGCACCGGACACGATTTCGGGGTTTGAAAAAACGACAGGCATCAAGGTTCACTACGATGTCTACGATAGCAACGATACGTTGCAGGCCAAATTGCTGGCAGGTAAATCAGGCTATGACGTGGTGGTGCCTACCACTAATTATGCCGCGCGCCAGATTGAAGGCGGCATTTTTCAGAAGCTCGATAAGACGAAGATGCCCAATCTGAAATACCTGGATCCCGATATCATGGCGCTGGTGGCCAAAGTCGATCCGGGCAATCAGTATTTGGTGCCTTGGGGCTATGGCACAGATGGCCTGGGTTACAACATCACCAAGGTCAAGGAGATTATGGGTGCCGATGCGCCGCTGGGCAGCTGGGATATGCTGTTCAAGCCGGAAAATGCGGCAAAGCTCAAGGCTTGCGGCATTTCGATGCTGGACGAAGCGGCCCAGGTATTTCCGGCCGTCCTGCACTATCTGGGCAAGGATCCCAACAGCAGCAACCCGGAGGACTATAAGGCGGCGCTCGATTTGCTGAAAAAAATACGCCCGTATATCCGGCAGTTCAGTTCGTCGGGCTATATCGACGAATTGGCGGGCGGCGACCTGTGCATGGTTTACGGCTATTCCGGCGATGTATTGATTGCACGCCACCGGGCTCAAGAGGCCAAAAAGGCCTACGACATCAACTACTACATTCCCAATGGCGGCGCGCCTGCCTGGTTCGACACCATGGCCATCCCGAAGGACGCTCCTCATGTTGCCGAGGCCCTGGCATTCATCAATTACATCGAAACTCCGCAGGTGCATGCGGCCATTACCAACACCATGTTTTATCCCAATGCCAATAAAGAGGCGCGCAAATACGTACGGAAGGAAGTCGCCGATAACCCCATGATCTACCCGCCACCAGACGTAGCCAAGACCCTGTTTGTAATCAAACCGCAGCCCCTGGCGATCCAACGGCTTCAAACACGCATGTGGGCCGAACTCAAGTCGGGCCGCTAGGCATATGGACAGCCGGTTGACGGGGCATGCGCGGCCGTCCGATCCGGACGAGTTCGTCCGGGTCAGCGATCTGGTCAAGATTTACGGCGACACGGTAGCCGTGAAGTCGGTGGATTTGTCTGTGCAGCGCAATGAGCTGTTTGCCTTGCTGGGTAGTTCCGGTTGCGGCAAATCGACCTTGTTGCGCATGTTGGCCGGTTTCGAAGCCGTGACTTCGGGGCGGATTTATCTGGATGGCGAAGACATCACGGATCTTCCCCCGTACCGGCGGCCGGTCAACATGATGTTCCAGTCCTATGCCTTGTTCCCGCATATGACGGTAGAGGCCAATGTGGCTTTTGGCTTGAAGCAGGAAGGCATACCTAAAAACGAAATACACGAACGGGTTTTCGAGGCGCTGGATCTGGTGCAGATGGCCGGCTTTTCACGCCGCAAGCCGCAGCAACTGTCGGGCGGCCAGCAGCAGCGGGTGGCGCTCGCGCGCAGCCTGATCAAACGCCCCAAGCTGCTTTTGCTCGACGAGCCCATGTCGGCGCTGGATAAACAGATACGTCAAAAAACCCAAATCGAACTGGTCAAGATTCTCGAGCAGGTCGGGGTGACCTGCATTATCGTGACGCACGATCAGGAAGAGGCCATGACCATGGCCAATCGGCTGGCGGTCATGACCGAAGGGCAGATCGTCCAGTGCGGCACGCCGCACGATGTATACGCGTTTCCCAATTCGCGTTTCGTCGCTGGTTTTATCGGGTCGACCAATTTTTTCAGCGGCACGATCATCGTCGATGAGTCCGACCATGTGCTGATCGAAAGCGCCGACCTTATGCGTCCCCTGTACGTCAGCCATGGCATCAGCGAACCTCTGGGCATGCAAGTGCATGTTTCGGTGCGGCCTGAGCAGATGCGTGTATTGCGCCAGCAGCCTGCAGCCGAATTCAATTGGGGGCATGGCATGGTGAGCCATGTGGCGTGGCTGGGCAGTTATGCGCTATATCAGATCCGTCTCGATTCCGGCCTGGTGATTAACGCGAGCGTGCCCGGCATGACGCTGGCCCAGGCCGATGCGCCAGGCATCGATGAGGAAGTGTTCGTGAGCTGGGCCAACGACAGCGCCACGGTGTTGCCAACGTGAAGAGCCTGCTGCGTCGCCGCGCGTGGTGGTCGAGGCACTCATTGGTGGTTGCGCCGCCTTTTGTCTGGCTGCTGCTGTTTTTGCTGCTGCCGTTTGTGCTGGTTTTTAAAATCAGCTTCGCCGACCTGAAGTTCGGAATTCCGCCTTATACCTCCCTGGTGGAACTGAAAGATCACACGCTGTCGATCGCTTTGCATTTACGCGGCTACGCCTTGTTGTTCAGCGACAGCCTGTATATTGCAACCTATTTGAGTTCAGTCAAGATTGCGGCGATTACGACTCTTTGCTGTGCTCTGATCGGTTACCCCATGGCCTATTGCATAGCCCGGTCCAATCCGGCTGTCCGCAATGTGCTGCTGCTGGGCGTGATATTGCCTTTCTGGACTTCGCTGCTGTTGCGTGTTTACGCCTGGGTGGGGATTCTGCGCAACGACGGCTTGCTCAACAAGGTATTGCTGTGGCTGGGGCTTATCAAGACGCCGCTTGAAATCTATCGTACGGATCTGGCGGTCTACATTGGCTTGGTCTACGCGTATCTGCCGTTTTTTATTTTGCCTTTGTATGCCAATCTGGTGAAGCTCGATGAACGCCTGCTTGAAGCCGCCTACGATCTGGGTGCGAAGCCCTGGCGGGCGTTTTTGCGTGTCACCTTGCCGCTGTCGATGCCTGGTGTTATTGCGGGGGCAATGCTGGTGTTTATCCCGGCGGTGGGCGAATACGTGATTCCCGAGATGTTGGGGGGCGCCAATACGCTCATGATGGGCCGTGTCATGTGGACGGAATTCTTTAACAATGCCGATTGGCCCATGGCGGCGGCCATAACCTGCGTCATGGTGCTGTTGCTGCTGGTGCCACTGGCGCTGTTCCAATACAACCAGGTCAGGCAGCTTGAAGCCGAGCGCCGGGGGGAGCCATGAGGCCACGTAATCGCGCCTGGCGCGCCTTGGTCCTGACGCTGGGCTACCTTTTTCTGTATGTGCCTATTTTGTGCCTGATGGGGTTTTCCTTCAACGGATCGTCGTTGATGACATCCTGGTCCGGGTTTTCCTTTAAGTGGTATCACCAGCTGTTTCACGATGAGGCTCTGCTCAGCGCCGCGTGGCTATCGTTGCAGATTGCGACGTTGACCGCCACAGCGGCGATGGTGATTGGAACCTGGGCCGCCTATGTGCTGGTGCGGATGGGGCGGTTCCGGGGATTTGCCTTGTATATAGGCATGCTGAGCGCTCCTCTGGTCATTCCCGACGTAGTGCTGGGTATCTCGCTGCTGCTCATGTTCGTGGAAATGAGCAAGGTGCTGGGCTGGCCCGATGGCAATGGCATGTTTACGATCTGGGTCGGGCACACCACAATGTGCGTAGCCTATGTGGCGGTCATCATTCAGGCTCGCATACGCGATCTGGACCGTTCCCTGGAGGAAGCCGCCCTGGATTTGGGAGCCTCCCCGCTCAAGGTGTTTTTTGTCATTACCGTGCCCTTGATCGCCCCGGCGCTGGCCGCCGCGTGGCTGTTGTCATTTACCTTGTCGCTCGACGATGTGGTGATAGCCTCTTTTTTGTCCGGGCCCGGCTATACCACTCTGCCGCTCGAGGTGTTTTCGCGGGTGCGCTTGGGGCTGCGTCCCGAGGTCAACGCCCTGGCCACTTTGTTTATTCTGGTCGTCGGTATTTTTGTCGTCGTGGCCAATCGCATGCAGTGGCGCAAGCCGCCGGCTAATTAGTCGGGGGCAGGCTCGGCCGCATACGCCTTGAATCCGTTTGCCCGCAATTCGCATGCCGGGCATATGCCGCAACCATAGCCCCAGGCGTGACGGGTGCTGCGGTCTCCGAGGTAGCAGGTGTGGGTGTCTTCGCAGATCAGCCCTACGAATTCCTTACCGCCCAGTTGCTCGGCCATAAGCCAGGTTTGCCGTTTGTCCAGCCACATCAGCGGCGTCTCGATGACCAGGGGCTTGTCCATACCCAGGTTCAGGCTTGCTTGCAGAGATTTCAGCGTGGTGTCGCGGCAGTCCGGGTAGCCCGAGTAGTCGGTTTCGCACATCCCTCCGACCAGCACCGATAGGTCTCGGCGATAGGCGATGGTAGCCGCAAAGGTAAAAAACAGGAGATTTCTGCCGGGAACAAAGGTATTGGGAAGGCCATTTTTCTCGAAAGCGATGCCGGCTTCCCTGGTCAGCGCGGTATCGCTGATATCGCCCAGGACATGGAGATCGATCAGGTGGTCGTCGGCGAGACGCGAGGCCCACTCTGGATAGTCGGTGCGTATTTTCGAAAGAATGGTGCGCCGGCATTCGAGCTCGACGGAATGCCGCTGACCGTAATCGAAACCCACTGTTTCGACATGAGCGTAGTGTTTCAGGGCCCAGGCAAGACAAGTGGTGGAGTCCTGGCCTCCGGAAAACAATACAAGTGCTTTAGTGTGCATAGGATGATCTATTTGTTACGGGAATTTCTGTTTGTTACGAAAATTCGGCTCATATGCCTGTAGCGGCACCCCTTGTGGGTGCCATTGTAGCGGCGAGTGTGCGCGCCTGTGACCAGGAGGAAGCCCATTTTCTAGTACTTTTGGCCTAAGCCTAAAGAGTTCTCAACCGCAAAGTTCTTTATGCTAAAAGAATGCATAGGTCTATCTTGACTAACCTTTTTGATTTGCCCACATACCCTTACGGGAGAACGATATGGCATACGCGAATTGGCGCCTCGAAGGCGAATGGATCAAGAATTGTACTTGTGCATACGGTTGCCCCTGCGATTTCAATGCAAGGCCGACCGCGGGTAACTGCCAAGGCCTTGCGGGCATGCGCATCACGAAGGGGCATTTCAATAGCACAAGTTTGGATGGGTTGAGCTTTTTCGTGGTGGTGTCCTTCCCCGGTGCACTGCACGAAGGTAACGGACAACTGCAACCGATTATCGACGAGCGGGCCAGCGCGGCGCAGCGCGAGGCGTTGTTCAACATCCTGTCGGGGGAAAACTCGGCGGAAGGGACGCTGTTCAATATCTTCAGTCTCATTGTGACCAAGATGCACGACCCGATCTTCGCTCCCGTCACGTTCCAGTTTGACCAGGCAGCCCGTACTGCGCATCTGACCATTCCGGGCGTGCTCGAAACCGAAGTTGAACCGATCAAGAACCCGGTGACCGGTGCAGCGCACCGCATTCAGGTCGTGATGCCGGCCGGCTTCGAACACCGCATGGGCGAAGTCGCTTCGTCCAATATCCAGAGCACTGGGGCGATCAAGTTCGAGATGCGGGGCGGGCACAGCACGCTGGCTCACGTCGTGCAAACGCCGCAAGGGGTCGAGGCCTGAATGGCAGATGGCTCGTTCATGGAATGGGCACTGCGGCATGACCGCGTGGTCGTCGCCTCCGGCTTGCTGGTGGTGATTCTGTTGTCGTGGGCGTATCTGCTCATGGGCGCCGGGATGATGCAGGAGATGGGCGGCATGCTGATGCCGATGAACATGAGGCCGTGGACGTTCGGCCATGTGGTTCTCGTGTTCGCCATGTGGGCGGTGATGATGGTCGCCATGATGCTGCCGAGCGCCGCGCCGACCATTCTGCTTTATGGCGTCATTGCGCGGCGCCGGGGCAAAGGAAACGCATTGGTCGCCGCTTCAAGTGCCTTTGTTTTTGGCTATGCGGTTGTCTGGGCGGCGTTCAGTCTGGCGGCCGTGGCGCTTCAATTCGGGCTCGAGCGTGCCGCGCTGGTTTCGTCCATGATGGAAACGACGAGCATTGCCGTGGCGGGCACGGTGCTGATCGCAGTCGGCCTGTGCCAGTGGACACCGCTGAAACAGGCCTGCCTGCGGCGCTGCCGCTCGCCGCTGGAGTTCATCACGGAGCACTGGCGGCCGGGAGTGGGTGGTGCATTCTGGATGGGTTCTCGGCACGGAATTTATTGTGTAGGATGCTGCGGGTCGCTGATGCTGCTGCTCTTTGTCGGCGGCGTCATGAACCTGGCGTGGATCGGCGGCCTCGCTTTGTTTGTCCTGATCGAGAAACTTGCGCCCGCCGGCCATTGGATCAGCTACGGAGCCGGAGTCCTGTTGGTGGCATGGGGCGTTGCGACTTTGCTCGGCCTGGCCAAGTGGTTTTTGTAGTAGTAAAAACGCGGATCGTTGTTGGCCCGGCCCGCCGTGTAAGGCCTTGCCCGGACGTATTGCGGCCGTGTTCGCCACGTGAGCCTGCTATGGAATTTTGGTCGAGAAATGCGACCGGACGGGACGCATTGAGGAATGTAATGGTAGGCAGTACTGGGTTCGAACCAGCGACCTCTACGATGTCAACGTAGCGCTCTAACCAACTGAGCTAACCGCCTTAAAGAGCAGAAGATTCTAGCCCATTTGCGGCGGGTTTGTCAAAAAGCCCGGCTGGCGAGTGGTGGTCGTAGTTGTTGGCAGCGGGTGTTTGTGTATTGGTCGGCGGGTGTTTGTGTATTGGCGAAAATGGCAGCCACAAGGGCTGCCGCTACAAAAACGTATCCGCAGCTTGTAGCGGCAGCCCTTGTGGCTGCCATCGTCGCAATGTACCCAGCATATGAATGCGCAATATGCGCCGCCTATGAACACACCGCATGCACCATCCACGAATAATCGGCTTTTTCACAACAGATCGCACGAAAAAACCCGCTTTTGACCGGCTTAGCCCTATGGAAGGCGGAACCCGCAAGGTTCCGGTGTTACACTAAAACAACACACAACGGTACAAAATTGATATGAATTCAAACGCCACGCGAACTACTACCCGGACTCCGTTGTAGCCGCTAGCGTATCGTGCATCAGCCAAATAGCTCATTCAAGTCTCCACAATACGCGGCCAGGGCCGCGTATTTTGTTTTTCAGGATAATTTATGGTTCACATTACCTTGCCCGACGGCTCGCAGCGCGAGTTTCCCGGCCCCGTATCTGTCAGCGATGTTGCGCAATCCATAGGCGCGGGCCTGGGGCGTGCCGCGCTGGCCGGGCGTGTGACGGTGGCGGGGGCTGAACCCAGGTTGGTCGACACCAGTTTTCTTATTGAAAAAGACGCGGGCCTGGCCATTATTACGGCCAAGGATGCGGCGGGCCTGGATTTGATCCGTCATTCCACAGCGCATTTGCTGGCCTATGCCGTCAAGTCCCTGTTCCCGGAGGCCCAGGTCACTATCGGCCCGGCCATCGAAAACGGCTTTTATTACGACTTTTCGTATAAGCGCCCGTTCACGCCCGAGGATCTGGAGAGCATTGAACAGAAGATGGCCGAACTGGCTAAAAAAGATGAGCCCGTAACGCGCGAAGAGTGGTTGCGCGATGACGCGGTGGCTTTCTTCAAGAGTATCGGGGAGCACTACAAAGCCGAAATCATTGGCGCCATACCGTCCAACGAGCCTATCAGCCTGTATCGCGAAGGCGACTTTATTGACCTGTGCCGCGGCCCGCACGTGCCATCTACCGGCAAGCTGAAGGTCTTCAAGCTGATGAAGGTGGCTGGCGCCTATTGGCGCGGCGACAGCAAAAACGAAATGCTCCAGCGCATTTACGGAACGGCGTGGGCGACCAAGGAAGAGCAGGCCGCTTATCTGATCATGCTGGAAGAGGCCGAAAAGCGTGACCACCGCAAACTGGGGCGCGAACTGGATCTGTTTCATTTCCAGGATGAGGCGCCGGGCCTGATTTTCTGGCATCCCAAGGGTTGGGCTTTGTGGCAGCAGGTCGAGCAGTACATGCGCACGGTCTATCAGGATAATGGCTATCAAGAGGTCAAGGCGCCGCAAATTCTCGATCTGTCTTTGTGGAAGAAGACGGGCCATTGGGATAATTACGCCGAAAACATGTTCACGACCGAGTCGGAAAACCGTGTCTACGGCTTGAAACCCATGAATTGCCCGGGCCATGTCCAAATTTTCAATGCCGGGCTGCGCTCTTATCGCGAGCTGCCGATTCGGTACGGCGAGTTTGGGCAGTGCCATCGCAATGAACCTTCGGGTTCCTTGCACGGCATGATGCGGGTGCGCGGCTTTACGCAAGACGACGGCCATATTTTCTGCACCGAAGAGCAGCTGCAGGATGAGTGCGCGGCATATACAACGCTTTTGCAAAAGGTCTATGCCGATTTCGGTTTTACCGACATTTTGTATAAAGTGGCGACGCGGCCTGACAAGCGCATCGGCTCCGACGAGGTCTGGGACAAGGCTGAGCACGCCCTGATGGAGAGCTTGAGCCGCACGAATTGCCAATTTGAAGTGTCGCCGGGCGAGGGCGCTTTTTATGGTCCCAAGGTCGAGTACACGCTGAAAGACGCCATTGGGCGGCAATGGCAATGCGGCACGATTCAGGTTGATTTTTCGATGCCGCAACGCCTGGGCGCTGAGTATGTCGATGCCAATGACCAGCGGCGCGCGCCGGTCATGCTGCATCGGGCCATTCTCGGGTCGCTGGAGCGTTTCATCGGTATGTTGATCGAAAATTACACGGGGGCGATGCCGCCGTGGCTGGCGCCCGAACAGGCCGTGGTGTGCTGTATTTCCGATCCATCAGCCGAATATGCCGACGAAATCGCCCGAAGCCTGAAAAAACAAGGGTTTAGGGTGTCTTCCGATTTGCGTGGGGAAAAAATCACCCGTAAAATCAGGGAGCATAGTATGCAAAAGGTGCCGTACATTCTGGTGGTGGGCGAAAAAGAACGCGCCGCCTCGACGGTGGCGGTACGCAGCCGTGGCGGAGTCGATCTGGGAGTCATGCCCCTGAACGACTTTACCGACCGATTGCGGCAGGATATCAAAGACCGGCGTAATGTCGGTCAAGTTTGACCCAAAGCTTATTTTTATTAATTCTAGGAGTTTAAGACATCGCTACCGAAAAACCTCATCACATCAACGCTGAAATCCGTGCTTTAGAAGTGCGGCTTATTGGAGTAGACGGCGAGCAGTTGGGTATTGTAAAAACCGTGGATGCTCTCCATCTAGCAGAACAAAGCGAAGTCGACCTGGTCGAAATCGCCCCCAATGCAGAGCCGCCGGTTTGCCGGTTGATGGATTATGGCAAGTTCAAGTACCAGGAGCAAAAGCGTCAGCAAGAGGCGCGTTCCAAACAGAAGGTCATACAGGTCAAAGAGGTCAAGTTCCGCCCGGGCACCGACGAAGGCGACTACCAGGTGAAGCTGCGCAATTTGCGCCGCTTTATCGACGAGGGCGACAAGGCCAAGGTCACCTTGCGTTTCCGCGGCCGCGAAATGGCTCACCAAGAGCTGGGCATGCGAGTGCTTGAGCGCGTGCGTGACGATTTGTCCGAGGTGTGCCTGGTCGAGGCCATGCCCAAGCTGGAAGGCCGTCAGATGGTAATGGTTTTGTCGCCGCGCAAAAAAGCGGTGGGCAAACAAGAGGTTGCCGCCTGATATTCAATTCGTGAAACCGACCATTGCTTTAATTTAGCCCGCTTTTGATGGGCGGGCGCTTGCGGGTGCCTTATGCATGTGTTATTTGTAATTGACCCTTTACCTTCGCTCAAGGCATACAAGGATTCTTCGGTTGCCATGATGCAAGCCTTGCGGGCTCGGGGCCATGTGCTAAGCGTGGCGCTGCAGGGCGATCTGTATATCGACGAAGGCACCGTCAAAGTGGTCGCCACGGCTATCGACCTGCTGGCCGGCGCGGACATGCATGGCCATGCGTGGTGGACCGAACGCGGTGCGCCCGCCGAAGTTGTACTTGCTTCGTTTGGCGCTGTAGTAATGCGCAAAGACCCTCCCTTCGACATGGAATACGTATACGCCACGCACTTGCTGGAGTACGCCCAGACGCAAGGGGCGCATGTTTTCAATTCCGGCGCAGCTATCCGCAACCACCCCGAAAAGCTGGCCATTACCGAGTTCTCGTCATTTACCTCGCCCACCTTGGTGTCGCGCGACATGGTGCGTCTGAAGGCTTTCCATGCCCACCATCAGGATGTCATCGTCAAGCCGCTCGATGGCATGGGCGGCACGGGTATTTTCCGCTTGCAGAAAACCGAGCCAAACTTGGGCTCCATTCTTGAAACCCTCACCGATAACGGCCGTCGTACGATCATGGCGCAACGTTATATTCCCGAAATCGTCAATGGCGACAAGCGCATCTTGTTGATTGGCGGCAAGCCTGTGCCCTATGCGCTCGCGCGTATTCCGCTGGCTGGCGAATCGCGCGGCAATCTCGCCGCGGGCGGCCGTGGTGTGGCTCAGGCCTTGTCGCCGCGCGACCGCGAAATTGCCGAGACGATCGGGCCGCGGCTGGCTGAACGCGGCCTTTTGCTGGTGGGGCTCGATGTCATTGGCGATTATCTGACTGAAGTCAACGTTACCAGCCCCACCTGTTTTGTGGAAATCACCGAGCAGACCGACTTCAATGTCGCCGACTGTTTTGCTGTGGCGCTGGAACAGGCGGCGGAGGCATAAATGGCTCGGGTCGTACTCGTCATGCATGCTCCGCTTGCCAGCGCCTTTTCCGAATGCGCCCGGCACGTGCTGGGCGCCAAGCCGGACCTTGCTGTCTTCGATGTCAAGCCTGAGGACTCGCCTGATCAGCTAACGCCGCGCCTTGCGCGGCTGCTGACCGAAGCCGGCCAGGAAGGGGTATTGGTTTTATGCGATATATTTGGAGCGACGCCGTTCAATATTGCCCAGAAGGCGCTTAAACTGGCTGCCGAGCAGGGTACATCAGGCCATGTTGTGACGGGCACCAATTTATGCATGGTGCTAAAGGCCCTTACCGATCAACAGAAAAGCCCGGACGAACTCTGCGAGAGTGTACGGCTGGGAGCTCTGAAGGGGATTGTGGCGGCTGATTCGAAACCTTGATTTTCCGTGTGTTAGCTTTGTGCCTTAAATTAAAAAAAATCCTATGCCAACTATCGATATCGTTATACGCAACAAATTGGGTTTGCACGCTCGGGCGGCGGCCAAACTGACACAGCTGGCCGGCAAGTTCAGCGCCGATATTTTTATCGCCCGCGGGGCTCAGCGGGTCAACGCCAAGAGTATCATGGGAGTCATGATGCTGGCTGCAGGCTTGGGCGTTACCGTCAAGGTCGACGCGCAGGGCGCCGATGCCGGGCCGGCGCTTGAAGCTATCCAGCATTTATTCGATAACAAATTCGGCGAACAAGAATAGGCTTGGCCGCCTTCCCTTCATGCGGGACCTCTGAATGACAGCCTCCATGCGCTCTTCTCCCGACTGCGGCCCGATGCTGTGCCTGCAGGGTCAGGGCGTTGTCAGGGGGGTGGCCATTGGCCGTGCGGTGGTCATGGGGGCCGCAGCGCTTGAAGTCGTTCACTATCGCATTCAGGAAGCCGACGTTGCGGCTGAATGCACACGCCTGAAAAACGCCCTGGAGCATGCCTGCAGCGAATTGCAGAACATGGCCAATAGCCTGCCTGCCGATGCTCCGCGAGAGCTCGCGGCCTTGCTGACGGTGCACAGCATGCTGCTGGGCGATCCCATGCTCTCGGCGCAAACCTGCGAACTTATCGTGCAGCGGCAGTACAACGCCGAGTGGGCATTAACGACGCAGGGTCAACTGCTGGGCGAGCAGTTTGCCGCCATGGAAGACGAATACCTGCGTGAGCGCGGCACCGACATACGTCAGGTCATCGAGCGTGTCCTGCGCGTGCTGTCGGGTTCCACGGTGCTGTTGCCGCATCTGGACTCCCAAGACCCCGATGCATTGCTCATCGTGGTGGCGCGCGATATTTCGCCCGCCGACATGCTGCGTTTGCGCGGCGCGCGTTTTGGCGCTTTCCTTACCGATCTGGGCGGCCCCACCTCGCATACGGCCATTGTTGCGCGCAGCATGAACGTGCCTGCCGTGGTGGGGCTGGGTCATGTGCGTACGCTGGTGCGCGATGGCGACATCCTGATCGCCGACGGTTCAACGGGCGCGGTCCTGGTCAATCCTTCAGAACAGGTTCTGATCGAATACCGCCGGCGCCAGACTGCCTATGCCGACGAGCGGGCCACGCTGGGTTTGCTGCGGGACGCTCCAGCTGTTACGCTCGACGGCATCGCCATTCGCCTCGAAGCCAATATCGAATTGCCTGAAGAGGCGACGACCGCATTGGCGGCAGGGGCCGACGGCATCGGCTTGTTTCGCAGCGAATTCCTTTTTATGGGCCGGTCCGATTTGCCCGGTGAAGACGAGCAATATCAGGCCTACGCGTCGGTGGTGCGGATCATGGCAGGGCGGCCCGTTACCATCCGTACGCTGGATATCGGGTCCGACAAGACCCTCGATGGCGAGGTGACAGTCGCGACCAATCCGGCGCTTGGCCTGCGCGCAATCCGTTATTGCCTGGCCAATCCCGAGCTATTTGCAACGCAGTTGCGGGCGCTTTTGCGTGCCTCGTCGCATGGCCCGGTGCGCATTCTTATTCCCATGATCTCGCATATGCACGAGGTTTATGCAACGCGCCAAGCCATTGCGGCGGCGCGTGCCGAGCTTGATGCGCGCGGCCAGGCCTATTCCGGCAACATCGCTTTAGGCGCCATGGTCGAAATTCCGGCCATCGCCATCGCCATCGACCCCTTTGTGGAAAATCTGGATTTTCTATCCATAGGCACCAACGACCTGATTCAATATACGCTGGCCATCGATCGCGGCGACAACGATGTGGCCAGCCTGTACGATCCGATGCATCCGGCGGTTTTGCGGTTGATTGCGCACACCATCAATGCGGGAGAACGAACCGGCAAGCCGGTGGCGGTTTGCGGCGAAATGGCAGGCGATGCACGCGTTACGCGCATGCTGCTGGGCCTGGGCCTCAAAGAATTCTCCATGCACCCGCAGCAGTTGCTCGATGTAAAGAAAGAAGTGCGCCTGGCCCATACCAACGCACTGCGCGTCAAGGTGGCGTCGGCGCTGAATCGCGCCGAGCGCATTGATCTGGCCGACCTCGATAGCTGAAAAATCACGGATGGTAGGCGGATTCGCCGTGCGACTGTACGTCCAGCCCTTCGCGCTCCACATCCCTGGCGACTCGCAGCCCGCATATCTTGTCCGCAACGAAGTAGGCAAAGAGGGCGCATAGCCCGGACCACACCAGGGTGATGGCAATGCCTTCGAACTGAATCCACAGCTGGTGGGGTATCTCAGACAAGGTCTTCAGTCCAGGGCCGCCCAGCGGTTGTGCGTTGAAGATGCCTGTGAGCAGGGCTCCGACGATACCTCCCACACCGTGGATGCCGAAAACGTCGAGCGCATCATCGGCTCCCAGGCGGCGTTTCAGGCCGTTGACGCCCCAAACGCAAATCGCGCCGGCCAGCAAGCCGATAACCAGGGCGCCTCCGGGGCCTACCAGCCCCGCGGCGGGGGTAATGCCCACCAGTCCGGCCACCATCCCTGATACCGCCCCCAGCAGCGAGGGTTTGCCTTTGTAGCGCCATTCCACGACCGTCCACGCGATGACACCGGCTGCTGTTGCCAGAAGCGTGTTGAAGAAGGCCAGCGCGGCGGTTTCGTTGGCGCTTAGCGCCGAGCCTGCATTGAAGCCGAACCAGCCTACCCACAACAGGCTTGCGCCGATCATGACCATAGGCAAGTTGTGGGGCTGCATCGACTCGCGTTTATAACCTACGCGTGGCCCGACATAGTAGGCGCCGACCAGGCCGGCTATCCCGGCATTGATGTGCACGACCGTGCCGCCGGCAAAGTCCAGGGCGCCTTGTTTGAATAGCCAGCCGTCCGACCCCCAGACCATATGGGCAATGGGTAGGTAGGCGAATGTCATCCAGATGGCGGTGAATACCAGTACGGCGGCGTATTTGACGCGCTCGGCAAATCCGCCCACGATCAGCGCGCAGGTGATGCCGGCAAAAGTCGCCTGAAATGACGCGAAGGTGATTTCCGGGATGGTTCCGGCCAGTGTGAATTTTTGGGTCGACAAATTGAGCATGCCGCCGAAGAACAGGCGTGAAAAGCCGCCGATCACCGCGCTGGCAGGGGTGAACGCCAGGGTGTAGCCGTAGATGAACCACAAGACGGTGACCAGGCAAAAGACGGTCAGCACCTGGATCATGATGGACAGCACGTTCTTGCTGCGCACCAGGCCGCCGTAAAACAGCGCCAGTCCGGGCACGATCATCAGCAAAACCAGTATTGTCGACAGGCTTACCCAGACTAAATCTGCTTTATCCATATGTTTCTCCGAAAATGGTTTGTATTGATTGCGTCATGGCAGTGCGTGTTGGCCGGCGCAGCTGATGGCGGCATGGATCCTGATCCGGGTAGGGTGGCTACAGTGCGCTGTCGCCTGATTCGCCCGTGCGAATTCGTACGGCTTGTTCGATCGGGGTCACGAATATTTTTCCATCGCCAATCTTGCCGGTATGAGCCGCTGCACTCAGGTTCTCAATGGCGAGCTCCACAGCGCTATCGGGTACGGCCATTTCCAGCCTCAGCTTGGGCAGGAAGTCCACGGTGTATTCGGCGCCGCGATAGAGTTCCGTGTGGCCTTTCTGGCGCCCGAACCCTTTGACCTCGGTAACGGTCATTCCCTGTATGCCAAGCTCCGAGAGCGCTTCACGCACCTCGTCGAGCTTGAACGGTTTGATAATGGCGGTGATCAGTTTCATAGTGGCTTCCGGAAGTAGGCTTGTGCATTCAAATAAGCAACTTCCGTGCCAGATTTTTGATACGGCTCAATTGCCGTTTTGATTGCGAAGGGCTTGCCACCCACAAGGGGTGGCGCTACATGCGACGCATATTTGTAGCGGCACCCCTTGTGGGTGCCATCTCCAACCTGATCCCAGGCCGCCCCCATACGCAAAGCCCACAATCGGTGCAACTCATCCAGAAACGCACCAAACCAGTGCGCATTCCTTGGGCCATAAATGCACTTATTGTTCAATCCGATTATTCAAAGCGGAGCTTTGACACAATTCCTCCTCTACCAGCCAGATTAGTTTGGCGATTTACCGCACAAAATGGTAACCAAACCTTGGTGTATGGAGGCATTTGTGTCTTGGTGTACGAAACTGGATTGGGCAAATAACCGTAAAGACCCGGGCTATGCACGGCCTGCGGGAGAAATGCCAAACATATAATAATTTTTATTGAAATCAGGATTTACACTAATGCCGCTCTCAAACGAGACTCTGTGGCTAGAATTGTAACTAAGCCAGTTGTAACGAGCTCGCTGCTGAACCGTTAGTCGCATCGGAGTCGGCACAAGATTTTCAGGCGACGTTGGATAAGGAAGGAACATATTATGCAAAAGACCCGTACACATCTCGCTATCATTGCAATGGTCGCGTCAATGGGCTTGCTCGCGGCATGCTCAAAAGGGGAAGACACCAAACCTGCTGCTTCCTCCGCACCAAGCTCGGAAGCGCCCGCCCCAAGCCCGACTCCGTCAACGACGCCGCCCACGCCCGCGCCTTCGAGCGGTTCGATCGACAAAGCGAAAGAGTCGGTCAAGGATGCGGCAAGCAGCGTGGCTGACAAAGCAGGTCAGCTGAAGGACAGCGCTGCAGAGAAGGCCGGCCAGATGGGCGACGCCATCAAGAAAGGTGCGGCCGATGCCAATCAGGCTATTCAGGACAAGGTGGGTAACGGTGCGACGCCGCCCGCACCGACACCGAGCAAATAGTGCCAATCCCAATGTAAAATGCGGGATACGAAAAATGGGCCGGACGGCCCATTTTTTTACTACACTGATCGCTTCCAACCTATTATCCGGAGCCTGCCATGATCAACCGTACCGATTGGTTCGAAGACTTTCAAAAGAATATGTCCGACCTGATTGCCAAAAGCCCGGCTGCCGATATCGAACGCAATGTCAAAGCCATGATGGCGCAGACCTTTTCCCGGCTCGACCTGATTACCCGCGAAGAGTTCGACATACAAGTCGGCCTGCTCGAACGTGCATTGGCCCGCATCGATGCGCTGGAAGCCCGGATCAAAACGCTGGAATCAAATCCGGACTGACCTCGGCCGATTGTTAAAGATTAGTGCGCAGGCGCCACAGCTCGGGGAACAGCACGACATCGAGCATCTTGCGCAAATAGCTCACTCCGTCGGTGCCGCCTGTGCCACGCTTGAAGCCGATAATCCGCTCTACGGTCGTGACGTGCCGAAAACGCCATTGGCGAAACGAATCTTCCAGATCGACCAGCTTTTCGCCCAGCTCATATAAGTCCCAATAATGGGTCGGATCCCGGTACACCTGCAGCCAGGCGGCTTCCACTGAAGGGTCGTATTCGGTTCCTTTGGTTGGGTCCCGATTCAGTCGCTCGGCGCTGATGGCAAGGCCCTTGCGCGCCAGCAGTTGTATGGCGCCCTCGTAAAGCGAGGGTGTCTCGAGCGCTTTTTGCACATGCGCCAGGCGTTCGGGGTGGTGCGCGTGCGGGCTTAGCATGGCGGCGTTTTTATTGCCCAGAATAAACTCGATTTCGCGATATTGGTACGATTGAAACCCTGACGATTTCCCCAGGTAGGGGCGCATCGCCGTATATTCAGGCGGCGTCATCGTGGCCAGAACCGTCCAGGCCTGCACCAGTTGATCCATGATGCGCGAGACGCGCGCCAGCATTTTGAAGGACGGCCCTAGAAGGCTCTGCCCGATATGATCTCGAGCCGCGCGCAATTCATGCAGCATAAGCTTCATCCACAGTTCGGAGGTTTGATGTTGAATGATAAACAGCATCTCGTTGTGCTCGGGTGAGAGTGGATGCTGCGCGGCAAGCAACTGATCCAGCGCCAGGTAGTCGCTATAGCTCATGTCTTTGGAAAAATCCAGGCTGGCGTCATGCCAGGCGGCAGGTTCTTCGGAATGGGGACACATCGCGGGTTTCCTTGTTTGGGGATTGCCTGATATGGTACTGCGGCCAAGCTGTACCGTGATTTTGTAGCGGCAGATCTGTAGCGACAGGCCTTGTGCCTGTCATCGATGCAAGATACCACCTTGGCTATCCACGATTTTGGCAGCCACAAGGGCTGCCACTACATTAACGACGGACAGCGTTTGTAGCGGCAGCCCTTGTGGCTGCCAACGCGCGTTCCAGCGTACCTCTCCCAACGGATAAAAACAGTCATTTCGCCGCCAGGCAGCGTGTCCGCCGCACGATACTGTTCCATATAGCCGGGCATCCGGGGTCGGGAGAAGAACATGTCATTGGCGGCGTTGGCGAGCCTGGCGCTCTATGGGCTGGAGGCCTTTCCGGTACGGGTTGAAGTCCACGTAGGGCCGGGGTTGCCCGCCTTTCACATCGTAGGTTTGCCTGACACCGGCGTGCGCGAAAGCCGCGAGCGCGTGCGCTCGGCCATCATCAGCAGCGGGCTGGAGTTTCCTGCCGGGCGCATTACGGCCAATTTGGCGCCCGCCGATCTGCCCAAAGACTCCGGCCGCTTTGATTTGCCCATTGCACTGGGTGTTTTGCTTGCCTCCGGTCAGGTAACGCCGTGGCAGCAGGGTGGGGTAGGCACCGGCCCGGATGTCGATTTGTCAGGCTATGTATTCGCGGGAGAGTTGTCGCTGACGGGCGCCGTCGTATCGGTGAACGCGCCGTTGGCGATTGCCTTGGCGGTGGCGCGCCGCGATCCTTTGGTGCGTTTGATTCTGCCCGCCGCGTGCGCCGGAGTGGCGGCCCGCGTGCCAGGGTTAACGGTGCTCGCGGCGCAACGTCTGCTCGATGTGGTCGCTCATTTTTCAGGGGCGGCCAACTTGCCCAGTGCGCAGCCCGAGGCGCTGCCCGCAGCCGTTTCCAGCACGCCGTGCCTGTCCGACGTGAGAGGGCAGGCAATGGCCCGTCGCGTGTTGGAAATTGCCGCGGCGGGCGGCCACAGTTTACTGATGGCCGGCCCGCCCGGCGCCGGCAAGAGCATGCTGGCGCATCGTCTGCCGGGTTTGCTGCCACGTTTGAGCGCCGAGCAGGCGCTAGAGGTGGCGGCCCTGTCCAGCGTCAGCGGTCGCGGTTATACGGTAAGCGATTTGCCGCCATTTCGTGCCCCGCATCATAGCGCCTCCGCGCCGGCGCTAGTGGGCGGAGGCGCGCTTCCCAGGCCAGGTGAAATAAGTATGGCCCACCACGGAATTTTGTTTCTCGACGAACTGCCCGAGTTCGATCGGCGCGTGTTGGAGTCTCTGCGCGAGCCTATCGAAATGGGCCGTATCTCGATCGCGCGTTCTTCTCGCACGCTTACCTTTCCGGCCGCATTCCAGCTTATTGCGGCCATGAATCCTTGCCCGTGCGGATGGTTGGGGCACAGAAAGATGCGCTGTGCGTGCAGCGCCGATCGCATCGAGAAATATCGCGACAAGATCTCCGGCCCGTTGCTGGATCGAATCGATCTGCAGATTGCCCTGTCTGCCGTTGACGACGGTTGGTTCGATGCGCCGCTGGGCGAGGCGTCCGCTCCGGTGCGCGAGCGGGTAGAGCGCTGCCGCGCCCGGCAGTTGGCGCGCCAGGCGCTGCCTAACGCAAAGTTGGGCGTCGGCGACCTGGATCGCTATTGTGTGCTTGACGGCGCGGCGAAAAATCTTCTCAAGCAGGCCATGTTGCGCTGGAGCTGGTCGGCGCGGGTCGTGCACCGCGTGTTGCGAGTGGCGCGCACCTTGGCCGATTTGAGCGAACTCGATACGCTCGGGGCCGCCCAGGTGGCCGAGGCGATACAGTACCGTCAGCCCTGGGGAAGCCGGCCCGATCCGCAATGATATGTAGCGACAGGCCTTGTGCCTGTCATCGGCGCAAGAACAATGGCAGCCACAAGGGCTGCCCCTACAGAAACGTGTGCGTGGATCATGTAGCGACAGGCCTCGTGCCTGTCATCAGGCATCCATTCGCCTCGCCATGGCGACTGCGCCTATGGATTGCCCGGAGGCATCGAGGACGACGGCGAAGCTCATCTGCACGTATAGCTTGTTGTTTGATTTACACAGGGCGCGGGTTCGGGTGGGAACCCCACCCAGTCGAGTCTTCCCTGCTTCTATTGCATGGGAAAAACCTCGCCAATGAGCCTCTCGTAAACGTTCGGGAATAATGAGGTCGACGTTCGCGCCAATGGCTTCGGCGGTGCTGAACTCGAACAAGCGCTCTGCGGCTTGGTTCCAGATACGGATAATCCCTTGTTTATCGATGACGATGACTGCGTCCGCAGTCTGTTCAAGGGCCAAGGTGTGAAGGTCGGTCATGATGGGTTCGGTGTTTGTGGAAAAGCGGGGTTAAGTGCGGCGATGCATCAACTTGTCGGCATGGCTATGTGGCCGATTTTGTTCTTCGCTGGAACAATTGTCAATTGTGGTATGAAGAATCTGGTATGTGAAATGCAAATATGGCGTGGTAGCGGGCGGGTAGTAATCGGGGGGGTATTCGTGAAAATGGCAGCCACAAGGGCTGCCGCTACAAAAGCGTGGATGTGAATGTAGCGACAGGCCTTGTGCCTGTCATCGACGCAAGAAATGGAGCTCCATGTTTTTGCTAACATAGAACACTTACTCTATTTTTATGGTTTCCCCGGGAGCTCGCCATGAACCAGGATTTCCGCCCGACAGAAAAAATTGCGCCGGCCGGAGGCTAGGCGTGGATCCTGATGAAATAGGCCGCGCTCTGGCGCGTTATATCAAAGATCAAACCGGTGCCACGCGTGTCGATGTCATAGAGTTTTATCGTTTATCGGGTGGGGCGATACAGAGCAACTATGCGTTAACGGTCGATTGTGCCGGTGGGCATCGCCCTGGGCGGCTGGAGCTGGTTGTGCGCAGCGATTCGCCGTCGCAGATCGATTTCAGCCTGACGCGTGAGCAGGAGTTTCGGGTTTTGAGCGTGGCCCACGAGGCGGCAGTAACGGTTCCACAACCGCTATACCTGTGCATGGATGAATCCATCATGGGGCATGTCTTTTCCGTTATGACGCGGGTAAAGGGCGCCGCCGATGCGCGCAAGCTGGTTCGCGGCGGCCTGACTCCCTGCCAGGCCGACAGCCTGACGCGGCGGTTGGGCCTTGAGCTGGCACGACTGCACCAGATTCAGCCGCCCGATACGCGTCTTGATTTTTTGCCTGTGCCGGGACAATCGCCTGCGCTGGCACGCGTACAGGAATATCGCCGGGCGCTTGGCGCGATACCCGAACCGCACCCGGCGCTTGAGTTGTCTCTGAACTGGCTGCAAGATCATGCACCCGAAAAATACGATATAACGCTTTGCCACGGCGATTTTCGAACCGGCAACTATATGGTCGACGACGGACAATTGACCGGGATACTGGATTGGGAGTTTGCTGCGTGGAACGATCCCTACGAAGACTTGGGCTGGATCTGCTCGAAAAGCTGGCGGTTCGGCGCCAACGCCAAGGCGGTGGGCGGCGTGGGCGACAAGGAAACGTTTTTCAATAGCTATTCGAGCCTGTCGGGCAGGCTGGTCGACTCAGGCAAGGTGCTTTATTGGGAAGTGATGGGTATGACTCGCTGGGCGATCATTGCCCTGCAGCAGACGCGGCGGTATTTGTCGGGTGAACAGTTGTCGCTGGAGCTGGCCCTGACGGGGCGCTTGCTGCCCGAAATCGAGTTTGATCTGCTTACTCAAATTGACGAGTTGGAGTCGGGCCATGAATAATCGTCCGTATGGCAACGAGCTGCTTCACGCTGCGCGCCAGGCTTTGCTCGATGGGCTTTTGCCGCTGTTGCCTGCCGATAGAACCTATGATGCGTTGATGATCGCCAACGCAATGGCTATTGCCGCGCGCGAACTGGAATCCCGCGGGTGGCCTGATGATCGTGTCAATGATCAGATCGCCCGGTTCTATCGCGATTTGGGCTTGGGCGACGCTGGTGCAAGCGAAGCAGGCCTTGCGCTGAAAATCAGAAATCGCCTGATTGATAAGTCGCAATATCCACGTCTGCGTGTTTTGCTTTTGGCCATGACTCGTGAAAAGCTCGCCATCAGCAACCCGAAACATCTTCGCAAGTAAGCCTTGTTTTCATCATGAATGGATTTCAATCCGGGCCAGATACATCCGTTCAGGACAGCCCTATACCCGTGTGCTCAAAATTCAGGTGGAAAATCCGATGATTGCCGATTTCGAAACTTTCAAGATCGAGCTTAGTTTATCCAAAGTCGAAATTTGTCGCGAGCTATACCATCAGAACAGAGGCTTGATCCGCATAAAGAAGGAACATGTGGCGGTGAAGAATTTGGTGCGCATTATTGATTCGACTTTGCGCCTGACCCGCTCCAAAGGGTTTCACGCCATGTCCTTGCGCGATCTCTGCGCCGATTCGGGTTTCAGCATTGGCGGCCTGTACGCCTATATAAAGAATAAGGATGACTTGCTCTATCTGATTCAGAGCCATGGCATTTTGCTGTTGCGGCGAACGATGCTTGCGTATATTCAGGATATCGAGTCGCCGATGGATAAGTTGTCTGCAGCCTTGAAGGCGCATGTGTACCTCAGCGAGTTGATGCTTGCCTGGTTTTATTTTTCGTATATGGAGACCAAGAGCCTTCCCGAAAGGCACAAAAGGGAAGCCGTCGCCATCGAGCTGGAAATTGAGGACATCTTTTTCGGAATTATCCAGGAAGGCATCGCGTCCAGCCTTTTCAGGGCGGTCGATGCGCGCTTGCTTGCCTCGCTGACCAAGGCCATGATGCAGGACTGGTACCTGAAACGGCATAAATACCGTAAACAGGGCGTCAGCGTCGAGCAGTACCCCGAGTTCGTCAGGGATGTGCTGGCAAGTTACTTGCTGCGGTAGCCGCTTTGGCGGCGGCAGACTATGCCACGTTTCTGTAGCGGCAGCCGTGCATATCTGCGACGGCAGCCGTGAGCTTCTGTAGCGGCAGCCCTTGTGGCTGCCATAATCCTTGGCCACCAAAAGGTAGTGCCTTGCATCGATGACAGGCACAAGGCCTGTCGCTACAACCTGTCGCTACAACCTGTCGCTACAACCTGTCGCTACAACCTGTCGCTACAACCTGTCGCTACAAAATTCGCGCGCACATCCTTTTCCGTCACTCCAAAGGAAGGGAAAGAGGCAAGTTGGACAAGCTGAACGAAAACATCATATAATCAAGGGCTTTCCCAATATTCTTCCCAACAAAGCTTTCGGGTGCATGTTTTCGTACCTGTCGGATATGGCGGCGGGCGTATCCATTACGTGTCAACCACGTGATAACCGCGCAAGAATACCTGGGACATAAGCCTAAATAAGTGATTGCAGGGTTGTGCAAGTATTGTCAGTGTGTTTGGCAATCACCCGCTGTCATAATCAAAGAGTGCGCATCATGCCCAAGATGAAGTCCAAGAAAGGCGCTTCCAAGCGCTTTAAGGTTCGCGGTAGCGGATCGATCAAGCGAGGTCAGGCGTTCAAGCGCCACATATTGACCAAGAAAACGACCAAGAGCAAGCGCCAGCTGCGCGGTTCAACCGCAGTGCATAAATCAGACGTCGCCTCGGTCAAGGCAATGTTGCCTTTCGCTTGATAATCGGAGATCTACTATGCCTCGCGTAAAACGCGGCGTTACTGCCCGTGCCCGTCACAAAAAAGTTATTAAAGCAGCCAAAGGTTATCGCGGTCGCCGCGGTAATGTGTTCCGTATCGCCAAACAGGCGGTCATGCGCGCCGGGCAATATGCCTATCGCGATCGTCGCAATAAAAAACGTACGTTCCGTGCTTTGTGGATCACGCGTATCAATGCGGCCTGCCGTGAACTGGGCGTTTCGTACAGCGTGTTTATCGCTGGCACGAAAAAAGCCTCTATCGAGTTGGATCGTAAGGTATTGGCCGATATGGCCGTGCATGACAAGGCGGGTTTTGCCGCTGTCGTCGCTCAGGCGCAATCTGCTCTAGCTGCCTGACCCTTCGATTCCGTATTGCTGCGAACGGGGCTCTATCTGGGCTCCGTTTGTATTTGGAAAAACCACACATGACCTCTGCGCGTGATGACCTGCTGGTTCAGGCCGAAGAACAATTCGCCGCTTCCGCCGATGCGGCGGCGCTTGAAAATGCCAAAGCAAAATTTCTGGGCAAGCAAGGGGCTCTGACCACCTTGCTCAAGGGCCTGGCGCGGCTCGACCCGGAACAGAAGCGGGCCGAAGGCGCCCGCATCAATCAGCTCAAGCAGGGAATCGAGGAACTGCTCAACGGCCGGCGCGCCCAATTGGCGCAAGCCGACCTCGACCGGCGCCTGGCCTCCGAGACCATCGATGTGTCTCTTCCCGGACGCGGACGAGGCATGGGCGGCATACATCCGGTGATTCAAACCTGGCAGCGCGTCGAGGCGATTTTTCGTTCGATCGGATTTGATGTGGCCGATGGCCCCGAAATCGAAAATGACTGGACCAACTTTACGGCGCTGAATAACCCTGAGAATCACCCGGCGCGGTCCATGCAGGACACGTTTTATGTGGACATGCAGGATCAGCATGGCTTGCCGCTGCTGCTGCGTACCCATACCAGCCCCATGCAGGTGCGTTATGCACGTATGAACCGGCCGCCCATCAAGGTGATCGCCCCGGGGCGCACCTACCGCGTCGACAGCGATGCCACCCATTCGCCCATGTTCCACCAGGTCGAAGGCTTGTGGATTGCCGAGGATATTTCCTTTGCGGATCTCAAAGGCGTTTATACCAATTTCCTGCGGGCGTTTTTTGAAACCGACGATTTGTCGGTGCGTTTTCGCCCCTCGTTTTTTCCGTTTACCGAACCTTCGGCCGAAATCGACATGATGTTTACGTCGGGTCCGAATCAGGGGCGCTGGCTGGAAATTTCGGGCTCGGGCCAGGTGCATCCCGAAGTCGTACGCAATTTTGGTCTCGACCCTGAACGCTATATTGGTTTTGCGTTTGGCTCCGGGCTGGAGCGCCTGACCATGCTGCGCTACGGCGTTAACGACTTGCGCCAGTTTTTCGAAGGCGATCTGCGGTTTTTACGCCAGTTCAATCGCTAGCACCGTGCTGCGGTTTTAAACGTTAAACGAATCGAACTCATACTATGCAATTTCCTGAATCCTGGCTGCGTACCCTCGTTAATCCCGATCTCGATACTCAGGCTTTGTCGCATCTCCTGACGATGGCCGGGCTGGAAGTGGAAGATACCTGCCCGGCGGCGCCGCCTTTCAGTGACGTCGTGGTAGCGCGCATCACGGCGATTGCACCGCATCCCAATGCGGACAAGCTGCATATCTGTCAGGTTGACGACGGGACGGGTACGCCGTTGCAAATTGTTTGTGGCGCTCCCAATGCCGCGGCGGGCTTGACCGTGCCGCTGGCGCGCATCGGGGCCGAGTTGCCGGGCGGCATGAAAATCGGCAAGGCCAAGATGCGCGGCGTGGAGTCGTTCGGCATGCTGTGTTCGGCGCGTGAGCTGGGCTTGTCGCAAGACCATGCGGGCCTGCTGGAACTGGACGCCAGCTCGGTAGCCGGACAGCCCTTGCGCGACGCGCTCGATCTTGACGATACCCTGTTTACCCTGAAGTTGACGCCCAATCGCGCTGACTGCCTGTCGATCCTGGGCGTGGCACGCGAAGTCTCCGCGCTGACCCGCGCGCTGTTGACGCCGCCAACAGCCCAGCCCGTAGCCGCGACGCTGGCCGATCGTTTGCCTGTCTCGATAGAGGCCCCGGATTTGTGCGGCCGTTTTGCCGGCCGCATCCTGCGCGGGGTCAATGCGCGAGCGGCGACGCCGGCGTGGATGAAGGCGCGTCTTGAAAAATCGGGACAGCGTTCGATTTCGGCACTGGTCGATATTTCCAATTACGTCATGCTGGAATTAGGCCGGCCGACCCATGTTTTCGATCTGCAGCGGATTCAGGGCGGCCTGACGGTGCGCTGGGCGCACGAGGGCGAATCGCTCGAACTGCTCAACGGCCAAACGGTGGCGCTGGGCGCCGATGTTGGCGTGATCACGGCGGGCGAGGCAGTCGAAAGCCTGGCAGGCATCATGGGCGGCGAAGCGACAGCCGTAACGCTGGACACGACCGATATTTATCTCGAGGCGGCGTTCTGGTGGCCCGACGCCATCATGGGCCGGGCCCGGCGCTACAAATTCAGCTCGGAGGCGAGCCATCGCTTTGAACGCGGCGTCGATTTTGAATCCGTGGTCGAGCATCTGGAGTACATGACGCGCCTGCTGGTCGACATTTGCGGTGGCCAGGCGGGCCCGATCGATGATCAGGTGGTCAACTTGCCTGCCCGCCAGCCGGTGAAAATGCGCCTTGACCGCTGCCATCGTGTGCTGGGAGTGCCCGTTGGGCGTGAAGAAGTCGAGAAAATATTTACCCGTCTGGGTCTGCCTTTCCGCATGGAGGACGGCGCCTTTATCGTCACTCCGCCCTCCTATCGGTTCGATTTGTTTATTGAAGAAGACCTGATCGAGGAAATTGCACGGGTTTACGGTTTCGAGCGGATCCCCGCCGTGGCGCCCATGGCGCGCGCGCAAATGCGTACGGTGCCCGAAACCTTGCGTGGCCCTCATGCCTTGCGTCAGAACATGGCCGACCTGGATTACCAGGAAGTGATCAATTTTTCCTTTGTCGAAGAATCCTGGGAGCACGACTACGCGGGCAATGCCGATCCCATCAAATTGCTCAATCCCATCGCCAGCCAATTGGCGGTGATGCGATCGAGCTTGATGGGCGGCCTGGTGGCCAACATCCGGTATAACGCCAATCGCAAACAAAGCCGGGTGCGCGTATTCGAGTTGGGCCGGGTCTTTGCCCGCGATGCCGGCGTGATCGACGGCGACTTGAGCGTCGCCGGGGTTCGTCAGCCGCAGCATTTGGCGGGGGCTGCCTGGGGGCCGGTGCTCGATGAGCAATGGGGCGCTCCATCGCGCCAGGTCGATTTCTACGATGTCAAGAAAGACGTCGAAACCTTGCTGGGCGCACGTGCCCACGATCTGCTTTGTGTCGCGGCGCCTCATCCGGCGCTGCATCCGGGTCGTTGCGCGCGTCTGGTTCTGCAGGGTCATGAGATAGGCTGGATCGGAGAGTTGCATCCGCGCTGGGTTCAGTTGTCTGAATTGAATCATGCGCCGGTGGTGTTTGAACTGGATGTGGCGGCGATTTCCACGGTCCGCTTGGCCGAGCCTGTCGAGTTGTCGCGCCAGCCTGTGGTGTTGCGAGATCTCGCTGTATGGGTTCGTTCGGATATTTCGTACCAGGCTTTGCACGATACCTTGAACCAGACGATTGCATCGGATGCCAAATTAGGTATAGTTCAAGACATTCGATTGTTTGATGTCTGGCGTGATAAGGCGACCCAAGCCGATGGCCCGGAAAAAAGCCTGGCATTTCGCTTTTGGTTACAAGATCCGGCGGCAACGTTGGACGATGCACGTGTAGAACAGTGTATAAATCGATTATTAGAGGCGCTGGTTAGCGCTCATGGGGTACGTTTGCGTGCATGAGGAGATTACATTAATGGCCCAAGAAGACACTTCCACTTTAACCAAGGCAGAGTTGGCGGAACTGTTGTTTGATCGTGTTGGTTTGAACAAGCGCGAAGCCAAAGATATTGTGGATACCTTTTTTGAAGAGATTCGTGACTCCCTGGCGCGCGGTGTCGAGGTCAAATTGTCCGGGTTCGGTAATTTCCAGGTGCGCGACAAGCCGCCGCGTCCGGGACGCAACCCCAAGACCGGCGAAATCATTCCTATTGCGGCGCGGCGAGTGGTGACTTTTCACGCCAGTCAAAAGCTTAAAGGAGTGGTTGAACCGCCCGCCGCCGTTGATTGATTTCGGGCTCGGCCAGTCTTTCGACGCCAGCGTGAGGATGCCGAACTCGATTTTTGCGTTGTTAACTAATCAGCATACAATCCGCACATGAGCCCAACCGAACCACCCGTTACTTTGCCGCCCATACCCGCCAAGCGCTACTTCACGATCGGCGAGGTCAGCGACTTATGTTGCGTCAAGCCTCATGTATTACGCTATTGGGAGCAGGAGTTCACCCAGCTCAAGCCAGTCAAGCGTCGCGGTAATCGTCGTTATTATCAACACCACGAGGTCCTGCTGATTCGCCGTATACGCGATTTGCTTTACGAGCAGGGCTTCACCATCAGCGGCGCACGCAATCGCCTGGGCGACACGCGCGAAGCGCCGCACGATCAGGACGCCGCCGTGCGCCTGAGCGGCCAGGAATTACAGTCACTGCGCGCTGACCTGATGGCCGTTCGAGAGCAGCTTGCGCAGGCTCTGGGTGAGTCTTCGCATTGATTGGCATGGCAGCCACAAGGGCTGCCGCTACAAAACCTACCTAACTACAAAACCTACCCGTCGCTCATGTAGCGGCACCCCTTGTGGGTGCCAAATCAGCGCCGCGCAATGACTAGGCCAATCAAAACAGCCCATGCCTATTCCGCCGCCGCAATCACGACGTCCTTGTCCTCAGCCGATACCGGATTTTCTGCTTTTTTTTCCCGCATCAGCCACAGGCAGGGAATGGACAGCAGGGTCATCCAGAACATCAGCCGGAAATCATCCATATACGCGATAAACGAGGCCTGGTTCTGTAATATCGAATTCAGGGCGGCCATGCCGGTAGTGGTGCTTAAATCGAAGGTGTTCGCGAACGCGTAGTGCCCCGTCGCCAACGCGCCGGGGGTAATATGCTCGGCCAGCGAACTATGCATGGTCGCTGTGTTGCGGACCAGCAGCGTCTGCATGACCGAGATGCCGATACTGCTGCCTATGTTGCGCGACAGGCTGTAGATGGCGGTGCCTTCGGACCTCAGATGCCTGTCCAGTGTAGAGAACGTCATGGTGGTCAGCGGCACGGAAGTGAACCCGATACCCATGCCTTGTATGAATCCCGGCCATATGATGTTCCATTGGGCAACTTGCGGGGCATATTCCGACATTTGCCAAAGCGAAACCGCGGTCAGCCCAAATCCCAGCGCCAGTATCAGACGGCTGTCCATGCGGCCCACCATGCGCCCTGCCATCAACATCGCAATCATCGTGCCCAGGCCGCTGGGCGCGGTCACCAGTCCGGTCGTGGTGACTGGGTAGTCCATCAGATTCTGCAGCAGGGGAGGCAGCAGCGCACGCGTTGCATACAGCAGCAGGCCGAGCAGAAAATAGAATGCCAGGCCGGTAACGAAATTGCGGTCTTTCAGCAGTTTGGTGTTGAAAAACGTATCGCCGCTATCGGTGGCCGTGTGCAGCAAGAAATAGACAAAGGCGATAACGGCGCCTATCGCTTCGAGACGGATTTCTATCGAGCCGAACCAGTCCTGCTGCTCGCCGCGATCCAGCAGCAATTGCAATAGGCCGATGGCCAGGGCCAGCATCGAGAAGCCGAACCAGTCGAAACGTTTCAGGATTTTTGTGGCGGAGTTGCGGATGTAGAAATAAACGCCGAGGAACGACAAAATTCCCACCGGCAAATTGATCAAAAATACCCAGCGCCATGACATGTTGTCCGTTAGCCAGCCTCCCATTGTCGGCCCCAGTATGGGGCCCAGCATGACGCCCATGCCCCATACCGCCATGGCGCGGGCATGGCGTTCGGGAGGATTGATGTCCAGCATCACGGATTGAGACAATGGCACCAGTGCGGCACCGAATACGCCTTGCAGCAAGCGGGCGCAAACCATTTCGAATAGGTTTCCGGACATGCCGCACAGCAGCGAGCTGGCGGTAAAGCCGGCAATCGAAATCAGGAAAATCGTTTTGCGGCCGTAGCGGCCGGCCAGCCAGCCGGTAACCGGTGTGGTGATGGCGGCCGCGACGATATAAGACGTCAGCACCCAGGTGATTTGATCCTGCGATGCCGATAGGCCGCCGGCCATATGCGGTAATGCCACATTGGCGATCGTGCTGTCCAGCGTTTGCATGATCGTGGCAAGCATGATCGATATCGTGATCATGGCCCGATGCGGCTCAGGGGCGTCTTGCGAGTTATCGATCACAGTAGGTTCTGCATGGCATCAAAGTGATAACGTCCGTTATTACCTGGGCAAAAAAATTTAATCCAGCTTATGCAATAGCTTGTGCAGCAAACGCTCAAACTCATCGACCTCTTTAGCCGTGAATTCTTCCAGTGCGTGTTTGATGTAGGCACGCCGCGTGGGTAGGAATGTTTCCACAAACGTCACGCCTTTAGGGGTCAATTGCAGAAACAGCTGGCGCCGGTCGTTCTCGTCGGCGACCCGGTTGACGAACCCATGCCGCTGCAACTCGCGCGCCACCCGCGTACTGTTGGTGCGCGACGAATTCATGAAAACGCTTAATTCGGAGGGTTTGAGGCAATGGTTCTGGCTGGCGTAGATCACGACCATGGAGGTCCACAGCGTCGTGTTCAGACCGTGTGCCTTGAACGGCTCGTCCATGTAGTCGTTCAATGCCGAGGCAACGTGCTGGATCAGTCGAGCGATAACCGATTCGCGCATTACCCCGCGCGAAGACAGACGCCGGGACAAATCCCTCATGGCCTGTTCGAACGAATTGAAGGACGAGGGTGGGTTGGAAGAGGGGGGGCTCATTATTGGCAGACGGTGTGTTTGCTATGGAAAGAGGACGTATTCATTGTTGGAAGACGGCGTATTTATAGTAACGTAGGTTACTACTTATATGGCGAGAAAGCCAGCTCGATGGTGTTTACCGAATCGGTGGTGCCACCCACAAGGGGTGGCGCTACATAACATTCCGACTGGTTTTGTAGCGGCACCCCTTGTGGGTGCCAAAATCCCCCCAGCGAAGCCCAAGTCATGCAAGCGGCATAAATAAGTAATTTTTAAATCGTTTGGGTTTGCGTCCTGATTCTTTACGATGACTCGATGAACGAATATCAAATCATTAGCGGGTTTGCGGTCGGATTGCTGGTAGGTCTGACGGGCGTAGGTGGAGGGTCTCTCATGACGCCTTTGTTGACTCTGGTCTTTGGATATGCGCCAACGGTGGCCGTGGGCACTGATCTGGCCTTCGCGGCCATCACCAAAGGAGCCGGAACGTTGGCGCATGGGATGCATGGACAGGTGCGCTGGCCGATCGTCAAGCGCTTGTGCCTGGGCAGCCTGCCGGCGGCATTGCTGACTTTGTGGTGCTTGCGCCACGTGGGTTCGGCCAACGAGGCTTTATTGCAGTTTATAAAAATCAGTATTGCTGTGTCTGTGTTGCTGACGGTGCTGGCCATTGCCCTGCGCTCACGCTTGCTGGCGTTTTTGCAGCATCGCCCTGGGTATCCCTTGAAGGGACGTACTCAAGCGTGGGTGACGATTTTTGTCGGGGCCGTTCTGGGGGCCCTGGTCACTGTTTCGTCGATTGGTGCCGGGGCGGTGGGGGCCACGCTGATATTTTTACTGCATCCCACGCTTAAACCTTCGGAGATTGTCGGCACCGATATCGCCTATGCGGTGCCGCTGACGGCTTTGGCCGCAGTGGGCCATTTATGGTTGGGGCACGTGCATTGGGATTTGCTTGGCGCCTTGCTGCTGGGCTCGGTGCCGGGGATTTGGCTGGGTGCCAGGTTGTCCCGCAGCCTGCCCGAACGATTCGTCCGTTTGACTCTAGTCACCACGTTGACGCTTGTTGCCGTCAAATTGGTGGTCTGACTCGATAGAATCTGAATCGTATTGATGGCAGCCCCTTGAGTTTTACCGGCCGATTTCCACCAGGCGGCCAATGAATAGAATCGGCCCTCCGGGCGTGCCCGATGGCGCGCCTCCTTTGGCTTCCAGGGTGATTTCAAACAGTTGCCCCGGATTGATCTGGCCAATCGTGGCGGCGGGGACTGTCACGGTCTGATTGGGATCGATGACGCCAAGCGATTGCGGGGGCGCGGTTTCAGTGGCGTGCGTCCATAGTTGCGCCGAAGAACTGGCGGGCACATCCGTTTGCACCAACGGCTTTAGCACCAGATTATGTTGCTTGTCGAAGGTGCCGACCCACCCCGGCGTTGAGCTTTGACCGGGCGCCTGCAAAATAGCCGCCTGTGTCGGTACGAGCTGCACGATGGACAGCTTGGGCTTTAATGCGAAAGTGACGGCGGCCAGAGCCAGCGCCACGCATAGCACGCGCCATAACCAGATGCTGCGCCACGGCGTGGCAATAATTTCCTTCAGGATGTGCGGCCAGCGGCGTGGGCCGCGAGCGGGCGTGGTTTTCTGCCCCAAAGAGTCTTGTATATGCTGCATGAGGTTGGCTGGCGGTGTGATGGGATGCAGTTGATCGACCAGGCCCAGAAAGTGATCTTCCCATTTCAATGCTTCCACGACCGCGTCCGGTGTATTGCCTAACAAGGCTTGTGCTTGTGCGGCTTCCTGCAGACTTAACAGCCCCAGGGTGTATTCGGCGATCAGCAGCTTGTCGTGCGAGGCTTGCTCGATACTCATGCTGGCTCACCCTGTGCAAGGGTGCTCAAGCCGGCACGTACCTGCTCCCGTATTTGCGCGGCGGGCACGGCCAGGCGGGCCGCGATCTGATCGTAGGTAAACCCGTTGTAGAACGCCATCAGAATGGGGCGGCGCTGAGTGTCGTCGAGCGCCGCCAGGCGCTGTGCCAAACTACGGGGCGTGCTCGTTTCGGGATCGACCACGGCGCTGTCGGGCAGGTTGTCTATCCATTCAGCGTCGACCGGCGCGGGCCGTCCGGATTGTCGCAGGCGGTTCAGGATGCGATAGCGCATAATGCTGTACATCCAGGCTCTCGCGGATCCGATTTTGGGGTCGTAGCTGGCCGAGTTTTTCCATATCAGCACAAACGAATCGCGTACGATGTCTTCGGCATCGTCGCGCTGCGACAACATCTTGACGGCCAGCGCCAGCATGTGCGGCGCCTCTTGGTGGAACAGATCCTGAAGCGCCTTGTGATTGGTTTGGGCACAGTCGGCAAGCTTGGCTTCGTAATCGAAGTGTGAAACGGGCATACATTCTCCGGATTTCCCTATCGGGCTGGCGTTATTGTATTAGGTGTTGACCGATGTAAAAATTCCGCCCGACGTGACGGAGGTAACAAAACGTTGCCATATGAACAGTAGCGGATCTGGTTGGTTGACGTCGTTCTGTTTGCCGGGATTTTGGCACCCACAAGGGGTGCCGCTACAGAATGTGCTCGCTGTTAATGTAGTGGCACCCCTTGTGGGTGCCAAGTCGCAGATACCAGGCACCAGGCCGCAACTGGACCTACAATCCCCGCCTGGCAATTAATTACTGTTCATTTGCGCATGAGACTCACCCACACCGGGCCTGCGCCCAAAAACCGCAACGACATCAAGACCATCAAATCGATTTTGCCCTACATCTGGCAATTCAAGGGGCGGGTGTTGCTGGCATTGGCCTGTTTGGTCACGGCGAAAATCGCCAGCGTCATCTTGCCTATCTATTTGAAAGAGGTGGTCGATACCCTGAGCCTGCCGGCCACGCGGATTATCCTGCCTGTCGCGGCGTTATTGGGTTACGGCTTTGCACGTTTGGCCAGCAGTGTGTTCGGCGAGTTGCGCGACGCCTTGTTTGCACGGGTGACCCAAGGGTCGATCCGGCGTATCGCGGCCAAATTGTTCGAGCATCTGTTTGCTTTGTCGATGCGCTTTCACATGCAGCGTCAGACGGGCGGCCTGAGCCGCGACATTGAGCGCGGCACCAAAGGTATTGGTTTTTTGCTCAATTTCACCATCTTCAATGTGTTGCCAACCTTGCTGGAAATCAGCATGGTGACGGCGATTTTGCTGTGGCGCTACGATTTCTGGTTCGCAGTGGTGACGCTGGGCACGATCGCCGCCTATATTGTTTTTACGTTATTGGTCACCGAACGGCGCATGGTGTATCGGCGCAGCATGAACGAGCTCGACAGCAAAGCCAACAGCCGCGCCATCGATGCCCTGATCAATTATGAAACGGTCAAGTATTTTGGCAATGAGGGCTATGAGCTGGATCGCTACGATCGCAATCTGGGCAAGTGGGTCGATTCGGCGGTCAAGAATCAGGTCTCACTGAACTTTCTGAACATGGGGCAGGGGGCCATCATTACCGTTGGCATTACTCTGCTGCTGTGGCTATCGGCCCGCGGAGTGGTGAATAAAACGATGTCGGTGGGCGATGTCGTGCTGGTTTCGGCTTATCTCACTCAGCTTTATGCGCCCTTGAATTTTCTGGGTTTCGTGTATCGCGAGATCAAGCATGCGCTGGCCGATATGGAGCGCATGTTCAGCCTGCTAGATCAGGGCCAGGAGGTGGCGGACAGACCCAATGCGCAGACGCTCGACACGCCGCAGGCAAGCATTACATTTGATCACGTCGATTTTGGCTACGAGGCGAAGCGGCAGATTCTGTTTGACGTGAGTTTCACCATTCCTGCCGGAAAAACACTGGCCGTCGTAGGCTCATCCGGAGCGGGGAAGTCGACATTGTCCCGCCTGTTGTTCCGCTTTTACGATGTGGGTGCCGGCGCCATAAAGATTAATGACGTCGATACGCGCGATCTGAGCCAGGCCAGCCTGCGCCGTCATATAGGGATCGTGCCTCAGGACACGGTGCTGTTCAATGACAGTATTTTGTACAACATTGCCTACGGCAACCCCGGCGCCAGTCAAGATGACATCATTGGGGCCGCCAAGGCAGCCAGCATCCATGACTTTGTCATGAGCCTGCCCGACGGCTACGAGACGCAGGTGGGCGAGCGTGGACTGAAACTGTCGGGCGGCGAAAAACAGCGCGTGGCGATTGCCCGCACTTTGTTGAAAAATCCACCTATCCTGATTTTCGATGAAGCGACCAGTGCGTTGGATACGCGCACGGAAAGGGCCATACAAAAGGAGCTTGACCAGATCGCCAGAAACCGTACGACGCTGATCATTGCCCACCGCCTGTCGACCATCGCCAACGCGGACGAAATTATCGTGCTCGATCATGGCCGGGTCATCGAGCGCGGTTCGCACCAGAGCTTGTTACAGGAAAGCGGGCGCTACGCGCAAATGTGGCGCTTGCAGCAGGCCGGGCACGCTCTTTCGTAGCTGTGTTTGGCTGACCCGCCTATAAAGCCGTATTCGGGTGATTTTGTTGCGCGGCAACATCGTCGATGTATTTAGCCCTTTTCGCATTAGGGTGATTCTTGACACATATAGGACTAAACAAGTACTGTATGTTTAACCAACGGGTTCTGGAGCCCTTGAATGTTGCGCATCAGCAAAATCGTCGATTATGGCACCCTTGTGCTCACGCACATGGCGAGCAGCCCTGAGCGGCTGTTTAGCGTGGCCGATCTTGCGTCGGTTATCGGCTTGGGCCAGCCCACGGTCAGTAAAGTGCTTAAGGCACTGGGCCGCCGCGACCTGGTCAAAAGCAGCCGCGGCTCGCATGGCGGCTATATCCTGGCGCGGCCCGCCAGCCAGATCAGCATCGCCCAGGTAGTCGATGCACTGGAAGACCAGCCCTTTGGCATGACCGAGTGCAGTTCCACGCCGGGCGCCTGCAGTTTCGAGGCCAATTGCCACGGCCGCTCGAACTGGCAACGTATTAACGCCATTGTACGGCGCACCCTCGAAGACATTAGTATCGCCGATATGGTGCGCCCGATCCCTCTTGACTATCCCATGCACGAACGCCCGGTCATCAAGCCGCAAGCCGGCGGCAAGGATATTACCCTTACGACATGGAGTTTGCATAAATGAATACCGTTACCGACAAGATCGACTCGTTTCTTGATCGTGAGTACGCGGCCGGTTTCGTGACCGAACTGGAAACCGATAGCGTGCCCAAGGGTCTGTCGGAAGACACCATACGCATGATCTCGGCCAAGAAGGGCGAGCCTGAATTCATGCTCGAATGGAGGCTTTCGGCGTATCGGAATTGGCTCACGATGAGCCTGCCCGAGTGGGCTCACGTGAGCTATCCAAAGGTCGATTTTCAGGACATTATTTATTACTCGGCTCCGAAACAGAAAAAAGACGGCCCAAAAAGCCTGGATGAGGTCGATCCCGAGTTGTTGCGCACCTACGAAAAGCTGGGCGTGCCCTTGCATGAACGCGCCCGTTTGGCGGGTGTGGCGGTTGACGCCGTATTTGATTCGGTATCGGTCGCCACCACATTTCAGAAGCAGTTGGCCGAGCACGGCGTGATCTTCTGTTCGTTTTCCGAGGCTGTCAAAAACCATCCGGATCTGGTGCGCAAGTATCTGGGAAGCGTGGTTCCACCGGGCGATAATTTTTACGCCGCATTGAATTCAGCGGTGTTCACCGACGGTTCATTTGTCTTTATTCCCAAAGGGGTGCGCTGCCCCATGGAGCTATCGACCTATTTCCGTATCAATGCCAAAGATTCCGGCCAGTTTGAACGGACCCTGATCATTGCCGAAGAAGGCGCGTCGGTCAGCTATCTGGAAGGCTGTACGGCGCCCATGCGCGATGAAAATCAGCTGCATGCGGCGGTGGTCGAACTGGTGGCGCTCGATGATGCGCGCATCAAGTATTCCACCGTGCAAAACTGGTACCCCGGCGACAAGGACGGCAAGGGCGGCATCTATAACTTCGTGACCAAGCGTGGCGATTGCCGCGGCCCGCGTTCTCATATTGCCTGGACTCAGGTTGAAACCGGCTCGGCCATTACCTGGAAGTATCCCAGCGTGATTCTGCGCGGCGACGATTCGGTGGGCGAGTTCTACTCGGTCGCGCTGGCCAATCATCGGCAACAGGCCGACACCGGCACCAAGATGATCCATATGGGCCGCAATACCCGCAGCACCATTTTGTCCAAAGGGATTTCGGCCGGGTATGGCAGCAATGTGTTTCGCGGCCTGGTGCGCATGACGCCCAAAGCCGAAGGCGCGCGCAACTATACCCAGTGCGACTCGCTGCTTATCGGGAAAACCTGTGCGGCGCATACGTTTCCCACGATCGAGGTGCGCAACCCCAGCGCTCAGGTCGAGCACGAAGCGACCACTTCGCGAATTGGCGAAGACCAGCTTTTTTATGCCATGCAGCGCGGCTTGTCGGCCGAAGATGCAGTATCGATGATTGTTAACGGCTTCTGTAAAGAAGTATTCAAGGAACTACCCATGGAGTTTGCAGTCGAGGCGCAGAAGCTGCTCGGCGTAAGCCTGGAAGGCAGCATAGGTTAAGGAGAAAGAAACATGCTGGATATTAAAGATCTGCACGCCTCGGTTGAAGGTAAAACTATTTTGCGCGGCCTTGATCTGGTCGTGCGTCCCGGCGAAGTTCACGCCATCATGGGACCCAATGGCGCGGGTAAAAGCACGCTCTCGCAAGTGTTGGCGGGGCGGGACAGCTTCCGGGTCGATAGCGGCTCGGTGCAGTGGTATGGGCAAGACTTGCTGGCGATGCCGGCCGAAGAGCGGGCGCGCGCCGGTTTGTTTCTGGCGTTTCAGTACCCCATTGAAATCCCCGGAGTGTCCAATGCCTATTTTCTGAAGGCGGCGGTCAATGCGGTGCGTCGTCATCGCGGCCTGCCCGAGCTCGATGCCATGGACTTTCTTAAACGCGTCAAGAGCGAAATGAAGACCGTGGGCATGAGCCAGGAGTTCCTGTATCGCTCGGTCAACGAGGGCTTTTCGGGCGGCGAGAAAAAGCGCAACGAAGTACTGCAGATGTCGCTGCTCGAGCCGAAGTTGGCGATTCTCGACGAAACCGATTCGGGGCTGGACATCGACGCCCTTAAAATCGTGGCCGATGGGGTCAATCGCCTGCGCACGCCTGAGCGCTCCCTGATTGTCATCACGCACTATCAACGCTTGCTTGACTATATCGTGCCCGATTATGTGCATGTGCTGGCGCAGGGCCGCATTGTGCGTTCGGGCGGACGCGAACTGGCACTCGAGCTCGAAGAGCGTGGCTATGGCTGGCTGGATGTTCCCGTTCCGGCGCAGGAGGGCGTCGCGTTATGAGCGCCGTGCAAACCTGGGTAGATGAGTTTCAACGTCGCGCTGCCACGTTGCCGGGTGCACGCGCGCCGTGGCTTTCGGCCTGTCGCCAGCGGGCCATCGATCGTTTTGCCCAGCAGGGCTGGCCGCATTCCAAGCAGGAAAACTGGCACCATACGTCGCTGGCTTTGCTTGCGCAGCAAACGTTCGAGACGCCGCAGGTTCAGGCCGATTCCAAAGCACTGCTCGATGCTCTGCGTCAGGGTGAAGAAGGTCACTGGCTGGTCTTTGTAGACGGCCGCCATGCGTCGGGGCTGTCGCAGACAGGCGCCTTGCCTGACGGTGCGCGCATCGATACGCTGGCTGCGCTGCTCGATGGCGGCGATGACGACATGCAAGCTTTTTTGGGCACCGATGATGATGGCGCCAGCACCCAGGCGCTTAATCTTGCCTTGGCCACCGACGGCGCCGTGATTCGCTTGGGCGCTGGCGTGGCGCTTGACGCGCCCGTTCATCTGGTTTTCATTGCCAGCGCGCAGGGCGCCAGTTTTCCGCGCAATCTGATCATCGCCGCGGAGAACTCTCAGGCGACGATCGTTGAGCATTATCTGGGCGCTGAAGGCGCGGTCACCTTTACCAATGCGGTCACCCGCTCTCATTTGGGCGCGGGTGCCCGTATCACGCACGCCAAATTGCAGGAAGAAGGCGAGCAGGCATTTCATTTGCAGGCCATCGAGACCACGCAGACCAAGGGCTCGGTATTCAATTCGCATGCGCTGTCTTTCGGCGCCCGGCTGGCTCGTACGGATATCGGCACGCGCTTTGATGGCGACGGTTGCGAAACCTTGCTCAATGGCTTGTATTACGCCAATGGGCGCCGCCATGTCGATCATCACACGCGCATCGATCATGCAAAGCCCCATGGCACCAGCCGCGAATATTATCGCGGCATACTCGATGGTTCTGCGCGAGGCGTCTTTGCCGGCCGTATCTATGTGGCCGAAGGCGCTGACCGCACCGACGCCGTACAGCGTTCCGACAACCTGTTGCTGTCGCGCATGGCCGAGGCCGACACGCGACCCGAGCTTGAAATCTACGCCGACGATGTCAAATGCGCGCACGGCGCGACGGTCGGCCAGATCAATGAGGACAGTCTGTTTTATTTGCGCACGCGCGGCTACGACGTTGCTCATGCGCGCAATCTGCTGACCTATGCGTTTGCGGCCGAGGCTTTGGCACGTATTCCGCTGGAGCCCCTGCGCCGCCGCGCGGCGAAGGCCATACGCGCGCGTCTGCCCGGCGGTGAAATGCTGGAGGAACTGGCATGAGTGCTCCTGAAATTTTTTCGCTGGCGGCCGAACGCGTGCAACAGGCGCAAGATTTTCCCATTTTGCAGCAATCTGTGCGCGGCAAGCGTCTGGTTTACCTGGATAACGGCGCGACCACGCAAAAGCCCAGTGTGGTGATCGAGACCGAGCGTAACTTTTATCTCAACGATAATGCCAATATTCATCGTGGGGTGCACTGGCTGTCGCAGCGGGCAACCGATATTTATGAAGCGGGGCGTGAGCAGATACGTGGCTTTCTTAATGCTGCCCGATCTGAAGAAATTGTTTTCACCCGCGGAACGACCGAGGCGATCAATTTGGTGGCCTATAGTTGGGGCCGGGCCAATCTTGCGTCCGGCGACGAAATCATACTCAGCGGCATGGAGCATCACTCCAACATCGTGCCTTGGCAATTAATGGCCGAACAGACGGGCGCGGTTCTGAAAGTGGTGCCTATCAATGACCGAGGCGAGCTGGATATGGACGCCTACCGGTCTTTGCTGGGTTCCAAAACCCGCCTGGTGGCTATTGCGCATGTCTCCAATGCGTTGGGCACGGTCAATCCTGTTGCCGATATTGTCGCCCAAGCCCACGCGGTCGGCGCCAAGGTGCTGGTCGATGGCGCCCAGGCCGTGGCGCATCAGGCGGTGGATGTCCAGGCGCTGGATTGCGATTTTTATGTGTTCTCGGGGCATAAGCTATATGGCCCAACCGGCACAGGCGCGTTGTACGCGCGGTATGAACTGCTGCGCGCCATGCCGCCCTGGCAAGGCGGCGGCGACATGATCCGCACAGTCAGCTTTGAACGCAGCACCTACGCCGACGTGCCTCAGCGTTTCGAAGCGGGCACACCCAATATCGCCGGTGTAGCGGGCCTGGCCAGCGCCATTGCCTATGTGCAAGCGCTGGGCATGGGCCGGATTGCCGCTCACGAGCAGGCCGTACTGGCTTATGGCACCCAAGCCCTGTTGCGCGTACCGGGTTTGCGGCTGATCGGCACGGCCGCCCACAAGGCCGCTATTCTGTCTTTTGTGCTCGATGGCATACACCCCCACGATCTGGGCACTATTCTGGATACCGAAGGGATAGCCATCCGCGCGGGGCATCACTGCGCCATGCCGGTCATGACGCGCTTTGGCATCCCGGGCACGGCTCGTGCCTCGCTGGCCTTGTATAACACTGAAAGCGATATCGATGCGCTGGTGGCCGGGATACACAAGGCTCAGGATATGTTTGGCGGGAAGAAACGGTCATGAGCGATTTCGGCGGTGATTTGCGCGAACTCTATCAAGAGGTGATCTTCGATCACAATCGCAACCCTTGCAACTTTCATGCCATGGCCGATGCGACCAATACGGCCGAGGGTTACAACCCTTTGTGCGGCGATCAGCTGACGGTGTATTTGCGTACCGAAGATGGCCTGATTGCCGATGTCAGTTTTGTGGGACACGGCTGCGCCATTTCAACGGCCTCGGCGTCTTTGATGACCGAAGCCGTCAAGGGAATGCCGGTGGCCCAGGCCGAGGCCCTGTTTAACGACGTGCACGCGATGCTGACGCAGACCAAGCCGCAAGGCCGCGATTTCGGCAAGCTTGAAGTATTGGCGGGAGTGCGCGAGTTTCCGGCGCGCGTCAAGTGTGCGTCGCTGGCCTGGCACACGCTGCACAACGCACTGGTTGCGGCGCGCGAGACGGCGCAAACGGAATAAGGAAGAGATGGAATGGACAGTCGTATGCATGAAGTAGAGCTGACCCGCGATTGTGCGGCAGTTCAGGTGCCCTGGGGTTCGGCGGTGACGCTGGACGAGGGCAGCCGTGCACAGATTACGCAGCAGTTGGGCGGCAGCTACACGGTCCTGGTGGGCGGCAACCTGTATCGCATCGATGGCAGCAATGCCGATGCTTTGGGTCTGTCGGCCGCCGAGCGGGAAGAGATGGACGCCCCCGAGGGGCCGGCCACGGCCGAATCAGTCGAAGCGGCCGCCTGGGAACAGCTGGCGACTTGTTTCGATCCCGAAATCCCCATCGACATCGTCAACCTGGGCCTGGTGTATAGCTGCCTGGTCAGCGAGATGGGAGACGCTCATTTTAATATTGTCGTTAAAATGACCTTGACCGCTCCCGGCTGCGGCATGGGCACCTTGCTGGCCGATGAAGCGCGCGCCAAGCTTTTGGCCATACATGGAGTGGAAGACGTTACGGTTGATCTGGTGTGGGATCCTCCGTGGAGCCGCGATATGATCAGCGAGGTGGCGCGGCTGGAAATGGGTTTGTATTGATCGGTCGGTAGCTTGCGCCGTGGGTGTTTGGCACCCACAAGGGGTGCCGCTACGTGATTACAGAATCGAAAATGGCAGCCACAAGGGCTGCCGCTACAAAAACGAATCCGTCGTTCATGTAGCGGCAGCCCTTGTGGCTGCCATCCATCTAAAAAAACGAAAGCCGCGCAAATTTCCGGCGATTAGCTCGCCTTCATGTGGCCTTTGGCCACGACTTTACCCAGCCTCGCGCGCTCATCCTGAGTAAATTTGATGAATTCCGCACGGGTGCCCCTGCCAGGCTCGATGCTGCTTTTGTCCAGGGCATCAAGCACTTCTTTGGATTTTGCCGCCTTTTGTATCGCCGCATTCATTTTATCGAGCACGGTTGCGGGTGTACCAGTAGGAGCGAAAAGCCCTTCCCAGTGACCAATCCGGATGTTCGGATAGCCTTCTTCAGCCGTGGTTTTAATATTGGGAGCGCTCGCCAGTTTCCCTCCCCAGGTTGTCGCCAGCGCCTTGAGCTTGCCGGCCTTGACGAGCGGCAATGTGACGATGCTGGCCTCCGAGGTGGCGTCCACCTGATTGCCCATCACCGCATTGACGTCTTCGGAGCCGCTTTTGTAAGGGATCGCCTGCATCGGTAGCCCGGTTTCTTCTTTCATCATTTCACCCACGAAATCGGGTGTGCTACCCACGCCGGCCACCGCGAAAGTAATGCGGTTGACGTGATTCTTTTTGGCGTTTTCCACGAATTCTTTAAGATTGTTCGCCGGGTTCGACGCGTTGGTGACGATAACCGATGGCGCCACGCCCATCAGGGCGACAGGCGTCAACTGCGCATCCTTGTAGGGCTGGGTGGCGCGGATCAGACTATTGGTGATAGTGCCGTTTGCGCCCACGAGGTAGGTATAGCCGTCGGGTTTGCTATGAGCGACATGCGCAGCCCCCACCACGCCGCCTGCGCCGGGACGGTTTTCGACAATGACCGATTGTTTGAGTTCCTTGCTGACTTCTTTGGCGAAGATGCGCGCGACCAGGTCATTGGCTCCGCCAGGGGAAAACGGCGCTACGAATACGATGGTGTGATCGGGCCAGGTGCCGGCGGCACATGCTGGTAGCGCAACGAGCGCGGTGCCGACAAGCAGGGCGCATGTTCCTAATTTGAAAGTACGCAAAACGATCTCCTTTGTAATTAGCGTGGACGGCCGGGCTGCTACGTTCGGCAGCCCGGCTACTATACTGAAGCCGCTCTGACAGGCGGCTTAATCGGCTTGACGTGCGTCGACCGATGTATCATTCAAACGCTGGCTGCGCTGGAGAGCTGGCCTGAGCGGAGTTTGACGCTCGGTTCGGATACATAGGAAACCCGTCATGACTCACCCTCGCTGGATTGTTAAAGAAAACGAAGTGCCGGGTTACCATCCGGCCAATCACACCGGTACCCTGAACCGTCGGCTTATCGGCCCGGAAACAGTGGGTTCCCGGCATGTCGAGGTGTTGCTGGGGGTGATTGAAAAAAACCAGGGCGCCTTGCCTCATGCGCATCCCGGCATCGAGCAGGTTTGCTATCTGTTGTCCGGCAGTGCGGTGGTAGAGTTCAACGGCGAGCGCGGCGAGTTGGAACCGGGCGATTGCTGTTATTTTGCGGCCGACGAAAAACACGTATTCACGGTTACCAGCGACGAACCCGCTCGTGTGCTGGTAATCTATTCACCCCCTTATGAAGAAAATCCGGCCAGGGTGGTCAGATAACAACGTTTTGCGGATTGGCTACGGGAGATAAAACAATGGCTGTTTCGAACACAGGCCCTTTGGCGGGAATACGGGTTCTGGATTTAAGCTCGGTGATCATGGGGCCTTTTGCCACGCAGATTCTGGGTGATCTCGGGGCCGATGTGGTCAAGATTGAATCGCCTTCGGGCGACAATATGCGTGCGGCGGGCCCGATGCGTAATCCGGGCATGGGTGCTATTTATTTGCATCTGAACCGCAACAAGCGCTCGGCGGTGGTGGATTTGAAAACGCCCCAAGGGCGTCATGCTTGCCTGGAATTGGCCAAAACGGCCGACGTATTGCTGTACAACACGCGGCCGCAAGCGATGGCTCGCCTGGGTTTGGCTTATGCCGATGTGGAGCGCGTCAATCCGAAGCTGGTATATGTCGGGGCGTACGGTTTTGGCGGGCGCGGGCCTTATGCCGGAAAACCCGCTTACGATGATCTGATTCAGGGCATGACAGGCCTGGCTTCTTTATATCAACAGAGCTCGGGCGAAGTACCGCGCTACGCGCCTCTGGCGCTGGCCGATCGTGTCGTGGGCATGCACGTTGCCATCGCCATGCTGGCCGGCGTGCTGCAAGCCCGATCCTCGGGCGTGGGCCAGCAAATTGAAGTGCCCATGTTCGAGGCCATGTCGCAACTGGTGCTGGGCGATCATTTGGGAGGGCAGACCTTTAAGCCGCCGATCGGGCCGTCGGGCTACGCACGCATGCTGACGGAAAACCGTCGGCCTTATGCAACCTCGGATGGCTACGTGTGCCTGTTGATCTATAACGACAAGCAGTGGCGCTCATTTTTTGACCTGATCGGCAGACCCGAACTGGCCAATGACCCGGTGTTTGCCAACCACACGGCCCGGGGTGAACATATTGCCGAGGTCTACCGGTTTGTCGCCGAAACCCTGATCGGCCACACCAGCGAATATTGGCTGGAGGGTTTTACGCAGGCTGATATTCCGGTGTCGCCTTTGTATAGCGTGGACGATCTTATCGATGATCCGCACATGCAAGCGGTAGGCCAACTGGTTGATTTGCAGCATCCCAGCGAAGGTGCGATTCGCACTCCTGCGCCTATCGGTTCGTACTCTAAAACTCCACTGAGCATACGCCGCAGTGCGCCAAAATTGGGCGAGCACACCCGGGAAATCCTTGGTGAGGCAGGCTTGAACGCGGCCGATATCGACGCAATGCTGGCCAGCGGCGCCGCGGCATAGGCGCGCCTATGCCGCCTGCGCATGGCCGTCGGCTTCCGTGTGCGTCCAGCCTAGCGACGCGCCACGAGAGATAGCGGCGTATACAGCCTCGTTTCTATTGTGTACGTCCAGGCGCTGATACAGCGTTTCAGTGTGCGCCTTGGCCGTTGCTACCGAAATATTCAGGTGCCGGCTGACGGTTTTGATGGGATAGCCTCGCGCCAGGAGCACCAATACTTCGTATTGACGCTGAGTGATGTTCAGCATCTTTGCCTCGGCATTTGTCATCGTTGACGGCTTGTTTTCCGAGCGGATCTGGGCCGGAATATAAATGGGTTTGCAGGCCGGATCTGACGGGACGAATTGGGCGGCGGGATTGAGGTCGGTCTGCAGCATCATGGGCGGCGCCACCGCCGCACTGTTGCTCATGGGCGTGAATGCGTCGCTTTTGGTTGGCGCCGGAAAACAGCTCCCTCCCAACAAGATCAATTTGATGGATGCAGCCAGCACCTCGGGAGACGCGTGTTTGTTGATGCACCCCGCGATAACGGCTGGAAAATCCAGCAAGCAGTTCGGTGCTGTTGCGGTATCGGACAATAGCAGAGTCCATTTGGGGGAATATACGCGTTTTGCGGCTTGTACCAACCCGGTCATTTCCTGTGCCGATGAGACGGAAACGACGGCCAGGTCCACTTCCCGGTCGGCCGGTGCCTCATGCGCGGTGAAGCTGTAGTCGACTCCTTCGATTTGAGCGTCAGGTTCTATGGCAGCCAGAACCTGCATGATTCCAAGCCGAAGCAAGTGTTGCGGTTCAATTACAATGATTTTGATCATTTTAATTCTTCCGTTATACGGTTTTTATTCAAGTTTCGGAGCCTTCGAGGCCCCAAAAATCATTGGGTTTTTGGCATTGTCGCGTCGAGTGGTTCGAAAATCGTCAAAGGTTAATCAATACAACATTGCATCGCAATATGTTTTCTGCATTCGTCCCAATTAATCGTGGCCAGATGAACGCCGATACTTTCAGGTTTAATTAACGTGTTGTGTATGAGTAAGCTATGTTCTTGTTTTTGGCATTATCGTAGCGATTTTATACGGTTAGCATGATAATTTTAGCGATTTTCATTTGTCAATTCCTTCTTCTTGAGTACATACTCTATTACATCGGGAACAATTTATTCGGTTTTCATGTTGACGGCATGTTTGCGTCTGATGGTTTCTTTTTAGGCCTATCTTGGGCAATCAAAATGGTAGTTGCCGACAGGCACGCCGCCTTCGGCCAGAATGAGTACGATTTGGCAAGTGTCATCCTTGCTGGCGCTCAATGCCATTCCCGACAGGGCCGTCGGCATCTTGGCAAGAACCCGGACGATGCCGCTCTGGCTTACTTCCGACGTGCCGGCCCGGCCTTTTTTAATGGCGTGCAGTTCGTAGTGAATCTTTTTTTCTTCCGAACTTTGCACATAAGGCACGACAATGCTTGGCGTTGTGTTGGCATTGGTTTCCAGCCAAACCTGTAAGTTGGTATCCGCGACCATTTTGTTCTCCTGGAATAACTGCTTACTACTAAAGAGGGCCGCACGGGCAGGTAAAAAATACCCGCCCGCACGCTTGCCGTCTGTTGCTAGCGTCGATTCATTATTTTTGCGAAATGTTGGCGACGTTATAGGTACCGACCTGGGTTGCTGTTGCGGTTTGGTGCCAGCCTGTCTGGCTGACATTGGCGTAGTTGTTATACCCCGTCTGGCTCACCGTCGACGAGAGGTCGCAACCGTCCCATTGTTTAACCTTGGCGATGTTGTACGTGCCATCCTGCATGACCGTTGAATCGGCCGACCAATTATGCGTCTGGTCTACGTCGGCGAAATTGTTGTAATCGCTTTGAGTAATGTGGCTGGTCGCACTGTCGTTGCCTTGCTGGTTGGATTTGGCGATGTTGTAGGTGCCGTTTTGGCTAATCGAAGACATCCCCGAATCGTTATACGCTTGCGTAATGCTAGCGTCGTTGTTATAGCCGGTTTGACCGACGGTTGCAGTATTGCTTGCCATGGCCGGAGCCCCAAATGCGACAGCAATACCTAGAGCAAGTGCGGAAAGACTGGTTTTCATTGTGATTCTCCTCAAAATTAAGACCTGAAACGTGCAGCCCAACCCAGCGGTCTTTAGTACTGGATAACTTTTGCAACGGCTCCGTTGCCGTACTGGTTAAGTTTCACGGGCGGAGCCCCTGCCGATAGCGTGATGACGGTGGCGGAATCCAGATTGCCGACCTGGGCGATTCGCGCATCGCCCGCATTGTTGAATTGCGCCACGGCCGCGGTGTTGGCGTAACCGAATTGCGCCGCCGAGGCATAGTTGGCATTCCCGTATTGGGCGAGGCTGATCAGGTTTTCCGCGCCAGCCTGGGTCAGGAACGCCGAGTTGCCGTTGCCTTGTTGCGCGGCGCTGATCCCGTTGTCGGACCCCGCCTGGCTGAGTCGCGCCGTGTTCAATGACCCTTGCTGTTGCACGCCGGCGGTGTTTTGCCGTCCAATCTGAAATATGCTTGCAGTGGAATCGCCCAGGGTCAGTTCGGGCGGGGCGCCCAGATCGGTGTCGAGGCAGTACCCGGCCTGAGTTCCCAGAGCCGTCAAGGCCAATGCGAGCAGCAGGGCGTGCCCGTATCGACGGGGTTCGCTTCCACCGTATCGTGAGCGTATTGAATCGATCATGGCGTTCTCCAAATGGTCAATTTGTGTATTTCGGGTGGGTCGTCCGCTCAGGGGGTTGGCTGAGGGGTGACACTGGGCGCGGTGTTGGCGGGTTTCATCGCCGCTATCGCATAGTTTCTTTCCGCATTCACGTAGTGCTGAATAACGGGCGAGTTCCAATCATTAGGATTTTTCAGCGCCCAGGTGTGGTCTTTCAGGCCTTGCACTGTCAAATGCAAAACGGCCGCTTCAATGGCTTCTTTCACGCAAAGTTGTCCGGGTTCGTTGTTGGTGACGCCGGCTTCGATTTGCAGCAAATCCTTGAAATTGACAAACTTGAATACGCTTGGATTGATTTCATAGGAAAAGATAGTCTTGGTCGTGGAGACGCTTTCCAGTATCTGGCCCGTGTCAACGTTGATGGTGCGCAGGTTTATCGTGACCTGATCGACCCGGTATTGCGTCGATAACCCTATACCCAGGAAATTGGCGCCTGCCCCGCCGGTACGCACATTGCTTTCATAGGCGACGATGCCTCCGCCAATCATGATCGACGCCGGCATCAAAGCAGGTACGTTGTTGATCGGCGGCGCTCCCTTGGGCACCGGCGGCGCTTCGGCGCGAATGATCCGGCGTTCGGTCAGAAGTTCTTGCAGGCCTTCGCGCTCGACCGGTATGAACCAGTGCGAATCGTTGAGCGCCTTGATCAGCATGGAGGCCGCGCCTTGTGTCACCGAGGTTGAAAAAGAGCTGTCGGGGCTGGGCTTGTATTGCCCTGTCTGATCCCGGAAGCCGTAAACGGCCACCACGGTTTTTTTCGCCGGTAAAGGAAGCTTGAGCAAATCGCTTGTGGATGGTGTGGCGGGCGTGAGTTGCGCGGCATCCATTACCTGCGAAGGTGTACGTGGCGCGGCACACGCGCCCAGCAATACTGTTGCCAGGGCAGCCGTGCACACCAGGCTGGATCGCCTGCGAAGCCCTAGGGCGCGGGACCTGCGCGGCGCGTTCATTGCCCCACCTGAAAGGAAGTCTGAGCGCCGGTGGTTTTGTCGGTGGTGGTGATCGTCAGCAGCCCGCCGCCCGCATCCACAACGCTGATGGTGAAGTTGCCCGTCTGGATTGTGCCGGGGTGCAGCGTGCCGTTAGGGCCGATGATCGACGAAGTGGCCGACGCTGCCACGCTGCTGAGAATCGAGCGCTGCAACGTATCGTTGAACTGTTGCAAGGGGGTTTGTTGCGTTGCCGCCCCAAGCGCACTCAGGTCGGGCGCATTCGGATCGGTGTGCGTGTTGGTTGCCTGGGCCGTGTTCAGAAGATTGGGGCCATTGAGCGGGTTGCCGCCGAACGACGGGTTCAGGGGAACATAGACCATTTCTGTGGCGTATGCAGATCCGCAAGCGGCCCATGCCAGAAGCACCATGGACACGCGCAAGCCGGATTTGATTTGCGTGGACATCCTTGTGTTTTTCATTTACATCTCCTCAGGTGCTAAGTCCACATCGGTAAACAACAAACTTTGAACATTGCTATCGATGATATTTTTGTAAACCATATCCACCGCCGCAGCCGCTACGGGCTTTGTGGCGGATCTGGCCGGTGCCAGGAACGCGTGAAACATGCGTTTCTGCTTGTACTCAACCCACATTTCGCTGCCAAACTGGGCCGTGGGCCGCTCATGCACTGAAACCGTATATCGGCTGTCCGCAAACTTGGCCCGCCATATCGCCGCAAAATTCTGATAAAAATCCCAGCCCAGAACCGTGACGGTTCGGTTGATGACCACACCGGCCAGGGGCTCGTCGCTGAGGCTTCCGTGGTCCAGGCTTTGGCTGTCGGCGGCAGGCGGCAAGGATTTTGAGTACGCAACTGGAGTCACAATAAGAAATATCAGTGCGCTCAATTTTTTTATCGTCAATTGCACCTTGTTCTTCCTTTATCTATTGCAATACATGTTCCAGGTTCTTTATTGCGGACAAGCCAAATGGAATGTGGCAATGCGTTATGTTCCAGGCCCTGGGTCACTACCGAATTTTGTTTGCTTCGCCCCTGCTCGTATTATTTCTTTCGCTTACAACTGCTACGGTTTTAACGTTTTGAAATCGCGGTTGATGAGGCAAATCTTAGGCGTGACAAGTGCTTTAAAAAATAGGTTAGATGATGTAAACCCTTGCCAGCCGGACGTTCTAGACCATCGGTTGGAATGCAGGCTGCCGGCGCGCTGCTTATCCGCCGGATGAGGTAAACCGTCGGTATGAATGCGCGGTGAGATCGCACTCGTAAGGTGCGCGGTGAGGTAATGCTCGCGGAAGGTGCGGTGATGGGGCACCAGCAAGGTGCGTGATGAGAGGGTGTTTATAAGCGTGGTGAGATGGCACCCACAAAGGGTGCCGCCACAAAAACATAATCGTCGTTTGGATGGCACCCACAAGGGGTGCCGCTACAAATACGTACCCGTCAATCATGTAGTGGCAGCCCTTGTGGCTGCCAAAATTCCACGAGCCAAATACGACCATCACCCGCAGGAATCATGTAGCGGCAGCCCTTGTGGCTGCCACGATCGCCGCAAATCGAAACCGCAACGCCAGCCCTTAGGCTGCGCGCGTGAGTTCAAAGATTTCGCAATTGCTGGGCGGCTGCAGGAGCTCGTCGAGCTCAAGGCGGGCGATATCGCCGCGGGCATTATGATGGATCACCGAAACGCGGCTGTCTTGCAGCTTGTGCAACAAATTACATGACAACATGAAACTGGACGCTACTGCATTATCGTTCAGATTTGACGGCGTCCCATGGCGCCTCAGCTTGATGAAAAACAATTTGTGATATCGCACCCAGAGCATTAGCAAGAGCGCGTTGAATGCGGCAACGGTGAGGTAAATGGATAGGGTGAGGAGCGTCGGCAGCCACGGCGTCGGCAGCGGTGCTTGCACCACATCAAGCGGGCTTGCGCTTAACGTCGGGAAGCCTTGGCTCAGCAGATAATAGAAGCCGACCCAGCCAACGGCCGTCATCAGGGCGTCGATAATCATTGCAAAGAGGGAACAGCGTGTATTGATAATCATGATTTCCTCAATTCCTTGATGCCGCGATCGGGACTGGTCCAGCGTGCGCGTTGGCGGCGGATACGCAGCGCAACCTTGGGGAAACTGCACAAAGTCGTGCACAGGCTGATGATCCAATATACGAAGGGGTACCAAATAATCCAATACAGCGAACGTACTAAACCGGGCTCGTACCGACGGTCGATAAGGACGCTGATGGCGAACTGCAACAGGCACACCAGGGCCAATACCAGGCCCGTAAACGAAGGCGGAAACAGGGCCGTAACCCGAATTGCCGCAGGCAATTCGACAACCTGGCCCAAGCTCCACAGGACAATGGACAGAGTCAGGGAAAAGGCCCAGGCGGTTGACAGGCTGAATTCGAACATCAAGGGCCACAGGCGGCGGCTTTTCCAACGCCCGATGCAATCCAGATTTTTCAGGAATACCTCCGCTCCTCCCTGTGCCCAACGCAAGCGCTGCTTCCACAAGCCTCGCAGTGTTTCGGGCATGAGAATCCAGCATAGTCCGCGTGGCTCATAGAAAACTTCCCACTGATCGCGCTGCAGTTTCCATGTGATGTCGATGTCTTCAGTGATCATGTCCAGGCTCCAGTAGCCCACCTGGTCAAGCGCCTGGCGCCGAAAGGCCGTGACCACACCGGATACGCTGAACACCTGGCCGTAAAGGCGTTGAGTGCGCTTGATCAGGCCGATAATCGACGAAAACTCGCCCACCTGGATGCGTCCGATCAGGGTGGAGCGGGTTCGAACCCGCGGGTTTCCCGTCACAGCACCCACGCGCGGATGATTTACCAGAGGGGCAACCAGATAGGCGGCGGCGTCCGGGTCCAGCAATGCATCGCCATCGATGCAAACGATGTATTCGCCGCGCGCCGCCATCGCACCCATGCACAGCCCCATGGCTTTACCCTGGTTCTGCGCCAGATGAATGACCCGCAACCGCGGGTGGCGAGCGGCCATTGCATCGAACAGGGCGGCTGTGTTGTCGGTCGAGCCATCGTTGACGGCAATGACTTCGATGTTCGAATAGCGTTGGCCCAGCGCGGCCAGCAGGGTTTCTTCGCCATGTTCCTCTTCGTTGTGGCAGGGAACCAGAATGGTGATGAGAGGGTTGCCCGGCAGGATCGGAGCCGGCTGTCCTGGGCCCCACGTCCAGTGCCTCTCCCAGTGGAGCCAGAAACAGAGGCCGCCCGCAATCCAGATCCCGGACATGAAAAGCGGGTAGAAAAAGATGAAATTCAGCAGCATCGTGCTGGTGAACGCCATGGCCATGCCAAGAGGCGCGCCAAGTACGACGCACAGGACCAGAAGGGCAAGCAGTCGGTCGATCATTTGAACGGGTACCAGGCGGTCGAAATCGCCGGCCTGATTATCTCCAGCCTGGGTTGATTTTGCGCGAAATCGTCGGGGTAATAGCCAAAGCTGCCTGCTCCGCGCAACTGCAGGCGTTCCATCCAGTGAGCAAGCAGGGCCGAGTCGATGTGCCCGGTATCAATTTTCCCGGGCTGCGCGCGCCAATCGCGGCTTTGCAGTTCGAATACGGTTTTCTTCAAAGCGCCGGGGCGGGTGGCCACGGTGTCGACCAGATGATCGAGCCATGCGTCGGCTTCGCGGGCGGGAACATTTTCCATCAAAGGCATGGCCATCGGTGCGGTCCAGTCATAGTTGGCCAGGAAATCGTCCAGGTTCTGGGCGAACCACGCTTCGCTTTTCGGGTTCAGTATTGGCATGGCGAAGATATTGCGGGCCGTTTTAATTCTTGGGCCTCGTATGGCGCGCACATGTTGGGTAAGCGTGTTGGTGAAGTCGATCAGGGTGCGGCTTTTGAAGCGTGTCCAGCGTTGCAGGGTTGCCGGATCGCTGCGCAGCGCTTCGATCGTGCCGGGCAACCCTGCCGCGCGGTAGGCCGCCAATGCTTGAGGCCCGGCATCCTCGAAATCGGACAAGGTGGCGTCGTCGTGGTACAGGATCCCGTCAAAGATTGCCGAACGAGCCAGGTCTTCATAGAGTTGAATGATCTGTTTGCGCGCATTGGGGTCGAACGGCGACAAACGACGGTATTGCCGCGGGTCGACGGTGGCCTTGCCAGTGGCCGGAACCCAGCGGGTAACGCGGGCCAGTTTGGCATCCAGATCAAAACTGAGCACCGGCATCCAGGCGTAGATCTCCACATGCGCACGTGTGCGCAGCTGCCAGGCGGCCCGATTGAACAGGTCGGCGCGCATCGGAAGGACGTGAGTGGGGAAGTACACCGATTTCACCAGCCCATCACCGGCGGGATCGGCAAAGGCCTGCAGGAAAACGGTGGTGATTTGCATATCGGAAATCCGCTGCACCAGCTTGCCCAGATTGCGTTCGGTTTGTGCGGGATCCGGGTCGTAGACCTGATCGAGATCAACATGCGCCACCCGGATGACGGGGCTATCGGCCCTGCGGGCCACCGCGCTGGCAAAGTCCTGGATGGGCGGGTCGGGCGTTATCAACAGGCGGGGGCTGCTCATCAGCCGATCAAGCGTGTTTGCGCCATCGTCCAGGGTGAACGCCATCGAGTAGCCGTGGGCGCCGATGATCGTCAATGCGGTGCCGCTTGCTTCACCATAGGGCCAGATCCATACGCGGGGCGCGCGGCCGGTGACTCGACGCACCTTCTGTGTGATCTGTTCTATGTCGTGCGCGAGCCGAGCCTTGAAGGCAGCTTCGGTTTCATATTGATGGGTCTCGGGGTTATAGCTGCGAATTGTCGCGGCAGGCTCCATATTGCCTTGTGGATTGGCCAGCATGCCGTGATGCAAGGCGTCGGTGTGCGCCCCGATTTCTACCAGCCCCGATTGCGACATTTCCCGTATCTGCGACCAGGTGAGCATGCGATCACGCTTGATCGGCACACCGCCGAAATCTTCCTTTTGGTTTGCCGGCGTATCTATCCAGGCGCCTTCGGGCGCCAGAACGGAAGGCCATCCGTAAGCTTTCAGAATCGGGAATGCGCGTGTGTAGAAGCTGCTGAAGCCATCGTCAAAGGTAAGCAATATGGCTTTGGCGGGAAGCGGCTTGCCGCCTTGCCGGGCTGCCAGGATCTGATCGACCGAGACCGGTTGATAGCCATTTTCACGCAGCCACGCCATCTGTTGCACAAAATGGTCGGTGCGTACAGCAACGAAAGTCTGGTCGGGATCGCTGTCTTCGATATCGTGATAGGCCAGCGTCAGGAATTGGTTTGCCGGCCAGGGTAATTGGGAGGCTTGCACCGGGCGTTGATCGGGCGGCGTGTAGACGGGGATGTCGCGTGCGCAGCCGGCTATGAGGGCCAGTGCGCATAAAAGGCCCCACAAAGATCGTACGAATGGATATCGGGTAAACATCGTATCTCTCTAAAAACGGTAGGTCATGTTCAGGACGAACTGAATGTCACGTTCGCGCACGCCGTCATACGGACGGCTGATGGCCGTTACGCTGGCGCCGATCTCAAACACCTTATTGCTGCGATAGGTCAGCCCATAGCCGATAGACCCGATGGCGCCCGTGCCGAAGCCCTTTTGCGTATAGGTTCCGGCGCCCAGCATGAGCTTTTGTTCCAGTTCGGTGTCGTAGTGCTGATAAAGAACATGGGTCAGATTCAGGGTGGGCAGCACGGTCAGGTCGGAGCGCGGATTGAAATAAGGGGTGTCTTGTTTTGAATTGCCTGATGTGGACACATTCATTTCCAGATCCAACTTGACGCGCGGCGCCGTATAGAGCCGTTCGCGCCCGCTTATGTCCAGTTCATAGCGGTTGTTGCCGTCGGTGAAATGCGACGTCGCAAGTGCAATTTTCCATTCGCGCTGTTCATTTTCCCGCCAGCGCGCAAAGACGCTCACGCTGTTGGACGAGATGTCGTTCATCAATGCACGCAAGGGCGTGGCTCGCGCCAGGATCTCGGCGGATCCGCCAATCTGCCAATGATCGTTCAGGTCGTATGTGCCCGTCAGGCGTACGCCCGGCTTGATTCCGTGACCGTAGTTGTTGGTTGAGGCTTCGGCTTCTACTGTAAGGTCTCTGCCGCGCCATTCGACGCCGGTGCGCAACCAGCGGTAGTTGGCCCGTCCTTCGTCGAAGTTGCCGCTGGCGTAGCCGCCGCCGCCGAATACGCGCCAGTTGTAATCGATCGGTGCCGAGTACAGCACGGTGTCGAATCCGAAATCGCCGTTGCCGGCAACAGGGCTGTTCGATGCCACATCACGATAGCCCGATACCCGTAGTTCCGCTTTATTATGGACTTCCCATTCGCGTGCCAGACGCCGGATGCCAGGGTCTTGTGGATTGCGCGCCAGCGTATCGCGGCTGAGCTGTTCCGCCTGGCGCCATTCCTGCAGGCTCAAGGCCGTAAACCCCTGTTCCGACTCTACGCCCAGATTGCGCGGAGCCAGTGTTTCGGCCATTTTCAACTCCCGCTCGGCCTGGCGCGGCTGGTCGCGCCCGCGGTCGACGGCGGCCAGCGAAGTGCGCAGTCCGATATTGGCGGGGGCCAGCGTTACGAGCCGGGCGAGCCGCTGTTGCGCACCCTCGGTGTCGTTGGCATCGTAGCGGCCCAAAATCGCGGTTTGTTCCGCAGCCAACTTCTGCTCATTAGGTTCGGGCTCGGGCTGTCCCTTGAAATAAAGCCAGGTGCTTTGGCGAGCTTGCGCTGCTTGCATTTGCCGGTTTGCATCGTCGTACGATCCGCTTTCCATCAATGAATAGAACAGCCCGGTTTCGTCGGTAACCTGCTTGTTTGCACTGTTGTTTTTATTGGCAGGGCTGTCCACCGCCCTTTGGTAGAGATCGCGCGCGGCTTCAGGTTGACGCAAATAAAGATACGCCGTCGCCACGTCGCTCAGAGCGTAATCGGGAATCTCGACACCCTGGGCACGCAGGGCTTCGTATTCGCTCACGACGTCTTTCATGCGCATGCGGGCACTCAATGCCCTGAGCCGGTCGATGCGGGCTCGCACGAGATCGTCGTGGGCGTCGGGCCCCAGCGCCTGCCAGGCGGGAATCAACTTGTCATATTGGGCCAGGGCCCGGTCGGCGATTGCAAACCGTTCCGCCTCCTGGCGGGTGGGGATGTCGGCCAGGCGCGCCAGTTCGGCTGCATAGTCACCCTGCAGCCGTCGCAGTTCGGCGGCGTTCAGAAGTGCAGGATGGCTCTGTGCCAGGCGCAGGGCCGGCTCGGGCAGGCCTGCGCGCTGCAATGCCAGAATATAACCACGCATTGCCGAGGTGTTTTTGGGGGCCAGGGTGATGGCGCGGTCAGCTTCGTGCAGTGCGTCGTAGGGGGAATGCGTACTTTCATACACGTACTGCAGCGCAAGGCGGTAGGCGGGGTTTGCCGGCTCTGCGTCAACCAGGCTCTGAGCGGTCGCCATCGCCTGGTCGGTTTCGCCGGAGTCGGCCAGAACCATGACTTCGCCCAGTGCAAATGTGGAGTCCTGTGGGAAACGCTGCCTGCCTTGGCGATAAAGCGCCAGCGCCTGAGTCCAGCGCCGCGTGTCGCGGCTGGCGCGCGCAACGGCCGACAGGGCGGCCGGCGGCATTTGCGCAGAGGATGGCCCGAGCGTTTCATAGACGTTCAACGCCTCGTCGTTCTTGCCGGCCCACTGCGCAACAATGATATGGTCGTAAGCGGCGCGGCGATCCGATGGATGCTGCTGTGTGTATTCGCGCAGCATTGCAAGAGCCGGCTCGTAATTCCCGGCGCGGGCTTCGTTGATGAGCGTGTCGTAGGATTTTGGCGATGCAGCCATGGAGGGTGCGCTTGCCAATAACATCGCGGCAAATACCCAGTAATAGCGCCTAGGCGTATTCATGGCTGGCCATTATCCGATGGCGACAATCGGGGTGGAAGGCTTGTTGTGCTTGGGCATTTTGTTTTCCCCTTGACGATTCGTATTCGTTGTTTTCGGGTCGCAGGGAACACGATGAGCAGGCGATGTATGGGTTCGATACAAATACATCGCACGGTTCATATTTCCGTGGACACTTCTTTAACGTTTTGACACAGGCACTATGAGGTCAATCATAGGGATGAAAGGAAGCGTCGGCATGCGCTATATGGTTTAGATCACCATTGGCTGTAAGCCTTACTCCTTAATCTGCGTGTGTTGTTCCCGATGTTTCTCGGGCAGGGCGTTGAGCCTGCGGCACCGGGCTTCCCTCGGGTAATCGGCATCGAAGCGATAGCCTGTCTGGCGGCGTATAGCGTGGTGGGTGCCTAGTGTGCGGCCTGGTGCTTTTTGACTTGGCCTTGCCGTGTGTCGCTATTTATGTGAGGAAGCAAAATAAGCGAGAGGTCTGGTTACGCTTTGTATGGTTTTTGAGTTCCCCGCGAACCGTGATGAGACGTCGAATGGCAGCCACAAGGGCTGCCGCTACATGGGTTACGGGCATGTTTTTGTAGCGGCAGCCCTTGTGGCTGCCATTTTCGAATCCGGCAATCAGGCGGCCTTGGCATCCGCCGGCGCTTCGTCGCTGACCGAGCTACGGATCAGGTAATCGAATGCGCCCAATGCGGCCTTGGCCCCTTCGCCAGCGGCAATGATGATCTGCTTGTAGGGCGTTGTCGTCGCATCCCCGGCCGCAAATACACCGGGCACCGAAGTCTGGCCGCGCGCATCAACGATAATCTCGCCATGAGCCGTAAGATCCAGGGCGCCTTTGAGCCATTCGGTATTGGGCACCAGGCCGATCTGCACGAACACGCCGTCCAGTTCGATTTGATGCGTCGTTCCATCTTTGCGGTTCTTGTAGCTTAGCCCGGTGACGCGCTTGCCATCGCCGTGGACTTCCGTGGTCTGCGCCGAGGTCAAAATAGCCACATTGGTCAAGCTGCGCAGTTTGCGCTGCAAGATGTCGTCGGCACGCAAGGCATCGCCGAATTCGATCAAGGTGACGTGACTCACAATGCCTGCCAGATCGATCGCCGCCTCAACGCCGGAGTTGCCTCCGCCGATCACCGCGACCTGTTTACCCTTGAACAGGGGGCCGTCGCAGTGCGGGCAATAGGCCACGCCGCGGTTGCGGTATTCGTGCTCGCCGGGTACGTTGATCTCGCGCCAGCGTGCACCGGTAGATAGAATGACCGACTTCGCCTTCAAGGTCGCGCCATTGGCCAGTTCAATTTGGATGGACTTGCCCGGCACCAGCTTGCTGGCGCGCTGCAAGTTCATGATATCGACCTCGTAAGCCTTGACGTGCTGCTCGAGCGCGACACCGAATTTGGGCCCTTCGGTCTCCAACACCGAGATGTAGTTTTCGATGGCCATAGTGTCGAGAACCTGACCGCCGAAACGTTCGGCGACGACGCCGGTGCGAATGCCTTTGCGCGCCGCATAGACCGCCGCCGCCGCGCCTGCCGGGCCGCCGCCGACGACCAGCACATCGAATTCATCGCGGGCATTAAGCTCTGCCGCCTTGCGTGTGTCGTCTCCGGCATCCAGCTGGGCCAGGAATTCTTCGACGCCGGCACGGCCTTGGTGGAACAATTTGCCATTCAGAAACACCGCGGGCACAGACAGGATTTCGCGATTTTCGACTTCCTGCTGAAAAAACGCGCCATCGATCGCCACGTGACGAATCTTCGGGTTGATGACCGACATGGCGTTCAAGGCCTGGACCACATCCGGGCAATTCTGGCACGACAGCGAAAAATAGGTTTCGAACAGATATTCGCCGGGTAGACTACGAACTTGATTGACGGTTGCCTCGTCCAGCTTCGGGGGGTGGCCGCCTACCTGCAGCAACGCGAGCACCAGCGAGGTGAACTCGTGGCCCAGCGGGATTCCCGCAAAGCGCACCGAAATATCGGTACCGGTACGGGCAATGGCGAAGGACGGCACGCGTTGATCGTCCGTTGTGTCATCTACTATCGTGATCTTGTCCGACAGGCTGGCAATGTCCTGGAGGAAAGCGCGCAGCTCTTGCGACTTCGCGCTGTCATCGAGCGACGCGCGCAATTCGACGGCCTGTGTGACCCGTTCGAGATACGTTCCTAATTGACCTTTGAGGCTTGCATCCAACATAGTCATGTCCTTTTAGTTATGCAAACGTCCGCGAACCGTGCCGTTGGGCACGGTTTTGGCTTTGCTTTGGGTTGAGGGATCGCCCGCCGTGCCAGGATACAAGCGCGGCGAGCCATGCAGTTGGGCAGTGCCCGGGTCAGATCTTGCCGACCAGATCCAGCGAGGGAGTCAGTGTCTTGGCGCCTTCTTCCCATTTGGCCGGGCATACTTCGCCGGGGTGGGCAGCAATATATTGAGCCGCCTTGACCTTGCGCAGCAACTCGGAAGCGTCGCGGCCGATGCCGTTGTCATGGATTTCCAGGACTTTGATCTCACCCTCGGGATTGACCACAAAGGTTCCGCGCAGCGCCAAACCCTCTTCTTCGATCAGCACGTCGAAGTTGCGCGTCAGCACTTGGGTGGGGTCGCCGATCATTGGGTAGGTGACCTTCTTGATCGCTTCAGACGTGTCGTGCCAGGCCTTATGGGCGAAATGCGTGTCGGTCGAAACGCTGTACACCTGGACGCCGAGCTTCTGGAATTCGGCATAATGATCGGCCAGATCTTCAAGCTCGGTCGGGCATACAAAGGTGAAATCGGCGGGATAGAAAACGAATACCGCCCACTTGCCCGCGACGGAGGTATCGCTGACTTCGACGAATTTGCCATTATGGAAGGCCGTTGCTTTGAAAGGCTTTATTTTGGTATTGATTAAAGACATCAGAACTCCTTGTTCAGTGGTTAACAACAGATGATGGTGTTACTTTAGGCGATCTCTAGTAATAAGTAAAATTGATAGTTACTATAAAACTAATGGTTTTAGGCTATTGAGAGAGCTTGAATACCGGGCCAGCCTGGCACCCACAAGGGCTGCCGCTACGTGTGACGAGTACGTTTTTGTAGATACCGTCCGCGTGGCAACGTTTTTGTACCGGTGTGTGACAACGTTTTTGTAGCGGCACCCCTTGTGGGTGCCATTTTTTTCAGCCCATCCGGGCGAACCATTGGGTCATGCCAGCGCAATCGCCGTGCACCCGAACGGTAAGGTATTAGGCGCCCTTATACCTTACCCCGCTTTGGTAACTGGTCTTGTCACGTTGCGTCCACCATACTTTCCATCAGAGGCTCGATTGCACGTACGCCGTTAACAGATAAGGACAATATGTATCTTACAAGCTCTTCCCTTACTACAGCACAGACCGGCAACCCCATGGCATGGTTTGACGCGGCAGGCAATGACGTGGCGGCGCTCGCACGTCACCTGGTTGGCGTGCCGAGCGCTTATCCACCTGGCGATACCCATCTGATGGCCGACGCTGTGGCCCAAGCCATCGCGGATGTCCCTGAAATCGAAGTAGAGCGTTACTGCACTTTGCCGCATGTCACCAATCTGGTGTTGCGCCTGCGCGGAAATCGCCCCGGACGTCGACTGGTTTTTAACGGGCACATGGATACCTTTCCCCTCGTCAACGCCTCTCGCTGGACGGCCGATCCCGCCGGAGAAGAACGCAATGGCAGGCTCTATGGCCTGGGAGTCTCGGACATGAAAGGCGGTATCGCCGCCATCCTGACGGCCATGCGCTTCCTGGCGGGTCATCGCGATCTTTTCCACGGGGAAGTGGTTGCCACATTCGTGGGCGATGAGGAGAGCATGGGCACCGAGGGCACGCAGTGGCTGCTGGAGAACGTGCCGCATGCACGCGGTGACGCGATGATTAGCGCCGATACCGGATCGCCCTATGTGCTGCGCTTTGGAGAAAAGGGCATGGTGTGGCTTAGCCTGTTGGCGGAAGGAAAGTCTGCCCATGCCGCGCACGTGCATCGCGGGGATAGTGCAATCGAAAAGCTGATTGACGTCGTCAACGAGCTGAAATCACTACGGGATTTTCCGGTCCAAGCCATTCCCGAAGTGGTCGCGTCGATCGACGCCTCGAGCGTTGTGTCGGAAGCGAGTTCCGGTGCAGGCGAATCGGAGGTGCTCAAGAACGTCACGGTCACCTTTGGGACCATTAGAGGCGGCACGCTTTCGAACCTGGTTGCGGATCAGGCGGAGGCGACCGCTGATGTCCGCATACCGGTCGGTGTTGCCGCCGTAGCGATCGAAGCCAGGGTGCGTGAAATAGTCGCCCGGCATTCGGGTGTGAGCGTGAATGTTGCGCGCCGATACGAACCGAACTGGACGGACCCGCAGCATCCGGTGATTCGTTCACTGGTCTCGAACTGCGAAGCGGTGCTTGAGACTACGCCGGCCGTGAACATGCGCGTCGGCGCATCGGACGCGCGACTCTATCGGTACGCCGGAGTGCCGGCCGTCGTATGCGGCCTGACTTCGTACAACATGGGCAGCGCCGACGAGCACGTCGATGTGGACGAACTGCGTGCTCTGGCCAAGGTTTTTGCGCTGACCGCGCTTGACTTCCTGAACCTTCCGGCACAGTAGCCGGGGCCGAAGGCTGCAACGCGAAACGGTTGTACTGATTTATCGGCCCCGCAACGACGAGTGCCGGGTAATTTAAAAATGTAATTATAAGGAGACAACACCATGTCAGCGACAGAATTGACGCCAGAGAAAAGACGTTATTTCAGAAGGATCATTGCGTCGGCGCTCGTAGGCAACATGCTTGAGTTTTACGACTTGTTCATGTTCGGCTTTTTGGCCGTTTACATTTCAAATATCTTTTTCCCTACCGATGATCCTTACACCTCCTTGCTGATAACGCTGGCCACGTTTGGCATCAGCTATTTTGTGCGGCCGCTGGGCGCTATTCTTATCGGCAGCTACTCGGACAGGCATGGACGCAAGGCCGGGATGATACTGACGATCTGGGCAATGGGCGTCGGCACGGGAATCATTGCCTTTGCGCCGTCCTATGCATCATGGGGCATATTCGGTGCGATCACGGTGGTGCTTGGCAAGTTCATTCAAGGCTTTTCGGCCGGAGGTGAATTCGGCACCTCCGTGGCATTCGTGACCGAGCATGCACCGAAGCATATGCGCGGTTACTTCGCCAGCTATCAGGTGGTCGGAATCGGCCTCGCAACTGGGCTGGCCGGCTTGGTCAGTCTGGGGCTCAACTCGCACTTCAGTCCGGAACAAATCACAAGCTGGGCCTGGCGACTGCCTTTCATCCTTGGTTTGGTCGTCGTGCCGTTCGGGTATTGGATCCGCCAGGGACTTGATGAGACACCCGAATTTATGGCGAGCGTCAAAGCCGAGAGTCCGGTCAAGAGCACTTTGTCGGGTTCCAAGGCGCGCATCACTTGCGCTATCGGTGTTTACTCGCTTGCCGCGTCGACCAACTACCTGCTGGGTGTGTTCATTCCTTTATATGCGCAAAAGGAACTTGGCATGAGCCCCGCCGACTCGATGTGGGGTGCAGTGGGTTACGCATTGGCGCAAATTTTTCTGCCGCCGGTATTCGGCGCGCTGTCCGACCGGGTCGGGCGAATACCGATGATCACGCTTGGCATTGTGCTTACTGGCGTATTCACCATTCCGGCATTCGAATGGATGGTGTCGAATCCCACCGTCGGGGTGTACGTAACCTGCGTCACTGGCCTGACCGCTTGCGTGATGGTGTTCCAGGGAGCAATGCCTTCGTTCCTTGCTGAACTGTTCCCTAATTCAGTGCGTACCACTGGGCTGGCATTGATCCATAACCTTAACTTCACGGTTGTGGGTGGACTATCGTTGTTGATCTGCACTTGGCTGGCGAGGGAAACCGGCAGCAAGTTCATCCCGGCGTACTACGTGATGGCGACCGTCGCGCTCGCTCTGTGTTGTGTCTGCATTTTCATCAGGAAGGCCAGGCAAAATTCAGTTGCACAAGGGATTCTCGGCGAGGCTTGACGCGCCGCCGCCAGGATCGGTGCGCAAAGATGATAGTCTGTGCGGAACGGAATGCCTGATTTCTCAATGCGATCACGCTCCGGGTCCGCAAGACGACATTGCTCAATATTTTGGAGCCCTCATCCAAAATCTGCGAGAATTAAAGAACATCGTGGAGGATAGGACATGCGGTTGAGGCACATCGAAGTCATCAATGCCATACGCGCCACCGGGACGCTTAGCGCGGCGGCCGAACTCCTCAGCCTGACCCAACCCGGTGTAAGCCAAATCTTGCAGAGCGCTGAGCGCCAACTCGGTTACGCCCTTTTTACGCGCAGCAAGGGCCGGTTGATTCCGACGCGCGAGGCCGTCACGCTTTTCCCTGAAATTGAGCGCCTCGATCGCCAACTCGACGCGGTTCAGCAGATCGCGGACAACTTGCGTGTACGACGTGATGACACTTTGCGTGTGCTTGCGGCGCCGGCGCTGGCACAAACCATCGTGCCAGAGGCGGTCCTCGCTCTGCGTGCCAGGTATCCTGATGTGCGGGTCGCGGTTCGTGCCGATTACTCGGCTGCCGCGACTACCTCCCTCGCGCTACTTGAGGCCGACGTTGGCATTTTGTATCACAGTCCGTCGCACCCTGCGATACGGGAGCAATTGCTTGGCATGAGCGAGCTGGTGTTGGTCGGACACCCGTCCAGCCTGCCACTCGCGCCCGGTATAGGATTGGACGCACTTGGAGCATTTGGCCTCATTGGCCCGGATGCCGCCGACCCTGTCGGCAAGCTGTTGACACAGGCGCTCAGAAGCCAGAATATTCAGTTGAATATTCGCATCACTGCACAGTCTTATCACAGCGTGGTCTCGCTTGTCGAAAAGTCGGGCGGCGTAGGCATCATCGATGCCGTCACTGCCATTTCCGCGCGGGAGCGCGGGCTCAGAGTGATTCCCATCCGCCCGAAGATCGAACTTCCAATTGTCGCGTCCACCGCAAGCGGGGGGGAGCACTCGATGCTATCTCAACATTTCGTGGCCGCCTGTGAAACGGTCGTCTCGACCCACTTGTGATAGATTGGCCAGTAGTTTGATTGTGCTTGTTTTGCCAATGCCGCCGGAAAACAGCTGGAGACAGCTTGCCGGGTGAATAAACGGCCCATGGTTCAATTTTTGTTGTACAGGCAATGCGATTCTTTGCATTGCACGAAGTCGCGGGAGAGACCGGAGGGGCAGCGCCCGAACCGGCGCCGACGGAGCAACCACCCCGGAAACTCTCAGGCGAAAGGACCGTGACTTCGGCGTAAGATCTGGAGAACGGCATTGCAGGTTCAGGGAAAGCGCAACCTACAAATGCCTACCGAAGGGGATGGCCGCAGTCTGACTGCAGCCCAAGCTCTCAGGTACCCGTGACAGATGGGGCAGTCCGCCGGATTCGGCCAATTACCTCTATTGAAACAGGACCTGCCATGCCGCACATTGTCGTCATCGGCGCCGGGATCTCCGGCGTCACCACTGCTTACACCCTCTCGCAACTCGGCTACCGCGTTACGGTAGTCGACCGCCACCTCTACCCCGCAATGGAAACCTCCTTCGCCAACGGCGGCCAACTCTCCGCGTGCAATGCCGAGGTCTGGAACAGCGCTGGCACCATCCTCAAGGGGCTGAAATGGATGCTCAAAAGCGATGCGCCTTTACTGGTCAACCCGAAGCCGTCATGGCACAAGTATTCATGGATGGGTGAGTTCGTCGCCGCCATCAGTAAATATCGCGAAAACACCATCGAAACCACACGCTTGGCGATTGCCGCGCGGCAGTATCTTTTCGATATGGCCGAAAAGGAAAACATCCGGTTCGACCTTGAACGGCGCGGCATTCTTCACATGTTCCATGATCAGGCGTCCTTTGATTCCGGTGGCAGGACCAATAAACTGCTGGTGGCCGGTGGCCTTGAACGCTATGCGGTGACACCGGCGGAAATGAAAGCCATCGAGCCATCGCTGCGTCGCGATTATTTTGGCGGCTACTTTACGCCCTCGGATTCGACAGGCGACATCCACAAGTTTACTCGCGGCCTGGCGGGTGCGTGCCAAAAGCGAGGAGTAAGATTTGTGCAAGGCGTCTGCGTGACTTCAATCAAGAACACCTTGGCCGGCGTGCAGCTGCAGATCTCGCACGTCGATCAAGGAGACGACGTCATCAGTGCCGATGCGCTCGTTGTTTGCGCTGGCGTCAGCAGTCGCAGCATTGCAGCGATGCTGGGCGATCGTGTGAACATTTATCCAGTAAAGGGATACTCGATTACGGTGCATCTGGATGACGCCGCCAGTGTCGCGGCCGCGCCTTGGGTCAGCCTGCTGGACGAAAGCGCCAAGATCGTTACCAGCCGCCTGGGCGCGGACCGTTTCCGCGTTGCCGGTACAGCCGAGTTCAACGGTTACAACCGTGACATCCGCGCCGACCGCATCGAACCGCTAGTGGCCTGGACGCGCCGCAATTTCGAGGTTGGCACGTCGCGCGTGGTGCCGTGGGCCGGTCTTCGTCCAATGATGCCAGACATGATGCCTCGCGTGAAGAAAGGCAGAGCGCCGCGTGTGTTTTACAACACAGGCCACGGTCACTTGGGTTGGACCTTGTCGGCGGCGACAGCGGCCGTAATCGCCAAGACCATCTCCAATAGCCATTCCGTCGCGTGAACCCCCTAAAAATCGGAAGAGGTTACAGATAAAAATCTGTAACCTCTTGATTTTATTGGTCGGAACGGAAGGATTCGAACCTTCGACCCCTTGCACCCCATGCAAGTGCGCTACCAGGCTGCGCTACGCCCCGAAGCTAATTGCCTTGCAGCAACTAGTACGCCGACCCAGTCTTGATCCAAGCCAGCGAAGAACGAAATTCTAGCATAAATAAGCGTTGCGTTTCTCCCCACCGCTAAAGTGTTTTTATCGTGGAAAGTGGGGGTTTCGGGTCGACTTGCGTCTCGGCTATCCAGGTAACAGATGCAGCTTCGCATTTACGTGATGCTCAATAGGTTCATCCATTTACTGGCGGATTGAAACATGGTTCGCTCCTATGAGCGTATTTGGCATATATTTCAGCTCTCGTGCATAATCGCAAGAGGCATGTTTAACAAGGAGCCAGAGTGAGAACACTCGTTTTTGGGTTGGCAGCGGCTGCATTGTTGTCGGGATGCGCCATCGGTATACAGCCTGGACAGTCGCCCAGTGTCTCCTACACTGTGGCGCGTGACTATCAAACGGTTTACAGTCGCGCGGAGGATCAGGCCGATCAATGCTTGCGCGGGAAGAATGCATATACGGTGCAAGCGACGTTAAACCGGGATGCGCGCTCCGGTGTCGTGGCGGTAGTGGCCCCGTTAGGGGCGGCGGTGGTGGCGCGCACCGAGCTAAAGGCCGTTGATGCGCAGCATACCCAGGTGTCGCAGATTGTCTGGGGCCGTACGCCCTGGGACAGGGCTGCGCTCGATGCCATGCAGGAATCTGTGCGTCTGGATACAACCGTTTGTTTTGCGTATAAATAGATAGCGTATATCGTCGGAGGTAGGTGGCACCCACAAGGGGTGCCGCTACAAAACGTACCTGTCGCTCATAGTCATGGTGGCGCTCACAAGGGGTACCCCTACAAAAACGTATCCGTTCCTCATGTAGCGGCACCCCTTGTGGGTGCCACCGCCATTACACAAAAACGCCCTGACAGCTAAGCCAGCTTGGTCTTGACCTGCGCGGAAATCGCCGACATATCCGCGCGTCCAGCAAGCGCGGTTTTAACAATTCCCATGACCTTGCCTATGGCAGCCGGGCCGCTTACACCTTGACGGGTTACCTCGGCGATCGCGGCCTGGACCGCGGCGTCGACTTCTTCGGGCGTAGCGGCCTGGGGCAGGAATTCTTGCAGCACGACCAGCTCAGCTTTTTCCTGCTCAGCGGTTTCGAGGCGGCCGGCCTTTTCAAACGCTGCGATAGACTCGCGTCGCTGTTTAACCTGTTTTTCGATTACGGCCGTAATTTCGCTGTCGTCGAGTTCACGGCGCCCGTCGATTTCTTTTTGTTTGACGGCGGCCAGCAGAAAGCGCAGCGTGCCCAAACGTGCGGAATCTTTAGCGCGCATGGCCGTCTTGACGGCTTCGGACAATTGAGGTTTGAGCGTGTTGCTCATAATAATTTCCAAGTAAAACCCGTGCCAGGGCATGGGTTGCAGAAAGTCAGAACACGTATTTTAACGCCTGGGTGTTGTTGGGCGGCCAGGACGGCGAATACGTATCCGTGAATCATGTAGCGGCAGCCCTTGTGGCTGCCATGTTTGATAAACGGAATGCAGGTTATTGCGACGATGGCAGCCACAAGGGCTGCCGCTACAAAGGGCTGCCATCGAACATATTCAAACCCTGCCTTTCAATGAAAATCGCGACTTTGAATGATCAGTTCGCCCAGTAGCTCGCTTAAATCGACCAGTCGGCTGGCGAGGAGGTGGCCGATGCCTTGATGGCATTGCCAGATGCCGTAAACGCCCATCAGGCGTGCTTGCAGAAGTTCAAGGTGCTGACGCCGGGCCAGCTCGGGGCGAATGATAACGTTGATCATGCCGGTTTCGTCTTCGAGACTGACGAATACAATCCCTTTGGCGGTTTGCGGCCGCTGCCGCATGGTGACCATGCCACAGGCCCGGGCCAGCCTATGGTCTGGATAGTCGCGCAAGAGCGTCGCCGCGCTGACGAATCGCCGCGCCCGCAGGGTGGGGCGCAGCAAATCAAGCGGATGCCGTCCCAGGGTCAGGCCAAGCGCCTGGTAATCGGCGAGCGTGCTTTGCCCTTCGGTGAGCGTGGGTAGATCAGGCACGACAGTGTCGGCGATGGGTGCCGGACGCAGTAAATCCTTGAAGGGGGCGTTTGCTGCCTGCCAGCGGGCCAGGCGGCGATGCCCGCTTAATTGGCGCAGGGCGTCGGCTGCGGCCAGGGCGTCCATATCGTGACGGCTTAATGCGGCTCGCAAGGCCAGGTCGTGCGTGTCGGTAAAGAAGTGTTGTGCGCGGGCCGACTCGATGCGCAAGCCCGCCTCGCGCGACAGGCCTTTGATCAGGTTAAAACCCAGGCGCACCGCGGGGCGCGGGTCTTCACTCGCTGTAGCAGGGTGGGGCGATGGCTCGAACGAAGCCTCCCATAAGCTCGTGACGATATCTACCGGTAAAACATGGACGTGATGTTTGCGTGCGTCTTGCACCAGTTGGCGTGCCGAGTAAAACCCCATGGGCTGGGAATTCAGGAGCGCCACCAGAAAGGCTTCGGGCTCATGGCGTTTAAGCCATGCGCTGACATAGGCCAGAATGGCGAAACTGGCTGCGTGGCTTTCCGGGAAGCCGTATTCGCCAAAGCCTTCGAGTTGCCGGAATATGGCTTGCGCAAATTCTTCTGAATAGTCGTTGGCCACCATGCCGCTTATAAACCGCGTATGGAATTTATCGACGCCTCCTTTGCGCCGCCAGGCCGCCATGGAACGGCGCAGCTGATCGGCTTCGCCATCGCTAAAGCCGGCCGCTGTGATGGCAATCTGCATCACCTGCTCCTGGAAAATGGGTATGCCTAGCGTGCGCGACAAGGCTGATTCGAGGCGGCGAGGATAACTAACGGGCTCCATCTTCTGGCGCCGCCGCAGATAAGGGTGAACCATGCCGCCTTGTATGGGACCGGGCCGCACGATGGCGACCTGCACCACCAGGTCGTAGAATTCCCGCGGCTGCAGACGCGGCAGCATGCTCATTTGCGCCCGCGATTCGATTTGAAAGACGCCGATGGTGTCCGCTTCGCAAATCATGTCGTAAGTGTCTTTGTCTTCGCGAGGAACATCCTGCATGGTGAAGGCATGGGCGCGGCGCCAGCCCACCAAAGCCAGCGCGCGCTTGAGCGCCGACAACATGCCCAGGGCCAGGATGTCGATTTTCAGCAAGCCCATGGCGTCGAGATCATCTTTGTCCCATTGCACTACGCTGCGGTCGGGCATCGCTGCGTTTTCGATGGGGGTGAGGCGCGACAGTTTGCCGCGTGAAATGACAAATCCGCCGGGATGTTGCGATAGATGGCGTGGAAAGCCCATTATGGCTTGCGTCAATCCCGCCCATAGGGCCGTCACGCGGGAATTGCAGTCCAGACCGTGCTCGACGATCTTGTCGTGCAGCGTCTGTTTGTCGTCCCAATGCTGAAACGATTGAGTCACGCGGCCAATCAGGTCCAGGTCCAGCCCCAGCGCTTTGCCGGTGTCGCGCAAGGCGCTGCGGGTTCGATAGGTGGTCACCACTGCCGTCAGGGCAGCACGCTTGCGCCCGTATTTCCGGTAGATATATTGAATGACTTCTTCGCGGCGCTGATGTTCGAAATCCACATCGATATCGGGAGGCTCTTTACGCTCGTGGCTGATGAATCGGGCAAACAGCAGATTACTGTGTTCAGGCTCGACCTCGGTGATCCCCAGGCAGTAGCACACCGCTGAATTGGCCGCCGACCCGCGGCCCTGGCAGAGAATACCGTTGCGTCTTGCGTAAAGCACGATATCGTAGACCGTTAAAAAATACGGTTCGTAGCCTAGATCCGAAATAATGCCCAGCTCGGTTTCCAGTTGCGCCCTGACCTTGTCGGTTGGGCCGTTGGGGTAGCGCTTTTGCGCCCCGGCATAGGTTTCCTGGCGCAAATAGCTTTTGACCGTGTACCCTTCGGGGATGATTTCTATGGGGTATTCGTAGCGGATTTCATCGAGCGAAAAAGCGCACCGCCGGCTAATTTCAAGCGTTTCCTGCAGGGCGCTTTCGGGGTAGAGCGCAGCCAGGCGCAGAAGGCTGCGCAAATGATGTTCGGCATTGGGTTTAAGACCGTAGCCGCAATCGCCGATAGGTTGTCCCAACCGTATGGCGGCCAGGGTATCGTGCAAGGGTTGGCGCGACCTTCGGTGCATTTCAACCCCGCCCGCCGCGACCAGCGGTATGCTCAGACGAAGAGCTTGCTGCTGCAATTGGGCGCAATAGCGGGCATCGTCGTCATGATGATGCCGGGCCAGCCCCAGCCAGAGGCGCCCTTCAAAAGGTTTTAGCAAAGGTTCGAGCAGCATTGACCAGGTTTGGGGCTGCTCATGGGAACCGGGCTTGAAAATAATCAGGCAATCGGGCAGATTTTGCAGATGCTGTAAACCCGCCCGAGCTTGCAGTAGATCGTTCAGGCCTAAGTGATAGTTGCCTTTTGCACTGTCGGCGCGAGCCAGCGTAATCAGCTCTGACAAATTTCCGTAGCCATTGCGATTGCAAGCCAGCATAATGATTTCGGACGGGCTGTTTTCAAGAAAGAAACGGCTGCCGACGATCAGTTTTATAGCGTGTTGTTTGGCCTCGGTGTGCGCGCGCACTACACCAGCCAGCGAGCACTCATCGGCCAGGGCCAGCGCCTGATAGCCCAGTTGCGCCGCGCGTTGCACCAGTTCCTCGGGGTGCGAGGCGCCTTTTAAAAATGAAAAATTCGACAGGCAATCAAGCTCTGCGTAGTTCGGCAGGCGACCTGATTCTGTACACGTTTCGTAGCGGCACCCCTTGTGGGTGCCATAAAGGGGAAATGCAGGATCTTTCATAGATTACGACCGCTTGGTCTAGGCGAACAAACCATGCAGAAACCAGTGGGCCTGCAGCACTTCGCGTTCCCGGTAAATCCAGTAGCGGGCATATCCGGGGTCCTGAGCGATGAAGTAATCGCGTGCCTCGTGTGCAGATTGACTCCACCAGCCGGTTTCAATCCGTTCGGGGCCTTGAATCAGACGCAGGCTTGCACCTTGGTAAATAGGGCGATTGTTGTGGGTTTGCAGAGCGAGTGGAGCGGACAGCAGCCAAAATGGCCGCGTTTGGCTAGGCATGTTCGGCAAGGTGCAGCGTGTGGCCAGGCGGGCTTGCCCCGGCGTAGCGCGTTTGGCTCGGCCTGAGGCGCCTGGAGAGGGCGAGCCCAGGGCGGGTACCCAGCGGTTGGCCTGCTCGGGGCGGTAATCGGCATTGGGCTGGGCGTGCAGTACGCACGCGGTGCCCAGGCGCGCGCATAGAAGATCCAACAGATGGCGCTCGTGACTCGCCCATTGTGCGGGCTCGAGAAACAGGCTTTGGCTAAGTCCCGGCCTGGGTTCGATGGTGGCGGCATTCAGTTCGATCGCGATGACGGGGGCGTTTAGCGTCAGGGTGCGCAGTTGTTCGCCCAGGACCGTTAAAAAATCATCGGGCTGCCAGGCCGCTTGGGATAGCTTCAGTATCAGCTCGGTGGGAGCTTGCGCGTGCCGCCCCTTTTCGTGGTGTAGCTTAAAGCAGAGCGTGGATACGGCGGCATGTTTGGTTTGTAGCCAACCGCAGAGCGGCTCGATGAGACGGGCTGCCGCGTGATGCACGGCCTGGGCGTGTTCGATGTGATGGGATAGTTCGTGGCGCAGCCCGAAGTGGGTGGGTGCTTCAAACCACTGGAAATATTCGTCGATAGTGCCGTAGGCGGCATCCAGGCCGTGAACCAGCGCGGGTTCGCTGCGTTGTTGCAAGCCTTTGCGCGGCAGTTGACGAAGTTGTGCCAATGATCGGCAGCCTATGCCCTGCAGCCATTGCGTGTAGGCTTTGGATGCGGGTAGCAGGCTGACGGCCAGGGGATCGAGCCGGCGCCGTAATGAAGAGGCTTGCAATACGCGGCGCTGTCTTGATTGGGTTTGCCAGGCGAGCAGGGTCGCGCCGCAGGCGCTGGGCGCCATTCCCATGCGGGCCTGAACGCTTAGCGTGTTCAAGGTGCCTGTCAGCCGCCGCCACAGGCCGCGTGGCCCCTGAAAAAGGCGCAGGCTGGCGCTTACCTCCAGCACCAGTGTGTGAGCGTCGAAAAACGCCAGGCAGGGCGTGTATTGCAATAGGCTTAGCGCGATCTGTTGCAGATATTGGCATTCTGCGCCGGGGTCGGCATCGCGCAACGCGATGCCGGGAGCCAGAGCCAGCACGGTGCTCAGGCGCATGCCCGTCTGTAGCCCAAGGGCTTGGGCGGCCGGTGTGGATGCGTAAACTTTTTCCCGCAGCAAAATAGCCGCCAGCGGCGTGTCAGTTGGCCAATGGGGAAAGATCGCGTCCAGACTGTGCGTGGGCAAGTAAAGAGAGATCCAGAGTGGCATGGGGCATAGGGCTTGCAGCTTGAGTGCGCGCCGGGTAAAGAGGGATAAGAATGGGGTTTGTGCAGGCCGGCCCGCGGCGTTTGAGTATGGATGCCGCCAGGCCTTGCATGGCGGGCTCGAGAGCCAGGCGCAGGGGCGCGGCGCTGGGCTGGTGCGCGGCGGCAGGGGGGCGAAACAGAATGAACAGCGTGTCGGTTTGCGTGGCCAGCCATTGCAGGCGGCGTAGCGCCTGGGGCCGGATAAAGGTAGACCAACATAACAGCGCGGCGCAGGCTTGGCTTTTTAGAATTTGCTCGGCCGACCAAAGGTTGTCGAAGACGGTTTCGGCCTTGATCCATAACAAGCGGTGTTTGCCGAGCTGCCAGTTGAACCAGCAGTGAAAATAGGGAATATAGGGGGGGCTGAGCAGTGCGATGCAGCGGTCGCAATCGAGCTGCGTCAGGGCGGGGCGCAGCAGATGCAGCTCGCCGATGCCGGGCCGGCACGGCATAAGCTCGATAAGTGTGCCGACAGGCCAGCCTCGATTGGGGAGTTCGTGGTCCAGGAGGTCGAATCCGGTAGGGATGATGGCCTGGCGCGCGCCGGCCAGCTGAGACCCGCGCCACAAGGCGGGGTGTATGCGCTCGGGGTGCAGCAAGGCAGGGGATCGCGGGGATGCGTTCATAAGGCGTAGTGGTGCTTGGGCCGTAGACGTGATGCGTGGATTGGTTTTGGTTATTTTACTGTATAAACATACAGTATTTATAGAAAGATAAATGGGTTTGCGAATGTACGGGTGGCACGATCGGATATTTGCGAAATGGCAGCCACAAGGGCTGCCGCTACACCCGCTACGGCCACGTTTTTGTAGAGGCAGCCCTTGTGGCTGCCAAATCGTCCCAGGAACACCTCATTTTCAAGGCGTGTTGCCATAGACCCCTGTCAGGGGTATAGTGCGCAAGTCTTTTTGAACGGGAGATCCCTTGTGGATAGTGATTCGGGTAGTAGTCGATCTTGCATCGGCAGCTGACGAGGTTTTTTCCATAAGCTCCTCTGCCGCTGCCCTTGTTTCTGGCGGATAGCGGCATCGATGGGCCATTCGGCTTCATTGATTTCTTCTTTTCCCCTTGTTTCTTGTTTGCCGTGATGCGCTCGCGGACGATATGTTATTGCCCTGGTTTGATCGCCGGATGGCGATGAACGTTTTGTCCCTGGCCTCGCACGGTAGTGTTGAGTCCGGAATGGTGGCCGATACCCATGCTCGGCCAGTAGGGAAGAATCATGAATTTAAGTTTTCTCAAGCAGCGCCTGCTGGCGCTGGCCAATAAGGGCCTGCCGGCCCGACAGTTTCGCCGCCTGGCTTTTCTGGATTTTTTGCGCGGCTCGGCCGTGGGCGAAAAAGTGCCTGATCGCTTGTCTGCTTATTTGGTCGAAATGTCGCGGGCTACGCCTGATGCCGTATTGGGTGATCTGGAGTCGCACCAAGATGGTCTGAGCCAGGCTCAGGCCGATGCAAAGCGCGAAGAACTGGGTCCGAACGAAATTGCGCACGAAAAGCCCATGCCCTGGTGGGAGCATTTGTGGTTGTGCTATCGCAATCCATTCAATTTGCTTTTGACGGTGCTGGCCCTGATTTCGTATCTGACCAGCGACATGAAAGGCACTACGGTCATTGGCACCATGGTGGTGGTGTCGACCTTGCTGCGTTTTGTGCAGGAAAAGCGCTCCAACACCGCGGCCGAAAAACTCAAAGAGATGGTCAGCAATACCGCCACTGTTTTGCGCCGCGATCCGGCGCAGACAGCGGCCGTCGAGGCCGAGCAGTTTTTTGGGGTGCGTTTGCATCCACGCAACCCGCGCAAGACCGAGCTGCCCATAAAAATGCTGGTGCCGGGCGACATTGTGCTGCTTTCAGCGGGCGATATGGTGCCTGCCGATTTGCGCATATTCGGCGCCAAGGACTTGTTCATCAGTCAGTCGGCTCTGACAGGGGAGTCCCTGCCGGTTGAAAAATTTCCCCAGCAAAGCGATGCCTCGGTGACCAATCCCCTGGAGCTTGAGAACTTGTGCTTTATGGGCAGCACGGTGATAAGCGGGTCGGCGATATCGATTGTTATCAGTACGGCCAATCAGACTTATTTCGGCGCTTTGGCCGAGCGGGTGACGGCGGCCGATCAAGAGCCCACCCAGTTTCAGTCGGGCGTGAACAAAGTCAGCTGGCTGCTGATTCGTTTCATGTCGATCATGACTCCGCTGGTTTTGTTGCTGAATGGCTTTACCAAGGGCGATTGGGTCGAAGCCGCCTTGTTTGCCTTGTCGATTGCAGTGGGCCTGACGCCGGAAATGCTGCCCATGATTGTGACTTCGACTCTGGCCAAGGGCGCGGTGGTTCTGTCGCGCAAGAAGGTGATCGTCAAGCGTCTGGAGGCAATCCAGAATTTTGGCGCCATGGACATACTTTGCACCGATAAAACGGGTACTTTGACCCAGGACCGGATTGTGCTGGAACGGCACACCGATATCTTCGGCCAGCCCGACGACCAAGTGCTGGAGATGGCGTACTTGAACAGCTACTACCAGACAGGCCTGAAGAACCTGCTGGATGTGGCGGTGCTCGATCATGCCGAGCTGCGCCAGGAGTTGAATCTGGCGCATAATTTCCGCAAGGTCGATGAGATACCCTTCGACTTCGTACGCCGCCGCATGTCGGTGGTGGTCAGCGAGCGTGAAGACCATCACGAGCTTATTTGCAAGGGCGCCCTGGAGGAAGTGCTGGCGGCTTGCACTCATGTGCGCAATGGCGGCCAGACCGAGCCCTTGAGCCTTGAGTGGCTGGAGAATATTCGTCAGATCACGACCAAGCTGAATCTGGAAGGTTTGCGCGTGATGGCAGTGGCCAGCAAGGATCTGCCGCCGACACGATCGGTGTATGGCGTGGCCGATGAAGCCGATCTGACGTTGATGGGATACATGGCGTTCCTGGATCCTCCCAAAGAAACCACGCGGCCGGCCTTGCAAGCCCTGAAGAACAGCGGCATCGAGGTCAAGGTTTTGACTGGCGACAATGAGCTGGTCACGCTGAAAGTGTGCAAAGAGGTAGGCCTGGATATCAAGGGCGTGCTTATGGGCCACGCCATCGATGAGTTCAGTGATGAACAGCTTATGGAAGCCGCTGCCAATACGACAATTTTCGCCAAGCTTTCGCCGGCGCAAAAGGAACGCATCGTGCGCGTTTTGCGCAGTCATGGCCATGTGGTGGGGTTCATGGGCGATGGCATCAATGACGCGACGGCGCTGCGCGCCGCCGATATCGGCATCTCGGTGGACTCGGCCGTGGATATCGCCAAGGAGGCGGCCGATATCATCTTGCTTGAAAAGAGCCTGATGGTGCTTGAAGAGGGTGTGATCGAAGGCCGCAAAACCTTTGCCAACATGCTCAAGTACATCAAAATGACGGCGAGCTCGAATTTCGGCAACGTATTTTCGGTGCTGGTAGCCAGCGCCTTTTTGCCATTTCTGCCCATGCTGCCCATTCATTTGCTGGTGCAGAACCTGCTGTACGATATTTCGCAGATCGTTATTCCTTTCGATAATGTCGACGAAGAACTGTTGTCCAAGCCGCAAAAATGGAACGCCGAGGGCTTGGGCCGCTTCATGATATTTTTTGGCCCGTTGAGCTCCATTTTTGATATAGCCACGTTTGCGCTCATGTGGTTTATTTTCGCTGCCAACTCGCCCGAACACCAGACTTTGTTTCAGTCGGGCTGGTTTGTCGAGGGGTTGCTGACGCAGACGCTGGTGGTGCATATGCTGCGCACGCGCAAAATCCCATTCATCCAGAGCCGGGCCTCCTGGCCGCTGCTTGTGATGACGGCCGTGATTGCCGCGGTGGGGATTTTTCTGCCCATGGGCCCTATGGCCAATTACTTCAAGCTGCAGGCGCTGCCGCTGGGCTATTTCCCATGGATGCTGCTGATTTTGCTGGGGTATATGGGCCTGGTGCAGTTGATGAAGGGTGTGTACGACCGCCGCTACGGATGGCAGTAAATCGTGGCCCCGCCCGGGGCTCGGCGGCGTTGTTGATCCGGAGGATGAAGGTTGGCCCAGGAATGTGTATTATCAGGACTGATTTTTTCGATTTGAACGGTTTGCAGATTGAACCATTGGACCATGTCTATACTTGAACCACGCTCTCCTGATCCATTGATTTTCTCGCCCGAACAAGGCAAGCCTCAGCAATTGTTTGTGCTTTTGCATGGCGAGGCGGCCGGCCCGCAGCAGTTGCTGCCGCTGGCCCAGGCTATAAAAAAAGTGTTTGCCAATGCCTTGGTCGTTTTGCCTTGCGGGCCGGTGCGTCTGGGCGACAATGCCTATCACTGGCTTGAATCCGGCGATTTGGGTGAGGCCCGCCTTGCGGCGGGCGTGGCGCGAGCCTTGCCTGACCTGATTACGCAAATCAGACGGCTTCAGGCGCAGTACGGCCTGTCCAACGAGCAAACCGCATTGGCCGGTTTCTCTTACGGCGCGACGATGGTGCTCGAGGCAAGCGTGCAGCATGCTGATCTGGCAGGACGGGTATTGGCCTTTTCAGGGCGCTATGCCAGCCTGCCCGAAATGGCTCCCGCCGCCACGACCTTGCATCTTCTGCATGGCGCCGACGACACACTGATTCCGGTTAGCCACGCCAGGGCCGCTCATGCCCGCCTGGCTGAATTACGCGGCGACGCTACCCTGGATATAGCCTCCACAGTTGGCCACGAATTGCACGTGGCGCTGATCGACCAGGCCATATACCGATTGCAAACCTGCGTCCCGTTGCGCCGCTGGGAAGCCGCGCTGGGAGAATTGACGGCCGACGATCAAACGGGCGATCAGGGTCATTCCGGTGGTGGGCAGGTTGACCGTCGAACCTTGCATTGAGGTTTGCGGTGGGGTTTTGCCATCCAATATCATTTCCACTCGAACGTCAATTCCGCGGTGCCTTTGCTACCGATATCCGCCTTGCGTGACTGTGTCTGGCCCTGGTAGGTAGCAAAAACTTCGTACTTTCCTGCAGGCAGGCGGGCCAGGAAGTAAGGCCCTTCAGAGGCCACGTTCAATACGTTGTTGTTCTGGCCGTCGCGTATGACTACTTGTACGTCCGACACATATTCTGCTTTGCCGTCGTGGTTGCTGGCAAAGGTTAGCGCCAGCGGGAATTGCGACATGGCCGCCTTGAAGGCGGTGGATTCGTCAATTCCTATGCCGCCGCTGACGTAATCAGCCGACCCCTGATGCTGCAATGGAGGCAGTTCTGCATGAGCCTGCGTGTAGACGAATGCTCCGATAAGCAGGATGGCGGCAAATAACATGAATCGCACGACGGGTTGCGATGCCGATTTTGCTGCGGATTGGATGGCAGGTGTTGAAGCCGCCCGCAAAGTCGCTTTCTGAACAGGCCGATACGATGTGTGCGTGTACATTATTTTTTCTCCAGATTGGCGCTTGATGTTTATTTTAGGCTCTTTGATCGGTGTTTTCTGATTGGGGGCCAAAGCGCGGCGGCCGCGATGCTTTTGTAGCGGCAGTCCTTGTGGCTGCCATGTTTGCTAAACAAGGTGCCGGTTGATTCGTAAATGGCAGCCACAAGGGCTGCCACTACAATTTAAAGGGTGGTCGCCGTGTCTTCCACCATAAACGGCCAGTCGTGGCGCTGCGTGGCCAGGCCTGTCGAGCCATAGCTAATTTCGCTCAACAGGGCGCGCCCGCTGGCATGCACGGCAATAACCGTGGAGCAGCGCGTTCCGTAGTTCGGGCTGACAATAAATGGGCTGCTTAACAAGCGTTCCCGTTCTTGTGGCAGGCCGGTGTTGGGCAGGGCGTGATCTTCCGCCTGCGTTGTGTCTTTCAATACATTGAATACTGTTGCGAGCGACTGTTCCAGCTGATCCAGCGGGAATCGGTCAAGCGCTTGACGCAGACGCTCCGCCTTGGGCCAGGGCGTGTCAAGCAGATGGTTCGATAGCACGTGCCGGCCCGGCGCGAGCAGGCGGGCGGCTATGCCGGCATCACGATTACCCACGTAGTAAGTCTGCCGCAGATCGCCGACGATAAGGTTGAAGCCGTTATACGCCGTTGCCTTATCCGCTATGTTTTGCGCATAACGCTGCGCCGGCTGGTTCTGGGTCAGGTAGTCGCTGGTCAGCTTGCCGCGCGAAGGCGCATTGGCCAGGATATGCCCCGGGTCGCGGTAATTGGTCAGCAAGGCAAAACGCCCCTGTCGGGTAATGCCAAGCCAAGTGCCTCCGGCCTGGCAATCAATGCCGGCAATTACGTTTGGGTGTTCGGCCCAAGGGGCCGCAGGGATACTGGGGCGTTGATGGAATTCATCGCGGTTGGCCGCGATGAACAGCGGCCAGTCCGGATGGGTGTGAATGGCTATATACGCAATGCACATGAAAACGCGGCGCCATGCTGGAGAGAACCTCTTAGCTTACATCATGGCCAGGTTGGTTTCGCGTTCGACCAGGTTACGCAGGCGCACTGCGTCGCCAAAGCGTGAGTAGCGTCCGCTGGAGTTCAACAAGATGATGGCGACTTCGCGGCGGTCGATTTTGGTCAGCATTACCAGGCATTCGCCGGCTTCATTGATAAAGCCGGTTTTGGATATCTGGATATCCCAGTCGGGGCTGCGAATGAGCCGGTTGGTATTATTGAATAACTGGCGGCGACGGCCGACAGCTACTTCATAATGGTCGTCGGTGGTGAAGCGATGGATCAGCGGCTGTTTGCTGACGGCAACCAGAAGTTTGACGAGGTCACGCGGGGTTGAGACGTTGGAGCTGGATAGCCCGGTAGGCTCGATGAAATGCGTTTGGCGCATACCCAGTGCGCGGGCCTTGTCGTTCATGGCGCGTACGAAAGCGGGTATGCCGCCAGGGTAATTGCGGGCCAGGGCATGAGCGGCGCGGTTCTCGGAGGACATCAATGCCAGGTGCAGCATGTCGGCGCGGCTGAGTTCGGTGCCTACCGTCAGGCGCGAGCGCGAGTGCCGCAGGCGATCGACGTCGTCTTCGGTGATTGTCAGTTTGTCGCCCAGAGGTTGGTGCGCTTCGGCAATAATGAGCGCGGTCATGAGCTTGGAGATCGAGGCGATGGGCCGAACTTCGTCGCTATTTTTTTGATAAAGGACGGTGGAGTTTTCCATATCCTGCACATAGGCCACTTCAGATTGGAGCGCTGCGTGCTTGATCTGTGCCTCGGGATGAGAAGGTGCGTAGCGCTGTACCGAGGTGTCCGAACTGGGGCTTAGCGCTACACGATGGACATGCGGAATACGGGTGGCGATTCGACGGCTGGAATGCCGATGGTGGCGGGAAACATGGGTTTTGCGTACAGCGACTGTGCGGTGGGCGGCTTTTTTGGTTTTGGCTTTGGTTTTTGCGTGTGTGGAAAACTTCTTTTTAACGTGATGCGTCGCGCTGCTGGACGTATTGCCGTTTGTGCTGCTATACGCATTGGTGTTCAGGCCAAATACGAGTGCCAGCATGGGCAATAATGCCAGGAAAAAAGTTCGGTTCCAAATGTGTCGCATAGTTCGTACGTGGTAGATGGCGGTGAGGCCAGATGTGCAAAATAATATCAGAATTAAAAAAAATTACCAGCAATATTAGCTAGTTACATAAGTTATTTAATTTTAGTTTTAACTTATGGTGTAAACCCTGTGATAACTCAAGCCATTTACTGTTCATAGATACAGTAAATGTAGAGTGGAGGATTGAGGAGCAGGCCGTAGGATTCATTTTGGCTGATTGCGTCTTATTGGTTTATTTTTTGGGATTGATTCGCTGGCATACAGCGGCCGTGACGCCCGCCGTTGTTGCGTTGCCGCCTAGATCGCGAGTATGCAGAGCACTGTTTGCAGTCACGTGTTCGATAGCCTGCATAACGCTCTGCGCAGCCGCATTTTCACCCAAGTGTTCCAGCATCATTACGACCGACCAAAAAGTGCCTATAGGATTGGCCAGGCCTTTGCCCATGATGTCGAACGCCGATCCGTGTATGGGTTCGAACATCGACGGGTAGCGGTGTTCCGGGTCGATGTTGCCGGTGGGTGCAATGCCCAGGCTACCCGCCAGAGCGGCCGCGAGGTCGCTTAGAATGTCGGCGTGCAGATTGGTGGCCACAATCGTGTCCAGCGTGGCGGGGCGGTTTACCATGCGGGCCGTGGCCGCATCGACCAGCTCTTTATCCCAGACGACATCGGGAAATTCTTTCGAAATTTGCACTGCGATTTCATCCCACATCACCATCGCGTGGCGTTGGGCGTTGGACTTGGTGATGACTGTCAGCAATTTGCGCGGGCGCGCCTGCGCCAACCGGAAGGCGAAACGCATGATGCGTTCGACGCCCGCGCGGGTCATGATGGAAACATCGGTAGCGGCTTCGATAGGATGGCCTTGATGCACGCGTCCGCCCACCCCGGAATATTCGCCTTCCGAGTTTTCACGTACGATCACCCAGTTCAGATCGCGCGCGGTGCAGCGTTTAAGCGGTGCGTCGATGCCGGGCAGGATGCGAGTAGGGCGTACGTTCGCGTATTGATCGAAGCCCTGGCAAATTTTCAGGCGCAGGCCCCATAAGGTGATGTGGTCGGGTATATGCGGATCGCCCGCCGAGCCAAATAAAATCGCGTTTTTGTCGCGCAAGGCGTCCAGCCCTTTTTCCGGCATCATCACGCCATGTTGGCGATAATAGTCGCCGCCCCAGTCGAAATTTTCAAACTCGAATGCAAATGAATGGTTGGCCTGCGCCAGCGCTTCAAGCACCTGGCGGCCGGCGGGTATCACTTCTTTACCTATGCCGTCGCCGGGAATGGTTGCGATCCGATATGTTTTCATGAAGATTCTTTGTGTGGTGGGAGAGAACGGGCGAAGTTGAAACTATAGAATAAATTCGACTCGGCATAGAATGTTGTTGTTTATTCAACGGAATATTTTATGCCTTTTGATTCGCCTGACACCGGCCTTTTCAGCGACGATACCCACACTCGGCGGTGCATTTGGTGCCAGGCGACGCCTGCGTATCAGCATTATCACGATCATGAATGGGGTTTTCCTGTTGTCGATGACCGACGCTTATTTGAAAAAATTTGCCTGGAAGGCTTCCAGGCGGGCCTTAGCTGGCTCACCATCCTGAACAAGCGCGAGGCGTTCCGGCAGGCGTTTGCCCATTTCGATATCGACAAGGTAGCCGGTTTCACCGATTCGGATGTGGCGCGCTTATTAGGTGATGCGGGCATTGTGCGGCACAGGGGGAAAATTGCTTCGGCCATCAATAATGCAAAGAAGGCTTTGGAATTACGCGATGAATTCGGTTCGCTCGCTGCGTTTTTATGGCGCTATGAGCCTGCACGCAGCAGTCGGCCCAAGCGGGTTACGTACGAGGCCGTCAAGGCCATGTCGGTTTCGGCTGAATCCACGGCGATATCCAAGGATTTGAAGAAGCGTGGGTGGACTTTCGTCGGTCCCACCACCATGTATGCCTTGATGCAGGCCATGGGTCTGGTGAATGATCACTTCGAGGGTTGCAGCGTGCGCGATGCGGCCCTGGCCGCGAGGAAAAATCTTCAGCTTCCATAACGGTTTTTAGGGACGTGCCCGTCGCCTGTAGCGGCAGCCCTTGTGGCTGCCATCGGCGCAATAACGTGCACCCCGTTTAGTGAAAATGGCAGCCACAAGGGCTGCCGCTACAAAGGCGTACCGTTACGACTTTATGCCGCAACCGCCATGCCGTGTTGCCCGCGCCTTGAACGATAAAGCAAAAAGGCGACGATGCTGATGTTAAGCAGGTTCCAGGCCATGCCGTTGACGAAGGCGGCGTGGTAGGAATAGGTTAAATCGTAAATGGCGCCCGAGAGCCATCCGCCCAGGGCCATCCCCAGCAGCGTTGCCATCAGTACCGTTCCAATTCGCGTTCCGGATTCTTTAACGGAGAAGTATTCACGCACAATCACGGCATAGGCCGGTACGATGCCGCCCTGGAACAGGCCGAACATGCCCGAAATGACAAAGAGCGACACCAGCCCCTTGTAGTTCAGGAACAAGAGCAGAGCAATGCCTTGCAATAGCGAGCCCAGCAGCAGGGTACGCAGGCCACCGATATGGTCCGAGATCCAGCCCGATACCAACCGGCTGATGATGCCCAGCCCCATCATCAGGGCCAGCATTTCGGCGCCGCGCGCCGGGCCAAAACCCAGGTCGCCGCAGTAGGCCACAATATGCACTTGCGGCATGGCCATTGCCACACAGCATGCGACCCCGGCAACGCACAGCAAGCCTTGCAGCATATTGGGCGTGAGTCCAAGCGGATGGTCGGGGCTTGAATTGGCCAGCTCGCGCTGCAGCCACGCAGCCACGTGCGATCGCGATCGGGCAGCCGCTTCGGCATTGGGCGCACGCCGGCGCAGCACGAGCGACAGAGGCAGCATCGACGCGATGCAAAACACGCCCACGCCCATATACATGTGGCGCCAGCCGGCCATGTCGACGAAGTACTGCATGATTGGCGGCCAAACCGTGCCGGCCAGATAATTGCCGCTCATGCAGATGGCCACCGCAATGCCGCGGCGGCGGGAAAACCATTGCGAGGTATCGGCCACCAGCGGCGCGAAGGTCGCCGAAGTGCCCAGCAGGCCGATCATAAGGCCTTGTGTCAGGTTGAACACCCACATATCGTGGGCCATGCCGGCCACGATAAAGCCCAGCCCCAGCCCTATAGTGCCGACCACCAGCGGGATGACAACCCCGAACCGATCCGATATCTTGCCCATCAGGATCCCGCCCAAGCCAAAGCCGACCATGGTCAGCGTATAGGGCATGGAGGCATCGGATCGCGTGATGCCGAATTCTTCCTGGATGCGCGGCAGCACGACGGTAATCGAGTACATGCCCGAGCCGCCTATGGTCATGATGAGCAGGGACACGATCAGGCGTGTCCAGGCATAGGGCGACTCAATGTCTTGTCGGGTGGGCGTACTCATGGTTCTTGGTCACCGTACTGCGCAGCGCATTCTTTTTGCAAGCCAATGGCGGCAGCCATTGGCAATGCAGGCGCAGGGTGTTATTCGCTCTCCAGTTTAGGCAAAGCGCTGTTGGGCGTGGAAGACAGGAGTCCGGACTTGGCGTAATTCAGCAATTTTTCGCGCGTGTCCACGATGTCCAGCGTACGCATCGTCAGTTGGCCAATGCGATCCTGCGGTGAAAACGTTGATTCGCCCTTTTCCATGGTGAGCCGTTCGGGCTTGTAGGTGAGGTTGGCCGAGACGGTATTGAGCAGCGAGTAGTCGTTGCCGCGGCGCAGTTCCAGCGTGACTTCGCCGGTAATGGCCCGCGCTATCCAGCGCTGCGCGGATTCGCGCAGCATGATGGCTTGCGGATCGAACCAGCGGCCCTGATACAGCAGCCGGCCCAGGCGGCGCCCATTGTCGCGGTATTGCTCGATCGTGTCTTCATTATGTATGCCGGTGATCAGCCGCTCGTAGGCGATGAAAAGCAGGGCCAGTCCCGGGGCTTCGTAAATGCCGCGGCTCTTGGCTTCGATAATGCGGTTCTCGATCTGGTCGCTCATGCCCAGCCCGTGCCGGCCGCCGATACGGTTGGCTTCAAGCAGCAGATCGACCATATTGCCGAACTCCACGCCATTCAAGGCCACGGGCCGGCCTTCTTCAAAGCGCACTGTGACTTCTTCGTTTTTCACCTGTACATCGTCGCGCCAGAAGGCCACGCCCATGATGGGTTGAACGATTTTGATGCCGCTGTTGAGGTGTTCCAGGTCTTTGGCTTCGTGTGTGGCCCCCAGCATATTCGAGTCGGTGGAATAGGCTTTTTCGGAGGACATGCGATAGTCAAAGCCCGACTGCCGCATGAATTCGGACATTTCCGCGCGCCCGCCCAGCTCATCGATGAAAGCCTGGTCGAGCCAGGGTTTGTAGATTTGCAAGCCAGGGTTGGTCAGCAAGCCGTAGCGGTAGAAACGCTCGATGTCGTTGCCTTTGAAGGTGCTGCCGTCGCCCCAGATGTTGACGCCATCTTCTTTCATGGCCGCCACCAGCATGGTGCCGGTTACGGCACGGCCTATAGGCGTGGTATTGAAGTAGGTGACGCCTGCAGTCGAGATGTGGAATGCCCCGGATTGCAAAGCAGCGATGCCTTCGGCGACCAGTTGTTGCCGGCAATCGACCAGGCGTGCCTTCTCGGCGCCATACTGCAGGGCTCGGCGCGGAATGTCATCGTAATCGGGTTCGTCGGGCTGGCCCAGATTGGCGGTATAGGCATAAGGAATAGCGCCTTTTTGGCGCATCCACAGTAGCGCTGCGCTGGTGTCGAGGCCGCCCGAAAAGGCGATGCCGACTCGTTTGCCGGTGGGGATATGTTGCAGAATGGTAGTCATCGGTAATATAAGGATGATGGGAAAACGAAAAGGTTCTAAACGGTGTTGCCGCCGTAGGCGAGCTGTAATCAACCCGTCTGGGCAATAAGGCTCGGCGTTATTGTACGCGGTCGCTCAAGCCGCCGGGCAGGCGACGCCTATAAAATCAACTATTCGCTTCATAAATAGGTAGGCACCATGCAGACTTTGCTTGATCAAACCTTTCCGCGCACTGCTGATCAGCTATTGCGGCAATTGTCCACCGATGCGTATCGCCATGCCAAGGTAAAGATATGGCTGTTCGAGGATCTGGCCAAACGGCAGGCCATGCAGGCCGCGCTGGCTGCCGCAGGAGTCCAGGCCAAGGTGTTCAGCGCTTACAAACCCTTGCTGCATTTTTTCCTGGAAGAGGTGGATCACGCCGGCTTGCAAGGGGTAAAGGTTCAATACCCTCGTCATCCGGCATGCGTGCCCAATCGTTTTTTGCTGGAAGCCTACCCGTTGACCGGGCTTTTCCCCGGCATTGATATTGAGTTTACCGAAGGGCCCGACGCGACGGGTAAAAGTTATTATCAGGTGGCGTTGTCTTACGCAGATCGCACCGAAGACCGCCGGATTTTTGCTCCCAATGTTTTCAGCAAGGATTTCCTGGGCCTGGACGTGTACGCGCCATCGGCGTGGATCAAGGTGACGGGCGGCGAGCATGCGCTCGACACGCATGTGCTGTCCGAGTACCAACAGGCATTCCACGCTGTGATGGCCGCGGTTGCGCAGCACGATTGGGGCCATCGCGAGCCTTATTTCGACCAGTTGCATATCACCATGAGCTTGCCCGGCATTGAACGGGCCTTGTCCTATGGGCACGAGCACCTGAGCACTACCGAGGCCATGCACGAAGATATTTATTTCTCGTTGCTGGAATTTTTTCAGCAGCACTCTGGGCGTGCGCACGGAAACAGGGGGTTGCAGCCTGGCCAGATAGTGCCGGGAATTCACCTGGACAATCAGCAGGGCACGGCGCACGTCAAGGTGATGTTTGGTGCTGCGTCTGCAATTCATGCCCACGGCGCCACGGTGAATTCTGCGCCCCAAGACCGTGACTCAAAGCCGCTGCACGGCGATGCCTCTGACCTTGCCCTGGTTGACGGCCCATTTGCGCCTGCATTGGTAGAACAATCTTTGCAGTCCTTGGCCGGAACGCATTTTGCTTTTTCCTCCAAACAGGGAAGGGCCGTTAACGGCGTGCATCGTCAAGGCGTCTTGCCTGCGGTGCTGATCAGTGGGGCGCAGCACGCCAATGAAACATCGGGTGTGGTTGGCGCGATACGAGCCGCGACGCACCTGCAAGAAAATCCCAGTGCTCATTTTGTACTGGTGCCCATTGAAAACCCCGATGGCTATGCCATGCACCAGTCCCTGTGCTCACTCTATCCCACGCATATGCATCATGCGGCGCGTTATACGGCTTTAGGCGACGACCTTGAGTATCGCGAGCATGCACCCTGGTTCGAGCGCGATGCGCGCAACCACGCATTCGAGGTCAGCCACGCCCAGTTGCATTTGAATTTGCATGGCTATCCGTCTCATGAGTGGACTCGTCCCTGCACCGGTTATGTGCCTCGAGGCTTCGAGCTTTGGAGCCTGCCAAAAGGGTTCTTTCTAATATTGCGCTACAAGCCTGGCTACCAGGAGGTCGCCGACCGTTTGCTTGCGCATGTCATGCAACGGTTGTCGCTCAATCTGGATCTCATCGCCTATAACGCCGAGCAATTGCAGTGTTATCAACGCTATGCCGCATCAGCGCCTTTTCAGGTACGGCATGGCATTCCGTACACCACAGCAGAAGCGCCGAACCAGACGCCCGGCGTAACCCTCATCACCGAATTCCCGGACGAAACCATTTACGGCGACGACTTTATATTTGCTCATACGGTGCAAATGCAAACGGTGGTGTTGGCGACTGAATGGTGGTGGGAAAATTTTGGTGGGGAGCCGGGATGAAGCGAGAGTCCGAAATGGAACGATGGCTTCTTAGATGGAATTTGTAGCGGCAGCCCTTGTGGCTGCCATTGTCGCGACCAGACAATCGTGGCCGGAACGGTCATTTTAGCCATGCGGCGCGACTAGTTTAGGCAGACTTGGCACTGATCTCGCCTGTCCCGTTTTGACCGCCCACGCCGCTGCACGGTTGAAAATGGCAGCCACAAGGGCTGCCGCTACAGTCGCTAAAAATGGCAGCCACAAGGGCTGTCACTACATGAATAATGGGTATGTTCTTCGCCGCAACGAACATTATTAACGAGACAATCATGCCATCTGCCAGTTCCGCCGTAAATCGACTCATCCAGCAATTCGATCTGCGCCCGCACCCTGAAGGCGGCTACTACCGGGAAACCTATCGGTGCGAAGAGCGCGTACAGCGTTTGCAGTCAGGTCGAGAACGCTCGGCCTCCACCGCTATTTACTATCTGTTGAGCGGCGATGCGTATTCCGCCTGGCATCGGATCCGTTCGGACGAGCTCTGGCATTTTTATGCCGGTTGCCCTTTGGGTATTCACGTGCTGGACGACGCAGGTCAACTGCGTACGCTTCGGCTTGGCAATGCTCTGGAAGAACCTGACACGGTGTTTCAGGCGGTAGTGCCAGCCCGATGCTGGTTCGCCGCCGAGCGTATCGATCGCCAAAGCTATTCGTTTGTGGGATGCACGGTCGCGCCCGGATTCGAGTTCAGCGAATTCGAGCTGGCGGATACGGCCGAGTTGCAGATGCAGTACCCCCAACATGCGAAGCTGATCGGTCGGCTGGGCCGGGCCGCCGACAGTAGTCATGTCTGATGGAGTGCGGTTACTGCGTTAGCGCCATGACCGCTGGACGGACCGGACGGTACCCACCCCTCGCCCTGCGGCGTCTTAACAGAATGACCCCCACCCCAAACGGCTCAAAAAAAGCGCGACACGGAACACGTCCAGCTCCGTAAACGCTTCAACCGAAAATGCCTTAGCTGTCTGATATGACCTTTACTGTTCATAGTGTGTATTACACACACTCAATATAAGCCGTCTGTTTCAACCCATCAATCAATCAGCTTTCCGTCCTCGTCATAAAACGGATATCGGCCACCGTAGTCGTTGACATAAACATTGTGCGTGATCCAGCGCTTCCCCACATGCGCATGCACGTGGAACGCGGGCGGCTCCATAATGAAAGCGCTCGGGCCGTTTTCTCGTAGATCATAGGCCACCTGATGCGCCGGAGAGGGGCAAATGCTGGCGATCGTGTTGGCAAAAAGTGTGAATGCCGAACGATGTACATGGCCGCAAATAATGCGTTCCACGTTGTGATAACTGCTCAGCAAGGCTTCCAGCTTTTGCGAATCGCCGGCCGCCAACCCCTGCTTGTCCATATGCTCTATCCCGCAGTCGAACGGTGGATGATGCATGGCGATCATGACAGTCTTGTCGCGCCGCTGCGCCAATTGTTCCGCCAGCCACGACAGGCGTTCGGCGCACAGGCGCCCGCCGCTATTGGGCAGGTCCTGCGTATCCAATGCCAGGACGCTGATCTCATCGAAGTCGATCGCATAGTGCACAAAGCTCGAGCCCGTATTCAGATAGGCATGGTCTGGAAAAGCTTCCCGCAGCGCGCTCCTGTGGTCGTGATTGCCCACCATCAGGTAGTAAGGGATGGTCAACGCAGACAGCTCGCGGCGCAATGACTGGTATTCCGGCGCGGCGCCAAAGTCGGCCAGGTCGCCGGTGATGATGAGGACATCGGGCTTGGGCAGCAGTGCGTTCACTTTGGCGATACAGGCGCGCAAGTACTCGGTGGTATTCACCTTTTTATAGGCCAGCAGTCCGGGCCGCTTGATGTGCAGATCGCTGATCTGAGCTAGCAACATGGTCAGTCCTTATGGATGATTAGCAAGTGTTCCTGGGGAATCAGCAGACCGGCTTCCTGGCCCGTCTGATAATTCGTCCGGTTCGAAGTTTCTACGCAGACGACGCTGTCGCTGACGCCTTGCAGATAGACCCGGGTGCGCTCGCCCAGGAATTGAATGTTGGCGATGATGCCGCGCAAGGTGCTTTGCCCGGGAGCCACCAGCATCGCATCTTCAGATCTGAAAAAAACTTCCGGCAAGCCGGCAGCCTGCGCGGGGCAGGCAATATGCCCGCCGTGAGTATGAAATGCGTCATCCTTGAAAAAGCCGTTCAAACAATTCAGTGAGCCCAGGAAGTGGGCCACGTGGCGATTTTTGGGCTGGAAATAAATATCGCGCGGCGAGCCGGCCTGCTCGATGCGTCCGGCGCTCATAACGATAACCCGGTCGCCCAAGACCATGGCCTCTGCCTGGTCGTGGGTTACGTAAACGGTGGTCACTCCGAGGTTCTTCAGCAAAAGATCCATATCGGTTCTAAGCGTTTCGCGCAGCTTTGCATCCAGTGCGGTCAGTGGTTCATCCAGCAGCAGGACGCGCGGCTCGGGTGCAAGCGCGCGCGCCAGGGCCACCCGTTGTTTCTGTCCGCCGGACAGCTGGGCAATGTTTTTGTCGGCATGTTCGGTTAAATGCACCAGCTCCAACAGTTCGTCGACACGCACCTTGCGCAGCCGGGGAGGGATCTTTTTTATCTTCAAGCCGTACCCGATGTTTTCCCGAACCGTAAAATTGGGAAACAGCGCATAGTTCTGGAACACCATGCCGACCCGGCGTTCTTCAATGGCTTGTTGGGTCACGTCTTCTTCGCCGAAAAAAATACGGCCGCCTGGGTCGGGGCGTTCAAGACCGGCTATCAGGCGCAGGGTAGTGGTCTTGCCGCAACCCGATGGCCCGAGCAACACCAGTGTTTCGCCTGCACTGATGGCCAGGCTGGTAGGTTGCAGAACCTGGGTTTTCTGGTTATAGGTTTTGCTGCAATTTTCCAGGCGGATGGGAATCGAATTCAGCTTCATGGCGGGCCTTCAGGGTTTTGGATTTTTTGGCTTGTCCATGGCCTGCATCAAGAGCAGTAAGGGGATGACAATGGCAAAAAAGATGGTTGTGTAGGCGCTGCCCACTTCAATCCGCAAGGAGGCATAGGCATCGGCCAGGCCCACCGGCAAGGTTTTGGTTTGAGGCGTATGCAGCATCCAGGTCAGGTTGAATTCCCCCATCGACAGGGTCACTACCATCAGCGCGCCGGCTGTGATGCCGGAGCGGATGTTGGGAATTACAACGGTGGTGAATCGCGTGAGAAATCGGGCGCCCAGGCTTGCGGCGCCTTCTTCGAGGGTCTTGATATCATTGGCTGAGCAGGCGGCGGCCACGGATCGCACCATGAAGGGCAGCGTGAATACGACGTGGCCGACAATAATGAACCACAGGCTGATGCGAAAATCCCTGAGGCCGCCATAGACGACGATGATGGCCAAGGCGCTGGCCAGACCGGGCAGGGCAATGGGCAGCGTGATCAATTCTTCAATCAGGCGTGCGAACCGGCTTTGCCAGCGCGACAGCACGTACCCCGCGGGCACGCCCACGATCAAGACGACGAGCAGCGTGCACCCTGCCACCAGCAGTGAATTTACAATGGCGCCATGATAATCGTTGAAAACCTGAAACACCCATTTCAATGTCAGGCCGGCGCGCACCCCTTTGAAGTAATTGACTGAAAATCCGGTCAAGGCCGACGTAATGACGGGTACAAATAAAAATGCGCAGATTAAAAGAGTGACAGTCAACTGCATGCCAAACAGCAATCGTTTTTTGAGTGTCATGGCTTAACCACCCGCCGACATGGTGGCGCCGGCGACATTGCGGGCCAGCATCAAAATGGCCCAGGTGACGATGCCCAGCACTACGCTTAGCGCCGCGGCCGTCACCAGGTTGGCGTTCAGGGTGAACTCCGTATAAATGGTCATGGGCAGCACGTTGATATCGGTGGCCAGCGTAAAAGCGGTTCCGAAGGCGCCGATGGAAGTTGCGAAACAGATGGCGCCCGCGGCTATCAAGGCCGGAGCCAGTGCAGGCAGGGTTACGTCGCGCATCACCGCCCAGGGGCCGGCCCCCAGAGAGTGCGCGGCTTCGACTAGTGATTTGTCCAGCGATTGTGCGGCCGCCATGACCGACAGGACGATTTTTGGGATCGAAAAGTACAGATATCCCAGAAACAGGCCGGACATGGAATACGCAAAAACCAGTTTGTGCCCGAACAGGGCCTGGCTGACAGCGCCGATGAGCCCCTGGCGACCGGCCAGCATAATCACCATAAACCCGACGACGACCCCCGGAAAGGCCAGCGGCAAGGTCAGCAGCGACACCAGAAGCCGCTTTCCGGGAAATTCATTATTGCTGAGAAACAAGCCGGTAATGACCGACAGAATAATCGTGGCAATGGTCACGACCAGCGACAGCATCACGGTTTGCCATAGGCTGTTGACGTATCGGGAGTCGGTCAGGATGGCGGAATAAGTGTCGAAGAAGTTGCCGCCCGCGCTAATCCGCACCAATACTCCGATGGGGATTAGCCAGAATGCCGTAAAGACAATCAGCGCGGGCAGCAGCAACAGAACGCGCCAGTGGACGGGTAGGGTGAGATCGCGCATAGGTGTTTCGTGTTGCCTTAATGCACCTGGTCAAGATACATGCGTTGGAAGGGCTCTTGTTCTTTGGCCATTTGCGCATAGTTCACTGTTTTTGCGCGCGCATAGTCGGCGGCCGGTAAAAACTTGTCGGCTACGTCTTTGGGTATTTGAACATTGCGCACCGGTTTGAGGAAGGCATTGGCCCAATGCGCCTGACCCTTGTCGGTCATTATGTAATCCAGCACTTTTTCCGCATTGGCCTGGTGTGGAGCGCCTTTGACCAGGGACATTACGTAAGGAAACGACACCGTACCTTCTTTGGGGATGACAAAAGCCACGTCGGCATGATCCTTGTATTTGGCGCGATAGGCGTTGAAGTCAAAGTCGATCAGAATCGGGATTTCACCCGACAGCACGCGTGCGTAGGCCGTTTGCTTGGGCACGATGGGTTGGTTCTGTTTCAGCTTCTTGAAGTAATCGATCGCGGGCGCGAAATTACTCAAAGAACCTCCCGAGGCCTGGTTGATCGCGACTGCGGCGGCATATCCCACAAAGGCGCTGCTGGGATCCAGATACCCCACCATGCCTTTGTATTCAGGCTTGAGCAGATCGGCCCACGATTGCGGCACCGGCTTGCCCTCCAGGGCCGCCTTATTCACGAAAATACCTATCGTGCCCGAATGAATTGCGAACCAGTGACCATTGGGATCTTTCAGATCGGCTGGAATTTGATCCCAATTCTTGGGCTTGTACGTGCCCAGCACATCGTATTTCATGGCTTCGATGGCTGAGGTAATGCCCAGGTAAACCACATCGGCTACCGGACTCTTTTTCTCGGCCATGATCTGGGCAAGCGACTGGCCCGAGTTTTTGTTGTCCAGGGGAACCGTGATTCCCGTATCGGCCTTGATATTCTTGATCTGCCCGGCCCAGTCGGCCCATTCCGGCGGACAGTTGTAGCAAATGACCAAATTATCGTCGGCCTGCGCCGCGCCCGTATAGAGGCCGGCCGACAGCATTAACAGGCCAAGAAATCCAGACAATGACTTTTTCATATGAATACTCCCTTATCTGTGAGTGGATAAAACTGAAAAACGTAGCGGGCGGCGTGGCTAAGCGCCTCGGGCTTATTCATGCTGCCAAAGCCCCGGAAACCTTGGGCGGACCCACCGAATGTCCTGTTAAAAGCTCATGCGCTAAAAATAATGGCTGCTCCAGGCTTTTTTCTCCGTCCAGGCGTTTGAGCAATTTCTGGGCGGCTGTCCTGCCGATTTCGCCATTAGGCTGGCTGATGGTAGTCAGCGCGGGGTCGATAAGTTGCCCGTATTCCAGCCCATCGAAACCGATAACCGAGATATCTTGCGGGATGCGCAGCGAGCGCTCGCGCAGCGCTTTGATAACGCCTAATGCCAGCAGGTCCGTGCTGCAGAATATGGCGGTGGGACAACTGGACATTTTATTGAGCCAGTGTTGCAGTTGTATTTCCAGGGTTCGCGCTCCGAAGTCGACTTCTGTCAGCGGCAGTGCGGCAAGCCCCGCTTCCTGCATGGCGTCCTGGTAACCTTGATAGCGTAGCGCCGAACGATCGGATGCCGTTAGAAAACCCGCCAGCATGGCAATGCGCCGATGCCCGAACTTCAGCAAATGCTGGACGGCGTCGCGCGCCGCTTTGCGATCATCGATGGACACCGTTTCGTAGCCCGGTGCATGGTTGTACATAAGTACATAGGGTATGTTTTCGGTGGACAGCGAGGCCAGGGCGGTGCAGTTTTCGGCGCTGGCAACGGTCAACAACAGCCCGTCCACCTTTTGCCGCAGCAGTATTTCGATAAGCGGCTCTTCCCGCGTTGAATCGTATTGCGTGGTGGTGAGCAGCATGCGTTTGTTGTGCTGATTGAGCGCATGCTCAATTCCGCCGATGCAATCGGCAAATACCGGATTGGCCAGGGACGGCAGCACGACACCCACCAGGCCGGTCTGGTTTTTCCTTAGCTGCTGGCCGAAAACGCTGGGCCTGAATTTTTGCTGCTGCGCTATGGCCATTACGTGGGCCAGAGTCGCCGCCCGAACAAGATGAGGGGCGTTAAAACACCTGGAAACCGTGGCGATTGAACACCCGGCCAACTTTGCCACGCCTTTGATGTTCGGCATTATGTTTATCGAAGGTGATAGGGATGGGAGATGCTAACGAAATATGAAATGTAAACGTTTTCATTTTTGAGTTTACTTTTATAGCATTTTTGGCTGTCGCCTTCTATCTAGGGAAACTACCAGGATAGGGATTGCGGGATGGCACCCACAAGGTAGGAGTTGTAGGATGGCACCCACAAGGGGTGCCGCTACGTGAACGACAGGTACGTTTTGTAGTGGCAGCCCTTGTGGCTGCCAAAATCAATCATTGTGCGTGGTGTGAAGTATCACTCGATATTTTGCGCCTGCTCTCTCATCTGCTCGATTTGCAGCTTAAGGTCGATCGCGGCGCGGGTGATGCTCAGGCCGCTGGCTTTGGATCCCAGAGTATTGGCCTCGCGGTTCATTTCCTGAAATAAAAAGTCCAGTCGTTTGCCGATGCTGCCGGTTTTTTTCTTGTCGGTGCCGGCTTCGCCGGTGTTGAGCAAATGGTCCAGCTCGGCGATGTGCGAGCGCAGGCGCGACAGCTCTTCGGCCACGTCGATGCGCAGGGCAAACAACGAAGCTTCTTGAGCGATGCGCGCCGATAATTCCTGGCCGCTGATATGGGCAAAGCCGCCGGGGTTGGCGGCTTCCAGCGCCTCGCGCAGTTTGTTGCCCAGTTTCTGCTGATGATCGGCCAGCAATTGAGGAAGGTCCTGCTCCACCTGCGTGACGATAGCGGCTGTCTGGGCCGAGCAGGCGAGCATCATGGCGGCCAAACGTGCGCCTTCGCGTTCGCGATTGGCTTGCAGATCGCTTAAGGCCTGGGTGCTGGCTTCTACACACATGGCCGTCCAGACTTCGAGGTCGAACGCATCGTCGGTGTTATTCGACCCGTTCAGCAATTCGGAAAGCCTGGGCGCTTCGACGTCGGGAATAAGTGCGCGTGCGGCTGATAATTGCGCTGCGACGGCGGCCAACCAGGCGGGATCGAGCGTTTTAACGGCATCGGTTTTGGCACGGGCGTAATTGACACGGATATCGACTTTGCCGCGTGTAACGACTTGCCCCAGCTTCTCGCGGATGATGCCTTCAGCCATGCGCAGATCTTCGGGGATACGAAAATTAAGATCCAGGAACCGGCTATTGACGCTGCGAAATTCGAGCGTCACTTGGCCGGCGGGCGATTCGGCGCGAGCGCTGCCGAAGGCGGTCATGCTGCGTATCATGGAATGTGTCCTGTTTTCTTGATTTAAAGAAATATTGTAAGGGCTGCGAGCCTCAGCGCCGGCTCGTGTGACAATTGGCATTTGAATAAATGTGGGTAAAGGAGTCTTTCTTGTCTGAATCCAAAGGTTCGTTAACAACCAATGTGGTGCGCCCGTCGGGCCGCGCCTTTGATCAATTGCGTCCTGTTTCGATGGTAGCGGGCTTTACGCGTCACGCCGAAGGCTCGGTGTTGATCAAGGCGGGCGACACGCATGTGCTGTGCAATGCCAGTGTGTTGGAAAAGGTGCCGCCGTTCTTGAAAGGCAAGGGGCAGGGTTGGGTGACGGCTGAATACGGCATGCTGCCGCGCTCGACGCACACGCGCAGCGATCGTGAGGCCGCGCGGGGCAAGCAAAGCGGACGAACGCAAGAAATACAGCGGCTGATCGGCCGCAGCTTGCGCGCGGTGTTCGACCTGCAGGCGCTGGGCGAACGCACCCTGCATCTGGATTGCGATGTGCTGCAGGCCGATGGCGGCACGCGCTGCGCCAGCATTACCGGCGCCTGGGTTGCGGCTGCGCTGGCGGTGCAGACCTTGCTCGATAACCATATCCTCGCCACGAACCCAATCAAGGACAGCGTGACGGCGGTGTCGGTCGGGATGGTCAATGGCGCAGCCGTGCTCGATCTGGATTACATCGAAGATTCGGGCTGCGACGCCGATATGAATATCGTCATGACTGGTGCCGGGCACTTTGTGGAAGTACAGGGTACGGCCGAAGGGCAGACCTTTGATCGCAAGGCGCTCGATGCCTTGCTGGATCTGGCCCATGGGGGGATTTTGCAGTTGGCGGAGTATCAGCAGAAGGCGTTGGGGCGGTAGTGTAGGATTTGCCGCGATGGCAGCCACAAGGGCTGCCGCTACAAACGCCCTACGAAGATAGAAACAAACGGTACCCCACCGCTGTTTCGGTCAGCAGATATTTGGGCTGCGCGGGATCGTCTTCGAGTTTTTGCCGCAAGTGTCCCATGTAAATGCGCAGGTAGTGGCCGTTCTCGCTTTGTGATGGCCCCCAGACCTGCCGCAGCAGTTGCGGATTGGTGACGACACGCCCCGGATTGACGGCCAGCACTGCTAAAAGGCGGTATTCGGTAGGTGTCAGATGGACGAGCTGGCCGCCTTTGGTCACCATGCGGGCCTTGAGGTCGATTTTGATATCGCCGAACGCGATGGGGCCATCGCTGCCCGACGAGGCCTGTTGCAGGCGCCGTTGCGTTGAGCGCACCCGTGCGAGAAGCTCGCCCACGCCAAATGGCTTGCTTAGATAGTCATCCGCCCCCGCGTCGAGCGCCTCGATCTTGTCCGCTTCATTCGTGCGCGCCGACAGCACGATAACAGGCACGTTCGACCATTGACGCAAATCGTTGATGAAACCGACGCCATCGCCGTCGGGCAGGCCCAGATCAAGAATGATCAGGCCAGGCTTGCGCGTGCCGGCTTCAATAAGGCCGCGCTGCAGGGTATCGGCTTCGAATACCTGCCACCCTTCTTCGTTCAACGCCAGGCGTACAAAGCGTCGGATTTGCGGCTCGTCTTCGACCAGGAGGGCAATGGGTGTCGGTTCGGACATGGGTTCGGTCGCAGTGGCTCGATGGTTTGTTACTTTAGTCCAGATCGGGCATGGCCGGGAGGGTGCCCAGGGGAAGGGTAAAAATGAGGGATGCGCCTGCCTGCGGCGATTTCGCCCCATGGATCTCGCCGCCATGGGCCTGGACGATAGCGCGGCAAATGGCCAGGCCCAGTCCAACGCCGGGAGTGGCTGATTCGTGTTGGCCGCGCATGAATTTTTCGAAAATAGCCTCTTCCCGCCCGGCCGGCAGGCCAGGGCCATCGTCGTTGATCGAGACTTCAAGAAACTGAAGGTGTGTTTTGACGGCGATGGTGATGTGCGACCCCGTTGGGGTGTATTTACCGGCATTCTCCAGCAGATTGCACAATACCCGTTCAATCAGCACGGCATCGAATTGGACTAGTGGAAGGTCGGGAGCCAGCTGTGTCGTCACCTCGTGGTTGGCGAGCGCGGCGTGGCTGATGCGCAAGGCGCTGCCGATGACTTCTTCGATGTGCTGCCATTGCCGGTTCAGCTGTATGCTGCCGCTTTGGATGCGCGCCATGTCCAGCAGGTTGGCGACCAGATTGCTCATGCGCAAGGCCTCGTTGTGCAAAGCATGCGCGAGCTCGGCTTGCGGCGGTTCGAGCCTGGACAGGGCCAAAGACTCGGACAGCCCGACCAGGGAGGTCAGCGGAGTGCGCAAATCGTGAGACAGGGCCGCCAGCAGCGAATTGCGCAGCCGTTCCGACTCCATGTGCACCAGCGCGTTTCGCGCCACATCGATATAGTGCACGCGCTCCAGGGCGATGGCGGCCAATGTCGCGAAGGTGTCCAGATGCTGCCTTTGTTCCGGAATCCAGATCCAACGGAGGTTCGGAGGCTCAATGGCGAGCACGCCGCGCGTACGCATGGGCGCTATCAACGGAAGGTAGAACAAGGCGCTGCCTGGCAGGGTGTCGGTACCGATGCCGGCAGGTTGAGCTTGATCGTAAGCCCATTGCGCCGTGCCAGGGTCGATGAGCTCGGGATGGCGAGTCTTGCCTGAATGCGCGGCGGCCGGCGAAGGCGCCTGCAGATGACTGGCGTCATCGGGGAGCAATAGCAGGGCGTTGGCGTGAAAGGTGCGTTGAACTGCATTTTGCGTCACGCTCACTATCTTTTCCGTTTCCAGAGCGCTGGATAGCTCGCGAGCGAATTCGTACAGCGCCCGCGCCCGTCGCTCGCGATGGTTGGCGACCCTGGCCTGGTAGCGTAGCCCCGAGGTCAGGTGCACGGTGATCAGGCCCACTGCCAGCATGACGGCAAAAGTGATCAGGTATTGGATGTCGCCCACCGCGAAGGACAAACGCGGCGGGACGAAAAAGAAGTCGAACAGGGCGACGCTCAGAAAGGCCGCCATGATCGCCGGGCCGCGTCCGAAACGGATGGCGATCAGAACCTCTACAAGCAGGAACAACATGACGATGTTGGCCAGGTCGAGGTAAGGCTGCATGGGCGTTGCCGCCATGGCCGTCGCGATGCAGGCGATGGCGGTCCAGAGATAACGCCAGTGCGGCGATTCCGCGCCGCCTGCGGGAATCGCATTCACCGAGTCCGCGTGTTGTCTTTTGATTTTTTCCGCGGACGCCGATTCCGGCGACGCGGCGGACCCAATTTTGATCAGATCGAGGTCCGGCGCATCGCGGGCCAGGCGCCTTGAACAGGATGGGCGCCAGAGCCGTGCCGTGTGATCGCGGCCCAGCACGATTTTGGAGAAATTGTGGTTATGAGCGTAGCTGGCGATTTCCTGGGCGACATCGTTGCCAGGCAGCACCGCCGTGACAGCCCCGAGGTTATGCGCAAGCTTGAGGGTTTTCAGTATCTGTTCGCGGCTCTTGGGCGCAAGCTTTTGCAATTCGGGGGTTTCAATGTAAATCGCGTGCCAGTCGGCGTTCAATTGGCCGGCAAGCCTTGCGGCATTGCGAACAACATGCTCGGCTTGGGCATAGGGGCCTATGCAGGCCAGCAAAGCGGTGTCTGTTTTCCACACTTTGCCTATCGACTTTTCGATTCGATACGCCTGGACATCGCCCCCGACCCTGTCGGCGGTCCGGCGCAGCGCCAGTTCACGCAAGGCGATCAGATTGCCTTTGCGAAAAAAATGACGGGCGGCATGATCCGCCTGAGGCGCTAGATAGACCTTGCCCGCCTTGAGGCGGCCAAGCAGCTCGTCTGCGGGGATATCGACCAGCACGACCTCATTGGCCGCGTCGAAAAAGGTATCCGGCATGGTTTCCGCGATACGGATGCCGGTAATGCCCCCCACCACATCGTTCAGGCTTTCGAGGTGTTGCACGTTGATCGTGGTGAAAACGTCGATGCCGGCGTTGAGCAATTCGTCTACGTCCTGCCAGCGCTTGGGGTGACGCAGGCCGGGAGCATTCGAGTGGGCCAGTTCGTCCACAAGGATCAGGGCGGGGCGGCGGGCCAGCGCCGCGTCGATATCGAATTCCTCGATTTTCCGGTCGCGATAATCGACGGTTTTCAATGGCAGTATATCCAGCCCGTCGAGCAATGCGGCGGTCTCTTTGCGGCCGTGGGTTTCCACGATGCCGACCAGTGCATCGCGGCCCTCGCTTTTCAATTGCCTTGCGGCAACCAGCATGGCATAGGTTTTGCCCACGCCGGCCGATGCGCCGAAATAAATCCGCAGCTTGCCGCGCAAGGCCTGGCGATCCTGCTCGTTGACATGGGCCAGCAGGGCATCGGGATCAGGGCGCGGATAATCGCTTGGGCTCATAAATCGGTGCTGCAATGGGGTTTCGTTTTGACAGCGGGGACGCCGACGTATGTCTTTCGGGCCGGGGTCAACGGCGGTCTAATTGAGCCGGTCGAGAGCAAGATTGAGTTCCAGCACATTGACTCTGGGTTCCCCCAAAAACTTAAAGTACTGGAATTTGCTGTGCCGGGCAATCAAGCCCAGGATTGTCTCAACAGATAGTTTACGTACGCGCGCGATTCGTGTCGCCTGGTAATTGGCGGCGGCGATGCTGATTTCCGGATCCAGGCCGCTGGCCGATGCGGTGACCAGATCGACGGGGATCGGATTGGTATTGCCGGGATCGGCCGCCTTTAGCGCCGCAATACGGCCTTTTATGGCGTCGACCAGGGCCGGGTTGCTTGGGCCGAGGTTGGAACCGCCTGATGAGGCCGCGTTATCAGGCATCGGGCTTGTGGCCGACTGCCGGCCCCAAAAATAATGGGGTGAAGAAAACTCCTGGCCGATCAGCGCGGAGCCCACTACATGGCCGTTTTTCAGCACCAGGCTGCCGTTGGCTTGATACGGGAACACGATTTGCCCGATGCCTGCAATCATGTAGGGGTAGAAGACGCCGCAAAGGAGCGTCAGTAGCGCAAACAATACCAATGCCGGTCGTAACAGGGGTTTGATCATGATCTTCATACCAAGTGAAAAAGGGCCAGCACCATATCGATAAGCTTGATGCCGGCAAAGGGCGCCAGAATCCCGCCCAGGCCGTAGATCAGCAGATTGCGGCGCAGCAGTCGCGCGGCGCCTATGGCCCGGTATTTGACGCCTTTGAGCGCTAATGGGATCAAGGCGACGATGATCAACGCGTTGAAAATAACGGCCGACATAATGGCCGACGATGGGCTGGCCAGATGCATTACGTCCAACGCTTTTAATTGCGGATAGGTGGCGATGAACGCCGCGGGGATGATCGCAAAGTACTTGGCAACGTCGTTGGCAATGGAGAACGTAGTCAGGGAGCCACGCGTTATGAGCATTTGCTTGCCGATCTCGACGATTTCCAGGAGCTTTGTCGGATTAGAATCCAGGTCGACCATATTGCCGGCTTCTTTGGCGGCTTGCGTGCCCGAATTCATGGCCACCGCCACATCGGCCTGGGCCAGTGCCGGTGCATCGTTGGTGCCGTCGCCAGTCATGGCAACCAATCGTCCATGGGCTTGATAGCCCCGGATGAGCTTGAGCTTTTCTTCAGGGGTGGCTTCGGCCAGGAAGTCGTCCACGCCGGCCTCGGCGGCGATAGCCGCCGCCGTCAGTTTATTGTCGCCCGTGATCATGATGGTTTTGATGCCCATGCGGCGCAGTTGAGCGAAGCGCTCCTTGATGCCGCCCTTGACGATATCTTTTAATTCGACCGTGCCCATCACGCGGCCGTCGTCAACCACGACCAGCGGTGTGCTGCCGCGGCGTGCCATATCGTCGATGGCTTTGTCGACTTCGGCAGGAAACGACCCGCCCAATGATTCGACATATTGCTTGATCGCGCCTGCAGCCCCTTTGCGTATTGCGCGGTGGCCCACATCGATGCCGCTCATCCGGGTTTGCGCGGTGAAGGGCACGAATGTCGCATGCAGCGTGGTCATGTCGCGCTCACGGATATTGAAGCGCTGTTTTGCCAATATAGCTATGCTGCGGCCCTCCGGAGTTTCGTCGGCCAGCGACGCCAGTTGCGCAATATCGGCTAACTGCTGTTCTGTTATTCCGGGCGCCGGTGCGAAGCTTGACGCTTGCCGGTTGCCCAGGGTGATCGTGCCGGTCTTGTCCAGCAGCAAGATGTCCACGTCTCCCGCCGCTTCGACTGCGCGCCCCGATACGGCGATGACATTGGCCTGCATCATTCGGCTCATGCCGGCCACGCCGATGGCCGACAGCAGGCCGCCTATCGTGGTGGGTATCAGGCAGGCCAACAATGCAATCAGTACGGTAATCGTGACCGGTGCGCCGGCGTGGGCAATTTGCACGGAGTACAGGGAATAGGGCAGCAGGGTGGCGGTCACGACCAGAAAAACAATGGTCAGCGCGACCAGCAGGATCGTCAGTGCCACCTCGTTGGGGGTTTTGCGGCGCTTGGCGTTTTCAACCATGGCGATCATGCGATCGAGGAACGCCTCGCCGGGGTTGGCCGCCACGCGCACAACGAGCCAGTCCGACAGTACGCGGGTGCCGCCGGTCACCGAACAGAAGTCGCCGCCCGATTCGCGGATGACCGGTGCGGACTCCCCTGTGATGGCGCTTTCGTCGACCGAGGCGACGCCTTCAATGACGACCGCGTCGGCGGGAATCATGTCGCCTGCCTCCACCAGCACGATGTCGCCTTTGCGCAAGGCGCTGGCTTCGGTAGCGGCCCATTGGCTGCTGCGGTCTTCGCCGGCGAGCTTCTTGGCGATGATGGTTTGTTTCAGGGCACGCAACGATGCGGCCTGGGCTTTGCTGCGGCCTTCAGCTAGCGCTTCCGCAAAATTGGCGAATAACACCGTGAACCACAACCAGATTGTCGTGGCCAGGATAAATCCGGGGCTCGCCTCGCCTTTGCCGGCGAGCGCCTGGATAAAGAGCACGGTGGTAATGATGCTGCCAACGTAGACGACAAACATCACAGGGTTGCGCTGTTGTATGCGGGGGTCGAGTTTTTTGAAGGCCTCGCCTATAGCGGTAATGATCGAGCCGGCGTCAATATGGGTCGCACGGGCTTTTGTCATGGCGGCTACTTTAGTGTTGAATAGGGGCATTGCCGGCTCCGGATTAATGAGCGAAAAGTTGCAGATGCTCAACCACGGGGCCCAATGCAAGCGCAGGTACATAATTCAATACACCGACCAGTATGACCGACCCGATCAGCAATATAAGAAACAGCACATTGTGCGTAGGCATAGTGCCCGGGCCGGCTTCGAGGCGTTTCTTGCCGGCCAGCGATCCCGCGATCGCCAGAACCGGGACAATGATCGCAAACCGCCCGAACCACATCGCAATCGCCAGCGCACTGTTGTAAAACGGTGTATTGGTCGACAGACCCGCAAAAGCGCTGCCGTTATTGTTGGCCGCCGAACTGAACGCGTACAGAATCTCCGAAAATCCATGGGCGCCTGGATTGGCGACAGCCATCCGGCCGGGTTCGACCATGACGGCGATGGCCGTGCCCACAAGCACCAGCACCGGTGTCACCAGGATGGCGATCGACACCATTTTCATTTCGAACGATTGGATTTTCTTGCCCAGATATTCGGGGGTGCGCCCAATCATCAGGCCTGCGATGAATACCGTCAGGATGGCAAAAATCAGCATGCCGTACAGGCCGGACCCGACTCCGCCAAAAATCACCTCGCCCAATTGGATAAGTAATAGCGGCGCCAGGCCGCCCAGGGGCATCAGGGAATCGTGCATGGCATTGACGGCGCCGCATGAGGCCGCCGTGGTGACGGCCGCAAACAGGGCAGATGCGCTAATGCCAAAACGGGTCTCTTTGCCCTCCATATTGCCTCCCGATTGCAGGGCCCCTGAAACCTGGTCGATGTTCAAGGCATGCAGAATCGGGTTGGCCTGCTGTTCAGCTATCATCACCAGCGCCGCAATCAGGATGAATATGACGAGCATGGCGCCGATAATGGCCCAGGCTTGCCGCATGTCGCCCACCATCCTGCCGAAAGTGAAACACAGGGCGGCCGGGATCAGCAGAATGGCGATCATTTGGACAAAGTTGGACAGTGGTGTTGGATTTTCGTAGGGGTGCGCAGAGTTGGCATTGAAAAACCCGCCGCCGTTGGTGCCCAGCAGCTTGATGGCTTCTTGCGACGCAACCGGACCCATCGCGAGAGATTGCGTTTTTTCGACCACGGTTTGGCTAACCGGCTCTCCCTTCGCATTTTTCAATGGCGCGCCATTCGGGCCGTTCTGCACCTGTTGGTAAGTCACCGGGTTGAGCAGGGTTGCATCTTTATAGGCCGAGAAGTTCTGGATGACCCCCCGGCTCATGAAAAATACCGCCAGCACTGTCGCGAGCGGCAGCAAAACGTAAAGCGTAGAACGGGTGATATCCACCCAGAAGTTGCCGATCGACTGAGCGGAGCCGGAAGAAAATCCGCGTATCAGCGCAAAGGCCACGGCAATGCCTGTTGCCGCCGAAAAGAAATTCTGTCCGGTCAGCGCGAGCATCTGGGTCAAATAGCTCATCGTCGATTCGCCGCCATAGCTTTGCCAATTGGTGTTGCTGACGAAACTGACTGCCGTATTAAAGGCCAGATCGGGGCTGACGTTGGGGAACGTTTGCGGATTGAGCGGCAGCCAGGCCTGCACGCGCTCGATCGCATAGACGAATAGCGCGCCCATGGCATTGAATATCAGCAAGGCGATGGCGTATTGTCTCCATGCCATCGGTGATTGCACTGATGCGCCTGCCAGGCGATACAGGACGTGCTCGGCTTTTGCGATCCAGCCCATTCCTTTGACAGGGGCTTCGTTCGCCACTCTGACCAGATACAGGCCCAGCGGATAGGCAAGCGCCAGCAACACGGCCAGGAAAACGGTCAGCAAAATAATGGATTGCGCCGTCATGTCATAGCTCCTCGGCGTTGAACAGCGCGTAAGCCAAATACACGAGCAGGCCGACGGCAACGATGCCGCCTATGAGATATAAGAGATTCAAGAGCGCACTCCCAATTTATCGCAGCCCAAGACAAGCAGGCCGGTCAGAAGTAAAAATGCGAGAATTGCGCCGAGATAAAGGAGATCCATCGTCATGCTCGTAAAGGCGTGATGCCGATAACGAGCAGATTAGTCTTTAGCGCCTAAAAAATTAGTAAAGACTTGGCGGTACGATGTAAAGAGGATGTAAAAATCTGACGGTGAGGGCGTTTTGTAGATGCCGTCTTGGTGGTCGATGATTTTGGCACCCACAAGGGGTGCCGCTACAAAAACATACCGGTCGCTAATGTAGCGGCACCCCTTGTGGGTGCCATTACCACGCCCGGCATTATCTACCGCCGTCTAAAAAAGAATAGCGTCACGTAAGCCGTTGCCTGAAGCCAGATGGTCAAAACCTTTATTGATTTCATCCAGCGAGAAGGTTTCTCCGAACAGCCTGTCGACAGGCAGCCGACCATTCTTGTACAGGTCGATATAATGATTGATGTCAACAGCCGGTACGCCTGATCCCAGGTAGCTGCCCCGGATTTCACGCTCTTCGCCAACCATCTGCGCCAAAGGCAAGGAAAAGCCGGCCTTCGGATTGGGTAGCGCAGAAGTGATTGTCATTCCCCCCCGCTGGGTTAGTTTGTAGGCTGTGCCAAAAGCGGCAACGCCGCCGGCCATATCGAAACCGAAGTCAACGCGACCGCCAGCCGCGTCATACAGATCGGCATCGGATTTCATATGTGCAGGGTTGACCAGGTGTGTGGCGCCCAACTGCTTGGCGAGCGCCAGTTTTTCGTCGCTTAAATCTATGGCGACAATACGGCGCGCGCCCGCCGCAACGGCTGCAAGCAATGCGCTAAGCCCCACGCCGCCCAAACCGATGATGGCCGCAGTACTTCCCGCTTTGATTCTGGCGCGATTGATTACGGCTCCGGCGCCAGTCAGGATCGCACAGCCAAAAAGCGCTGCTTCGCGGTGGCTGATATCGGCGTTGATCTTGACGCAGGAGCGCCTGGACACCACGGCGTATTCGGCAAAGCATGAAACGCCCGTATGATGATTAAGGTAGTTGGAATTGATATGGAGGCGACGTTGTCCGCCCAGCAAGGTTCCACTGGTGTTCGCCGCGGCGCCAGGCTCGCACAAGGCAGGGCGCCCCTCCATGCACGGAAAGCAACAGCCGCAGCTGGGTACAAAAACCGTAACGATATGGTCGCCTGCCTTGAGATCGGATACGCCCGGCCCAACCTCGACGACTTCGGCCGATGATTCGTGACCCAGTACGATGGGAATCACGCGTGGACGATCGCCGTTGATAACGGATAAATCAGAGTGGCATAGGCCGGCCACCTTGATTTTTATTAATAGCTCGCCAAAAGCGGGCGGATCCAGCTCGACCTCTGTGATTTGCAAAGGCTTGCTTTGAATGTACGGGGCGGGTATTCCCATTTCACGCAAAACGGCAGCTCTGATTTTCATATGCTTTGTTTATCCCTGAACGGCCGCGGCTGGTTGCATTGGAACAGCCGAGTCATGCGACCTCTTGCCGAAAAATAAAATATTAAATGGTTCGGCCACCATCCACCGGAAATTCTACGCCTGTCATGAACTCAGCGGCGTCGCTGGCCAGGAACAAGGCTGCGGCCGCAATATCAGAAGGTTGGCAGAAACGGCCTAGTGGAATCGTTGAAGAAAACTTGGCACGATTTTCAGGAGTGTCTGGCAAGCCCATAAACAGTTCGAACATTCCCGTAACGCCCATGACAGGACAAATCGCATTGACCCGGATTTTGTCCGGAGCAAGCTCGACAGCCATGGACTTGGACAGCAAATTAACGGCGCCTTTGGATGCGTTGTACCAAGTAAGCCCTGGGCGCGGGCGGATGCCGGCGGTCGAGCCTATATTCAAAATGACGCCTTTACCTTGAGCCCGCATCAGAGGAACAACAGCCCGTGTCATGTGGTAAATGGATTTTACATTGACATTGAAAACCCGGTCGAAGGTTGCTTCGTCTACGTCGAGCATAGGCTGATTCTTATGTGTAGTGCCTGCGTTATTGACGACTATGTCCACTGAGCCGAACTCGCTGTGGCACTGCTTGACCAACTCGTCGACGTCGCTTTTGCGTGACACGTCTGACTTGATCGCCATTGCGCTGCTGCCAATTTGCGCGGCAACCCGCTTGGCTGCTTCCAGATTGATATCTGCAATAACCACTTTTGCCCCTTCTTTGGCATAGAGTTTTGCAATGCCTTCGCCGAAACCTCCGCCTGCGCCCGTAACGATTGCAACCTTGTTGTCTAGCTGACTCATTTAATACTCCCAAAAATAATGATGATCATTCACCGTGAAACTGCACAATTGTTTTGGTGGTACTCATTTCTTCCAGGGCCATGAAACCCTTCTCGCGCCCGTGACCGCTTTTTTTGACTCCACCAAAAGGCAGCTCAATCCCACCGCCGGCACCGAAACTATTGATATAGACCTGGCCCGCCTTCATGCCTTTGGCGACCCTTTGCTGGCGTCCACCGTTTTCCGTCCAGATCGCCCCTTGCAAACCATACTCGGTGGCGTTTGCCAGACGAATCGCCTCGGCTTCGTCGCTAAACGGCAGGGCAACGAGAACTGGCCCGAAAATCTCTTCTGTCAGCAACACGCTGGAGTGGTCTTTTGCGCTGAATAACGTCGGCGTCACGAAATAGCCGCCGCCTGGAACTCCCTCTGCGATCTGGCCTTCCGCCCGAACTGTCATCCCGTCTTCGAGCCCCTTCTTGATGTAACGATTGACCCTGTCGAACTGAGCCTTGTTGATAAGCGGGCCGCAGTTCAGATTCATTTCAGGCGTGCCTGCACGCGTTTTGGAAAATTCCTCGGCGAGCGCGGCCATGAATTTGTCGTAGATTCCCTTCTGCACGAGCAACCGGCTGCCTGCCGTGCAGGTTTGCCCGGTATTGCCGACGATCCCTCTGACGATGGCCGGTACGGCCAATTTGAAGTTGACGTCGTCGAACACGACATGTGCCGATTTGCCCCCCAGTTCAAGTACGCACTTCACGGCATTGAGTGCGGCCGCTTGCTGAATCAGCACACCCACTTCGTTGGATCCGGTAAAGCTGATGAAATTGATGCCGGGGTGCTTGGCCAGGCTGGCGCCGGCCTCTTCGCCCAGGCCGGTGACAATATTTAGTGCTCCGCTTGGGAGTCCGGTTTCCAGAGCGAGTTCGGCCACGCGAATGACCGACATGCAGGCGTCCTCGGCGGGTTTGACGACGCAAGCATTGCCCATGGCCAGCGCGGGCGCGACTGTTCGGCCCAACATTTGCGCCGGATAGTTCCAGGGAATCACGTGCGCGGTCACCCCAAGCGGTTCGCGAATCACCTGCACGGCATAATCGTTCAGGAACGGAATGACCTGGCCGTGGATCTTGTCGGCGCCGCCGCCGTAGTATTCGAAATAACGCGCCAGAGCGAGAATATCGTTACGGGCAGTCGTGAGCGCCTTGCCTGTGTCTTTGGCTTCGAGTTGCGTCAATTCGTCGATGTGATCCAGTATCGTCTGGCTCAGGCGGAGCAGCAGACGACCGCGTTCGAGAGCGGTCAGCTTGCCCCATTTGCCGTCGAGGGCACTACGCGCGGCGCTTACAGCCAGATCGACGTCTTCTGCTTGCCCGCGAGGAATATTGGAGAACACCAGGCCATCGGTCGGCGATAAGACATCCAGTGTCATGCCGCTTACTGCGTCCGTCGTTTTCCCGCCTATAACCATCTTGGCCATCTGTTTCTCCTGTAAATTATTCAATCCGGCCGGGCGACACATCATTTGTGCCTCGATTTATTAATAAATCGTTTAGTGAATCGAGGCATACATGATGTCTTGCTCTGTTACGCCGGCATTTGCAAACTCCTCGACAATCTTGCCTTGGCGCGAAACCAAAATCCGGTCCGCTAGTGTCATGACTTCGGGTAGATAAGACGAAATGACCACCACTGCCTTGCCCTCGTCAGCCAGGCGTCGGATGATCTCGTGGATCTCGGCCACCGCGCCTACGTCGACGCCTCGTGTCGGTTCGTCAAAGATAACCAGTTCGGGCTCCTGGATTAGCGATTTGGCGATCACTACCTTTTGCTGGTTTCCGCCAGACAGTTCTATTACTTTCACATCCTTGCCGACAGCCCTGACATTAAGCGATTTGATCCAGTCGCGGCCAACCGTATTGGCCTCGCCGCTGCGCACCCGATTGCGTCGCCAGCCAAGCTTGGCCAGTAGGCCGGTATAGATATTGTGGGAAATGGACATTGTTTCGAAGAAACCGTCGACTTTCCGATCTTCGGTGACGTAGACGATCCCGGCTGCAATTGCACGGGCCGGAACCCGGTAACGAACGGGCTTATCCTTGAAAACGATTTTCCCGCCGTGGAAGTAATCGCGCTTGAGCACGCCTGCGACCACTTTGAACGTTTCGGTCCGACCCGAGCCGACCAGACCGAAGACCCCGGTAATCTGCCCTGCAAATATTGAGAACGAATTATTTCGCACCAGGGTACCCATACGCAGATTCTGTACGCTAAGTACACGCTGTCCGGCGGGCCGGCGCGCTGCACGATTGGTGCCGTAAAGCTCTTCGGAGAGATGGCGCCCAACCATGGACTGCACGATACGGTCGCGATTGAAGTTGACCGTGGCATCGGTTACCACTTTTTTGCCATCTCGCAGCACAGTTATGCGGTCGGATATTTCAAGCGCTTCTTCGAGTGCATGGGAGATGAAGATTATTGACACTCCGCGATTTTTCAAGTCGGCAATCAGGCCGAAGAAATGTTGTTTTTCTTCGGGCGTGAGTGTGGCCGTGGGCTCGTCGAACACGATAATGCGGGCTTTGTGCAGAACCGCTCGTGCTATTTCGACCATCTGCTTTTTTGCGGCCCCCAGGCTGCCGACCGTCATGGTGGGATCGACATTGAAGTTCAATGACTGCAAAAATTGCTGGGCCGATATATAAATGCCACGCAGGCGGTTAATGAATTTTTCCTGGCCCAAGAAAAGGTTTTGCGCCACTGTCATGGTGGGTACCAGGCTGGTCTCCTGGAATACCATGGCGATGCCCGTAGCAAGAGCCTCGAGCGGTGTGCGCAAATTAACTCGTTTGCCGTCGACCCACATTTCGCCTTCGTTAAGCGAGACGACGCCAGCCATTATCTTGGTAAGTGTGGATTTTCCTGCACCATTTTCACCTAACAGAGCATGTACCTCACCGGGCAATAAAGTGAAATCCACCCCTTCGATGGCTGGCACGCCAGCATACGTTTTAGTGGCCCGACGCAGTTCAAGAATGGGTGTCATGCGAGTTGCTTCCGTTCAGGTCGGCCAAGGGTAAGCGGAGGATTCGACTGGCTCCCTTGGACAACACCATTAAATAAGCGCCTTGCTCTACTGCTGAGACAATGCCGTGATGTTTGCCGCCAACACGGCTGTGCAATGAGTAGCGTGGACGTAAATCGTTGCCCAAACGAACAACCAATCCGTACGAACGCGGCGGCGCCCAAGGTTTGAGAATACCCATCTGCCTGACGCTTCCGCCCTGTAGTGGTTCTTGAAAATCGTGGCCTGAACTGAGCGCGGGCGCAATCCAGTAATGTGGCTCCATAGTGTTCATCATCTTGCGGCGGAAATCGTGCTCGCGCAGTACAAATTCGAGCAGTTGCGTACGGCCCGCAAATAGGCTGAGCCAAAATCCACCGCCTTGTGCGGGGCTGATTCGCGCGGGGTAGCCCGGCAAGGCGTTGAGTACCGGCACATGCGTGGCATTGTCGAGGGCAAGCAGGTTATGAGCCCAGCTCTGTGATGCCAGCACACGTGTGCCGTCGCCACATACACCGTGACAGTAGGCCAGGCCATGGGCCAATTCGCGAGACTGTCTGGTAGCCGGATCATATTCGAGCACCCGGCCGCTGTGGCCATGCTCAAGCAGATCGTGGCTCCATTGTGCGTACGGGCGGCTTTGTGAGCCGTCGCTGATCAGTAACTTTCCCCCTGAGGTTGCCTGCAGCGCGTTGACGCAAATCAGGGATTTTCCCTGGACCTTGTCAAACGATTCGCCGTGCCGGGTGCCACCTTCGAAGATGATGCGTCCGCCCGCAGCTACAGCAAAGCCGCCATCGATAAATGACGCAAGGGCCTGGACTGGTGCATCGAACTGCGCGACGACCGTGGAACCGCCGGCGTCGTCAAAGCGCAGCACATCGTTACCGCGGGCAGCATGCAATACACCGTCGGTACTGACGGCAAGGTCTTCGAGGCCCGGCATTTCAGCAAATACGGGTGCTGCCTCGAGTAGATTATTAGGCCGGAACGCGCCATCGAAAATCGGTACCGCCACGCTGGCGTCGCCATCGCCGAAAAACCGGTCGCGAGCGCGTTTGAGTGTTTCAAACATGTTTCTCGCCTCGCACAATACGATGCTGCATGAAATCAGGATCGGCGCCGTCAAGCTTGTAGCGGCCGATACGGTTGTTGGAAATGCCGCCCAAATAGAGGTAGCCTCGATGTTCTCGCATAGACGTAATCATGGGGTGATTCACACCACCCAAGTCCCACAGCGCGTCCAGAACTTCACCGCGCTCGTTGATTTTGATCACACAGCCCACATTGATATTGGGTGAAAGCCATTCATCTTGCGGCAGGCGCTTGGCCATGCGTTTGCGAAAAGCCGGCTCACGCATGGCCAGATCGAAGGCTGGGCCGCGCATGCCCATCAATGCGACCCAATAGTTGCCGTCGGAGGCTCTGTTGATATTGTCGGGGTAACCGGGCAAATTAGGGATGACCATCTCTATCTGACCTTTCCTGGGGCCGTCGAACCAATACCGCTTGATCGTGCAAGCCCAGCTCTCGGCAAACAGCACGGACTGTTGATCGGGACCTAAACATACGCCGTTGGGAAAAATCAGGTTTTTAACCAGCGTGCGAGTCTGCCCAGTGTTCGGGTCGTAGCAAATCAAACGGCCATTTCCGCGGCCTTCAAGACTGTCAATTTGCCATTCGTGCATTTCGTAGCGGATGGTGGCTTCGGAGAAGAAAACCCTCCCATCGGGTGCGATATCGAGATCGTCGGCCAGCCGTAACCGACTATCATCAACGATTGAAAACAGCGAACGATTGGTTTCATCACTGGCCTTTTCAACTTTGCCCTCGGGGGTGACTCGGTAAAGACCCATACCACCGACGCATACATAAAGGTGTCTTTGGGCGTCGAATGCCATCCCCAGGGGCTGGCCGCCTATTTTGGCAAAGACTTCCATGCGTTTATAGTCTGGGGCGAAAAACCGAACAATCTCGCCATGTCGTGTTCCGCAATAAAGATTGTCTTGTTCGTCGAGAATGACATCTTCCGGCGATTCGACTTGGCCCAGACCTATGAGCTCGATGTCGTGCAGTTTGTCGTTTACCGCGTACATGGAGCCGACAGCGGCACTGGTCGCCGGGGCTACGGGCAGGTCGAGATAACCTGGGCTGACATAAAACTCCTGTATGGCCTTGCCCCGATTCTTGAACCAGCGGATATCCAGCGTCGCGGCAAGCAAAAGTATGCCGGCCAGAATCAGACGCGACCCTCCCGCCGGCATGGCCATGCGCAAAAGACCGTTGGTAATAAGCAGAATAATCAAGGTGCCCAGAATGGCCTTGGTCACCGAACCCTTGCCGCCACCCAGCCTGATACCTCCCAGGATCGCCGCGGTCAGGATGACGATTTCCATGCCTTTGCCGGTGTCCGCCCCTGGGCTGCCTAGCCGGGCGGCGTAAAAGACCGCTGCCGCACCTGCGAATATGCCGGAAACGATATAGGTACTGGCGACGATCCGGCTCATGGGCAGGCCGGAATTATAAGCAGACCGACGACTACCTCCCACGGCCATCATGTGCCAGCCGCCCCGCATGCGGGTCAGGAATATGTGGCCTGCTACTGCCACAACGGCGAACACCCAGGTAACGGTGGGAATATTGAGAAAAGATCCATTGCCAATGAAATCCCACAGATCGGAGGTGGGAATGACCGAGGAAATGGCCACAGCCGTGTTGTATTGCGCGATGTCGCATATCGACCTGAAGATGATCAGCGTGACCAGCGTGGTCAGGAAGGCGCGCATTCTTAAATAGCCGATCAGAACGCCATTGATCGCGCCGAGCAATGCGCCGCACGCCAGAGTCACCCCGATGGCGGCAAAGATTGGAAAGTTCAGTACTTGCACAAGATACAGCGCAACGATATTGCAGATAGCGAACATGGAGCCGACGCTCAAGTCGATTCCACCTACGATTAATACCAAGGACATGCCTAGCGCGATAAAGCCGAGTTCGCTGGCCTGGCGCAGGGTGTCGGCCAGGTTTGATACCGAAATGAAATTATCGATTTTCGAGGCGAAAAACGCGATGGTTATCAGCAGCGCCACTAAAGGTATGGCTGTCTCGGTCCATTGTTTTTGAAGTATTTCGCCAAATGCCTTGTCTGGCCAGAATTGATATCTCAGCTGTTTCAGTATTTTTGGCATGGTCGTGTGCTAAATGCTCCGGCCGAATGCGGCCGAAGCGATGGGTTTCGCAAATATAGAACTGGGTCGATAGTGTTAATGAATCGTTTTCAACGACCAGCAGGGATGTTCTTTAACGTTGGCTTTAGTCATTTCTATAAGCGGTGTATACAACACCGTCTTGATCGCGCCGACCTTTTGTTTATTCTGCTCGGCCTGCAGTGCGGCCGAGATCAGATCTGTGAGGTCGCGACCTTGCCCCGGCACGTCGTAGCTGACGTAGTGGTCCCACATGCCTTCGTTCAGCCCTTTGCAAGCCAATTCGCCGCCACCACCCGAAGAGGTCACAAACACTTTGCCCGACTTACCTGCTTCCTTGATGGCCGCGGCGGTTCCGACATCGGTGTTATCCCAAACGCCGAGGACCGCACACAGGTCCGGGTTTTGTTGCAGGACGACCTGCGTAATTGATTTGGCTTTGGCCGATTCGTAGTTGCCTGTAGATTGGCGCGCGACGATCTTGATGTTTGGCTGCTTGTCCAGAATGTTTTTGTAGCCTTGTTGCAGGTAGACCGACCATGGGCTGGTTGCGGGCCCGCCAAGAATCAAGACTTTACCGGACGTCGAAGGTCCGCATTGTTTTGCGGCGGCACGGGCCTGACGTTCGCCGATTTCAACGGCGTCTGCACCGACAAAGCCAGTGGTGAGAATATTGGTTTTCATGTTCAGCTGAATCACACGAATTCCTGCCTGCTCGGCCTTGAGCAATAGCCGCGCATAGGATTGCACATCCGGGTTCTGGACCACGATTACATCAGGCTTTTCGCTGATGAGTGAAGTCAATATTTGGGCGCCGGCCGCTGTGTTGAAGTTTGGATTGCGAACTTCATACTTGTACCCAAGCCGCTCGGATTGCGCCTTCATCAGTTTGGACCAGCCCTCGGTCAGATCCAACCCCATGAATACTGGTACAAACACGACTCGCTTGTCCTTGAACGTGTTGTAGTAGTTATCGCGCGCCGGATCCTTCATGGTGTGTTGCGCGTAGGCGATGGAAGCCATGCCTGTGGCGGCAATAAGCGAAAGCGCTGCGGCGCCAAGTGCTTTCTTGTAGAGTAAATTTAATAGTTTGTTCACTTATATCTCCTTGGATTCTTGAATACAGCTACCTTCATCACTATTTTTCTTGCTTCACAAACCTCTCATGTACTAAATGTCTCCCTGTTGTGCTGTTTCTTCGTTGCGTGGGTTCAATATGCTGTCCAGCGACAAGGCGACCAGCAGCACCATCCCCTTGATCAGGTTTTGGACTTCATAAGACATATTCATGATCGTCATACCGTTTATGATGGTGCCGATCAGCAGGGTGCCGACGATCACATTCAATACCCCGCCACGACCACCGGATAAGCCAATACCTCCCAAAACAACCACGAGGATGACGTCATAGATCAATGTCAGGTTGAAGATTCGAGTGTCCATGTTGTTTGAAGACGATGCCATTACCAGACCGGCGACAACGGCGATGACCGCTGCGATGACATACTGAAGCACCATGATTGGGCGAACGGCTATTCCGGTGGTCCGGGCGGCGCTGGGATTATCGCCAATGGCATAGGTAAAAAGGCCTAGTTTCAGCCGCCGCAGGAACAGGCTCACGCAGATTGCCACAACCACGAATGCCAGCACGACGTGAGGAATGCCGGCGAGTGTGCCTCGCCCGACCCAGCCTATGGGATCCAGCGATGTCGGCCATGGCACGATATCGTACTGAAACAGACCACTTTGCCCGAGGCCGGCCAGGCCAATGCCGGTCGCCAGCGTGGCGAATAATGAGGGTATTTCGGCGTACGCGACAAGTGCACCGTTGAGCAGGCCAACAGCAATGGCCAGCGCGAAGCCTCCCGTTAACGCGACAGCTATTCCGTACCCGTTCCCGGAAAGGGTCAGAATCAGCGCCGTTGGAACCGCGAGCACGGCTATCATGGACAAATCCACCCCGCGCCCGATAACCACTACTGCCATCCCGAGTCCGAGTATTCCTAAAACCGATACGGATCGCATCATTGCCAGTATGTTGCCCATGGAAAGAAAGCCAGGCAGAAATACGGAAAACACCATAAATGTGGCAACAAAAAGCAGGAACACAATAATTTGCTGATCGAACTTGATGCTTTTTCTTGCTGGGCTTTTACCCATGGCTGCAGTAGCTGATGCAATCATTTAATTTTCCGCAAAACGGTCTGAAAATCAGGCGTCTATCGTCGTCGATGCATTCCAATAAATCGATGAGGGTAGGGTTTTCTGTTAATAAAATAATAGAACAAGCGTTCTATGAAGTCAATGAATCGGTATTCAACAGGCTGGGTTTCTTGACGTTGTTAAATGGTCCGGCCTCCATCGACAGGCAATTCGACACCTGTTATGAATTCCGCCGCATCGCTAGCCAGAAACAGGGCCGCCGCGGCGATGTCAGAGGGTTGGCAGAAGCGGCCTGATGGAATCGATGAAATAAATCTTGCACGGTTTTCTGGTGTGTCCGGCAGACCCATGGCCAGCTCGAACATCCCCGTCACGCCCATCACGGGGCAAATAACGTTGACGCGAATTTTGTCGGGCGCGAGTTCAACCGCCATGGACTTGGATAATAAATTGATGGCGCCTTTGGACGCGTTGTACCAGGTAAGCCCTGGGCGCGGGCGAATACCGGCGGTAGAGCCGATATTCACGATGACGCCGCCGCCTTGATCTCGCATCAGCGGAACGACGGCATGCGCCATGTAATAGATCGACTTGACGTTGATGTTGAATATCCGCTCGAACATGGCCTCGTCGACATCGAGCATGGGCTGGTTCTTGTGTGTAATGCCGGCGTTGTTCACAACAATGTCGACGCGGCCAAACTCGTCCTTGCAGTGGTTGACCACATGATTGATATCGTTTCGGTTGCTGACATCTACTTTAAAAGCCCGCGCAGCACTACCGATATCTGCGGCCACTCGATTGGCCGCTTCAAGGTTAATGTCGGCGACGATGACCCTGGCACCTTCTTCAGCGTAGAGCTTTGCGATGCCCTCGCCAAAGCCGCTGCCGCTGCCGGTAACGACAGCTATTTTGTTTTCTAGTTGGCCCATTCATGTCTCCGGGTTAAAGCCGTTTATTTGCCGCCCGAACTGCAGTGAAGTATAGGTCGGTCAACAAGACGGATTGCTTTATTTTTTGGAAGATGGGCTTTGGCAAAAATGTAGGCATCTTTATTCCAAGTGCATGGGCGTCACGTGTCGTTTTTTCAGGATCCGACGTGCCGGGAATTGTTGTTGATGGATTTCTCGTGCTGGATTTTCTGTTGACAAGGTTTTTTTAGAATCTATAATAAATTATGAATTACGCTTCATGATTCATAATAACCGTTTCGCCAGCATCTTGGCGAGCAATTTTTGCCCTCGGCCAGAAAGAGGTAGTTTTGCGACCAGATACCCATGCTGATGTCTCTGAATATGCTTGCACAGACCAGTCCTGACGAGGTGTCGATGCCGGCAGCGAAGCTGTTTGAGCCGCTGGTGTTGCGTGGCGTAACTCTGAAGAACCGCATTATGGTTTCGCCTATGTCGATGTACAGCTCGTCAGATGGTTTTGCCAATGATTTGCATTTAGTTCATCTTGGACGGTTCGCCCTGGGTGGCGCTGGCACAGTGATGATGGAGGCGACCGCAGTGACTCCGCAAGGGCGAGGGACAGCGGGATGCAACGGCATATGGCGGGATGAACATGTGCCGGATTTACACAGAATCTCTGGGTTTTTGCGCAAGTTTGGCAGTACGGCGGGGATCCAGCTTGGCCATAGTGGCCCCAAAGGGTCGTCTCAACGGCCCTGGCATGGCAATGGTCCATTGACGGATAAAGATGCGGCGGAACGGCAAGAGCAATCTTGGCCGGTCGTGTCACCCACCGACATGCCGTTCGACGCAGGCTGGGCAGTGCCGGCAGCGCTTGGCGAGGCCGATATCGATACGCTCGTGCTCGATTATCGGCTGGCCGCGCGCCGTGCGTGCGAGGCCGGCTTTCAAATCATCGAACTTCATTGTGCGCATGGTTATCTTCTACATTCATTTCTCTCGCCGCTGGTTAACAAACGCGTAGATCAGTATGGCGGAACAATCGAAAATCGCATGCGATTGCCATTACGAGTGGTCGATGCCCTGCGAGAAGAGATCCCGGAGGCAATGCCGCTTTTCGTGCGGATTTCTGCGGTAGATGGCAACAATGTGGGTTGGTCCATGGCGGATTCCGTCGTGTTTGCTAAACAGTTAGCGTTGCGTGGCGTTGATGCCATCGCCTGTTCCACAGGTGGGATAAAGCTTGAAAAAGGGCAAAACTTGATTTCAAGAGCGCCAGGGTTTCAAGTTCCGTTTGCCGAGGAAATAAAACGAGAAACCGGCGTGCATACGATCGCCGTAGGCATGATTTTGGCGCCGGAGCAGGCAGAGGGCATTCTCCAGGCGGGGCAGGCGGACATCATCGCCTTGGGCCGCGAGATGCTGTTCAATCCGAACTGGTCGGCTCAGGCTGCTTTGGCGCTAAAAGGGGCAGAAGGTTGGGAGGATTGGCCCGAGCAATTCAAATGGTGGCTACAGCGTAGGGCGCGTCAACTATGTACAAAGTGATTTCCCTGCTCAAACGCAAACCCGGAACCACAGTTGAGACGTTTCAACGCTATTGGCATGAACAACATGGTCCCTTGGCCGCGGGCTTTCCGAATCTGTTGCGCTATGTTCAATCTCATGCCTTGCCGCAGGGTTACAAGAAGGGCGAATTGATATTCGATGGCATCAGCGAGATATGGCTGGATTCGCAAGACAGCTACCGCGTTGCGCTGGGGAAGGCGCAGGCCGCGCAAATTCTGGAAGACGAAAGAAAATTCACTGATATGTCTGTCAAGGTTGTATTGCCGGTAGACGTGCATGTCATTAAGAACGGAAAAATTCCGGACAATGCGGTTAAAAATATCGAGTTTGTGACTCGACGTCCGGGAATGAACCTGGCCGAGTTTCGCGATTACTGGAGACAGGTGCATGGGCCGATTGCATCACGCATAAGCGCCGTGTGCCGTTATGAGCAGAATCACCTAAAAATGGATGAATACGCGCGTCAAGAGCGACCGCGTTTTGAAGGTTTGGCGATTACATGGTTTCGATCGACCGAGGCTATGAAGCAGGGCACGGCCACCGCCGAATACGCGATCACGCGTGCCGATGAGCCGCACTTTCTCCCCGATGGCCATCTGCCAATAATCATTACCACAGAGCATGTCATCGTTGGGTAGGCCAAATGGTTTTGTAGTGAACAAGAGCGTGTTTTCATATAACCGATTCAGGAGACGAAAATGACTATAGACACAGAGGTAAACAGTGGGCTTGTGTCCCGTCGGCGGGAATTACTCAAGGCGGGTACAGCCCTAGGGGTGGGTTCGATGGTTGGCTTCCCCGCTCTCGTGCATGCCCAGGCAAATCAGACCATCAAGATTGGCGTTCCGACCATTTTGTCGGGCCGCGTGGCACAGTTGGGTATTTCGTCACACAATGCAGCCCAACTGGCGTTTGATAAATTCAATGAGAGCGGCGGGTTAGGCGGTCGCAAGGTTGAATTGATAGTGCGCGACTCGAAAGGCAAGCCAGAAGAGGCGGCGCGCCTGGTACGTGAAATGGTCAATAGCAACAAGTGCGATTTCATTCTCGATTGCGAAGCGTCTTCGGGGGCCTTTGCTGTACACGAGGTGGTGCGCGAACTAGGAACGTTATGTCTTCATATCAATAGCGAAACCTCGTCGCTGACCGCCGATCCGAAGCTACGCATCCCAAATGCGTTCCGCGTGGCTCGCCAAGGGGCATTTGATGCGGTGTCGGGTGGTAGCTTTGCGGCAACGGTCTCCAAACAGAAAAATTTAAAAAACTGGATGACTGTGTCGCCCGACTATGCGTACGGCCGCGACACGGTCAAGCAATTTCTTAAATACCTGAATCATTTCGATGCCTCAGTCAAGCTAGTGGGGCAGTCTTGGCCCAAGTTGTTCGAGCCTGATTACACCGGAACCATTACCAACATCCTGCAGCAAAAGCCTCAGGCGCTGTTTGTCGGCATGTGGGGAGGGGACCTGGCTTCCTTTGTCAATCAGGGAAATCTGTACGGGTTATTCAGCAAGATCGAAGTTTTTGCCATTAACCTGGGTGACTACACAACGCTTAAGGGTATCAAGAACCTGCCAGCCGGGGTGTACTCGGCGAACCGTTATTTAGCCAATTTTCCGGACACTCCTAGCAACGCTGCCTGGTCGGCCGCGTACGCTAAGCGGTTCAAGGATTTGCCTACGAACTGGTCCTGGCAAGCCGCCTCGGGCGCGTCTTTCATGATTGAAGCGATGCGCAAGACTCAGTCTGTTGATGGCAAGAAAATGGCCCAAGCGTTAACCGGTATGACCATCGACGCACCCTTTGGCGTGGGTGGAAAATTGACCTTGCGCGACAGCGACCAGACTCTTGTTAACTATGCGTTGGGTTGGGGGCCACTCATCTCCAAGCCTCCTTATATTGAAAAGATGACCCCAACCAGCTGGAAGGAAATTTACGAGCTTGAGGCGCAGTGGACTAAAGAAATGGGCTATACCAGTTGATGTCGTTTGTGTCCGGCGTTCGCTGACACAGTGAACGCTCATCTTTATATCTGGAGGCTCCACTGTGGATCTTGACTCCTTACTCTCGTGCATGTCGTCAGCCTCGTGCGTGATCGCTCACGGCACCAATGGCTTGATCGTGGGTATGCTGTTGTTCCTGGTGGCCTCTGGTGTATCGCTGATTTTTGGCGTACTCAAGGTGATCAATTTCGCGCATGGCTCGTTGTATATGCTGGGCGCGTACGCGGCCTTGTATGTGTATCGCCTGACGGGAAATTATTTTTATGCTGTTCTGGGTGGCACGCTGGCTGTAGCGATCTTCGGAGCGTTTCTGGAGCGATTTTTCATTAGCCGCGTTTACAAAAGTGATCTCTTGATGCAGTTGCTGGTGTGCTATGGGTGGATATTGATTCTGGATGATCTGGTGCGTATTGGGTTCGGGGCCGAGTTCCAGTCCATTGGCATGCCTGAGACCTTCGCTGTTGCACCGGTCATGGTAGCCGGCTCACCCATTCCACCCTTTTACATTTTCCTGATTGCGATAAGTTTTTGTGTGGCACTGGTCTTATGGCTTTTAATTGAAAAAAGCTCATTTGGACGAAAAATCCGTGCCGCGGCAGCCAATAGCGCCATGGCCTCGGCGTTGGGAATCAATACTACGGCTTTGTACGCGGCCGTATTTGCGTTGGGGGCTGGTCTGGCCGGCTTGGCCGGTGCGCTAGCCGCACCGGTGCGATCGATCACAGCAGGGATGGGCTTCTCGGTACTGATCGATTCGTTCATCGTGACGGTGATTGGCGGTATGGGCTCGATGGGCGGCGCACTGGTTGCAGCGCTGCTGATTGGCCTGGTGCGCGCGTTTGGCAGCATTGCCTTTCCGCTGTTTGTTGAAGGCCTGGTGTTTTTGCTCATGTCCGCGGTGCTGGTGCTGCGCCCCAACGGCTTATTTGGCAAAAGGGAGCACACATGAAGTCCTGGCTTAGTGTGCTGATTTCGCTCCTGTGGGTGGCCCTGAGCTTTGTACTGATTGTGGGGGTTGCTACAGTGACCGGCTCGCCCACGCTGACCGATTTGATTATTCATATTGGCATATTCGGGCTATTCGCCGTCTCGCTCAATATCCTGATTGGCTACACAGGGCTAATCGCTTTTGGGCATGCGATGTTTTTTGCCTCGGGGGCCTACGGGTTTGGCCTGTTGATGCAAACGGGCCATTATTCCATTCCGGGCGCCATCGTCGTGTCCTTGGGAATTTCCATCGTCATCGCGTTGGTGGTAGGCGTGGTGTGCCTGAAGACTCGAGAAATCTATTTCGCCTTTTTGACGCTAGCCATCCAGATGATGTTTTACAGCACAATCCTGAGCTGGGTGAGTTTGACCGGCGGCGATCAGGGCCTGACTGGGGGATTCGCCAAGCCCGTATTCCTCGGCCTGGACCTGACCCGCTCGGGCGACACTTTTTTATTCATTACCGCGGTCGTGCTGGCGACGTTGGGTATTTTGTGGCACATCACCAAGACACCGTTCGGCTATGCGCTAAGAATGATTCGCGATAACGCGGTACGAGCCGAGTTTTTCGGACTGAACATCAATGCATACCGGTTAGCCGCGTTTGTGATTGCGTCGGCCGCGGCTAGTGTGGCTGGGGCACTGATGAGTTTGTATGTCTCTTCGGCATATCCCAACTTTGGGTATTGGACGATGTCGGGCGAGGCTATTTTCATGATCATGCTTGGCGGGCTCAATACCTTTTTGGGGCCTCTGGTGGGGGCGGCCATGCTGACCTTGCTCAATCACTATGTGACCCAGTACACACAAAATTATGGTCTGGTTCTGGGCATCGTTATTCTCGCCTATGTGCTGGTGCTGCGCAAAGGGCTGCTGGATCTGATCGTGGAGAAATTCTTCCCGGCCGGCCGTGCGGCGCTACGTCAGACAAAATAACGGGCTTGTTTTTAATCTAACCAAACGAGAAGGCAATATGGCATTAGCACAGGGAAAGATAGTCGTAGTAACCGGAGGTGCCAGTGGCATTGGGGCTGCGTGCGCAACGACGCTTGCAGCTAACGGCTGGCATGTCGTTGTGGCCGACGTCAATATCGCCGGAGCACGTCAAGTCTCGGCCAGAATTGGCGGTGAAGCGCTCGAGCTGGATGTCGCCGATGATGAAAGCGTAAAGCATGCAGCACTGGATGTCGAAAAACGTATAGGCCCCGTTTTCGGGTTGGTCAATTCGGCAGGCATTATTCAGAAACCTCTTAATCCGTACGATCTTGATATGGCGACGTGGGATCGAATACAGCGTGTAAATTTTCGTGGCAGCTATATAGTCAGTTTGGCTTTTGGTCGAGGCATGATTGCGCGTGAAGCGGGCAGCATCGTGAATATTGCTTCCATTACCGATTCGGTATCGACCCCGCTGCATTCGTACGGCCCGTCCAAAGCAGCCATACTCAGTATGACCAAATGTCTGGCAGCCGAGTGGGGCCCTTCACAAATACGCGTGAATTCGATTGCGCCGGGATATACGCTGACCCCGGCTTTACTGGACGCAATTGAGCGCGGTGAGCGCGATTTGAAATTGCTGGAGCGCAACGCGGCGCTGCAGCGCGCTGTTCAGCCATCCCAAGTGGGTGATGCGGTGGAGTTTCTGTTATCGGAGCGCGCGCTAGCGATCACCGGTATTGATTTACCCGTTGATTGCGGCTGGCTGGTTGCTAATCCGTGGAACACCTATGGCGGCTTGCGAAAGGCCGAAGTACCGGCCAACGTCGATACCTCATCGTGATCCGGGGCGACACGTGCTTAGCTTAGTCAACTTGAAAAAATCATTCGGCGGCATTATAGCCACTGACGATTTGTCTATGGATTTTTCTCAAGGAAGTCTGTCTGCCATTATCGGGCCTAACGGGGCAGGGAAGACGACTTTATTTAACCTGATTTCGGGGCGAATCAGGCCGGATTCTGGGCGCATCGTGTTCAATAACGAGGATATCGCTGGCCTGCCTGCTACTCAAATCGTGCACAAAGGCATAGCTCGTGCTTTTCAGGTGTCGAGCATATTTCCCACGTTTACCGTGCGGCAGTCGTTTGAAGCAGCCGTTCTGGCCAAGTGGCGCAAATTAAATAATCTGTTTACCCCTTTTTCACAGATGGCTACGCGTGAACGCGCACAAGAATTGATGGAAAAGGTCGGCTTGCAGCATCGCGCGTGTACTCTGTCGCGGCATCTCGCCCACGGTGAGCAAAAATTGCTCGATATTGGTTTGGCCCTGGCGCTTGAGCCAAGCCTGCTTCTGCTCGACGAGCCCACAGCCGGTATGGGTCCCGAAGAGCGCATTGACATGATTGGACGCGTGCACGCGTTATGGGAGCGTGAAAAGATCACGGTGATCTTTATCGAACACGATATGGACATTGTGTTTGAATACGCACAGGTCATTCGTGTGCTGTGCTACGGCGCCTTGCTGGCCGAAGGCACTGCAGAACAAATCCGCAGTAATCAGGCCGTGATCGATGCGTATCTGGGCGCGGGCTTTACCGAGGATGCCGCATGAATCAGTCCATTCTCGCTGTCCATGATCTGGAGGCTCATTATGGCATCAGCCAGGTACTGTTCGGTGTCGACCTGACGATTGAAAAGGGCCAATGCGTGGCGCTTCTCGGGCGCAACGGCGCGGGTAAGTCGACCACAATGAAAGCGATTTCAGGCATCCATCCGGGTACGAGTGGGCGTGTTGTGTTTAACGGCCAAAGTATTTTCAAGGACAAAGCCTATCGTATCGCGCGCAGTGGCTTGGCGTTTGTGCCCGAAGACCGTCAAACGTTTCCCGAGCATACCGTTGAAGAGAACCTGCTTATCGCGGCAAAGCCCGATAGCAGCGGGACGTATAAATGGAGCCTTGAGCATATCTACAGGACCTTTCCTTTACTTGTTCCGCTGCGTCACAGGCAGGGTGGCCTGCTTTCTGGCGGAGAGCAGCAATTGTTGGTGATTGCCCGCGCCCTGATGGGCAATCCCAGTCTACTGCTGCTCGATGAACCCAGCGAAGGCCTGGCGCCGGTAATTGTGCAGCAGATTGCACGCTGTGTTGCCGGATTGCTCAAGACTGGCGCCACAATTCTCCTTGCTGAACAGAATATGCATTTTTGCTTGCACATCGCCACTCATGTCGCGGTGATCGACAAAGGCCGCGTCGTCTATACCGGAACCGTCGAGGAGCTGCGTCGCAACGACGATATCAAGAAGCGCTATCTATCGGTTTAAGGTTGCAGGGAACAGGAAATATTAAGGAAATTGGAATGTCATGATGAAACAGAACGAGCAGGATTCTCAGGTTGATTGTTATCGCATGATGCGTTTGATCCGAACGGTCGAAACGCAACTCTCCAAATTGTTTGCCGATAGCGAGGTGCCCGGATTCATTCATCTAAGTATTGGACAGGAAGCGGTCGCGGCTGGTGTCATGGCGGCACTCGATGCGCGCGACACAATGGCGACCAATCACCGGGGGCATGGACATGTGATTGCACGGGGCATTGATCTGGACATGTTTTTCATGGAAATCATGGGCCGCGCGGGTGGTATTTGCGGCGGCCGCAGCGGGTCGATGCATGTGGCCGACATGGAGCGGGGCATCATTGGCGCCAATGGAATTGTGGGTGCGGGCATTCCTATCGCGCTTGGGAGCGCCCTGGCGCACTCGTTACGCAAAACGGGAGGAATAGCCGTCGTCTTTTTTGGCGATGGGGCGATGGCCGAAGGGGTATTGCACGAAACCCTGAATATGGCGTCATTGTGGAGTTTGCCCTTGTTATTCGTATGCGAAAACAATGGTTGGTCTGAGTTTTCACCCACTAAAGATCAATTTGCGGCTGAACTGGGCGATCTTGCCGCAGCGTTCAAGATTCCGCATCAACTTGTCGATGGCAATGATGTTGCAGCAGTATCGTCTGTGGCAAAGAAACTGGTTGGTGAAGTCCGCACAGGACAGCCTCGCGTGTTCGAATGCAAAACACATCGGGTGCGAGGCCATTACGAGGGCGACCCGCAAAAATATCGCCCGGCGGACGAGGTAGCGTCGGGCTCAGACATTGATCCCCTTGAGCGTGCCGAGCTTCTGCTGAAAAAGCAAGGCATGACGCAGGCAGGCTTGGAGGGGATTATTACGGGTATCGAAGATCGGGTCGCTTTGTCCATAGAAAAAGCCAAAGCAGGAAAGCAACCCGATTTCGCGAGCGCGCTGGCTGACGTATACACGGCAAAAGGTTAAAGACATGGCTCAGATGCGTTACACACAAGCGATCAATCAGGCATTGACCGACAGCATGGAACACGACGAGACGGTGATCGTACTTGGCGAAGATGTTGCCGCTGCCGGCGGTTCATTTAAGGCTACGCGCAATTTGTACGAGAAGTTCGGTGCAGCACGGGTTCGGGATACGCCGATTTCCGAGGCAAGTATTGTGTCGGTCGCAGTGGGCGCTGCGATGACTGGTCTTAAGCCGGTAGTGGAAATTATGTTTATGGACTTTATCGCTTTGGCGATGGATCCAATCGTGAACCAGGCGGCCAAGGCGCACTTTATGTTTGGCGGCCGCAGCAGTGTGCCGATGGTTTTGCGTACACCCCATGGTGGCGGCTTGAATGCGGGCCCGCAGCACTCGCAGTGCCTGGAGGCCTGGGTGGCCCATGTTCCAGGCCTGAAGGTGGTTTGCCCATCCAACCCCCAAGATGCGTATTCGCTATTGCGTGCCGCCATCAGCGATCCCGACCCGGTAATTTTCGTGGAGCACAAGGGTATGTACGGTCGAAAAGGCGAAGTCGACACGCGGCAGACAGCACAAATTGGATCGGCCTCTATCGTCCGGCCTGGTCGCGACGTCACGATCGTCACTTACGGGTCGACGGTGCATACCGCCGTGACCGTGGCAGATCAGCTCAAAAATGAAAACGTCGATGTTGAAATCATCGATTTGCGTTCACTGCAGCCGTGGGATCATCAAACCGTTTTCGAATCGGTAGCGCGCACTCATCGGGTTGTGATTGTTCATGAGGCCGTCCAGGCTTTTGGTGTGGGAGCCGAGATTGCCGCGTGCATTGCACAGGACGCCTTCGATGAGCTGGATGCACCTGTGATGCGTGTAGCGGCTCCTTTCATGCCTGTGCCGTTTGCCAGCTCGCTGGAACGAGACTATGTGGTGAGTGTAGAGCGCATTATCGCCGCCATCCGAAAGACCCTTGCCTGAATGGAATCCTTTATGAGCGCTGAAAGCGTATTAACCGAAGTTCGTGGCCGTATAGGCGTCCTGACGATTAATCGTCCCAAGCAGTTGAACGCGCTTGATGTGGGCACTCTGGAGCATCTTGAAGCTGGGCTCGTACAGCTGGAACAGGATGTCAACGTACGCGTAATTATGGTTACCGGCGCGGGCGATCGCGCTTTTGTGGCAGGCGGAGACATCGCTGACTTGAACAGCCGCCGGGGCCTGGCGCATTACAACGAATTTGCCCAGGTAGTGCATCGCGTGTTCCGGCGTTTCGAAGAAAGCGACAAGCCGACTATCGGCGTGATCAATGGCTGGGCGTTGGGTGGAGGCATGGAATTGCTGTTGGCTCTTGACATTCGTCTGGTAGCCGAGGAGGCGAAGCTGGGCTTGCCCGAAATCACATTGGGCCTGTTTCCAGGTGCGGGTGGCACGCAGCGTTTAATTCGGCAGATTCCGCTTTGCCGCGCCAAGGAATTGATGTTCACAGGAGACCAGATTACCGCAGTCGAGGCGGTTGCTCTGGGCTTATGCAATCGCGCTGTGCCTCGCGCGCAACTTTGGGATGAGGCGCTGGCTTTGGCCGAGCGTATCGCCAACAAGTCGCCGCTGGTGCTCAAGCTGTTAAAACGCAACCTGCGCTATGGCGGCGAGATGCCGTTGGGCGCCGCTTTGGCGCACGAACAAGCCATGATAGGCCTGGTTCTCGACACCAACGATGCCCATGAAGGTTGCGATGCATTTTTGGCCAAGCGCACACCGGTTTTTAAAGGAAATTGATCCATGTCACATCCCTTGTTGATGCCTAAACTGGGTTTGACGATGACCGAGGGCTTGTTGTCGGAATGGCTGGTAACAGCAGGTGCTCAGTTCAAGGCGGGCGATGTGTTGTTTGTGGTGGAAACCGATAAGGTGGCCACAGAGGTGGAAGCTCAGGCCGATGGCGTGCTGGCCGACATTGTTGTCGAGCCGGGGCAGACGGTTCCGGTGGGTGCGGTGGTAGGTAATTGGGCCGAATCTGCACAAGAAGGACTATCCGTTGCGGCTCGAGTTCTGGCTACGCCGCTTGCGCGGCGGCTGGCGGCGAACAACGGCATAGCTCTCGAGTCGGTCGATGGCAGTGGGCCGGGAGGCCGAATCAAGGCCGCTGATATTGAAGCCGCATCAGGTCGGCAAGCGCCGTTCGTTGAACCCGCGGCTGAAGCGGCTCCTGGGCCTGTCGTGGCGGCTTCTGAAAGTCGCGCAGCTTCGGACGCAATCGATCTTGGCGTGCGCAGCAAACCGGATTCGGTCCGTGCAACGATGGCGCGCCGTCTGACTGAGGCCAAGCAAGCCGTACCGCACTTTTATATGTCGATTGATGTTCAGGCATCATCTCTGTTGGCTCTTCGTGCACAACGCAATCAATTAGCGACCGCTACTCACTTGACCTTGACCCATTTTCTGGTTGCCGCGGTAGGTCGGGCATTAAGGGACATCCCACAGGCCAATCGTGTCTGGGACGACGGCGAGGTGGTGACCTTTGGCAGTACCGACGTGGGTCTCGCTGTCAATACTGAGCGCGGGCTGTTTGTGCCGGTCGTGCGCGACGCGGGCAATGTATCGCTGGAGGAGGTCAGCCGTCGTACCGCACATAAAGTGGCTGATGCCCGCGCCGGCAAGCTTTCGCCCGACGATTCGACCGGGGGCGCAATTGCTGTCTCTAATGCGGGTATGTACAAAGTCAAATATCTGACGCCCATTATCAATCCGGGGCAGGCCATGATTCTTGGGGTAGGCAGCATCAATCAAGTCTTCCGCCCCGATGGTCAGGGAAAACCCGTGTTGTGCCAGGAATTGGGCCTCGTCCTAGCCGCCGACCATCGTATCCTGGATGGCGTTTCTGGGCTTGATTTCCTCAATTGCGTGGCGGGTTATCTGGAGCAACCCTTGAAGCTGTTAGGCGGTAACCCATAGTGCGCGGAGAGTAAGCATGGAATTTGCATTAAGCGAAGAACAACAAATGATGGTCGAGACGGCCAAAAAAATAGGTGCTCAGTTCGGTCTTGATTACTGGCGTGAGCTGGACGCTCGCAAGGCGTTTCCTGCCGAAATCTGGCAGGCCATATGCGATGCGGGCTTGTGTGGGGCGGCTTTGCCTGAAAAATATGGCGGCAGTGGTTTAGGCATGCTCGACCTCGCTGTAATCGTCGAGGCGCTGGCCGAAGGCGGCGGCGGTTCGACCCTGGGCCAATTGTTTATGGTCAACCCGATTTTTGGCGGCGTATCCATATCGAAATTCGGTTCTGAATCACAACGCAAGGCGTGGTTACCCAAAATCATCTCGGGCGAAATGCACTGCTGCATGGCGCTCACCGAGCCCAATGCGGGAAGCAATTCGCTGGAAATATCGACGTTCGCTAACGTGGATGGTGACGGTTGGCGTTTGAATGGGCAAAAAATCTGGATAACGGCCGTACCTAGTTCTCACAAAATGCTGGTCGTGGCGCGCACCACGAAGCTGGATCAGGTGAAACGCCGCACTCATGGCATCAGTATGTTCATCATCGATACGGATCGCGAGGGAGTAAGCCACAATGAAATCGATAAACTCGGCACCCACACGATGCCGGCGAGCGCCGTATTTTTTGATAACGTCCGCGTCCAGCCCGACGAGCTGCTGGGTACGCTTGATCACGGCTGGAATGAGTTGCTTGACGTACTCAATACTGAACGCATCGTTACCACGGCCGGATTGGTTGGCGCAGGCCGCTTGGCTATTACGCAGGCGGTGAGATACACGACGGATCGCAAGGTGTTCGGCGGCAAACCTATTGGTTCCTATCAGGGGCTGCAATTTCCCCTGGCTCAGGCCTATGCCGAACTGGAGTGCGCCTGCCTGATGAATTATCGAGCGGCGACCTATTGCGATCAGGGTGTGCCTTATGGCAGTGATGCCAATATGGCCAAACTGATTGCCGCGCAAGCGGCAGCCGATGCAACCGAGCGATCCATGCAGGCAATGGGTGGCATGGGGTATTCAAAGGAATTTCATGTCGAGCGCCTATGGCGTGATGCGCGCTTGTTTCGCTTCGCGCCCGTAGCCGAAGAAATGGTGCTCAATTTTATTGCAACCCACGATCTGGGCATGCCTAAATCTTACTAAGTCACTATCATCATGGTTAATCTAAGCGCACAAATCTTATTTCATGCCGCTTGTACTCCCGACCGTTTGGCTCTCGTTTACGAACGGCAAAGAATCAGTTATGCGGAACTGGCTGATCGCCTGTTGAAGATGGCGGGATTCTTGAAAGCTAAGGGTGTGCGGCCTGGCCAGGTAGTTGCCGTTGTCATGAAAAACAGTGCGGCTTTTCTTGAGGTTGCTTTTGCCGTCAGTCATATTGCTGCTGTTTTCTTACCTATTAACTTTCGACTGTCCCGTCCGGAAATCAGCTATATCGTTGGCAATTCGGATGCGGTTTTTTTATTTGCCGATGCCGAGTACGAAGAGACGGTGGCCGGTATTCTTGATTCCGTGGTGTTCGTGGACAGCGGCGCGCAGGAAGACACGCGTCATATATCTGGCGATGCCCAGAAAGCTCCGGCGGTCCCGCGCAATCCGGATGATTTATTTCGTCTGATGTACACATCGGGTACGACCGATCGCCCCAAAGGGGTCATGCACACTTATCAGAACTACTACTGGAAGTGTCTGGATCATATTGCCTCGCTTGGTCTCACGGCCGAGGAACGTTTACTGGTCGTCGGACCCCTCTATCATGTTGGCGCTTTTGATTTGCCAGGGACTGCCGTGCTGTATCTCGGAGGCATGTTGCTGGTGCAACGCAATTTCGATGAAGAGCAGGCGCTTGCCGCCATAGAAAATGAACGGCTTACCGGGGCCTGGCTGGCGCCTGTCATGGTTGGCCGGTTATTGGCATGCGGACAAAACAGCAAGCGCGACCTGAGCAGCTTTAAATGGTGCATAGGCGGTGGCGAAAAGACGCCCGAAAAACGGATTCGCATGTTTAGCGAGGTGTTTACGCAAGGGCGGTATATCGATGCGTATGGCCTGACCGAAAGCTGTGGCGGCGATACCTTCATGGAGGCTGGCCGCGAAATCGAAAAAATTGGATCTACAGGCCGTGCCTTGCCTCACATAGAGATACAGATCTTTGATGAGCAAAACCATCCCGTACGTCCCGGCATGAGCGGTGAAATTTGCCTGCGTGGGCCCAAGGTGACGCATGGTTATTGGAAGCAGGAAGAAAAGACGCGGCTAAGTTTCTTCGATGGCTGGTTTCGTACAGGAGACGTCGGGCATCTGGATGCCGAAGGTTTTCTTTATCTGACCGATCGAAAAAAAGACATGATCATCAGCGGTGGAGAGAATATTTCGTCGTCCGAAGTCGAGCGCATTATTTTCATGCTGCCGCAGATCGCCGACGTTGCCGTCATTGGGCTTCCCGATGAACGCTGGGGCGAATGCGTGGCCGCCGTCGTTGCCTTGCAGCCACAACAGACGCTGGACCTGGATCAACTGACCGCATATTGCCGCCAGCATCTGGCTGGTTTCAAAGTGCCCAGGAAGTTGATTGTGCGCGATGCGCTACCACGCAATCCCAGCGGCAAGGTACTCAAACGCGTGCTGCGCCAGGAGTTATCGACCGGCACGTCATCAAACTAAAGGAATCGCTATGAGCCTAAGTAAAACAATTGCGGAATTTATTGTCTCTCTGAATGCTGCAACCCTTCCGGCGGATGTGCTGGAAAAGGCCAAAACCTGTCTACTGAATAGTTATGGCATCGGTTTGGGGTGTCGCAACACACCCTATGCGCCTGTTGCGCGACGTGCAGCACTGGCCATGAATGGGGAGCGTAGTAAAAATGGCGCGACTTTACTGGGAGATGGCCGCCGTACTACCGTTGCCGGCGCAGCGTTGGCAAACTCTGCGCTATTTCACGGCCGTGCGCAAGAAGATACCTGCGGCGCCGCTCATTTTGGGGCCATCCTCGTGCCTTTGCTTACGGCGATGATCGAGGCGGACGGTTACCCCATGTCGCGCCTGATTCCGGCGCTTTTGGCAGGTTACGAAGCAGGCGGAGTTTTTGAAGACGCTTATGCCGGCAATACGACTCCGGGTGGATTGCGTGCATCAACGGTATACGGTACGGTCGCCGCGGCGGCCGGAGCAGCCAAAATGATGGATCTTTCTTCGGAGCAGACCGCTGCCGCGTTATCGAATGCCGCTTCCTTTGCCGGAGGTATTTTGCAATCATTTGCCGATGGGACCGACGAATGGCGCTACCAGGTTGGTGTGGTGGGCCAAACCGGCTATACGGCGGCTCAATTGGCGCTGGCCGGTTCCGTGTCGGCTCCCCATGCCTTTGAGGGGAGTGCGGGTTTTGTCAAAGTATTTGCGCGCACGCAGTGCAATGTGGCCGAGTTGGTTGCGGGCTTGGGGAAAAAATGGGCCATTCATCGGGTAACATTCAAGCCTTACCCGGTTTGTGCGTTTAATCAAACGCCCGTCACGGCGGCGCTCGCCCTGCGTGAAAAGATGGCAGGAATCGTGCCAGCCCGCATGCGGCGCGTGCGTGTCAGGATGAATCCGTACGAAACGGGCTATGCAGGCATGGATTCAAAAGGGCCATTCAACAGCATCTCCGGGACCTTGATGAGTATTCCGTTTTGCATTGCCAATACCTTACTATATGGGGTTCCCGATCTGAACGCGATGACGATCTATGACGATGCGCAGGTTAACGAGTTGATTACGCGCATCGATCTGGTGACCGACGCAGGTGTCAACAAACTGTGTTGCGTCATTGAGGTCGAGCTGGATGGCGGGAAGAGCATTGCGCATGATCAGCAGATGACGACGGCCGATTATGCCTATTCCCGCTCAGGGGTATCGGCGCTTATCCGCCGAGTGGGTAGCGAAAGTAACGTGCCTGAGAGTGTTTATCAACGCCTTGAACGCTTTGTCGATGATCCTGAGCGTCACGATATTGGCGAAGTACTTGCGTGCTTTGCGGCTCTGCCGATCGGTGCAGCTTCGAATTAATCCTTAGAGTTTTCAAATCAAATGGCAATTTCAAAAAAGAAAACAGTTTCGAAACCCACATCTTCAAAGCCCAAGAAAGGTGTCGGCCATGAGCACCCGGGGCACTGGCGTGAAGGCCGAAATCGTCTGGAAAAATCGGAACGGGTGCGCGATACCTTGTTATGGGCCGCCGCAGAGGTCGTAGGGGAAGTAGGTTACGCAGCGGCGTCGATCACGCGTATCACCCAGAAGGCAGGCGTGGCGCAAGGTACTTTTTATAATTATTTTGAAACTCGCCAGGATATTCTCGATACGCTGTTACCCGATTTGGGTGAAAAAATGCAGCAACATATCCGCCAAAGCGCTCTGGGCGCAGACAGCTTCGCCGAACTGGAAAGGCGCGGTTTTCTTGGTTTCTTTGACTTTCTGCAGCAGGAGCCTCACTTCTTCCGGATACTGAACGAGGCTGAAAGCTTTGCGCCGGAAAGTCATAAAAAGCATTTTGATATTCTGGTCAAGCAATACACGCGGTTTCTGCAGCACTCTCATCGGCAAGGCGAATTTCCCGCCTATAAAGTGGAAGAGCTGGAAGTTATCGTATACATGCTAATGGCTGCACGCAGCTATTTGGCTTTGAAATACATGTACGGTGGCGGCAAGAATAAAACGTTGCCAAAAGGCGTAGCCGATACTTATATGAAATTTATTCGATATGGGTTGGAAGGGGTCCCAGCCTAGACTGTCGACTGCTGCCTTTTAATCTACAGAAAATTCCCCACCCGCTCGCACTCAGCCAACCCCCAAACCTTGCCAATCATGCTCTGCACCTCTTCAGGCGCCGCCGCATTGCGATAACAACCCAGGCGCAAGGCCTTTTCTTCTATTTCCGGCCGAGTCAGCGTATTGCCGGGGTCGCCCTTGGGCACATCGACCCGCCCCGTCAGCGTCTGGCCCTGGCGGGTTTGCACGGTCACCTTGCCTATCCATTGTTTAGGGTAGGCGGCATCGATTTCGGGGTCGAGCCGCATTGTGACGCGGTCGCGAAAATCGGCGATGGCCGCGTCGTGCAGGGCGGCGTCGAATTCGGGCAAACCGGCATGCCGGTGCCGTGCAATAAGAGCCAGTACGGTGCCCATCGAGAATTTGGACTGATGCACAGAGGTTGGTTTGACAACCGGCCCAAGCACATCGATGGCGCCTTGGTGCACGTGAGCCACGACAGAAGCGATATTGTTGAATTCCAATTTGTTTTTCTGCATCACGGCAAGCAGGGCGTCGGCGGCCGGGTGGGTGTGGCGACAGGAGGCGTGATATTTGAACGATGTCTCGACCAGGGCCCAGCGTGATCCCAATTCGCTGGTAAGCCGTGCGGGGTCGGCGTCTTGCGACATGCCTGCGGCCAACCCCTGTTTGCCTTCAAGAATGTGGCTGGCCCCGGTGAGGCCGTCGCTCGCAAGCCAGGCGGCGGTCAGGCCGTCGGCCGCGGCCTTGGCGGTGTGCAGTTGCTTGGAGTCGGCACCGTCGCGCAGGAATTCCCACAGACCAGCGGCCTGGGTTCCCGCTGACCCCAGGGCGTGCAGCATTTGCGCCGGATTGAGATTAAGCAGGCGCCCTACAGTCATGGCGGCGGCCAGTGTCCCCGCTGTGCCGGTGGTATGAAAAACGGTATAGTGCGTACGTCCCAGAAACTCGCCGATGCGGATGCCGGCTTCGTAGCCCGCAACGGCCGCGACCAGCAGTTCTTTACCTGAACGACCCAAAGCCTGAGCCGTGGCGATGGCCGGCGGAAATATGACCGCGGCCGGATGAAATACCGAGCCGTTGTGTACGTCGTCCTGCTCGACCATGTGGGCGGATGCGGCATTGACCAGGGCCGCAAACAAGGGGCTTGAGCCGCGCCGTGCGACCATGTCTTCGGACGGGCCGCCGGCCGGTCCCATGGTTCGCGCAAAGCTGGCAATGGCCTGCACAGGCCTGCTGCTCGATCCGGCGAGAATCGAGGCCAGGCAATCGAGCAGGAAGTCTTCGGCGCGACGCAAGACAGATTCGGGGATGTCGTCGAAACTCAGTTCGGCAACAAATCGGCTTAGTTCGGCACTAGGATGGTTCATGGCTTTGTTGGACGCAAGAGGTGAATGGGTAGGGACGGATGGCGGCCTGGGTCTAGAACGAACGCGGTAAACCCAATACATGTTCGGCCACGTAGGACAGAATAAGATTAGTTGAAATGGGAGCCACTTGGTAGAGGCGGGTTTCACGGAACTTGCGTTCGATATCGTATTCGTTGGCAAAACCGAATCCGCCGTGGAATTGCAGGCAGACATTGGCCGCTTCCCACGATGCGTCGGCCGCCAGCAGTTTGGCCATATTGGCTTGGGCGCCGCAGGCTTGCTGCGCGTCGAACAGGCGGCAGGCTTCGTAGCGCATCAGGCTGGCGGCTTCGATATTGACCAGCGCGCGGGCGATGGGAAACTGCACACCCTGATTTTTGCCGATGGGCCGGCCAAAGACAACGCGTTCTTTGGCATAGGCTGAAACTTTGTCGATAAACCAGTAGCCGTCGCCGATGCATTCGGCCGCAATCAGCGTGCGTTCGGCGTTCAGCCCGTCCAGTATGTATTTGAAGCCTTTGCCTTCTTCTCCGATCAGGTTCTCGGCCGGGATTTCAAGGTTATCGAAGAACAGTTCGTTGGTTTCGTGATTGACCATATTGGGTATGGGCCGCACTTCCAGACCGTGCCCTATGGCTTGCTTCAGATCGACGATGAAAATCGACATGCCTTCGGATTTTTTCTTGACCTCGTCCAGCGCGGTAGTGCGCGCCAGTAGGATCATCAAGTCCGAATGCTGAATACGCGAAATCCACACTTTTTGGCCGTTTACGACGTAGTGGTCGCCTTTTTTGACTGCGGTGGTCTTGATTTTAGTCGTGTCGGTGCCGGTGGTGGGCTCGGTCACGCCCATTGACTGCAGGCGCAATTCGCCGGTGGCGATGCGGGGCAGGTAGCGTTTCTTCTGTTCCGCAGAGCCGTGGCGCAGCAAGGTGCCCATGTTGTACATTTGGCCGTGGCAGACCCCGGAATTTCCACCTGAACGATTGATTTCTTCCATAATGACGGAGGCTTCGGTCAGGCTTAGGCCTGAACCGCCGTATTCCTGGGGGATCAGCGCCGCCAGCCAGCCCGCCTGAGTCAGCGCGTTGACGAATTCTTCGGGGTAGCCGCGTTGTTCGTCGATTTTGCGAAAATACTCGGGTGGAAACTGGCCGCATAAATCACGGATGGCGTCGCGGATATCCTGGTGTTGACGGTTTGACTCTAGCATCGGGAATGGCCTGAATTCATTGTAATGTCGCTACAATGCCCGAAAGGCATAGGTTTGCCTATTATTGATTGCTTAAGCGTGGCTTAGCTTTTTTTAAAGGAAGTGACACTCCATGGCGTTGCATTTTGACCTGACCGATATGCAATTGATGGTCAATGTAGCGGGTGTGTCCAGTTTGACCAAAGGCGCCGAACGCAGCTTTCTGTCTCTGCCCGCCGCCAGCAACCGCGTCAAGAATCTTGAAAATCATCTAGGTACGGCGTTGTTGTATCGCAATAGCCAGGGGGTGACGCTGACGCCGTCGGGTGAGGCATTTGTGCAGCATGCGCGCATTGTGCTGCGCCAGCTTGAGCATCTGCGCGGCGATATGCAGGAGTACGCCCGCGGCGTCAAAGGTTGCGTGCGGGTCTACGCCAATACGACCGCCATGAACGAGTTCATGCCCGCTGTTCTGGGGCAGTATCTGGCGAATCATCCCGATGTGAATATCGAACTGCGCGAGCGCCTGAGCTATCTGGTGGTCAAGGCGGTGGTTGATGGAGCGGCCGACATTGGCATTACCGCTCAGGCGGGCGGTGGCGAAGGGGTTGAATTTTTACCTTATCGCAACGACAGGCTGGTGCTGGTGACGCGTACCGACCATCCGCTGGCCGAGCATGATGTCCTGAGCTTCGAAGATACGCTAGGCTACGATTATGTGGGCTTATCCGAGGCCAGTGCAATACATGCGTTTTTATTGCAAGCGGCGGACGATATCGGGCGCGTCTTGCGCTTTCGGGTCGAGGTCAGCAATTTCGAGGCGGCTTGCCGGATGATTGCCGCCCAGGTCGGCATTGGCGTGATTCCCGAAACGGCCGCGCGCCGATATCTGCAAAACCTGCCGCTGAAAGTCATTACGCTGGCTGACGATTGGGCGTTGCGCAAGCTCCATATATGCGTGCGGCAGTTCGATAAGCTGCCGGTCTTTGCCAAAGAGCTGGTGTCTCTACTGGTGCAGGACGGTGCGCAGGCCAACTCGGGGGAATCCCGCCAGGACACAGACGGGTTCGAGTAAACTGAACCTTTACGTTTATCACCTTATGTCAGATACCCGAGTCGTGCTTGCCTCCAATAACGCGGGCAAGCTGAAGGAATTTTCGGCCATCCTGGGCGGCGCCGGCATTGCCATGGTGGCACAGGGCGATCTGGGCGTGTCGGAGGCTGAAGAGCCTTTTGCAACGTTTGTCGAAAACGCGCTGGCCAAGGCCCGCCATGCCTGCCGCCAAACGGGTCTGCCCGCCTTGGCCGATGATTCGGGTCTTTGCGTGGATTGTCTGGGCGGCGCGCCCGGGGTGTATTCGGCGCGTTACGCCTTGCGTAATGGCGGCGAAAAATCCGATGCCGCCAATAACCGCTATTTAGTACAGGCCTTGGCTGCCCAGGGCGATCGGTCCGCCTCGTATGTGGCGGTACTGGTGTACCTGCGTTCGGCCGACGACCCGCGGCCAATTGTGACCGAAGGCCTCTGGCGGGGCGAGATCATCGATACGCCCAAAGGCGCTTCGGGCTTTGGCTATGATCCCCATTTTTATTTGCCTGATTTGGGTAAGACCGCTGCAGAACTGGATCCGGCGGAAAAAAACCGTCGGAGCCACCGCGCCCAGGCATTGGTCAAATTATTGCAGGCGCTGCGGGCATAGCCGCCCGCGCCGAGCGCCTCTGCATAGCCCTACCCACAACCTGTTGCGAGATTTCGGTGCATCCCACTTTTTCAATCCAGCCAGAAGGCCGATCGGCCAAGTCTCATGCCAAACTGGTCACGCCGGTGCATGCGACGCTTGGCAGCCAACCGCCTTTATCTTTATACGTGCATGTGCCCTGGTGCGTGCGCAAGTGCCCTTATTGCGATTTCAACTCGCATGCCTTGTCGGGCGAGTTGCCCGAGCAGCAATACCTGGCGGCCCTGCGCGCCGATCTGGAGCAGGCCCTGCCATTGGTGTGGGGACGCCAGGTGGTGACCATCTTTATCGGTGGGGGTACGCCCAGCCTGCTGTCGGCGGCGGCCATCGATCAGATGCTGGCCATGTTCCGCCTGTATTTGAATATCCTGCCCGATGCCGAAATTACGCTGGAAGCCAATCCCGGCACGGTTGAGGCGGGGCGCTTTGCCGAATATGCCCGCAGCGGGGTCAACCGCATATCGCTGGGCATACAGAGTTTTAACGACCAGGCGCTTAAGGCCTTGGGGCGTATACACGATGCCAAACAGGCCTGTGCGGCCATCGAAATCGCTCAAAAGGCTGTCGGCCGTGTCAATCTGGATATTATGTTTGCCTTGCCCTCGCAGTCGCTGGATGGCTGCAGGCGGGACTTGCGTCAAGCCATATCTTTCAATACCGAGCACTTGTCGCTATACCACCTGACGATGGAGCCCAATACCGTATTTGCCAAATTTCCGCCTGCCGTGCCCGATGACGATAGCGCCGCCGCCATGCAAGACATGATCGCCGAACAAACAACGCTAGGCGGCTGGGAACGCTATGAAGTTTCGGCCTATGCCAAGGCCAACGCACGCTGCCGCCATAATTTGAATTATTGGGAGTTTGGCGACTACCTGGGCATAGGTCCCGGCGCGCATGGCAAGCTGACGTTTCACGACAAAATTACGCGGCACGCCAAGCTGAAGAACCCAGTGTCCTGGATGGAGCATGCCCCTCGGCTCGATGGCAGCCATATTGCCGAAGAGCGTACGGTGGGCGCCGATGAGCTGGGGTTTGAATTCATGTTGAATGTGTTGCGCCTGAAAAATGGCGTTGCCGCCAGCAGTTTTACTGAACGCACGGGGCTTTCGGTCCTGGCCATTGCCCCGGCGATCGACCGCGCTGTCGCCAGGGGCTTGTTGGAATCCGATCCAACCCGTTTCAAAGCTACCGCGCTGGGCTGGCAGTTTTTAAATGATCTGCAAGAAGAATTTTTGGCCTAACGTGCGATTTTCGGATGTCTTGTGGGCAGTGTCGTATTGGGCTCATTGCGGTGCAAAGACGATTATGCACTAGAATATGCACCTGTTTGGTGCGAATGTGTGTTAAATGCACTTTTATGGTGCGTTTTCTTGTGATCTCTTTGGACTATCGGGGCGGAGATTTTGGGCTGCACTGGCGGGACATGCAATGGCAGAGATAATTCTCTGCGGGGTTAGTAGAGGCGGCCTTGAATTTCAACGATTTGCCAGCCGCAAGGGCTGCCACTACATTAACGACAGCCAGGCATTTGTAGCGGCAGCCCTTGTGGCTGCCATCCGCGTCATTAACGGCAGCCAGGCATTTGTAGCGGCACCCCTCGTGGGTGCCATCCACGCATTACAACCAGCTCATCCCAGGCTGGCACAATTTTTGCTTTAAGTGCTTTAAGCTAAGTCAAGATAGTAATATCCGATTTATTCAGCCCTTTAGTTCCCATCTATTTCAGTCTACCAAGCCATTTCATCTCGGTTTGATCCATTATTTGCCCAGGAGCTCACATGTCCACTGCAGAAGAAGTAGTTAAGCTTATTAAAGAACGCGAAGTTGCTTTTGTCGATTTTCGCTTTACCGATACCCTGGGGCGCGAGCATCACATGACGACGCCGGCTCATATGGTGGATGAAGAGAAGATGGAAGCCGGGCAGGCCTTCGACGGTTCGTCGCTGCCGGGCTGGAAGGGCATTGAAGCGTCGGATATGTTGTTGATCCCGGATCCCAAATCGGCGCGCATGGATCCTTTCCGCGAAGAGACTACGCTGAATCTGACCTGCGATGTGGTCGAGCCTTCCGACCTCAAAGGGTACGATCGCGACCCACGCTCCTTGGCCCGGCGCGCCGAAGCTTATCTTAAATCCAGTGGCCTGGGCGATACCGCCTATTTCGGCCCTGAGCCCGAGTTTTTCGTGTTCGACGCCATTACCTGGAACGACGATATGTCGGGCTGCTTCGTCAAGATCAAGTCTGAAGAGGCACCCTGGTCGCGAGGCCTGGATATGGACGGCGGCAATCTGGGGCATCGTCCCGGCGTCAAGGGCGGTTATATGCCCGTGCCTCCCGTCGATTCCTTCCACGACATGCGTTCGGAAATGTGCCTGTTGCTCGAGCAGCAGGGCGTGCCCGTGGAAGTGCACCACCACGAAGTGGCTGCTCCGGGCCAAATGGAAATCGGCACCAAGTTCAGCACGCTGGTCGAGCGCGCCGACTGGAACCAGATCCTGAAATACACCATTCATAACGTGGCTCATGTGTATGGCAAGACCGCCACGTTCATGCCCAAGCCCATTGTCGGCGACAACGGATCGGGCATGCACGTGCACCAGTCGATCTGGAAAGACGGGCAGAACCTGTTTGCGGGCAATGGCTATGCCGGCTTGTCGGAATTCGCGCTGTACTACATAGGCGGGATCATCAAGCATGCCCGTGCGTTGAATGCCATCACCAACCCGGGTACCAATTCGTACAAACGGCTCGTACCGCATTTCGAGGCGCCCGTAAAACTGGCGTATTCCGCCCGCAACCGTTCGGCGTCGCTGCGCATTCCTTACGTAGGCAACCCCAAGGCTCGCCGCGTCGAGGCGCGGTTCCCGGATCCGCTGGCCAACCCGTATCTGGCATTTTCGGCGTTGATGATGGCGGGTCTGGATGGCGTGCAAAACAAAATCCATCCCGGCGATCCGGCCGACAAGAACCTGTACGATCTGCCGCCCGAAGAGGATGCAAAGATCCCGACGGTGTGCGCGTCGCTTGAAGAAGCGGTGGCCGCACTGGATCGCGATCGCGAGTTCCTGACGCGCGGTGGGGTGTTCAGCAACGATATGCTCGACGCCTATATCGAACTCAAAATGGAAGAAATCACGCGCTTGCGCAAGACCTCCCATCCGGTTGAGTTCGATATGTACTACAGCCTGTAATCTGCCTGGTGGCCGGTGCCGGATTCGCAACCACCAAACCAAATGGACGCTGCATTGCGATGGACATTGCGAATTACGATCTGCTGGCCACCACCATATTGCTTCTGGATGAGCAAGGCGCAGTCGTACATGCCAACGCCGCCGCTCAAGAACTGTTTGGCTTATCGCGCAAGCAACTGAGCGGGGTGTCGGCCCACCTTCTTTTTAATGCCGATGCGTCGCTGGCGGCGCACATTGCGTCGGCCATAGAAGGCAAAATCGGTGTCTTGCGTCAGGATATGACGGTTGATCGGCGCGGTCTTCCGGTGCCGGTCAGCCTGACCCTGGTGCACTCGCCGCAGCCGCCCTGGGCGGCTTTGCTGGAAGTGCGGGAGCTCGAGCATCACATTTTGCTTGAGCGCAATCGTCATCTCAGCCAAGAACTCGATGTGCAGCGCGAATCGCTGCGCAATCTGGCGCACGAAGTCAAGAATCCCCTGGGCGGAATCCTGGGCGCCGCCCAGTTGCTCGAAACCGAGCTCAAGACGGAGTCGCTGCGCGAGTACACGCGCGTGATCATGGCGGAAGCCGATCGTTTGAGTGGCCTGGTGGATCGATTGATCGCGCCTCAGGGCGCTACGCTGAAACGGGCGCGCTTTAATATCCATGAGATATGCGAGTTGGTATACACCTTGGCTCGGGCGGAATACGCCGCTCAAATAGAAATTGTGCGTGATTACGACGCCTCGGCGCCCGAGCTCATGGGCGACCATGACCGGCTTTTGCAGGCCCTGTTGAATATGGTGCGCAATGCGGCTCAGGCGCTGACTGAAAGCCGTTCAGCTCATCCGCCGAAATTGATTTTGCGCACCCGTGTCGGGCGGCAGCTGGTGCTGGCGACGCGGCCAGTCAAACTGGGTATGGTTGTGTCCGTTATCGATAACGGGCCGGGCGTACCAGCCGATCTGCGCGACAAGCTTTTTCATCCCCTGGTAACGGGACGGGCCAGTGGCACCGGCCTGGGCCTAAGCCTGGCACAGGAGTTCGTCCAGCAGCATGGCGGCGTTATCGAGTTTGACTCGACGGAAGGCCACACTGAATTTCGCATGATTTTGCCCTTGGAGCTGTCGTGAAACCCGTCTGGATAGTCGATGACGATCAAAGCATCCGCTGGGTGCTGGAAAAGGCGCTGGCGCGTGTGTCGATCGACGTACAAAGCTTTGAGTCGGCCGCTGCCGTACTGGAGGCGCTGGAAGAGGCCACGCCGTCGGTATTGGTGACCGATGTGCGCATGCCCGGCCAGGACGGGTTAAGCCTGCTGCAGGCCATCAAGCAGCGTCACCCTGAGTTGGCCGTCATTGTCATGACGGCGTTCACTGATCTGGACAGCACGGTATCGGCGTTCCAGAAAGGGGCTTTCGATTACCTGGCCAAACCATTCGACGTGAACGAAGCCGTCGATCTGATTCGTCGCGCCGCCCAGGAGCAGAGCGCACCGGCTCCCGCCTCGCCAATCACCGGCGATGCGACCCTGATGCAGTCTGCGTCGCTGGCGATGCAGGATGTGTTTCGCGCCATTGGCCGCTTGGCCACATCGCGGGCAACCGTGCTGGTCACCGGGGAATCGGGTACAGGCAAGGAGCTGATTGCGCGCGCCTTGCATATCCATAGCGCCAGGGCCGACGGTCCGTTCATTGCGCTGAATACGGCGGCCATACCGCGCGATCTGCTCGAAGCCGAGTTATTCGGTCACGAGCGAGGCGCCTTCACCGGTGCCACGACGCTGCGCCGCGGGCGCTTCGAGGCTGCGCACGGAGGAACCCTGTTTCTGGATGAAATCGGCGATATGCCGCTGGAGCTGCAAACACGCCTGTTGCGGGTGCTTGCCGAGGGCAGTTTTTATCGTGTCGGCGGTTCACAGGCGGTCAGTGTCGATGTGCGTATCGTGGCAGCGACGCATCAGCCTTTAGAGCAGCGCGTAGCGCAAGGGCAGTTTCGCGAAGACTTGTTCCATCGTTTGAACGTGATCCGTTTGCGCCTGCCGCCGCTGCGTGAACGCAAGGAAGACATCCCGGCATTGGCGCGATTATTTCTGGAACGCAGCGCGCGTAGCCTGGCTGTGCCGGCGCGCCGCCTTACCCCCGGTGCTTTGCAGGCGCTGATTGCGTTTGATTATCCGGGCAATATTCGCCAGCTTGAAAATTTCTGCCACTGGCTGTCGGTCATGTCGGCCGGCCAGGTGGTCGACGTGAACGATTTGCCGCCTGAAATCAGTGCCCTGGCCGCAGGGCCCAACGGGCGTCCGGCAGATGCGCCTCGTACGGACGAACAGGCCCAGGCGGCCATCGAACCGGATTGGGCGGCCTTGCTGGAGCGTCAGGTCAGGAATAGATTGGCTCACGGCGAACCAGCCGTCATGAGCACCCTGACGCGCGACTTTGAACGCATACTGCTGCGCGCCGCGCTGGTGCACAGTCACGGCAGGCGCGCCGAGGCGGCGCAGCGCTTGGGTATCGGTCGCAATACGCTAACGCGCAAATGCCAGGAACTGGGTCTGGAAGAGACCTAAGCCGCTGTGCCCGTCGTCTGTAGCGGCAGCCCTTGTGGCTGCCAAAATCGTTGATAAAAGATGGCATGTATAGAACATAGATGGCAGCCACAAGGGCTGCCGCTACAAAACGTACTTGCCGCCACACAATCCTCCAGGCGCCAAGAGGCAGGCTTCGGGCCAGGTAGGTTAAAATCGGTGTATTCCTTTTTATCGACTATGTATGGCTGCTTTCAATTCCGAGCAAGTGCTCAGCGTTCGTCACTGGAACGACACCTTGTTTTCTTTTACCACCACGCGCGATTCGGCACTGCGTTTTCATAACGGCCATTTCGTCATGTTGGGCCTTGAGGTCAACGGCAAGCCGTTGTTGCGTGCTTATAGCATTGCTAGCGCCAACTACGAAGAAAACCTGGAATTCCTCAGTATCAAGGTCAAAAACGGGCCGCTGACGTCGCGCCTGCAACATTTGCAGGCGGGCGATTCGGTTCTGGTCAGCAAAAAGCCGGTAGGCACCCTGATGGTTGATGATCTGAAGCCGGGCAAGCATCTATATCTGTTTGCGACAGGCACGGGGCTTGCGCCTTTCATGAGCATCATCAAAGACCCCGATGTGTACGATCGCTTTGAAAAAGTGGTGTTGATGCACGGGGTGCGTCACGTCAGCGAACTGGCCTACTCCGATTACATTCAGGGCGAGTTGCCCAAAAATGAGTATTTCGGCGAGCACATTCAAGGCAAGCTCATCTACTACCCGACCGTTACGCGTGAGCCGTTCCGCAATCAAGGACGCATCACCGAGGTGATTGAAAGCGGGCGTTTGTTTCAGGATATCGGCTTGCCGCCTCTAAATCCCGAGACCGATCGCGGCATGATTTGCGGCAGTCCGCATATGCTGGCCGACATCACCCAGATGCTGAAGGCGCGCGGCTTCGTGGCATCGACCGGTGTCGGTCAGCCCGGCGATTATGTCGTCGAACGCGCTTTCGTAGATAAATAAGCGCTTTGGGGCTTCCGGGGGCTTTTAATATTCTCTATAGATGATTACACTCTGATAGTTGTTTTAATTCATCAGAGGTGGTTTTCATGGCCAAACAGATTATTCACACGGACGCGGCTCCGGCAGCGGTAGGCCCTTATTCGCAGGCGGTGGCCGCAGGGCCCGGAAAAACGGTGTATTTATCGGGCCAGATCGGCCTGGAACCCGGGACGGGCGAGCTGGTTTCCGAAAATTTCGAAGGCCAGGTGCGCCAGGCCTTTGCCAATATGCAGGCCGTGATCGAAGCATCCGGCGGCACGTTCGAAAATATCGTCAAATTGACGCTGTTTCTGACGGACCTGAGCAAATTCGCCAGTGCCAATGCGATTATGGCCGATGTCATCCCCCAGCCCTTTCCCGCGCGTTCGACGATAGGCGTGGCCAGCCTGCCCAAGGGCGCCCAGTTCGAAGTCGAAGCAATTATTGTCCTGTAAACTCCGTGCCCGAAGCGCGCGTCCGACCAGGCTCTAAGGCAGCCGTGCGTCCCTCGCCACTCCGCGCGGACGTCAAGCCCGTTTCTTTGATCGAGCGCAAGCTCTTGCATCTGGGCTTGAAGGATCCGCAAGATTTTGTCGTGCATTTGCCGATACGCTATGAAGACGAAACGCGGATTGTGCCGATTGTTTCCTTGCGCGCGGGGCAAACCGCGCAGGTGGAAGGGCAGGTTGTACGCAGCGAAGTGCAGTTTCGACCTCGTCGCCAATTGTTTGCGCTTATTGAGGACGGAACGGGCGAGCTGGCGCTGCGTTGGCTGAATTTTTACCCAAGCCAGCATAAGCAGCTTGCCGTCGGCAAGCGCGTGCGCGTGCGCGGCGACGTACGGGCCGGTTTTTCGGGTTGCGAAATGGTTCATCCAAAGGTAACCACAGCCGGCGGCGATTTGCCCAATGCGCTCACGCCCGTCTATCCCACCACCAACGGCTTGATGCAGTCGACTTTGCGGCGCGCGATCGATCAAGCGCTGAACGAAGCAGATCTGTCCGATACGCTGCCTCCCGAAATCTGTGCGCGTTACGAGCTGGTTCCCTTTGCGCAGGCCATCCGCGTATTGCATCATCCGCCGCCCGACGTGTCGTACTCCGATTTGATCGAGCATGGGCATCCCGCCTGGCGCCGCATTAAGTTCGATGAGTTGCTCGCACAGCAACTATCGTTGGCAGCGGCGCGCGCTGCCCGCTTGAAGCAGCGTGCGCATCCGTTGGCAGGCAATGGCGGCCTGGTCGCGGCCTTGTTGCGCCAGTTGCCGTTTGCGCTTACGGCAGCGCAGGAGCGGGTTGTAGCCGAAATAAGGCACGATTTGAGCCAGTCGTTTCCCATGCATCGCTTACTGCAAGGCGACGTGGGTAGCGGCAAAACGGTGGTTGCCGCGTTGGCGGCGGCGCAAGCCATTGCCAGCGGCTCGCAGGTGGCCATTATGGCACCCACTGAAATCCTGGCCGAACAGCATTTTCAGAAATTGGCGGCGTGGCTGGAGCCGCTGGGTGTGGAAATCGTGTGGCTGACCGGCAGCATAAATGCCAAGGCTCGCCGACAGGTCGCCGAGGCGATGGCCAGCGGCCAGGCGCAGCTGATCATAGGCACCCAGGCGCTGATTCAGGACAAGGTGGTCTTTGCGCATCTCGACCTGGTAGTGCTCGATGAGCAGCACCGCTTCGGGGTCGGGCAGCGGCTGCAGCTCAGCCGCAAGGGCGAGGCCGGCTCGGATGCCCTGATTCCCCATCAGCTCAGCATGAGCGCGACGCCCATACCGCGCACGCTGGCCATGACGTTTTTTGCCGACCTGGATGTTTCAGTCATTGACGAACTGCCGCCCGGCCGCAGCCCGGTTCTGACCAAGCTGGTGGCCGATACCCGCCGCGACGAGGTCATGTCCCGCGTCGTCGACGAAATCAGGCTGGGCCGACAGGCTTATTGGGTATGCCCGCTGGTCGAGGAAAGCGAGGTCCTGCAACTTCAGACCGCTGTCGATACGCATGCGCGGCTTGTCCAGGCGCTGCCCGATTTGCGTGTGGGGCTGGTGCATGGACGCCTGAAGTCCGCCGACAAGGCATGCGTTATGCAGGATTTTCGCGATGGCCGCATCGATGTGCTGGTCGCGACGACTGTTATCGAGGTGGGTGTGGATATACCCAATGCTTCGCTTATGGTCATCGAGCACGCCGAGAGGTTCGGGCTGGCGCAGCTGCATCAATTGCGCGGCCGGATCGGCCGCGGCACGGTGCAATCGGTTTGCGTGTTGATGTATCAGGCGCCTTTGTCGCAGATTGCGCGACAGCGTTTGCGCGCCATGTACGAAACCGCGGACGGCTTCGAGATTGCGCGGCGTGACTTGGAGCAGCGCGGCCCGGGAGAGTTTCTGGGTGTACGGCAGTCGGGGCTGGAACTGCTGCGCTTTGCCAGCCTGGAGACCGACGCGCGCATCGTCTTGCAGGCTCAGGATGCGGCTCGCGAGATGAGGGCGGATTTTCCGGCGCAGGCGCAAGCCCATCTGGCGCGTTGGATGCGCGGCAAGCAGGATTTTTTACGTACCTGACGATCGGCTATGGATGGCGAGATTTCATGAAAAACCGGATTGGCATTTATTACTGCGAGAAACAACATGACTTTGACTGAATTGAAATACATGGTGGCCGTGGCCCGGGAGCGTCATTTCGGGCGGGCGGCCGAAGCCTGTTTTGTCAGCCAGCCCACTTTGTCGGTTGCGATACGCAAGCTGGAAGATGAGCTGGGCGTGATTCTTTTCGAGCGGGGAGGGGGCGAGGTGGGCGTTACGCCTATTGGCTTGCGCGTGGTGGCGCAGGCCCAGCGTGTGCTGGAAGAGGGCGCCAATCTGCGTGAAATTGCGCGCCAAGGCCATGATCCGCTAGCCGGCCCTTTGCGCGTGGGTGTGATCCATACGATTGGGCCCTATTTATTGCCCCGCCTGGTTCCTACACAGATCGCGACGACCCCCCAGATGCCGCTATTGTTGCAGGAAAACCTGACGGCGCGTCTGCTCGAATTGCTGCGCCAGGGCGAGATCGATTGCGCCGTCGTAGCCTTGCCTTTGCCCGAATCGGGGTGGATGGTGCGTGCGCTTTACGACGAGCCCTTTGTGGTCGCCGTGCCCAAGCATCATCCGTGGACTGCGCTCAAAGAGATCGACGCGCACGATCTCAAGAAAGAGACCATGCTTTTGCTGGGCTCTGGGCACTGTTTCCGCGATCAGGTGCTCGAGGTGTGTCCCGAGTTGTCGCGTTATTCCGCCGCCAGCGACGGCATTCAGCGTACCTTTGAGGGCTCCTCGCTCGAGACCATACGCCATATGGTGGCTGCGGGCATAGGCGTTACCGTTTTGCCGACCAGTTCCTTGTCCATGCAGGGGCTGCAAAACGATTTGCTCAGCTATATTCCGTTTAAAAAGCCCGTGCCCGATCGGCGCGTCGTTTTGATCTGGCGTAAAAGCTTTCCCCGCCCCTCGGCCATCGATGCGCTGACCGCGGCTATCCACAACTGCAAGCTACCCGGCGTCAATTATTTGCATAATGATCAGCCGGTCGGCGAGGCGGTTACGGTTTGATCGGTGGGCGGGTGTTTGATTGCCTGAAATGGCACCCACAAGGGGTGCCGCTACAAAAACATATCCGCAGCGTTGTAGCGGCACCCCTTGTGGGTGCCATTTCCCCGCGCCGCGCCTCCCTATTTCAAAACCAATACCCGTCATCATTTTAGAAAACGGTGCGTGTTAACCTTGAACCGCATCGCTTATTCATTTTCTTCGGAGGTTAGTATGGCAAAGGCAGCAAAAACGGGAAAGTCCGGCGCGGCAAAATCTGGCAGTCAGGCCGTCCTTATCGATATTGGCATTTCCGCGAAAGATCGCGCTGCGGTGACAAGCGAACTGTCCAAAATGCTGGCCGATTCGTATACCTTATATATGATGACCCATAATTTTCACTGGAACGTGACGGGGCCTTTATTCAATACGCTGCATCTCATGTTCATGACTCAATATACAGAGCAGTGGCAGGCCCTGGACAGCATTGCCGAGCGGATACGTGCATTGGGCCATTACGCGCCCGGCACCTATGCCGAATATGCAAGGCTTTCGTCGATAACCGAGCCGGCGTCCGTGCCCAATGCCGAGGAGATGGTGCGTTTGTTGGTCAAAGGTAATGAGGCTGTCGCCAAAACAGCGCGCGCTGCGCTGAAGCGGGCCGATGCGGCCGACGATCAGCCTACCACCGACCTTCTCACGCAACGCCTGGACATACACGAGAAAAACGCCTGGATGCTGCGCAGCCTGTTGCAGTAGTTCGGTCCGCGGAGCGGGCCGCCAACGCCTGAAAACGCCCTGTCCGGGGCAGGGTTTTCATAGCGAAAACCCTTGCTATCTGGGCCTAGGCAGCGCTCGATCTTTGGGTGTATGCTTGCGGCGTCAAAACAAGGAGGACTTATGAATATTCGTTTTACGCCAGTAGCGGCTGCCATCGGTTTGGCGGTTGGAATGCTAGTTTCCAGTGCCGCCAGCGCCGACACGATCAAAATTGCCATTGTTGGCCCATTTACCGGGCCGCTTACCCAATACGGTGATATTGTTTCGCAAGGGGTCGACACCGCTATTGAGCAAATCAACGCCAAAGGCGGCGTTCTGGGCAAAAAACTTGAAGCGGTCAGGCTCGATGATGGTTGCGAACCCAAGCAAGGCCCCGTCGTCGCCAATCGTATCGTCAATGACAAAATCCACTATGTGGTGGGGCCGGTCTGCTCGGGCGCAACCATTGCCGCGGCCAGTATTTACAACGATAACAGCGTTCTCATGATTTCCCCATCGGCTACCTCCCCTGCTGTCACCGATGGCAAGAACTACGACATGATTTTCCGCACCATTGGCCGCGATGATCAACAAGGCCCGGCGGCTGGAAACTTCATAGCCAAAACAATCAAGCCCAAGCGCGTTGCCGTTTTGCACGACAAGCAGTCGTATGGCCAGGGCATTGCCACCGCGGTTAAAAACACGCTCGACAAAGACGGTGTCAAGGTTGTCCTTTTTGAAGGCATCAATGCGGGCGACAGCGATTATTCGGCCGTCATCACCAAACTGAAGGCGGACAATGTCGATTTCGTCTACTACGGCGGCTATCACCCTGAAATGGGCTTGTTGCTGCGCCAGGGTGCCGAGCAAGGCCTGAAAGCCCGTTTCATGGGGCCTGAGGGTGTGGGCAATTCCGACATCAATGCCATCGCCGGTGCCGCCGTCGAAGGCATGATCCTGACCCTGCCTGCCGATTATTCCAAAAACCCGGCCAATGCCGCCATCGTTAAAGCTTTCACCGACAAGAAACGCGATCCTACCGGTCCGTTCCAGTTGACGGCTTATTCGGCAACCGAAGCGATTGCCGATGGCATCAAAGGTGTAGGCGCCGATAACCCCACCAAGGTGGCCGCTTATTTGCACAGCCACTCGGTCGATACGCCTATTGGCAAAATCTCCTGGAACAAACAGGGCGATTTAACCAACTTCAAGTTCGACGTGTTCATGTGGCATAAAAACGGCCCGAAAACGCTGTATAAATAATCGTTCGAAAACGGACGTAACCGTTGGGGCACCCTCGTGGGTGCCCCTGGTTTTTGTGGCGGCCCTCTTGCGGGTGTCGTCAGTCCGTGTAGCGGCACCCCTTGTGGGTGCCATCAATCTCTGATAACCGAGGCCGGAAGCCTGCATGGATGACAGGCACAAGGCCTGTCTCTACAAAATTTACGTACGCGTTTTTTCGCCGGCTTTTAGTCCCCTATACGCCGGGCTTCAATCCTCGATGCGCCGTCCTGTTTCGGCGTTGAACCAGTGCAGGGGATGGGTGCCGTCTGCGCCCATCTGCACGGTTTCGCCTGGCGTAATCGGATGAGCGGCGGTGAGGCTGACCGGGCAACGCAGTACAAGCAGGGTATCGCCGTGGCGGCCATGGATGAGCTGTTCTGAGCCAAGAATTTCAACCATTTCGACCTCGACAGCAATGCCTCGGGCATGCAGACGCATGTATTCGGGCCGTATGCCCATAATGACATTGCGTCCGGTCAACGACGCCGGAACGGCCTGAGGGTCGATTTCAAGGACCATGTCGTTGCGGCTTTTCAGTTGGCGTTCGGCATCGACCTGCACGGGAATCAGGTTCATGGGCGGGGCGCCGATAAAGTTGGCGACAAAAATCGATGCGGGTTTTTCAAAGACCTCGATGGGCGTGCCGATTTGTTCGGGAATGCCCTTGTTCATGACCACCATGCGTTGCGCGAGCGTCATGGCTTCCACCTGGTCGTGCGTAACGTACAGGCTGGTGGTTCCGAGCCGCCGATGGAGCTTCTGAATTTCCAGCCGCATTTGTACCCGCAACTTGGCATCCAGGTTGGACAAAGGCTCGTCGAATAAAAACACCTTGGGTTCGCGCACGATGGCGCGCCCCATGGCCACCCGCTGGCGTTGGCCGCCGGATAGTTGCCGCGGCCGGCGGTCGAGCAAGTGCGCGAGCTCCAGAATCTGCGCCGCGCGATCGACGCGCCGCTCGATGTCTGCCTTGGTCAGCTTGCGTATTTTCAGGCCATAGGCCATGTTTTGAAAGACTGACATATGAGGGTAAAGCGCATAATTCTGAAATACCATTGCAATATCGCGCTCGGCCGGCTCCAGTTCGTTGACGACCTTGCCGTCGATGGCGATCTCGCCACCCGTGATGTCCTCGAGCCCTGCGACCATGCGCATCAAGGTCGATTTACCGCAGCCCGACGGCCCCACAATAACGATGAATTCACCGTCGGCCACGTCCATGTTTATGCCGTGGATAACCGCGACATTGCCGGGATACGTTTTGGTAACGTTGCGAAGACTAAGTGTTGCCATCGGATGGGTTCCTGTAGTGTGGCGTAGCCCGGGTGTTCGAGGCGTATTTATTTTTCGGCATCGACCAGGCCTTTGACAAACCATTTCTGCATGAAAATGACGACGGCCGCCGGTGGCGCCATCGCCAGTATGGCGGTCGCCATGACCAGATTCCACTGGGTGACGCTATCGCCTCCGGCGATCATGCGTTTGATGCCTATGACGACCGGGTACATGTTTTCCTGCGTGGTGATGATCAGCGGCCACAAGTATTGGTTCCAGCCATAGATGAACTGGATGACGAAGAGCGCGGCAATGGTGGTGCGCGACAAGGGGAGCAGAATATCTTTGAAAAAACGCATGGGGCCGGCCCCATCGATGCGCGCCGCCTCGATGAGCTCGTCGGGTATGGTCAGGAAGAACTGGCGGAATAAAAACGTGGCGGTGGCCGACGCGATAAGCGGCAAGGTAAGGCCCGCATAACTATTTAGCATCCCCAGGTCGGCGACGACCTTGTAGGTGGGCGCAATGCGTACTTCGACCGGCAACATCAACGTGACAAATATCATCCAGAAAAAAAACATGCGAAAACGGAACCGGAAGTACACCACCGCAAACGCAGACAGCATGGAAATCGAGATCTTCCCGAATGTGATGACCAGCGCCATGACGGTGCTGACCCACATCATGCGCCCGACGGGCGGGGTGCCATTGGTGTCGTCGAACAAGACGCTGATGTAGTTCTGGATAAAATGGCCGCCCGGAATCAGCGACATGGGCGCCCGGGCCACTTCCTGCGCCGTTTGGGTCGAGGCTACAAACGTGATGTACAAAGGAAAGGCCACGACCAGCACTCCGACAATCAGAATGATGTGGGAGAAAATATCCAGATAAGGGCGGCGTTCTATCATGGCGAGGTCTCGTTATGGCTGATGTGCGCTTAGTAATTGACCTTGCGGTCGACGTAGCGGAATTGAATCACCGTCAGGATAACGACGATCAGCATCAATATCACGGATTGAGCCGCTGACGACCCTATATCCAGGCCTTTGAAGCCTGCGTTGTAGACCTTGTACACCAGGATGGCGGTCGAGGTGCCCGGGCCGCCTTCGGTGACAACGTCGATGATGGCGAAGGTGTCGAAAAACGAGTAGATGACATTGATGACGAGCAGGAAAAAAGTGGTGGGTGACAGCAGAGGAAAAACGATGGTCCAGAAACGCCGGGCGGGGCTCGCGCCATCGATCGCCGCCGCTTCGATCAGCGAACGCGGTATGGACTGCAGCCCCGCCAGGAAAAACAGGAAATTGTAGGAAATCTGCTTCCATACCGACGCCAGAACAACCAGGGTCATGGCGTCGTATCCGTCGAGCCGCGGATTCCAGCTGAACCCCAGGCGGCTCAGGTATACGGCCACCACGCCGACCGAGGGCGAAAACATGAACAGCCACAGAACCCCGGCCACCGCCGCAGCCACAGCGTAAGGCCATATCAGCAGCGTTTTATATAGCCCCGAAGCACGCACCACGCGATTGGCCATCACGGCCAGAACCAGAGAGATGCCCAGGCCCAGCACAGCCACCAGTATGGAAAAGACGGCGGTGACCTTAAAAGAGTACGTGTAGTCGGAATTGGAAAACAGCTCGACAAAATTGGCCAAGCCTACAAATTGGGATGACAGGCCAAACGGATCTTCAATTCGGAACGACTGCCACATGGCCTGCCCCGCGGGCAGAAAGAAAAACACGATCGTTATGGCCAGTTGTGGAGCCAGTAGAAAGTAGGGCAGTGCCTTGTGATTGAAAACGACGCGTTTTTCCATGCTTGTGCCTTTGTCTTGCTGCTGCAGGCCATTATCCCCGGTTGCCAGGCCGCTGCGGGCGCTATTGTGGCATATACCTAAAAAACCGTGAGCAATACCTGGGTGTTGAGGTATCTCTCACGGTTTCAGTCGGCTGAGAACGTTAATTACTTAACGCTTTTCTCGAAACGTACAAGCAGCTCGTTGCCGCGTTTGACGGCGTTGTCAAGACCAGCCTGGGCGGTAACCTTGCCTGCGAATATCTGCTCCATATCTCCTTCTTCGATATCGCGTATTTGCGGCAGATAACCTAGCCGTACACCGCGTGAATTCTTGGTGGTCGTCGCGTTGAGTTCGTTGACGGCAATTTCAGTGCCGGGATTTTTGTCGTAGTAGCCCGACTTTTTGGTCAGATCGTAGCCTGCTTTGGTAATAGGCACATAGCCGGTGTCCTGGTGCCAGGCTGCAGCCTGCTCGGGGCTGGAGAGGAATTTAAAGAATTTCGTCACACCCTTGTAGACGGCAGGAGATTTCTTGGCGAACACCCACAGCGAAGCGCCACCGATAATGGTGTTTTGCGGCGCACCCTTGACATCGGCATAATAAGGCAGGGTGGTGGTGCCCAGACTGAAGTTGCCGTTTTTCAGAATACTGGCGCGGGTGCCGCTTGAACCCGTGAACATCCCGCATTTACCGGAAATGAACAGGGCGTTAGGCGTATCGCCCCGGCCGCCATAGGTAAAGGTGCCGGCCTTGGCCATATCGGCCAGGAACTTCATGTGGCGTACATAGATAGGCTTGTTGATTTCCAGCCGGGCGCCCAGGCCACCGAAGCCGTTGTCTTCGGTTGTATAGGGTTTGTTGTGCCAGGCACCGAAGTTTTCGAGCTGTATCCAGGCGGGCCATGACGTGGTATAGCCGCACTCCAGGCCGGCCGCGCGCAGCTTTTTGCCGGCTTCAGCCACTTCTTTCCATGTTTTTGGCGGCTTTTGAGGATCGAGGCCTGCCTTTTTAAAGGCGTCTTTGTTGTAGTAGAACACGGGCGTGGAGCTGTTGAAGGGCATCGATACCAGCTTGCCCGCCGGTGAGGAGTAGTAGCTGGCGACCGCGCCCAGAAAGTCCTTGGGGTTGATCGGGTTGCCGGCTTTCTCCGACATTTCCTGAACCGGAACGATGGCGCCCTTGGCGTACATCATGGTGGCGGTGCCCACCTCGAACACTTGCAATATGTCGGGTGCATTGCCGCCGCGGAACGCGGCGATGCCTGCGTTCATGGCTTCGGCATAAGTGCCTTTATAGACGGCATGGACGACGTAATCGGACTGGCTTTTGTTGAATTGGTCGACAATGGAGTTGAGCCGATCGCCCAAGGGCCCCTGCATGGCGTGCCAGAAAGAGATGTCGGTGGCGGCGTGCGCCGTGCCGATTGTGGCGATAAGGCCGGCGAGGGATAAGGCTAGGTATTTCGCTCTCATGAGCTTGTTCTCCTTGGTAGAAACCTGCCGCCACGTGGCGTGTTCGGCCCGGTGTGGGGAAGTGTATGACTTGTTTGTGACTACGCCGTGACTGTAACGACACTCGATCTATCGGTCAATCCATATAAACGCGAAATGCATCCCCGGGAAAATCGTACAATACGCCACCTATGACCCAAGAACTCACTCTCTCCCTGGTCGGCGGCGGCAATATGGCTACCGCCTTGGCGGCCGGCCTGATCGGCAAGCGCTGCGCCGCGCACGACGTGCATGTCATTGATCCGAACGAGGCGGTGCGCTCGCGCTGGCGCGAGCAGGGCACGACAGTTGCTGCAGTGCCCGACGCCCAGTTAAGCGATCGCCGCGTGTGGATCTTTGCCGTCAAGCCCCAGCATATGAAAGCCGTGGTATTGGCCTGCCGGCCGTTTTTACGGCCCGACACGCTCGTGATCAGCATTGCCGCGGGCATTACCAGCGGCACCATAGCCGCCTGGTTGGGAGCGCCTGGCAAGCCCTGGACGTGCCTGGTTCGCTGCATGCCCAACACGCCCGCGCTGATTGGCGCCGGCGTGACTGGCTTGATGGCTGTACCCGGTGTTTCCGAGGACGATAAAGCCGTCGCGCAGCAGCTTATGCGAGCCGTGGGTGAAGTCGTCTGGGTCAAGGACGACAAGGCGCTTGACGCGGTAACGGCCTTGTCGGGCAGCGGCCCGGCCTATGTGTTTTTGTTTCTCGAAGCCCTGATGCAAGGGGCGCGCGATCTGGGGCTGAACGACGAACAGTCGCGCCAACTGGCGCTGGCCACCTTGAATGGGTCAACCCAGCTCGCCGCCTTGTCGCCGGATTCTCCGGCCGTCTTGAGAGAACGGGTCACCTCCAAAGGCGGGACCACGGCTGCGGCATTGGCCGTATTCGAACAAAGGCAATTTACCGCTATTGTTCACGAGGCCATGCAGGCCGCATCGGACCGGGCGGCTGAATTGGCGATCGAGTTCGCACAATGACAACTACTTTATCCCGGGTATCGGTACCCATGACGCTCCCTCAATTTTTCGTGGCGGTACTGGCCATGGGCGTGGTGGTGGTGGGCTCCAATATATTGGTTCAATATCCCATCAATCATTGGCTCACGTGGGGCGGCCTTTCCTATCCCATCGCATTTTTGGTGGCCGATGTACTCAATCGCCGTTTTGGTGCTCGCGCGGCGCGGCAGGTGGCCGCGATGGGGTTCGTGGTGGCGCTGATCGTGTCGTTCTGGGTGGCCACACCCCGCATTGCCGGCGCGTCCGGCCTGGCATTTCTGTGCGCACAGATGGCGGACATCTACGTATTCGACCGGCTGCGCGACCAGCGCTGGTGGCGCGCTCCATTAATTGGAGGGGTGGCGGGCGCCGTGCTCGATACCTGTGTGTTTTTCAGTGCGGCGTTTGCCGGGACCGGGATACATTGGGTCGCCTTGCTGCTGGGCGACCTGGCCGTCAAGCTGGTCGTCAACCTAACCATGTTGGCGCCTTTTCGCGCTCTCATGTGGAATTTGGCGCGACCTGCTGCAATGCAGCAAAGTAGTTAAGGGGTTTTCCGTAGTGACAATGTGGGTGCGAGCCGTCAGAATAGCCGCGCTGGCCAATTTCTAATGTGACCCTAAGATTGGCCCTGATGTGCTCCGGCTTGAACAGAGCGGGAGCATTTTCTTTATGTCCTGGCAGCGCCTGGACCACCCTCATCCGGGCCGCTGCCATTTGGAACATGTTCTTCTATGTCTGATTTACTGCCTCAACTGACGCAACAGCTGTTTAACGGCTTGTCGCTAGGTGCCATCTACGCCTTGATTGCCATTGGTTACACCATGGTTTATGGAATCATCGGCATGATCAATTTCGCCCATGGCGACATTTACATGATTGGGGCTTATGTAGGCCTGGTCACCTTGTCGGCAATTGGCGTCAACAGCGGTTTACCGTTGCCGCTCATCGTGCTGGCGATGATTATCGTTGCTGTCTTTGTCACCGGCGTCTACGGCTACGCGACCGAAAAAATTGCTTATGCGCCTTTGCGCAATAGCCCGCGGCTGGTTCCGCTGATTTCAGCCATAGGCATGTCCATTTTCCTGGAGAACTGGGTCGCTATCGGGCAAGGTGCGCGCGATATGGCGGTGCCCGGGCTCATTACCGGCTCGATCAAATTTCACATGGTAGGGTCTGATTTCCAGGTTACGGTGCCCTATTCGCGCATCATGATCATCGTGGTCACGGTCCTGTTGATGATTGCGCTCACGCTTTTCATCAAGCACTCGCGCACCGGGCGGGCTTCGCGCGCGTGTTCGCAAGACATACACATGGCCAACCTGCTCGGGATCGACACCAACCGCATTATTTCCTTCACCTTTGTCATCGGCGCCATGCTGGCGGCCGTGGGAGGGGTGCTTATCGCCCTGGCCATCGGCAAACTCAATCCTTTCATCGGTTTTATTGCGGGCATCAAGGCTTTTACCGCAGCGGTTTTGGGCGGCATCGGCAGCATACCCGGAGCCATGCTGGGGGGGGTACTGCTGGGTTTGGCCGAGACGCTGGCCGCCGCCTATATTTCATCGCAATACAAAGATATTGTGGCGTTCGCTTTGCTGGTGCTGGTCTTGCTGTTTCGACCTACCGGCTTACTGGGCAAACCTGAAGTGGAAAAAGTGTGATGGGCAAGAATTTCAACAATGCTCTGATCGCCGCGTTTATGGCTGGCATCATCATCGCGCCTGTGTTCGGGCTGCAAATCCTGGGTCAAGGGGCGCAAACCCGAATTCAACCCGATTGGTTCATGATTATTGCCGGCGTGGTGGTCGTGTTCGTTTTTCAGCTGGTGCGTCCGCTGCTGGTTGAACAATTCAACTCCAGGCGAGGCAGCAAGCGTTTATCCATGCCCGTAATCAGCGACCAGACGCGCCGCGTATTCATCTACATAATGGTCGCCATCGCCGTGGTCTGGCCGTTTTTTACGGGCCGCGCGCAGGTCGACATTGCTACGCTGGTGCTTATTTACGTGATGCTGGGCCTGGGCTTGAACATCGTGGTGGGTTACGCCGGTTTGCTGGATTTAGGTTTCGTCGGCTTTTACGCCGTAGGGGCCTATACCTATGCGTTGCTGTACCACTGGGCGGGGTGGGGTTTCTGGGAGGCTTTGCCCTTTTCCGGGTTGATGGCTGCTTTGTTCGGGTTTTTGCTGGGCTTTCCCGTGCTGCGTCTGCGCGGCGACTATTTAGCGATCGTGACGCTCGGTTTCGGCGAAATGATACGCCTGTTGCTGATCAATCTGTATTCGTTTACGGGCGGCCCCGACGGCATATCGGGCATACCCAAGCCCACCTTTTTCGGCTATGCCATGACGCGCCGCGCGCCTGAAGGGCAGATGACATTTCACCAACTGATGGGCTGGGATTTCAATACCGATCACGTCATTATTTATCTCTATCTAACGGTGCTGGGTCTGGCTTTGCTGGCTTTGTTCGTTTCGTCGCGCGTTATCCGCATGCCGATAGGCCGTGCCTGGGAGGCGCTGCGCGAAGATGAAATCGCCTGCAGATCGCTTGGCTTGAATCCCACACGCATCAAATTGTCGGCATTTACGATGGGTGCGATGTTTGCGGGCCTGGGAGGCGCTTTTTTTGCGGCCCGGCAGGGTTTGGTCAACCCGGAATCGTTTACCTTTATCGAGTCGGCGCTGATTCTGTCGATTGTCGTTTTGGGTGGCATGGGCTCACAGCTGGGCGTTATCCTGGCGGCCATTATCCTGACGGTAGTGCCCGAGCTGGCTCGTGAGTTCGCCCAATACCGCATGCTGATTTTTGGCCTGGTGATGGTGTTGATGATGATGTGGCGTCCCCAGGGTTTGTTGCCGGTCAAGCGCGCGCAGGTGGAGTTGAAGGCATGAGCGACGCGTTGTTGAAAGTATCCAATCTGACCATGCGATTTGGCGGCCTGCTGGCGGTCGATTGCATCGAGTTCGAGGTCAAGCGCGACGAAGTATTCGCTATTATCGGACCCAATGGCGCCGGTAAAACCACCGTATTCAATTGTGTGGGCGGTTTTTACAAGCCTACGACCGGCGCTATTCTGATGGATGGCAAAAACATTGATGGCCTGCCCAGCCATAAGGTTGCGCAGCAAGGCCTGGTGCGCACCTTTCAGAATGTACGCCTGTTCAAACAATTGACCGTGCTTGAAAACCTGTTGGTTGCGCAGCACACACAGTTGCAAACCGGATTGTTGCAGGGCTTGTTCAAGGTGCCTTCCTATCGGCGATCCGAGCAAAATGCGTTGAAAAATGCCACCACCTGGCTTGATTTTCTGGGTATACGGCAGTTTGCCAATCGTGAGGCCGGGACCCTGGCGTACGGGCATCAAAGACGCCTGGAAATAGCGCGGTGCATGATTACCAAGCCAAGGTTGCTGATGCTCGATGAGCCTGCAGCCGGGCTTAATCCGCAAGAAAAACGCGACCTTCAGATGCTTATCGATCGTTTGCGCAAAGAGTTTGGCGTAGCCGTATTGTTGATCGAGCACGACATGGGCCTGGTCATGGGCGTGTCCGATCGCATTCTGGTCATGGAGCATGGCAAGTCCATTACCACCGGATTGCCTGCCGAGGTACGTTCCGACCCGCGTGTGATTAAAGCTTATCTGGGGGAAGAATAAGTGCTGAAGCTCGAAAACATTTGCACGTACTATGGTGCGATTCAGGCCCTGGACGACGTTTCGATCGAGGTCAAGCAAGGCGAAATCGTGACGCTGATCGGCGCCAATGGCGCGGGTAAAACCACGTTGCTCATGACTGTGTGCGGTGCGCCGCGGGCTAAAAGCGGTCACATCAGCTTCGAGGGCGAAGATATTACGCACCAGGAAACGCATGTCATCATGCGTCATGGCATCGCCATTTCCCCTGAAGGGCGGCGTGTTTTTCCCGATTTGACCGTCGTCGAAAATCTGAAAATGGGCGGGTTTTTTCTAAACAAACAGCAGACGGCTGAAGGCCTGGAGCATGTTTACACCTTGTTCCCGCGGCTCGAAGAACGCGCCAATCAGCGTGCCGTCACCATGTCGGGCGGCGAGCAGCAAATGCTGGCTATTGGACGGGCGCTGATGACCAAACCCAAACTGCTGCTGCTCGACGAACCTACGCTGGGCCTGGCACCTTTGATCATCACGCAAATATTCGACATCATCCGCACCATACGTGAGCAAGGCGTCACGGTCTTTCTGGTCGAGCAGAATGCCAACAAGGCGCTGCAGGTTGCCGACCGCGGTTATGTGCTGGAGACCGGCAAAGTCGTGCTGGCCGACACCGGCGCCAATCTGTTGAGTAATGATGCGGTACGCAAAGCGTACCTGGGCGGGTGATTCTGTAGCGACTGGCCTGTAGCGGCACCCCTTGTGGGTGCCATTCCCTGCCCGCCGCCGCTTACAACCCCTGGGCTTTCAACGCTGATTTCACTCCGGCGTCGGCTTCCATATGCTTAACGAACGCCTGCAAATTGGCCATCCCGGCAATATCAAGGTTTTTAGCCTTGGCCCAACGCAGAATCGTATACAGATAAGGGTCGGCGATCGACCGGCTGCCGCTTAGCCATTGTTTGCCGGCCAGCTGTTTATCTGCGACGCCGAGCAATGTCACTACTCGCTCGGTGGCCTTAAGCGCCAGCTCTTTCTGGAAGTCGGAATTGCTTGTGAATGCGGCAGGGCCGAAAACCAGGCTGAACGTTCTGTGCAGGTCCGAATTGCAGAAACCCAGCCAGCGGCGCGCTTCCGCCCGTTGTTTGGGCGTATCGCCCAGCAAGTTGAGGTTTGGGTTGATTTCGGCCAGGTATTCCAGGATGGCGGCGCTTTGCGTCAAGGTCATATCGCCATCGACCAGAACCGGTACGGAACCTATCGGATTCAAGGCCAGGTAAGCTGGCTCTTTGATTTCTGTGCGGGTCACGGCTTGCGACTCGTAGGGCTTGCCTATCCATTCCAGAACGATTTGTGTGGCGAGCGGGCAAGCACCTGGCAAATAATACAGTTTCATTGTTGCTGCGCGGGAAACTTCAGATCTGGCCTGTTTGGCATACACAAAACAAGTGATCTCGAAGAGGGATAGCGCGTCACGCTCGGCGTGACCCTGCTCCAGCGGCCTCCTTGATAAGTGCGCTATCGAGATAAACGGTGATAAAAATTTAAATCGGCTATGGCTTCGGTTTTAAGTGTAAAGCAAGAAATTGTTCCATGCGTTCGTAGAATTCGAATTTGTTTTCGTCGTTATGAAAGCCGTGGCCTTCATTATCCTTCACGATGTATTCGACTTTGACTCCGCGAGCCTGCAAGGCCGCAACCATCTGATCGCTTTCATCCTTGTTGACACGCGGGTCGTGCGCCCCCTGGGCAATCAGCAAGGGGGTTTGTATTTTGTCGGCATTCAGGGCGGGCGAGGTTGCCACCAGCCGTTCCAGGTCGCGCTCGGGGTCGCCCACCATGCTGTGCATTTTGTCCAGCATGGGCTTCCAGTAGGGCGGGATCGTATTCATGAACGTCAGCAGGTTGGAGACACCCACATAATCGACCGCGGCGGCATATAGATCGGGCGTATAAGTGATACCGGCCAACGTTGCATAGCCGCCGTAGCTGCCACCGTAAATGGCAATGCGTTTGGGGTCGGCAATGCCCTGGGCGGTCAGCCATTGCACGCCATCGGTGATGTCGTCCTGCATCGTCAGGCCCCACTGGCCGAAGCTGGCTTCCCAGAACTGGCGGCCGTAACCGGTGGACCCTCGAAAGTTCATTTGCAAGACGCAATAACCGCGATTGGCCAGAAACTGGGCTTCGGGATTGAAGCCCCAGCCGTCACGTGCCCATGGCCCGCCGTGAGGGTTTACCACGCAAGGCAGATTTTCGGCCTTGCGGCCAACGGGCAAGGTCAAATAGCCGTGGATGGTAAGCCCGTCCCGGCTGACATATTGAATGGGGCGTACTTGTGCCATATCGCGTTCTGGCAGGCTCGCGTTGATATCGGCCAGTTTGTCCAGTGTATGGCGCCGGGCATCGTACAGATAGCGGCTGCCGGGCGTTCTGTCGTTATAACCGGCCACAATGAATTTGCTTTCGTCGCGCGCGCTGCTTTGGAACGAGACTTCATAGCCGGGCAGTAACGCCGACACGCGGGCGTGATGATCGGCGCTGATCTCATCGAAAAAATGGTACTGAGGTTTATCGGTTTGATAAACGGCGGCCGTCAATACTTTGCGCAGGTGCGAGTATGAGGCTCCATCCAGATCAACCTCGTCTGCCGCAAAAACAAGTTGTTCCCGTTCGGGTTGGCCTGGGTCTATGGTCACTAGTGCCAGGCAATCCCTGCCACGATTGCTCAAGGCGTAAAACGACTGATTGTCGAAACTGAAGAACTCGGGGCTGACCGTAGTGCGAAAGTCGGTCGTAATAATGGAAGCGAACGGCTGACCGTCGTGGGCTCGATAAAGCAGGCTGGTAGTCAACCCGTCGCTGACAATGCCGATGCGCACGCACCCGGCATGGTCGGTTTGCCAGGCGACGATATTCCCGGGGTTCTCGGCTATTAGCGTCAACTCGCCGCTCTTTATGTGGGCGCGGTATACATCGAAGACTTCCGGGTTGCGCCTGTTATGGCTGATCAGGAGATGGTCGGGGTCGTCTTCCAGATCGTCTTGTACGCTGGCGCGCACCCCTTCGTACGGGGTCAGATCGGTAACGGCCCCACTGACGACATCGACCATGAGTACATGAAAGTTTTCGTCGCCGTTGAAGTCTTTTTCATATAGAACGGTGCCTGACCCTTTCCAGAAAAAATGAGCAATATCGCGCTCCGTTTCGGACGTTACCCGTCGCGGCTCGCCCACCGGCGTGCTGCCCTCCAGCGTTTGCACAAATACGTTCATGCGGGCGGGCGCGCCGTCGATGCTGACGGGCTCCATGAAGCCCAGCGTGGCGCCATCGTCGGACAAACGGAAAAATCCCCGGTCCGGGTTGCGGAAAAAATCTCTGACGGGGTAGTGCTTAGGGATCTGCGGCGGGTGTTGAGCGGAATCAGTTGGCATCGGAGTCTGTTTTGGCGGGTGAATATAATCCCATTACTATATCGGATTTGAGTCTGCCTCAAGGAATGCAATGCCCGACCGTCCTTTACAAATAGTTTTTCTGGATCGCGAAACCATCCCGGCGCGCACGGATCTGCGGGGCCTGAGCTTTCCTCACGAATTGACTCTGTATGGGCGCACGGCCAAAAACCTCGTGGCCGAACGTATCGCCCAAGCCGATATTGTGATCACCAATAAGGCGCCGATCGATCAGGCGGCGCTTGCCAATGCGCCGCGCTTGAAGCTGATTGCGGTGGCCGCGACCGGCACTGATGTTATCGATGTCAAGGCCTGTCATACGCGCGGGGTCGTCGTGTCCAATGTGCGTGGCTACGCCACTCGCACCGTGCCGGAGCACGTATTTGCGCTTATTTTCGCTTTGCGCCGCAGCATTTCGGCTTACCGGGATTCGGTCAAGGCAGGGCGCTGGCACGAGTCGCAGCAGTTTTGTTATTTCGACTACCCCATCAGGGATCTGGCGGGTTCGACCTTGGGTATTATTGGCGATGGTGTGTTGGGCCAGGCCGTAGCGGGCATAGGGCGGGCGCTGAACATGCACGTGATTTTTGCGGGGCGCAAAGGGGCAGGGAAAGAGGGGGCCTTATACACGCCGTTTGAGAAAATGCTGGGCGACAGCGACATCATCAGCCTGCATTGCCCGCTCAATGCGCAAACCCGCAACATGATCGACGAGGCGGAGTTCGCACAAATGGAGCGCAAGCCCCTGCTGATCAACACGGCTCGCGGCGGGCTGGTCAACGAAGCCGCCCTGGGGCGCGCCTTGCGTTCCGGCCAGATCAGCGGCGCAGGTTTCGATGTTACCAGCCCGGAGCCACCGGACATGCAGCACCCGCTTATGCAGTTGCTTGATTTACCCAATTTCATTCTTACCCCGCATGTAGCCTGGGCGAGCCAGGAGGCCATCCAGGGCCTGGCAAATCAGTTGATGGATAATATCGAAGCGTTTTACCGGGGCGCTCCCAACAATGTGGTTTAGTGGCGATCAAGCCCGAACCGTGCCTTTTTTCTTTACTACAAGGCTTTCCGTCTTATGCGTGTTCTTATAGCTCCCGACTCATTCAAGGAAAGCCTGAGCGCTCTTGAAGTCGCCAATGCTATTGCGGCGGGCGTCCGCGATGTCTTGCCCGGCGCCGATATTATCTGCATTCCCATGGCCGACGGCGGCGAGGGCTCGCTAGACGCGGTGATTGCCGCCAGCTCGGGCGAGCGGCGGTACGCGACAGTGAAGAACGCCAACGGCGAGCCGTGCCAGGCCGACTGGGCGTGGCTGGGCGATGGCAGCGCCTTTGTTGAAATTGCCACGGCGGCGGGGCTGGAGCAAATTCCGGCTCAAATGCGCGATCCACTGAAGGCGACCAGCTTCGGCGTGGGGCAATTGATTCTGCAAGCGCTCGACGCCGGGGCACGGCATATTACAGTGGGCCTGGGCGGCAGCGCATGCAATGACGGCGGGGCTGGGATGTTGCAGGCATTGGGGGTTGAGTTGTTCGATGCCCGGGGCCAGGCGCTTGCGCTGGGCGGCGCCGCATTGCAGCATCTGTCGGCCGTGAGGCTTGGCGCGCTTGATGCCCGCTTGCGGGAAACCACGTTCGAAATCGCCATGGACGTCAACAACCCATTATGTGGGCCTTTTGGGGCATCGGCCGTATTTGGCCCGCAAAAAGGAGCGTCTCCGGACCAGGTTCGGCAGCTTGATGCCGCACTCGCTCATTTCGCCCAGGTCTGTGCGGGCGTCCTGGGCAAAGATGAGCAGAATACGCCTGGCGCAGGGGCGGCGGGTGGTCTGGGGTTTGCAATCAAAGCCTTTTTGAATGCCGCCTTCAGGCCCGGCGTGGAAATATTGGCCGAGCTGTCGGGCTTGCCGCAAGCCATGCGAGGAGCCGATCTGGTTTACACCGGAGAGGGCCGCATGGATGCCCAAACCCTGCACGGCAAAACCCCGGCCGGCGTCGCCGCTTATGCCAAAGCGCAGGGTATACCGGTTATTGCCATTGTGGGGTCTTTGGGCGATGGTTATGAAGCACTCTACAAGGCGGGCATCACGGCCGCATTCAGCCTGGCGCCGGGGCCGATTACTCTGGCCTTGGCCTGTCAGGATGCGCCGCAATATCTGCGACAGCGCGCTGGCGATACCCTGCGCGTGTGGCTCGCCGGCGGCGTTTCCAAACCGGTAGCGGAATCTTCATGAGCGGGGGATTGCCCGATTTTTCCCTTCAGGGCAGGCTTGCCCTAATCACGGGCTCCACACAAGGATTGGGGTTTGCGATTGCTGCGGCCTATGCGGCGAGCGGGGCGCGGGTGATTATCAACGGCCGCAATCCGGACGGCGTGGCTCGCGCGGTAGCCAGGCTCGTCGCCGGCGGAGGTAAAGCGTACCCGCTTGTACAGGATATTGCCGATCTGAACGCGCAAGAAGCTGCGTTCAGGCGACTGTGCGAACAGATCGGGACTCCGGATATCCTGGTGAACAACGTCGGGATACGTATCCGCAAATCCTTGGCGCAGGCCTCGTTGGCCGAAATCCTGGAAATCATTCATGTCGATTTGGTGGCTGCCATTCATTTGTCCAAATTGGCCGCCCAGGGCATGGTCGCAGGCGCCATTGCGGGGCGCATTATTACCATGACCTCGATCGCGGGGGAATTGGCGCGCATTGACGATGCCATTTATCCCATTGCCAAGCAGGGCCTGGCAGGCATGGTGCGCGCGCTGGCCGTTGAATACGGCCCCCACGCCATCACCAGCAACGGCATCGCGCCAGGTACGTTTGCTACGGAAACCAATGCAGGCCTGATGGGCGATCCCATCAAAAGCGCCGCCGTGGTTGGCCGCAACCCATTGGGGCGCTGGGGCCGGCCCGATGAAATTGCCGGTGCGGCGGTATTTCTGGCATCCGCGGCCGCATCGTATGTGAACGGCCATGTGCTGGTTGTCGATGGCGGTTTTTCCATTACGTATTGATTGCGGCGGTGATGATGTCGTGTCTTATCGCGCAATGGCACCCACAAGGGGTGCCGCTACAGAAACGTACCCGTCTAATGTAGCGGCACCCCTTGTGGGTGCCACCTCAACATCGCAAGGAAAGTAGTACAGTTCCAAGCAACAGGGTCGCCCCAACGGCCGGTTGCGAATACGCTGCGGGGCAACCCAAAAATTTCCAATTCTTCACCCGGGATCTTTATCATGAGTCGTCCGATTCGTTTGGCCATTAACGGCTATGGCCGTATTGGCCGTTGTTTTCTGCGCGCGTTGCACGAGTCACCGCTGAAAAACAAGTTTCAAATCGTGGCTATTAACGAGCCGGCCGACCTCGAATCCATGGTTTATCTGACGCATTTTGACTCGACTCACGGCGTGTTTTCGGGGCAGGTCGGGCAGGGACCCGATTGCCTGATTATCGACGGGCAGGAGATTCATGTCAGCCACGCTCAAACGCCCGAGGGTGTTGATTGGGCTCGTCATGAAATCGATTTGCTGGTGGAGTGCTCCGGCCGTTATGGCCTGCGCGATGAGTTGACGCGATTTGTGGATGCGGGCTGCCCGCGCTTGCTGCTTTCTCACCCTGGGCATAGCGCGCAGGATGTCGATTTCACGATGATCTACGGAGTCAATCACGAAAAACTGAAAGGCGATGAACGCATTGTTTCCAATGCCTCGTGCACTACCAACGCCATCGTGCCTGTTCTTGATCAGCTCCACCGCGCCTTTGGTGTCGAGCAGGTTTATCTGACGACTTTGCATTCCGTCATGAATGACCAGCCGCTGATCGACGGGTACCACCATTCCGATTTGCGCCGTAATCGTTCGGCCATGCAGTCCATTGTTCCGGTGGCAACGGGGCTGGCTCAGGGCGTCGTGCGTTTTTTGCCGCAGTTGGCCGGAAAAGTGCAAGCCAAGGCCATTCGTGTTCCGACCTTGAATGTTTCTGCCATTGATCTGGTGGCAAACCTTGAACGCAATGCCGATGTCCATGCCATCAATTCGCTGTTGAAGGCTGCGGCGGCCAAACAGCCGGGGCTGCTTGCCTATTCCGATGCGCCTCATGCTTCGGTGGATTTCAACCACGATCCACACTCGGCCGTTATTGATGGCAGCCAAACACGGGTCAACGGACCGCGTTTTGCCAACGTGTTTGTGTGGTTTGACAATGAATGGGCTTTTGCCTGCCGACTGCTCGATGCCCTCCAAGCCTGGTCCGTTCGTTGCCCCGCCATGGGGCAGACGCCCAAGCATACGCTGGAAAGCGTATAAAAACGCGCTTTTCGGAACCGCCCGATATGGCGGCCAACGGGGCTTTGGGCGCCTTGGCGGCCTTTCTTGGCGTATAGTTTTATTCTTTGGGCACAGAGTGGCCCGTCAGACTTGATCTCGCTTCAAAGGAGCACAATTTATGGCCGTAAACCGTGTTGAAACCGACTCAATGGGCGCGATCGACGTGCCGGGCGACCATTATTGGGGCGCGCAGACACAGCGTTCCATCGAAAACTTCCCCATAGGCATCGAGCGTTTCAAATGGCAACCTCCCGTTATCGAAGCTTTTGGCATATTGAAAAAAGCAGCCGCCCAAGCCAATTCAGAGCTGGGTGAACTGCCCGAAAACATAGCCGCACTTATCGTGCGCGCGGCAGATGAAGTTATTTCCGGAAAGCATAATCAGGAGTTTCCGTTGGTCGTTTTCCAGACCGGATCGGGTACCCAATCGAATATGAATGCCAACGAAGTGATTGCCAATCGGGCAATAGAGCTGGCTGGCGGCGTGATGGGCAGCAAGACGCCGGTACACCCCAATGATCATGTCAATAGGGGGCAATCGTCAAACGATACCTTTCCTACGGCTATGCATATCGCCGTAGCCCAGGAACTGCACAGAAACCTGTTGCCGGCTGTTCAAAAATTGCGCGACACCCTGGCCGCCAAGGCCGAGCAGTATCAGAACGTCGTCAAGACCGGGCGCACTCATCTGCAGGACGCCACTCCCATTACCCTAGGCCAGGAAATTAGCGGCTGGGTTGCGCAGATAGACTTTGCGTTGGGCGTGATCAAGGCGGGTCTGCCGGGGATTTACGACCTGGCCATCGGCGGCACGGCCGTTGGCACCGGTCTGAATTCCCATCCTCGCTTTGGCGAAGTGGCGGCGGGGCATATCGCCAAGATTACCGGCCTGGCGTTTCGGACGGCGCCCAATAAATTCTTTGCACTGTCTGCGCACGACGCACTCGTGAATCTTTCGGCCGCCTTGCGAACCCTGGCAGGGGGGTTGATGAAAATGGCCAACGATGTGCGCTGGCTGGCCAGCGGACCGCGCTGCGGCATAGGCGAACTGCATATCCCCGATAACGAGCCGGGTTCGTCGATTATGCCCGGCAAGGTCAATCCCACGCAGTGCGAGGCGATGACCATGGTGTGTGTGCAAGTCTTCGGCAATGACGCCGCCACGGCGTTTGCAGGCAGCCAGGGCAATTTCCAGCTTAATGTATTCAAGCCCGTCATGGTCCACAATGTGTTGGAAAGCATTGGCCTGCTTGCTGACGCGTGCCGGGCCTTCAATGATCACTGCGCGGTGGGGATCGAGCCCAATCTGGATAAAATCGCCAGCAATCTCGAGAAAAACCTGATGCTGGTAACCGCCTTGAATCGTCATATCGGCTATGACAAGGCCGCCGCCATTGCGAAGAAAGCACAGCACGAACAGACCACGCTGCGCAGCGCCGCTCTGGCATTGGGTTTTGTCACCGCCGAGCAATACGACGCCTGGATAGTGCCGATAGATATGACACATACCTGATGTAGCGCCACTCCTTTGATGTAGCGCCGCTCCTCTGATGTAGCGCCACCCCTTGTGGGTGGCAAAACAGCCTCCCTGTGGAGATTTTATGTCTGTTGCCAGACGCTTGCCCGCCGTGCTGCAAAACCTTTCCCTGCCGGTCATCGCGGCGCCGATGTTTACGGTCAGCTATCCTGACCTGGTGATTGCGCAGTGCAAGGCAGGGATCGTCGGTTCATTTCCGGCCCTTAATGCCCGGGGGCCGGAACTGCTCGACCAGTGGCTCACTCAAATCAAAGAAGAACTTGACCACTACCGCCGGACGCATCCGGATGCTGTGGTCGGCCCCCTGGCAGTGAACCAGATCGTGCACACCTCCAACGTACGCCTGGAGCAGGACGTGCAAACGTGTATCCGTCATCAAGTGCCGATTCTGATTACGTCCTTGCGCGCGCCGGTGCACGAAATCATCGACGCGGTGCATGCCTACGGCGGTATTATTCTGCACGACGTCATTAATCTGCGGCATGCGCAAAAGGCGATCGATGCGGGTGTGGATGGGCTCATTCTCGTGGCGGCCGGGGCGGGTGGCCACGCAGGCCTGCTATCGCCCATGGCTCTGGTGGGTGAAGCACGGAAACGATTCGAGGGGCTGCTTGTCTTGTCGGGCTCGATTGTGACCGGAGATGCCATTCTGGCAGCGCAGGCAATGGGGGCGGATCTTGCTTATATCGGCACGCGCTTTATTGCCAGCCGGGAAGCTCATGCGAGCGAAGAGTATAAGCAGTCGCTGCTTAGTTCCACGGCTGCCGATATCATCTATAGCAATCTATTCTCCGGGGTGCACGGTAACTATGTGCGCGAAAGCATTCGGCGCGCGGGGCTTGATCCCGATAATTTGGGCGTGGCCGACAAGGGCTTGATGAATTTTGGCCAGGGCGGATCCAAGGCGAAGGCCTGGAAAGACATATGGGGCGCGGGGCAAGGCGTTGGCCAGATCGACGACACTCCAGACGCCGCCGAAATTGTGCTCCGCTTAAAACGCGAATACGCCAGCGCGCGGGCGCGTCTGGCGCAATTGCCCTGGCCTGCAAAGTAGACATTGAAAAGAGTAGACTAATTGTAGCCAGGGGTTTTCTTTGCCTGGCGGATTAGCGGGAGAAATAATGACTACGAATGTGGGTATCAAGCGCGCCTATGAGAGCATGCAGGCTTCGGACGGCTACCGTGTGTTTGTGGACCGTCTTTGGCCGCGCGGCGTGTCCAAAGAAGATCTGAAATTTGATACCTGGTGCAAGGACCTGGCGCCTAGCCCCGCGCTGAGAACCTGGTTCGGTCACAAGATCGAGCACTGGGACGAATTCAAGGCGAACTATCAAACCGAATTGCGTGCGCAAGAGCAACAGGCCCGCATGCATGATGTGTTGGCGGCGGCAGGCAAACAGCCCGTTACCCTGGTTTATGCGGCCAAGGATCCTGTGCATAATCACGCTCGTGTGCTGGCCGAGGAAATGTCCAGGCTTGCGCCGGGCAAGCGCAAAACAGGTTCGAAGTAAAGGTGTCTGGGGCTATACTTAAGGTATAGACAGGCGACGCAGGCGCCACCTTCCAAGTGCCTGCATGGCTCAAGGAGTCCGATATGAGTGGTGCGTTGCGACGACTCATCGTATGCGGCTTCTTGCTGTTCTCCGGCGGCTTTTCACCGGTGGCGTCAAATGTGGCGCACGCGGCTACGGCAACGCCCAAAGTGGTCGTGCTATCGATCGACGGAGTCATTAACCCTGCGACTTCCGATTTCCTGATCCGCGGATTGGCGCATGCCGCCCAGGAACACGCGGTATTGGCCGTCATTGAACTGGATACTCCGGGGGGGCTTGACACCTCGATGCGTGCCATCATCAAGCAAATCCTGGCTTCGCCCGTGCCTGTTGCCACATTCGTCAGTCCGGCCGGCGCACGTGCAGCCAGCGCCGGCACCTTCATCCTCTACGCCAGCCATATCGCCGCCATGACGCCCGCCAGCAATGTGGGCGCCGCCTCTCCGGTATCGATAGGCCTGCCGGGCTTCGAAAAGCCCGTTTCCGAGCCGGCCGACAAGGCGCCGGCTTCGGTTGAACCCGGCCAGACGCAGCCCGGGTCCGCCAAACCACCGGCGGCCGGGCAACCGCCTGCTGCCGGCGCGGGCGGCGACACCATGAATAGAAAGATTACCAACGATGCGATCGCCTATATACACAGTCTGGCTCAGTTGCGCGGCCGTAATTCCAAGTTTGCCGAACAAGCCGTGCGCGACGCGGCCAGTCTGTCGGCACACGATGCGCTTGCCGCCGGAGCGATCGACTTGATCGCGGATAACCTGGACGACCTCCTCGCCAAGCTCAACGGGCGGCAAGTCGCGCTTGCGTCGGGGGTCACCGTGCGTCTGGCCACCGCCGGCGCCAGCATCGAACGGATCGTGCCGGACTGGCGTAGCCGGATACTCGCCACGCTTGCCCATCCCGAAGTGGCGGTAATCTTGCTGATGGCTGGCATCTTTGGACTGTTTTTTGAACTCACCAGCCCGGGCATGGCCTTGCCTGGCGTGGCGGGCGCTATATGCTTGTTGCTTGGCTTGTATGCGTTTCAGTTACTTCCTGTGAACTGGGCGGGCGTCGCGTTACTTGGCGTGGGCGCCATGCTGATGATTGCGGAAGCGTTCCTTCCCACCTTTGGAGTTGTTGGCCTGGGTGGTTTGGTTGCTTTTTTTCTAGGAGGTCTTTTTCTTATGGATAGCGGCGCCTCGGGATTGGGCCTGTCAATACCATTTTTAATAGGCATTGCGCTGGCGAGCGCGGTGTTGTTGTTTGCCGTAGGCGCCATGGCAGCCAGAGCCCATAAGCATCGAGTAGTGACCGGGCGTGAAGAAATGCTGGGCTTGCCCGGGGTGGTGACATTGGCCGGCGACCGTGCGAGCTACGCTGATGTGCGCGGCGAAAGCTGGCGTATTCAGTGCCGCGAACCGCTTGCCGTGGGCGACCCGATAAAAGTCACTGCGCTCGAGGGCCTGACTTTGCACGTTGTGCGTCAGCCGTTCAAGAAATAGACCCATAACAGGAGATGCATGTGTTTTACGATATCAATATTGGTTTGTCCGGGGTCGTTATTGTCCTGCTTTTGCTGACATTTAACGCTGTCAGAATATTGCGTGAATATCAGCGCGGCGTTATTTTTACCTTGGGGCGGTTTACGGCTGTCAAAGGGCCTGGGTTGGTATTTGTGATTCCGGGCATACAGCAGATGGTGCGGGTCGATCTGCGCGTGGTGACCATGGACGTGCCTAGCCAGGATGTGATTTCTCGCGACAATGTTTCGGTCAAGGTCAACGCGGTCCTGTATTTTCGGGTGGTTGCTCCCGAAAAAGCCATCATTCAGGTCGAGCACTATCTGGAGGCAACCAGCCAGCTTGCCCAAACCACCTTGCGAGCCGTATTGGGCAAGCACGAGCTCGATGAGATGTTGTCCGAGCGCGAGAAGTTGAATCTGGATGTCCAGCAAATACTGGATGCCCAAACCGATTCCTGGGGCATTAAAGTGACGAATGTGGAAATCAAGCACATCGACTTGAATGAAAACATGATCCGGGCCATAGCCCGTCAGGCTGAAGCCGAGCGTGAGCGACGCGCCAAGGTGATCCATGCCGAGGGTGAAAAGCAGGCCGCCCAGGCCTTGATGGAAGCGGCCGAAATCCTGGCGCAGCAACCTTCTGCCATGCAGTTGCGTTACTTGCAGACCTTGACCCAGGTCGCGGGCGATAAAAGCTCGACGATTGTTTTCCCTATCCCCGTCGACATATTGACCACCCTGTTGAAAAAGGTGGCCAACCCTTCAGGACTCGGCGGGCTCGGTCAGTAGCTGCCCGATCACGGCACCCACCCGGATGTCATCCAGTTTGCCGAAGTGGTGCAGGCGGATATAACCGGCTTTGTCGATCAGGATCAAGGTGGGTGTGCCTTCCATGCTGTAAGCGCGCATCGTAAGAGGAATCAGCCCGTCCGGACCCGCCTGGTCGATGCCGATGGGAAAACCCAGGCGATATTCGTGTGCGAAGGCTTCCAGCGCCACGGGAGTCATGGCGGCATGGTGCTCGAATACGGTGTGCAGCCCGATCACGGCGACTTTGTCCTGCGGGAAAGCCTGATATATGGCCTTGGCTTGGGGGATGCCATGGGATACGCACGCCGGGCACAGCATCTGGAAGGCATGCAGCACCGTCACCTTGCCGCGCAAGGAGTCCAGTGTAATCGGCGATGAGGCGTTCAGCCACTGGCTTACAGACCAGGACGGTGCGGCTTGCAACAAAGGGTTCATAAGAAAAAAACTCCTCAATAAGAGCTACGGTATGATTCGAAAAACGCTACAAGCCCATCGGGCTTTCCATTATTATTTAGTATGTTCAATACTTTAACTTAAAGGACGGCAACATGATGCTATGGTCCCATGCCGGGCCCGCCGTGTTGGCTGCTTTTCTGGCTTCGCTGGTCGAGTTCGTGGAAGCGCTCACCATTGTGCTGGCGGTGGGCACGGTTAGAGGCTGGCGCTCGGCACTCACCGGTGTGGCCGGCGGCGTGCTGCTGTTGGCCATTATGATTGCCGTTTTTGGTCCGCTGTTGGGCCATATTCCCATTCGGTTTTTACAACTGGGCATCGGCGTGCTATTGCTGCTTTTCGGCATGCGCTGGTTGCGCAAAGCCATACTGCGTGCGGCCGGGCTTATCCGATTGCACGATGAGCAGGCAGCCTTTAATTCCGAGACCGCCCAATTGCGTTCGGTCAGCGCAGACGCGACGCGGCAGCTTGATCCGCTGGCCGTGGCCACTGCCTTCAAGGCGGTTTTGCTCGAAGGCATTGAAGTGGTATTTATCGTTATCGCGGTAGGCGCCGCCGGCAATACGCTGGTTCCGGCCAGCATCGGTGCGGCGTTGGCTGGCGTGCTGGTTATTGCCTTGGGCTTCGTACTGCAAAAACCGCTCGCTCGCGTTCCTGAAAACACGCTCAAGTTCGCCGTCGGCATACTGATTACGGCTTTCGGGGTTTTTTGGGTGGGCGAAGGGCTAGGCCTGATCTGGCCTGGCGAAGACCTGGCTATCGTGGTGTTGGCGGGGGGGCTGCTTATCGCGTCGGTTGCAGCTGTCAACCTCGCCCGTGCCCGACTTGATTCCATGGGCGGTGCGTAATGGAAGGCCTGGTTCAATTTCTACGGAAGCTTGGCCGGTTGTTCGTCGATGATGGCAGTCTCGCCGTGGCGCTGATTCTCTGGTGCGTGGGGGCCGGCCTGGTGTTGCCGCGGTTCGCCGCTCAAAGCAGCTGGAGTGCGCCTCTATTTGCCTTGGGGTGTTTGCTTATTCTGTTGGTCAATGTGGCCGTGTCGGTGGCGAGACACCGAAAATAACAGAATGGTTAATCGGCTTGGCCGATAAACCCGAACTCGACCGGCATCTTCGAATAAAACAGATGCAAGCCCGGCTCATCATTCAGGCGTTTTAGAATTGACTCGCATTCGGCAACGGACACCACCATGGTGATCTCAACAGGCTGGTCTGCAAGCTCGAAGAAGCGGGCCGAATGACGGTGATGATCGCTTCCGATGCCTTCCTGGGCTGTGGACATGGTTGCCCCGCGAATACCCATGGATTGCGTCAGGTCCATGAGCCATTGATGCAACGATTTGGAATCATGGCTTCGGTTTTGCTGCGTAAAGAAAGTCAGTTGATAGCCAGTCATGGAGAACACTCCGTATGTTTAGCTCTGAGCCACGGTTTGCACAAGAACGATGCCCAGCAAGGTCAGGCCGATCGATCCCACCACATGCAGGCCTATTTCAAGAGCAGCGCTGGCCAGTTCGCGGCTTTGAATCAGGCTGCCCACTTCGAGCGAGAAGGTTGAAAATGTGGTCAGGCCGCCCATAAACCCTGTGATGATGGCCAGGCGCCATTCGGGCGCAAGGCCGCCGTGATTTCTGAAGAATTCGGCGGCGACACCTATTAACAGGCCGCCGATCAAATTTGCCGCCAAGGTGCCTAGCGGCAAGGTTGGCCAAAGATGGTTCAAACTCATTCCCAGCACCCAGCGCAGCAAAGCGCCCAGGGCTGCACCGATGGAGATGACGACGATAGCGGTGAGTGCCATGGCTTAGCCTTGCGTGCGGAAAGGATGCATGGTGCGCGAGCCGGGGAGGGTAGGAGATATGAACGGCATATTTATCATGGGGGCCAGATACGCAACTAAAAACATGAGCCTGGACGAAACCGTATGCCTGGGCCTACAGCGTTCAGGAACGTGTAGGCATCATTAGCGGGCGAGTGCCGGCGGTTAAAGGAGGAATGCCATCTCCGCGGCAAGTGTAGCAAGCACGCGGGCAGGGTGCAATTCAGATTGCGACAGGCATGTAGCGACAGGCCTTGTGCCTGTCATCCGGGTATTAACACCCATTGCCGTTCGCTGTTGTAGCCCCACCCCTTTGCGAGTGGCATACAGCCACATGCACCAGCAAATCTTTCTTGCACTTCATATGGTTCATATCATGGACTAGTAACAACCCTTATTCTTCAGTATTTTTGTTGTTTAAATGAAAGCATTGCCATAAGATAAAAAACATAGGTTAGGTTTGGTTCATATAGTGGGACGATTCTAAAGCAATCCACTCATACCAATTTATCTTTGCGCAGTTTGCCCACTAGGGCCGAAAGCACCTGTTTGTCTAATGTCCCACAAGGACGCAAAGAGGTGAACGGATGTCAATACAGGCGGCCATGAGTCAAAAGCCATTGCTGCCTATTCAAGGATTTTCGCCATGAGCAGCAGGGTCTTGTCGGTTGCCGACTGGGATGTCGACGATTTTCAATTACATATCGAAGCCGGCGCCAGTATTTGGGATGGAGTGCATCAGGCGTTGAAAAATGCCGGCATCCGGTTCGCACAGCTTGAGTTTTTACCCGGACCGCTCGATGTAGCGGTTTATCACACGGCACCGCCCGAACAATCAGGTAAAACGCTTGTGAAGTACGGAGCAGGCATCCACCTTGGCCGGGCTCTCCTGTTTTCAGCAAACGCTATTTACGGCGCCGGTTTCAATGGCTCGCCTTTGCTGCATTGTCACGGTTTCCTGGTTGACGCAAACGATGCGATGCATGGCGGCCATCTGGATGTTGTCAATTGCATTGCGGGCGCGGCGGGCTTGAGCGTGCAAGTCGGCGCTACGCCCAATATCGGCTTTGCGGCCGATCTGGATCGCACCTCGAACATGCATATATTCCATCCGGTCAGACGCGAAGGGCTAAGTCATGGAATCTAGGCTGATCGGAGGCCGCTTCGGCCGTGTGCTTGCTGCCCGGTTGCTATGCAATGATGACTTGGTCGAAAGCATCGAAGAACTATGCGTTCGGCACGATGTCAAAAACGCCATTGTGAAAGGGGCGCTTGGAAGTCTGTTTCGCACGCAGCTTGAGCAGACCGCGGGAGACACGCCTCGGACGATCGAGGTGGAAGGTTTTGCCGTAGAGCTGCTGTCGTTGTCGGGAAACGTGTCTACGCATCAGAACTCGCCAGCCCCGGTCGCGAATCTGTTTGGCATCGTCGCCGACAACCAGGGCCATGTTTTCGCAGGCAAATTTGTTCGCGGATCATCCCCTACCTGCATCACTATCGAGATGACGGTGCAGGAGTGGCTGCCCGACTAGAGCATTTTTGGTCAACCTGTATACGGCACGGGATGTTTGGGTATTTGTCGGTTGGGTATTTGAAGACGCCGTCTATGGGGGCCGGGGCGGGGCCGGCGGCCTGCGGCGTCTTAACAGAACGACTCCACCCTAAACGATTACCCCACCCAAAACGGCGCAAAAAAGCGCGACGCGAAACGCGTTCAGTTCCATAAACGCTTCAACCGAAAATGCTCTAGCGTCCTAATGAAAGAACAGCACCAGGGCGCCGACCACCCAGCAATAAATCGCGAATGGCCGCATGGCATTGATCTCGTTGCGCTTGAACCAGCTCATCAAAATACAGACGCTTAGATAGGCCACGATGCCGGCCACAACGCCGCCGACTACAGCAGTCTGAAAAGTGGCCGCATCGGCTTGATGCGCAAGTTTAGGGATTTCCAGTACGCTCGCGCCGACAATAATCGGGGTGGCCAGCAGCATCGAAAAACGGGCCGCGGCGCCGTGGCTCAGGCCAGCCCAGAATCCAGCGACCATGCTGGCGCCCGAGCGTGAAAAACCAGGAATCAGCGCGAGCGATTGCGCAAACCCCACGCCCAGAGCCTGGGGAATGCTCAGCTCGGCCAATTCCTTGGTCCCGCGATGGCGCGCCTTTTCACCAATGTACAAGATGAACCCGTTGATGATAAGAAAGGTTGCGGCAAAGGCGACGTTGGCGAATATGCCTTTGAGCATTTTTTCGAAGATAAATCCCAGCGCTGCTGCCGGCACCGTTCCAACGACCACCAGCAGCAGTTCGCGACGCGCCATCAGGTCTTTACCGCCAAGCAGGCTGCGTGCATAGGCGATCCAGTCTTTGCGAAAATACAGCAGCAGTGCAACGGCGGTGCCAAGATGCAGGAGCACAACAACGGGCAGGAAATGCACCTTGAGAAACTCCGGAGTCAACGTCCAGCCGAAGGCCCACGGGGTCAGCACGGCGTGAGCCACGCTGGAAATGGGAAAAAGCTCGCTAATGCCTTGTACGATGGCAAGGAGGATGGTTTGAAGAAGGGTCATGGATGGAACCAATTATTACGTTGCGGGATTGTACCGATTCATTATGTCCATGACATTACAATGCGAGGAAATCCTGGGCATGTTTCAGAAAAAGCTTCAGGGATGCCGTTTCATGGTCTCTGGCTGACGCCAAAACGATTTTCGATTTTGTGTCCGCATCTTCGATTTTTTTTAACTCTACCCCCGGTGGCTTGGTGTACGAGTAGGTGCTTGGCACGATAGAAACCCCCAGCCCGGCGGCGACAAGTGCCAGCGTCGTGCTGTTTTCACGGACTTCCTGGACGATGTGCGGCGAAAATCCTGCCCGGGCAGTGATGGCCGTGATGTGTTCGAACAGGCCGCAGCCCAGCGCTTGCGGAAACAAAATAAAGTCTTCCTGAGCAAGGTTGCCAAGTTTGACTCCTATATTTTCTGTGGCAACGGGGTGGTTCTTGGCAACCGCAAGCCTAAGTTCATCATGCCAGAGATCAAGCGCTTCGATGGAGGGCGGTGCGTGAAAATCGAGTGATGGCCTTAAGAATCCGACATCGATTTGTTTTTCGCCCAGCGCGACAAGCTGCTCTCCGGTCGATAGATGTAATAAATCCATTTCGATGCCTGGGTACGCAGTACGGAAGCTTTGAATCAGCCGCGGAAATTCTTCAAAAATAGGCACTGAAGCGGTAAAAGCTATTCTCAACTTGCCCGCTCTGCCGTCCGAGGACCAGGCACATAGCTCCTTTGCCGCAGCATATTGTTTAAGGATGGCGGTCGCCTGTTCGTAAAACAGCGATCCTGCATGGGTTAATTCAACTGAGCGGCGGGTACGGTCAAACAGCAAAACGCCCAGATTTTCCTCCAACAACTTTATTTGTTGACTGAGCGGCGGCTGGCTAATGTGCAGCCTTTGTGCCGCGCGGCTGAAGCTAAGTTCTTGCGCTACGGCCACAAAGTAATTGAGCTGTCTGAAATCCATAGTTAGTCGAAAAACATATAAATATGAGGTTGAAATAGTATTTGACCATATAAGTACCTGGCTCCAAACTTATCGGATCAATGCATCAATATGAGGAGGTCAATCCATGAAACGATCCAAGCTGCTCGCAGCTCTTATAGTCACCGCGGCAGCCGTAATTGGCGTTACGTCTCCTCAAACTGTTCTGGCGTCGAGCTACCCTGAGCTTTATACGGTGTCCAATGCCGTTGCCGGGAACACCTGCGGAATTTGGCGCCTTTTTGAATAAAGAAACCACGGTCCTGACACAGGTCATCAAAGCGGCCGGCATCAAAGCTGACTGAGTGTGTCTGCGGTGAAGTATTTGGGATGAGTTGATGAATCAGAAAAATGCTCTTATTGTTAGCGCCCATTCCGCCGATTTTGTTTGGCGGGCGGGCGGTACGATTGCTTTGTACGTTGAACGCGGGTGGAAGGTGCATATTCTTTGCCTATCTTTCGGCGAGCGCGGAGAATCGGCCAAGTTGTGGAAGCAGGGGAACATGTCCCTCGAAACGGTGAAGCAGGCGCGCAAAGAGGAATCCGAGGGAGCTGCTGAAATACTGGGCGCCAGCGTGTCTTTTCTTGACTGTGGCGATTATCCGTTGCGCGTGGGCGACGACTCTTTATTCAAGATCGTTGACGCTTATCGCGAATTGAATCCGGAATTTGTTTTGACGCATTCATTCAAGGATCCCTATAACTTCGATCATCCTTTAGCGAACCACCTGGCGCTGGAAGCACGGATCATCGCGCAAGCGCATGGCCATAATCCGGGCCAATCGGTTATTGGGGCTCCTCCGGTTTTTTTGTTTGAACCCCATCAACCGGAGCAGTGTGAATGGAAGCCTGAGCTGTTTTTGGATATTTCACCTGTCTGGGAAAAAAAGTACAACGCTTTCCAGGTGATGGGTGCACAAGAACACTTGTGGGACTATTACACTCGCGTTGGCTTGCAGCGAGGTGTGCAGGCGTCTCGCAATTCCAATAAAAAAATCAAATATGCGGAATGTTTCCAGTGTGTTTATCCGCGCGTTGCCGATGATCTGCTCTAGTGTGAGCAGCCAGCAGCGGGCGAGACTTGCCTTTAGAGGCGCTAATTGAACAAGAGGCCCAAGCATGATCAACAGTACGTTTAGCCGGGTGACAAAAGAACAGATTGCCGGAGTCGGGCAAATAGCTTCTTCGATCCTGGCCGATGTGGCAAACCGGCGGGGAGGCCTCGATGGCCGAATCAAACCTTTGGCGCCGACGATGCGGGTTTGCGGATCGGCATTCACGGTTGAAGTGCGGCCTGGCGATAATTTGATGATTCATGCCGCGTTGGCTCTGGCACAACCCGGCGATGTTATTGTTGTCGATGGTAAAGCCAACACCACCTCCGCACTCATGGGTGAATTGATGTGCGCGCACGCCAAGGCGGCGGGCGTGGCCGGCGTTGTCATTGATGGAGCGGTGCGCGATGTAGCGGAATTAATGTCGGGTAAATTTCCGGTATTTGCGTGCGCATCCAATCCAAACGGTCCGACAAAACGAAATGGCGGCCGCATTGGGTATCCGATATCGGCCGGCGGCGTCGCTGTAGAGCCGGGGGATATCATCGTGGGTGATGCGGATGGTGTGGTGGTTATTGCCAAGGCAAGCGTGGAACAAGTTTTGGCCGATGCGCAAAAAAAGATCGACGTCGAACGCAAACGCTTGCTGGATATCTCCGAGGGCCGGTTGATATACAGCTGGCTGGAAGGCTCTTTGAAAGACATTGGCGCATTGCCGGTCGACAAAAGCCTTGAACAATTGATGGCTGAGTTTTCTGGTAAATAGGCGGAGGTGGCAGTCACAAGGGCTACCGCTAAACGTGCCTGTGGCGTATGGCACCCACAAGGGGTGCCGCTACATGATTCACCGATAGGTTCTGTAGCGGCACCCCTTGTGGGTGCCATTCCATGGCCGCAGATCGACCCATTTCTACTTATTGACCAATCTCGCCGGCACCGTCAAGGTAAGCAGCCCGCCCAGCAGCAAACAGGCCGCCAGCACAAACATGCCCGAGTTGGTGCTTTGGGTCAGGTCCTTGAGCCAACCGATTAGCGACGGACTGACGAACCCGGATAAATTGCCCAATGAGTTGATCAGTGCAATTCCGGCAGCTGCGGCTGTGCCGCCCAGGAACGAGGTGGGCAGGCTCCAGAACAACGGTAGCGTGGCCATGGTGCCCATGGTCGCCACGGTCAGGCATATCATGGCCAGCAGGGTATTGTGGCTGTATACCGTGCTCAACACGAGGCCGGCGCAGCCTACGAACGCCGAAATCGCTACATGCCAGCGACGTTCCAGATGCTTGTCCGAACTGCGCGCGACCAAAACCATTGCCACGGCAGCGGCGGCGTAGGGTATGGCCGATAAAATGCCGATATTCAGAGGGTCCTTCACGCCCGTTGCCTTGATGATGGTCGGCAGCCAGAAGCCCACACCGTACAAGCCCATCACAAAACAGAAATAGATAACGGCGCTTAACCAAACCTTCGGGTTGGCCAGCATCTGGCTCATCGACACGCTTTGCTTTTGGCCGGCTTCCGATTGCACTTGGGCTTCAAGCAACTGCTTTTCTTCCTCGTTCAGCCAGTGAGCATCGCGAATCCGGTCTTTCAGGTAGAAAATGATGAACAGGCCCAGCACTAGCGATGGAATCGCTTCGAGGATAAATATCCACTGCCAGCCGGCCAGCCCATAGACGTCCGACATCGAGTGCAATATCCACCCCGAAAGCAGGCCGCCGATGACGCCCGACAAGGCGACGGCAGTCAGAAACAGGGCGGTAATGTTGCCGCGGCGATGTGATGGATACCAGTAGGTCAGATACAAGATCACGCCTGGGAAAAACCCGGCTTCCGCCACGCCGAGTAAAAAACGCATCACATAGAACATTTCCGGCGTCGTAACGAAAATTGTCGCGCCCGAAATCAGCCCCCAGGTAATCATGATGCGGGCAATCCAGATTCGTGCGCCGACCTTGTGCAAAATGACATTGCTGGGCACTTCGAAGAGAAAATACCCGAGAAAGAAAATACCTGCGCCAAAGCCGTAAACCGTTTCGCTGAATTTCAGGTCGTTCAGCATTTCCAGCTTGGCAAAGCCCACATTGACGCGGTCCAGATAGGACGCCACATAGCAAAGAAACAGCAGGGGAAGCAAACGCAGGGTTACTTTGGAATAAGTCGCTTCTACGAAGGACGGATTACTGTCAACAGGCGCTGCAGTGATGCCCGGGTTATACGACATGTCTCGCTCCAGATAATTGTAGGAAACTACGCAATTTCGGTTTTATAAAAAAAGCCAAGGCGATGAGTAGCCTCTTTTCCCCCTTTGGAGACCTCCGGGAGCGGAGATCGGATTGCGAGCCGCCATTTTTATTGTGGGCTTTTACCGCGTCCACGGCACTATTTCGCCGTGCGGGATTATAGTATTGTAAGAATCCGATGCAGTCGATAATTTTTGCGGATGATGGCACCCACAAGGGGTGCCGCTACATAGATAAATGCAGTGCCACTACAATGGGCTACCGAACCTATACGGATGCATATCAATGGCACCCTCGCACGCGACCCATCATGCCCACGATCATCACGGTCATGGCCATGGCGCACATGCGCATGGCGGGGCTCACCATCATCAGATCGATCCCAATAATCATGGCCGCTCCTTTGCTGTAGCCATTGCGCTGAACGCCGGCTTTGTCGCAATCGAGTTCGTCTATGGTTTCATCGCCAATTCGACTGCTCTTATGGCCGATGCCGGACATAATCTGTCGGATGTGCTGGGTCTGTTGCTGGCCTGGGGAGCGGCCATACTCGTTCGCCGTGCACCCAGCCGGCGTTTTACCTATGGCCTGCGCAGTTCTTCGATCCTGGCGGCCTTGGCCAATGCCATGTTCTTGTTGATAGCGTCGGGTGCTATTGCGTGGGAAGCGATACAGCGTCTTGCGCAGACTCCCGAAGTTGCCGGCCTGACGGTAACGGTGGTTGCCGGCATTGGAGTGATCATCAATGGCTTTTCGGCGTGGCTGTTCGTCAAGGGTAGCAAGCAAGATCTCAACATCCGGGGCGCCTATCTCCATATGGCCGCCGATGCTGCCATATCGCTGGGCGTGGCCGTGGCCGGCATCGTAATGCTGTTTACGGGTTTTAACTGGCTGGATTCGGTAGTGAGCCTTGTAGTGGTCGCGGTGATTGTGGTGGCCACCTGGGGTCTCTTGCGTGATTCTGTACAACTGGCATTAAGCGCTGTCCCGGCACATATCGACCTAGCAGACGTCGAAGCCTACTTGCGCCAATGTCCGGGCGTTACAGATGTGCACGACCTGCACATCTGGGGCATGAGCACCACCGAAAGCGCAATGACGGTTCATCTGGTGATGCCTGAGGGCTACCCCGGCGACATCTTCCTGGACACCATTATGTGTGCGGTGAAAGAGCGATTTTCTATTGGGCATAGCACGCTGCAGGTGGAGCAGGGGACGACCCGCCACGCGTGCGTCCTGCATACGAAGGCGTTTTAACGGATTCGAAGCATTTTGAAATATATTGCACTCCTGCTGCGTATGCCAAGGTACTAAACTGGCCGAGTCGGAACATGCCGCAGCTTTGGGCGACGGCAAGTTTTTTAGGCAGATTGCTTTTAACAAGGGAAAACCATGGCCTCGAAAGCTAAATCTTCGCAATCCTATGTATCGCCTTTGAACACCTCCGCTATACGAAAAGCCGCGAAAAACATGAGCGACGGCGCCGTAACGGCGGGCTATCAGGGTAATCGCAAAGAAATCGTGGCTTTGCTAAATAGCGCCCTGGCAACCGAACTCGTCTGTGTGTTGCGCTACAAAAGGCACTATTACACGGCAAACGGCCTGGTCAATATGCCGATTAAAGACGAATTCTTGCAGCATGCACTCGAAGAGCAGGGCCACGCCGATCAAATCGCCGAGCGCATCGTTCAGTTGAATGGCGAGCCCGATTTCAACCCGGCAAGCCTGGCGCAGCGCAGTCACGCCGAATACGATGACTCTGCCGACATCAAAGCCATGATCAAGGCAAACCTGATCGCCGAACGGGTCGCTATCGAATCGTACCGGCAAATGATTGAAAAAATCGGCGATACCGACCCGACGACCCGGCAAATGCTGATCGGCATTATGGCCGTCGAGGAAGAACACGCCGACGATATGCGCGATTTGCTGGGGTAGGCGCGGGCCGGCTGAGGTTGCGAAAAGTTTTGAGCAGTATCTGGTCAAGATGCGTTAAAACGAGCCAGGAATGATTGCGTCGCCGCCTGTTGCGGCGCGCTAATCACCTGCGCGGGCGGGCCGCACTCCACGACGACGCCGTCGCGCATGAAAATCACTTCGTCCGCAACCTCCCGGGCAAAGGCGATCTCGTGCGTCACTAGCATCATGGTCATTCCCTCGTCCGCCAATTGTTTTATCACCGAAAGCACTTCGCCTACCAACTCGGGGTCAAGCGCCGACGTTGCCTCGTCAAACAGCATGACTTGCGGTTGCAGCGCCAAAGCCCGGGCGATCGCGACACGCTGTTTCTGGCCGCCGGACAATTTATCGGGATAGGTGTTTGCCCGCTCGGCCAGGCCGACCCGAGTCAATAGTTCGAGGGCTTTCTCCCTGGCAATCGCCTTGGGTTGCTTGCGAACCGTAACCATTCCTTCCATCACATTCTGGATCGCCGTCATATGCGGGAAAAGGTTGAAGTGCTGAAAAACCATGCCGGTGTTCGAGCGGAACTCTGCCAGTTTTCGATCTGCGGGAATACAGGACGTCGTCCCGTCGAATTTGAGGTGCTGTGTGCCCACCCGGATCTGCCCGCCGTCGGGACAGGTCAAGAGATTAATGCAGCGCAGCAGCGTGGACTTGCCCGATCCTGAAGGCCCGATGATGGCTACCACATTGCTTTTCGCGACTTTTAACGAGATATCCTTAAGGACAACCTGGTTGCCGAAACGTTTGCTCAGATGGTCGATCTCGATCATGAATTCAGCCATCTCAGCCCTTGTCCTGTTGTGCGAGGCGGTTTTCCAGCCGTTTGGAAAAAATGGTCGCTGGAAAAAGCACGGCAAAATAGCAAATGGCGACGATGGAATAACACTCGAGAGGCCGGTACAAATCGTGCGCGGCCGTTTGCCCTTGATATAAGAGGTCGGGGATGGCCAGTACAGATAGAAGAGAGGTATTCTTCAATTGCATAATCGATTGGCTCATCAGGGGAGGAACCATGCGCTTGAAGGCTTGCGGAAGCACAACGCGGCGCATGATCTGGGGTTTTGTCATACCAATGGCCATGCCCGCTTCCGATTGACCGGCGTCGATGGATACAACGCCGGCGCGAAATATCTCCGAGTAGAAGGCTCCGCCGTACAAAGATAGCGCCAATACCGAGGCCATGGCGGGTGATATCTGGATCCCGGAAAGAACCGGCAACGCATAATAAAACCAGATTAGCTGAACGAGAACCGGAGTGCAGCGAAACAATTCTACGTAGCCGCGCATCGGGCCTGAAATCAGGATATTGCCCGATAGCCTGCCCAGACCGCTCGCCAAGCCTATCGCCAGGCCAAGCGCAACACAGACTACCGTAAAGAAGAGGGTATACAGAAGGCCGTTCAGCAATAAATCGCGATATGGCCAAAGTGCCCCGAAGTCCCAATGATACACAGCGTCTCCAATTCAAATGCCGATACGGCTTGGCCGCCGAATCGCATAAAACGGCATTTTAGGCCGGTGTAGCGAAAACAAGAAACGTTGTTGCAGCGATGTTCTGGTCGGTTTGGTGCGTTGCCGTCTTGATTGGGCGGGTTTTGGCAGCCACAAGGGCTGCCACTACATTACGGACGGGTGCGTTTTGTAGTGGCAGCCCTTGTGGCTGCCAGCACCCCGACAATTAAGGCGCTATCCACAAAAACCCTGTTCCTTATAATAAGCGCACAGAATTTTTACCTTACGGAAATTTCATGCAGGCGATTATCATTGGCGGCGGCATCATCGGGGTTGCGACGGCCTATCAACTCTGCCAGCGTGGCGTCGGCGTCACTGTCATCGACCGTGAACCCGATGTAGCCTGCGCAACCAGCCGCGGCAACGCGGGGGTCATCGCACCAGGCTATGTCACACCGTGGGCGGCTCCCGGCATGCCCACGAAAATCCTGAAATACCTGTTCCGCTCAGAGTCGCCGGTCATTTATCGGCCCAAATTCAATTCGCGCCAATGGCGGTGGGTCATGCGCTGGTTGCGCGAGTGCGATCTTGAACGGTACCGCATCAATAAAGAGCGCATGCAGCGTATTGCCTATTACAGCAAGTCCCGTCTTGAGCAATTTCGCGCTACCCATCCTTTCGAGTACGGGCGCAGCCAGGGCTACCTGCAGTTGTTCCGTTCGGCGTTCGATGAGGAAATGGCCAGGCCGGCCATGCAAATCCTTGCAGAAGCAGGGATCAACCATCGGCTGTTGACCGCGAACGAGTGCGTAGAGGTCGAGCCTGGACTGAAATGGGCCAGGGTACAGCCCGCTTCCGGTCTTTATTTGCCCGATGACGAGGCGGGCGACTGCGCGGTGTTTGCGAAACATCTGCGCCTGTTGTGCGAAGAAGGCGGTGTCCATTTCCGCTTCAATACGGAGGTTCGAGCGCTGCAAAGTTCCGGTGCCCGAGTGACGGGCGTTGTCGTGCGCGATGATCGCCAGACCAGGCAAACTCTTGATGCCGATGTAGTGGTGGTGGCGGCTGGCGTCGAAAGCCGGGATCTGCTCGCGCCATTTGGCATTGTTGTTCCCCTGTACCCGATCAAGGGCTACTCCACGACGCTTGCCGTTACAGATTCACAGAGGGCTCCGCGCGCCGCCGTCATGGATGAGTCGCTAAAGACAGCCATCACGCGCATGGGACCGAATATACGCGTAGCCGGCACGGCGGAGCTGGGCGACAGCAAATTAGTCGTTCGCGAGAAAGCGACTCGGACATTGATCAAGGTCATGCAGGATTGGTTTCCCGATGCGGTAAATGTGAGCCAAGCCTCGTTCTGGGTCGGCCTGCGTCCGATGACGCCTGACGGCCCGCCCTTGCTTGGGAAAACGCCCACGCAAAATCTATATATCAACCTGGGCCACGGTTCTACCGGTTGGGCCATGTCCATGGGTTCGGCGCAGGTTGTATCAGACCTTATTACCGGGCACGAACCGGAAATCGACTTGTCGGGGCTGACTCTTGATCGGTATGGCCATTAAATGACGATGCAGACGCTGGGCATTTTGATGCTCGATACGCAGTTTCCCCGGCCTATTGGCGATATAGGCAATCCTGATACGTTTTCCTACCCGACCCGCTTCAAATGCATCCCGAACGCATCCCCGGTTAGGGTCATCCATGAGCAGGCCGCCGGCTTGCTGGACGCGTTTTGCGATGGGGCGCGCGAACTGGAGCGGGACGGCTGCGCGGCGATTGTGACGAGCTGCGGTTTCCTGGCGCTTCACCAGCAGCGCATCGCCAACTCGGTCCGCATCCCCGTGGCAACGTCATCGCTGCTGCTGATTCCTCTTCTCACGAAATTATTCTCGACTGACGGACAAATTGGCGTCCTTACCGCTTCCGCCAACTCGTTGTCCAGCGAGCACCTGATTGCGGTTGGCGCATCGCCCGATACGCCGGTCATGGGAGTAGAAGAGGGAGGTGAATTCGCACGGGTCATTATTGGCGACCAACCTGAAGGCCGCTTCGACCTGATTCGTGATGAGGTCGTGGAAGCTGCCGGGCGATTGATGGCGACTCATGCAACGATAAGGGCGCTGCTGCTGGAGTGCACCAACATGCGCCCTTACGCCGCCGACATTCGCCGACAGTGCGGTGTGCCCGTTTTCGATTTGGTCGATCTGGCCGACTTCTGGATGTGTCGCGAAAATCTGGGCACCGCCGCATCGATTACAGCACCACCTCTTTCGGGAAATCGGCGGCTTTGATTCCCACCAGCTTTTCCATGTTTTCGAGGATGATTTTTCGGGTTTCGCCACTGCTGCGCATTTTAGCCAGCCACTCGTTTACGGCCGCCAGGAAGGCCGTATCCGTTTCTTTTTGCACTCCGATGGAGGTTGGCGCACCTTCGACCGGCGTGGGCACTATCAGGTGTCCCAAACCTGGTGCTTTGGCCAGAACGGTAACGCCCAGCAAAGCAACCAGCAGCTGTCCATCGGCGCGCCCCGTTTGCAAGGCAAGGGTTGCATCGCCCGAGGTGTCGAAACGTTGTATGGTTGCTTTTTTCAGGGTTTGCGTGGCGAAAGTGTCCTGATTCGAGCCGATGTCAACGGAAATCCGAACCTTCGGTTGATCGACTTCCGCCCATGTTTTCGGATCGAAGCCCTTGCGTGCAACCAGTGTGAACGTATTTTGAAAAAGCGGGGCGGTAAAGCCAACCATTTTCTTGCGCTGCTCTGTGGGAGCCATGCCGAACATGCAGTCGATCTTGTTGGCCTGCAAATCCAGGACGGCATTGCCCCAGGTCGTTTCCACGAGCTGCAGCTTTACGCCCAGCGATTGCGCCAGTTGCCGCGCAAAATCAGGCCCGAAACCCTGCCATTGGCCAGTCGCGACTGATTTCGCAAAGTAAGGTGCGGCGCCCGCGACAACACCCGTTCTGAGCGTTTTCGTGCGTTTGATACGCGCCATGCTGGATTCATTGCTTTCGGCGAACGATCTCGCCATGGGTAACACCGCTCCCAGCCCGGCTGCGCCAAGGCCCGCCACGAATTGCCTGCGTGATGACATCCCTATCTCCCGAAAATGGTTTTATATAGCGGCAGCCCTTGTGGCTGCCAAAAAATTAAAAGGTATTACGTCTTTTATGATCCACACGATATTTGCAACAGGTAGTGTTGCAGGTGAATGTTGCAATAGCCAATTATACGTGTCACATTGAGCTGTGCACTATATGCACTAGCCATCCGCCCTGCAATGAGATCGACCATGAATTTGATACGGAACCTCGGCCAGCCCGGGGTGTTATCCGCTATGCTGGCGGCGCTACTGTTTGGCGCGGGAACGCCATTGGCAAAGCTTCTGCTGGGTAGCGTCAGCCCCTGGCTGCTGGCCAGTTTGCTTTATCTGGGCTCGGGGCTGGGCCTTGCTCTGTACCGGCGCCTTGTCCATGCCCCGGCTGTCAGGCTACCCCGCAGCGAAGCGCCGTGGCTAATAGGCGCGATTGTGGCGGGCGGCGTAGCGGGGCCTGTTTTGCTGATGCTGGGGCTTACCGGCATGCCTGCGTCGGGCGCTTCACTGTTGCTTAATGCCGAAAGCGTATTTACGGCGCTGCTGGCGTGGTTTGTCTTTAAAGAGAATTTCGACCGGCGTATCGCGCTGGGTATGACCGCCATCGTGGCCGGCGCAGCCGTACTGAGCTGGCCCGGCGAAGCTCGTTTTGCCGGGATATGGCCGGCGCTGGCCATACTGGGCGCTTGTTTGGCGTGGAGTATCGATAATAATCTGACGCGCAAGGTGTCGCTAGCCGACGCGGGCTGGATTGCCTCGGTGAAAGGACTGGCGGCCGGGCTAGTTAACCTGGGGTTGGCCTTTGCGCTCGGTGCGTCGTTCCCCCCATGGCCCAGCGTGGCCGGCGCCATGGGAGTGGGCTTTTTGGCCTATGGGGTGAGTCTGGCGCTATTTGTCGTCAGCCTGCGCCACCTCGGTGCCGCTCGAACGGGAGCCTACTTCTCGGTTGCGCCGTTCTTTGGCGCCATACTGGCCATTACGCTGGGCGAGCCCGTAACGTTGCAACTCTTGGCCGCCGCTGCGCTGATGGCCGTTGGTGTCTGGCTACACCTAAGCGAGCGGCATATGCACACGCACAAGCACGAGGCGCTCGAACACGAGCATGAGCACACGCACGATGAGCATCACTCGCATTCGCACTTGGCTCCCGTCGCACCGGGAACCAAGCACCGTCACTGGCATCGCCACGAGCCGCTGACCCATTCCCATGACCATTTTCCTGATTCGCATCATCAGCATCGCCATTAGGCCCAATGGGGGGTTTGCCACCCACAAGGGGTGGCGCTACATTAGCGACGAATGGGCGCTATATTATTTTTTACTTGCGAGCTAGCCCAAATTAGAGGACTCCTATGAGCACCGTCACCATTTATCACAACCCCAGTTGCGGCACGTCGCGCAATACATTGGCCTTGATTCGAAACGCCGGTATCGACCCCACCGTCATTGAATATTTGCAAACGCCGCCGTCGCGCGAAATTCTTTCGGGCCTGATCAAGCATGCCGGATTGAGTGTTCGCCAGGCGCTGCGCGAAAAAGAATCTATATATAAAGAATTGGGGCTGGACAAGGCCACATTGACAGACGATCAATTGCTCGACGCCATGGAAGAACATCCTGTCTTGATCAACAGGCCTTTCGTGGTCACTCCTCTTGGGGTAGCGTTGTGCCGCCCCTCGGAATTGGTTCTGGATATTCTGCCAGAGCCGCAACGAGGGCCATTTAGCAAGGAAGACGGACAAGCCGTCATTGACCAGAATGGCCGCCGGGTGAATTAAGCGTACGGAAAAGTTGCCATGTCAAAGCGGAGCCGGCAGCCAATGCAGGCTAAACAGTTTTTGCGGATCGACCCACACCTGCCCAGGGTGAAAACCGGCTTGAGAGGCTAATGCACGTAAGCCTTCCACGGTGAATTTGTACGAATTTTCGGTGTGTAAGGTTTCACCCTCCGCAAAATCAAAACGTTCGCCGCACACTCGAACGTGTTGCGCCGCGCGACTTATCAAATGCATTTCCACACGCTGCATCGGCGCGTTGTAAAAAGCGCTATGAGCGAACCGTGATACGTCGAAATTCGCGTCTAATTCGCGATTCGCCCGCGTCAGCAGATTCAGATTGAATGCTGCGGTAATACCTTGCGAATCGTTATAAGCCGCATGCAAGACCGAGGGATTCTTAATGAGATCCACGCCTAAAAGCAGGGCGCCTCCCCGTAATGATTGTGCTGCCTGCCGCAAAAACTTCAATGCATCGGCCGGAAGCAAATTGCCTATCGTAGAGCCGGGGAAAAAGCCAATACGGCGGCCGCAGCTGGGCTCCTTTACAGGTAAATGAAAAGCACCGGTGTAGTCGGCCATAATCGGCAACACGCTTAAACTCGGGTAGTCATGCTGTAATTGAGCGGCATTGGCGGACAAGTACGCGCCGGAAATGTCGATGGGGACATAGCGCGATGGCTGGTCCATGGCATCGAGCAGCAAGCGGATCTTTCGCAACGAGCCCGCGCCAAATTCAACGATCTCTGCACGCGGACCCATTCGTACGGCGATTTCCGTTGCATGGGCGGCCAGTAGCGTCAGCTCTGTACGCGTTGGGTAATATTCGGGCAAGTCGCAAATACGGTCAAACAGCGCAGAACCCGTTTCATCGTAGAAATATTTCGGCGACAGGCAGCGCGGCCGCATCTGAAGCGCGGCGAGCATATCGCTGGAAAAATCTCTCAAAGCGGGTTCTTCGCCAGCGACGTTAAGATAATCGTCGCCGCGGCGAGGTTGTCGATTGGTTAGCATCCCAAGTCCTTGGCCAGACGCAAGCCGGAAAATTGCCAACGGGCTGGCGGCGGGAAAAAATTTCTATAAGTGACACGCGCGTGACCCGCCGGCGTAGCGCAGCTGCTGCCGCGCAGCACCAACTGGCCCACCATGAATTTCCCGTTATATTCGCCTATTGCCCCTTTCTGTGCGCGAAAGCCGGGGTAAGGATCGTAGGACGACCGCGTCCACTGCCAGGCGTAACCCATTGCTTGTTCCACTCCGGGCCGGCGCACGGCCGCTTCCCATTCGAATTCGGTCGGCAAGCGCGCCCCTGACCATTCGGCATAGGCGGCCGCTTCGTAAAAGCTTAGCTGGCAAACCGGGTCGGCGTTGTTCATTGGCAGCAGTCCATGCAGGCCGAACACGTGCCAATCTTGTTCCGCTGCGCCGCCTGCCTCCGAATCCACCCAGTATGCCGGTGCTTGCCAGCCGCCGGCCTGAACCGCGGCCCACCCTTCAGATAGCCATAGGCGAGGTTCACGATAGCCGCCATCGGCAATAAAATTTGCGTACTCGCCGCAGGTCACCAGGCGATTGGCCAGCCGATACGGCGCCAGCAATACATCATGGCGCGGGCTCTCGTTATCGAAAGCAAACCCAGGCTCGCTTTCGGCATCATGCCCGATAGGAACTATGCCGCCCGGCGTTTCCAACCACTTTAGTTCCGGCACCGGTTCGGGCGCTGCACGCGATCGGCTTAATAAATCAGTGCCTGGAATCGGCTGATAAGCGGGCCACAGTGGATTGCACGACAAGGCATGCAAAATATCCGTCAGCAGTAATTCCTGATGCTGTTGCTCGTGATGCAGGCCCAACATAACCAACGGGCCACTATTCGCCCACATGTCGTTACCGCAATTCTCGATGAAGTGTTGCATGGCAGCATCGACGTGCTGGCGATAAGCGTGAATTTCCGGCAATGTCGGGCGAGTCAAAAGCCCTCGTTGAGGTCGAGGGTGGCGCGGGCCCAGCGTTTCGTAGTACGAGTTGAAAAGGTAGAAATAACGCGTGTCATACGGCGTATAACGATGCGAATGCGGGCCAAGCACTATTGCTTCGAAGAACCAGGTGGTATGCGCCAAGTGCCATTTCGTGGGGCTGGCATCGGGCATCGACTGAACGCATTGATCCTCGGCGGACAGCGGGGCCGCCAGCGTCAGGCTGTGCGCTCGAATCCGCGAATAATGGCGCATTATGGCCGAGCGCGGCGACATCGCGCAAACAGGATCAACAGCAGGTAACGAAGTAACTGGCATCGCTAGCGTCCGGTTAAATCTGCTTTGAACTGTGTAGGAACCAGCGATGCTGGCCCGAGTTCTTACACTTTACACCCGTTCCTTCGCAATTCGGATCGCGCTAGTGTCAATTACAAATCGTAGCGTGCCTTATTTTTTCGTTTTCTGAAGGGTGATCCATAAACATTTGAAGAATTTCTTCTTGCATCAATTTTATAATTCCAATAATATTGAATAATGGAAACTATAAATGTCATTTCCGCCTTGTCAGCTCTCGCGCAAGAATCCCGTCTGGCTGCATTCCGGCTGCTCGTTCAAGCTGGGCCGCAAGGCTTGGCGGCAACCAAAATCGCCGAGGCTTTGGCGCTGGCGCCGTCTTCGTTGTCCTTTCACTTAAAGGAATTGACCTACGCCAAGCTGATACGGCAAGTGAGGGAAGGGCGTTCGCTTATCTATTCAGTAAATTTTGAAACAATGAATGGCGTGTTGGGTTTCCTAACCGAGAACTGTTGCGGGGGAAATCCTTGTACTCCGGTTTGTCTTACCAGTTCAATCTCCGAGGAAAAAACGTTGGGACGCTACTGATGTGGAATAGGTCATGACTTCATCTTCTGTCGCGAACCCAGCCGACCCAGTTGCCCCGGCCATCGGTTTCTTTGAGCGCTATCTAACCGTTTGGGTGACCCTTTGCATCGTGGCCGGCATTCTATTGGGGCAGGCTTTCCCCGTTGCCTTCCAGGGTATTTCCAATCTTGAAATCGCTCAGGTCAATATTCCCGTTGGCATTTTGATCTGGGTGATGATTATCCCAATGCTGATCAAAATTGATTTCAGCGCGTTGAAGCAGATCAAAAGCCAGTGGCGCGGCATGGCCGTAACCTTGGGTGTTAACTGGCTGGTTAAACCCTTTTCCATGGCGTTTTTAGCGTGGCTGTTCATTCGGCATTTGTTCTCGGCCTGGCTCCCGGCCGATCAAATCGATAGTTATATTGCCGGTTTGATATTACTGGCGGCAGCGCCTTGCACGGCTATGGTTTTTGTGTGGAGCCAGCTTTGCAAAGGCGACCCGTATTTCACGCTGTCGCAAGTCGCCCTCAATGACGCCATCATGATTGTTGCGTTTGCGCCGCTGGTAGCGCTGCTGCTGGGCTTGGCTTCAATAACCGTACCGTGGGCTACGCTTATCACTTCCGTGGGTTTGTATATCATTGTCCCCGTCATCATGGCGCAATGGATACGTAAAGCGCTCCTGGCAAAAAGTAAAGCCTTGTTTGAACGAGCCGTATCACATATTGGCCCTTATTCGATGGCGGCGTTGCTGCTGACTCTTGTCTTGCTCTTTGCTTTCCAAGGCGAGGCAATTGTCGCGCAGCCGCTGATTATTGTGCTGTTGGCGGCGCCGATTCTTATTCAAGTGTTTTTTAATTCCGGCCTTGCCTACCTGCTTAATCGCAAGTTGGGCGTGCCGCACTGCGTAGCGGGCCCATCGAGCCTGATTGGCGCCTCCAATTTTTTTGAATTGGCTGTCGCGACCGCGATTAGTCTATTCGGCTTTCAATCCGGGGCTGCCTTGGCCACGGTTGTGGGCGTTCTGATTGAAGTGCCGGTAATGTTGTTCGCGGTCGGTATCGTGAATCGCTCGCAGCAGTGGTATGAAGCAACGATTTAAACGTAGATTTGCGTAGGTAAGGTTATCCGATTGGGGCATTTTCGGTTGAAGTGTTTACGGAACTGAACGGGTTTTGTGTCGTTCTTTTTTTGAGCCGTTTGGGGTGAGGTCATTCTGTTAAGACGCCGCAGGGCGAGGGGTGGGTACCGTCCGGTCCGTCCAGCGGTCGGGGCGCTGCGCGCTCCGACTGCCCGGGTCTGCCTCGTCCAGGCGGGCGTCGGGCGAACTCTCTCTGCGCCTCGCGCGCGAGGCTCCGTTCAGACAGCGCCCGACGACATCCCCCGCCTTCCCTTCGTCAGCACCCGGCGCTGGCCGAACGACCGGACGGTACCCACCCCTCGCCCTGCGGCTGCGCTGGTGAAATGCGCCGGGAGATGTGTAGGGGCGGCGGGCAACGTGACAGAGGCAGGCTGCAGGCCGGTGAGTTCCTGGCAATACCGTGCCGGCCTCGCCCCGGCCCCCATAGACGGCGTCTTCAAATACCAACACGTCCAGCTACCAAATACCCAAACATCCCGTACCGTATACCGTTTGACCAAAAATGCTCTAGCGTTTCCGGTCGCTTTCTTCCGGTGGCCGTATATTCCGAAACGTACCAAGCAGCAATAAATCGTAGATGATTTTCAAGCCGCCCGCGATGACCAACGGCCATCCAAAGGTCGATGCACCCAGCAAATAACCGGCAAGTAGCGGGCTCGCGGCAGATGCCAGGCTTCGTGGAACCGCGGTGATGCTGGCTGCAGCGGCACGTTCTTCGGGCGGCACGATCGCCATGACATACGAACTTCGTGTAGGCACGTCCATTTGCGACAGCGCACTGCGCGCAAGCAGCAAAAGTACTGCCCAAGACAGTGTTGGCATGAGGGGGACAAGAATCAGAAACACACTGGAAGGTAAATGCGTAAATACCATTGTGTTCACCAGCCCGAAACGGTTGGCAATCCGGCTGGCCGCCAGATACGAGAAGGCCGATAAAATCCCGGTCCAGAAAAAGATCGCCCCGGCAACCGAAATGGAAAGCTGGAATTTCTCAAAAAGCCACAACGCAACCATGGACTGCACCACAAAACCGCCTCCGAACGCATCCAGGCTGAATAAGGCGGCAAGGGTGTAGACGACGCGTTTCGATTTGTGTAATGGGGCAGGCGGCACATTTTGCTCGTTTGCACCGACCTCCATGGGCAAGGTGGCATAAATCAGCGCCGAGACCAATCCCAACACACCGTACAGAACAAACATCGCTTGCAGCGCGGTTTTCGTGTCCAGATTTGCTGTAGCCGCCATCACATCGGGAGCGCCGGCGAAGAGCGCGCCCAAAGCGCCCGCCAGCGCACCGATCAGGCTGTAGCGAGCGAAGAGCGCGGTGCGCCGATGCTCGTCCACCGCCCCTGAAAGGACCGCGTGTTCAAGAGGCAGAAAAACGCTGACATCGCCACTGGACGGATTCAGTGTCCCGACGATCGCGATCATCAGCAAAGGCCAGAAATCGGTGACAGCCGCAAAGCCAAAACCTGTTCCCGCCATGAGCAGCCCGGCCATCGACAGCAACACGCGATATTTGAGGCGATGGGCGTAGAGGCCGACCAAGAGCGTCAGGACGCCGGAGCCGAACAACGTGCCGGTGGCGAGTATCCCCACCTGAAATGGCCCCATTCCCAACGCAAGCAAATAAAGTGGCAGCAGCAGGCTGACATAGCCATCGGCGAATGCCCGCAGCCCTCGGGCCCATAACAAATGGGAATGGACTGACGAGTTCATTTCGGTTCCTTTCCTTACATTTGATGTGTGTCGACGGCATAATGCCGCGGTTCAGTGCTTCAATAATGGGTAAATGATCAAGCCGATGACCGCCGCCGCTGCGACGATGGCCGGCTCTTGCAGTTTCTTGATTTTCCATAGCAGCGCAATCGTGAGAAGGGCGAGCAATGCGGTTGGAATATCGACGATCGAACGCTTGGCGATCACGATCACCGATCCGGCAATGGCACCGATCGCGGCAGCCGTAATGCCATCCACGAACGCAATGACGCCAGGCACCTTGCCATATTTTTTGAAGTATGGCGCAGGGATTACCGTGAACAGGTAGCACGGCAGAAAGGTTGCGAGCGCTGCAACCAAGGCGCCGGGCAGTCCGGCGACGAGATAGCCGATGAAGCCAACGGTAATGACGACAGGCCCCGGCGTGATCATCGCTACCGCCACCGCGTCGACGAACTGCTTGTCGGTCAGCCAGTGATGCTGGGCCACTACGCCGCCATACAGGAAAGGCACAATCGCCAGGCCGGAGCCGAATACGAAGGCGCCTGCTTCGGCGAAGAAGATTCCGATCTGTATCAATAGCGGGATGTCCAGGGTACTCAACATACTGCTGGCGATCGGCAACTGCATTAGGGCGGCTGCGTTCAAACCTCCTTTGTGCAACCACTGTGGCGGTGCACGCACGAACCAAACCAATACACCTGCGGCGATGAAAAGCCACGCGATTTCGGATTCGGTTGCGACCGTAACGACGGCCAGCAACAGATAGATCGCCCATAGCAGCTTATCCTTGCCTACGGTTTTTTTAGTGAGCTTTTTGGCGCTTATCGCAATGATGCCGATCACTGCGGCGCCGACGCCGTAAAACACCGCCTGCATCCACGGTAATCCGCCAAAGCGCAAATAGGCCCAGCCTAGCGCGACCACTATCAGAAAAGAGGGCATGACGAAGGCAATGCCTGTCAGCGTCGCGCCGAGCAGCCGGAAGTGCACGAAACCGAGATAAATACTCAATTGTGCCGCCAGCGGGCCCGGTGCGAGCTGGGCCAGCGCCAGCCCTTCCTTGTAATCCTCTTGGGAAATCCACTGGCGATCATCGACCAGGTCGCGGTGCATGTAGTCCACCAGCGCCACTGGGCCGCCAAACCCCCAGGTGCCAAGCATCAGAAAGTAGATAACGATCTGCCACAGGGTGTAGGTTGGCTTTGATGCGGTGCGTTCGGCGGCATCCATGGGTTCGGCCTAGCGTTTTGTTTCCGAGGTTTGCGGGTCATTGGAAAAATGTGCATACAGCAAATTGAGCACGACTTCGAGCTCGGCCAGCAACTGATCGTCGTCCGTCACACGTTGGCGCGCACCGGACAACATGGCCTCGAAGCCATTGGCTTCCGGTACATAGCCGTTGCCAACGTCAAGTGCGTGCACCATTGCGCCGAGCCTCACCAGACCACGATCCGAATCGAGACCGAAGCTTGCCAGCAGTACCTCGAATGTCACGCGGTCGCCGATATGGGTGAAGGCGGCACCGTCGAAGTCGAAACCGAGCGCCTTGGCGGGACAGTCGTCCGGAGAATCCAGCCACAGAAAGCGCGCTTTGCGATCGATAAAGTGGCGAATTAGCCATGCACTGGCGACACGATCGACCCAGAGATGGCGACGTGTCGCCCAGGTGCGTTTCTGATAACTGTTCGTGTCGAGTTGTGGGATGACCGCGTTGATGGAGTGCGGCTCGCCGGGCGACAATATCAGTTCGGCGGCATTGACGAAATCCATCCACGCCGCTTCCGCCTGCGCGCTCATCTCATTGGGGAAGTAATCGACGGTGCGCAGCGCCTCGTAGTCTCGTCGCAGCTTGCGCAAAACGCGATTGATTTCCTGTGGTGTCAGCTTGGCAAGTGTTTTCCGTGCGTCGGAGAATGCATGCAGCAATTCAGCATAGTCGCCGCTGCGGTCAAATAGCGCACGGTAGGCATCAATCTCTGTTTCAGCTTGCGCATGAACCGCTAGCAGCCATGCGCTACCGCCTTCGCGTACGGTCTCATCAGATAAATCGCTGAATTGTTGTTGGTGCAAGGCGCTATTGGGCAAAAGATAGGCACCATCTCGTAAGGCTCCGCAACCTAGCGTTTTCAGCGCGCGCCAGATCCGCATTCGTGCCGTCGCGCTGTTGGTGGGCAGGCTGATAATAAGAAGCAGCCACTTCGTATTTATAGTATCCATGCCCGGATTTTAAGATAAAGTAGGATTTACTACAAATATTGTAGATATATTTATATTAAAATGCTTGAGGCTCTTGATACAATCCAGAGAGTCCTGCCGTTTGGTCTTCAATGCGTGCCAAAAACGCATTTGATATCGCCTGGCCTTTCCGCAACAATTGAGGTCTCGGGATCTTTTTCCCTCCAGTTGCGGGCTGATGCGTCGGTCGAACTCAAACAAGCATGTGGCCAACACAAACCAGCCTTGCCTCCGAGCCGTCGAATAGCACAAATACCCCGGACAACCCGCGCGTGCTCATTACGGCGCTGGGCATCGGCCAAATCTGCTCATGGGGGTCGTTTTACTATAGCTTTCCCTTGATCGTCGAAGCCATGATTCCCGAGCTTGGCTGGTCCAAGGCCGATGTCTATGGCGCCGTTACAATTGGGTTGATACTGGCCGGTTTACTTGCCTATCCGGTTGGCCTTGCGGTCGATCGGGGGCATGGGCGCAGACTGATGGGCGGAGCCTCCGTGGCAGTGGCCATGCTCATGGCGCTATGGTCTCAAGTCGATAGCATTGTCAGTTTTTATCTACTCATAGCGGGTATTGGCGCGCTACAGGCCGCGACTTTGTACGAGCCTGCCTTTGCCGTCATCGCCCGCCGCGTAGGACCGGCCAATACGCGATCGGGCATCACCGCATTGACCCTCTGGGCCGGTTTTGCCAGCACCCTGTTCATTCCGTTCGTGCAATTCCTGCTGGATAGATGGGGATGGCGCGATGCCTTGCTGGTGCTTGCATTTATCAACCTTTCCGTTTGCGCCGTTGCTTACCTGTCGTTCATTCGCCCCCAGCGAGATGTTGTTGTGGTTATGCCTGTCGACTCGGCAGGCCAGTCAAGCACTGACAAACAAGAGATCGGCACAGCCTTGCGCAAGCCGGTGTTCTGGGCGCTGATGATTGCGACGACGGCATACGCCGCCATGTATTCGGCCTTTGCTTTCCACATGTATCCGATTTTGCTGGAACGCGGCATGGATGCGGGCATCGTGGTCACGGCTATCGCTACCATTGGCCCGGCGCAAGTGTTAGCGCGTATTTTGATTGGCGTCTTCGGATCCGGCTTGTCGGTGCGTCGCATAGGCGCGTTTGTGGTCGCCATGTTCCCCTTGGCGTTTGGCGCCCTGATCCTGTTGCCGCCCAATGTGGGGTTCATTATTGCTGTCTTTATTGTGTTGGGTGCGGCAAACGGGATCTTCACTATCGTGCGTGGTCTGGTCGTGCCCGAAATGCTGGGCCGCCGGGCGTACGGCGCCATCAACGGCCTGTTGGCTGTTCCAGGAAATCTGTTGCGGGCGCTGGCGCCTGTCGGTGCGGCCTGGCTTTGGGGCATGACCGGATCCTACGGCGTGGTGTTGTGGGCCATTGTCTGCGCTGCGGCCATTTTGGCCATCAGTTTCTGGACGGCGGCTTGGCTAAGCAAACGTACGATTCAAAATATGGCCGATGCGACAGACGATTACGCGGACGTTGAAAACATATCGTTGAAAGGCTAGTATCCAAAGATACAAACAAGTTGTAAGAACTTAACGCATTAAGTCGAACCCAAAAGGAGGGTCATCGGAATGGGCACTATCGATCGCCGAAATTTTCTAAAACTGGCAGGCGTTGCAGGCTTGACCGGCATGCAGGGCGCATTTTCATCGGCCTACGCCGCGGATGCGTCTTCGATGGCCAAAGCCAAGATGCAGGGCAAGGCTGTGTTCTACGCCAATATCACGTCGGTAGAAAAGATCATGAAAGCCTTCGATGCCGATACAGGCATCAAGGGCATATACACCCGCACCTCCAGCTCGAAGTTCCTGCCGACGATACTTACCGAGTTCAACGCGGGCAAGCTCGAGGCCGATGTCGTGCAAGCGCCGCGACCCATGCTGGAGCTGCTTGAAAAAAACGGGGTTCTGGCGCCGTATGTGTCTCCCGCTGCGGCGGGGTATCCCGATTGGGCCATAAAAGACAAACACATAACGCTCTTCGGCATTGAATACGTGTCTTACCTGTATAACAAAGACCATGTAAAGGAAGCCGATGCGCCCAAGCGCTATGAAGATTTGACCGACCCAAAATGGAAGAACAAAATCGTTATGGCCAATCCGTCCAATCATTCTTCGACCATTTCATGGTTGGTCGGGTTAAAGGAGCTCGTGTTCAAGTCCGAGGCCGACTGGATGCAGTTTGTTAAAGGGCTGGCCGCCAATCAGCCGATGTTCGTGGCGTCATTCGGCCCCACGCCGGCGCCCATCGAGAGCGGCGAAAAGCTGATCGGCATCTCGATGCCCAAATACATTGTCACCAAAGCGCCGGCGCCGCTCGCCTGGGGGCCGCGTAGCGGGCAACCCCTGCTTGGTACGGCGCGAGCGATCTCCGTTACCTCCAAGGCACCGCGCCCGGATGCGGCGCACGCGTTTGTCGACTACTGGCTCTCGCGCAAAGCAATGGAATTGCTGGCCAAGGATGTAGGCGAATACGTGCTGGCCCCGGGGGTCTTTCCACCCATAGACGGCATAGACAAGGTCAAGGTCATGCCGGTGCGCGATCTGCCCGACGATGAAATTCAAAAATGGGGCCACGAGTTCGGCAAAATATTCGCCGCCAAATAAAAAATGGAAATTCGAATCGAGGGCGTCAGCAAAAGTTATGTGTCTGAAGGTAAAACGGTCAGGGCCCTCGATAATATCGACCTGACCATCCCGGCCAACGAAATCTTTACGCTGCTGGGCCCCAGCGGTTGCGGCAAAACCACATTGCTGCGCTGCATTGTCGGCCTGGAGACGCCCGACGAGGGCGAGATAAGCATCGGCGGCGATGTGGTGTGGTCAAAGAAAAAAGGCATCGCCGTGCCGCCCGAAAAACGCGGGCTGGGCATGGTGTTTCAGACCTACGCCATTTGGCCGCACATGAGCGTTTTTGATAATGTCGCTTATCCGCTTCAGATTCGCGGCATGCGTGGCGACCTTATCCGCGAAAGAGTGGCGAGGACCTTGCACTTTGTGCAGCTCGAAGGCGTGGAAGGCCGCTCTGCGACCAGGCTTTCAGGGGGCCAGCAGCAGCGGGTCGCCCTGGCACGAGCCCTGGTGGCCGAGCCCAAGGTTATCCTGTTCGACGAACCTTTAAGCAACCTGGATGCCAAGTTGCGCGAAGAGACCCGTAAGGAGCTCAGAACCTTTTTAGGGGAGCTTAAGATCACTGCTGTTTACGTCACGCACGATCGTGTTGAAGCCCTGGCTTTGTCGGACTCGATCGCCGTCATGCGTGCCGGAAAGATAGTTGAGATCGGGTCGCCGCAAAAAATCTATTTCGATGCCGACCACCGATTCGTGGCGGATTTTATTGGGCGCGCCAATCTGATCGATTCCCGCGTGCGAAGCCAGGAGGATGGTGTGACTACCGTCGATTCGGGCCTGGGTGTTATTGCGTGCCAACATCGCGACCTTCCGGTCGCGGGCCCGGCAACATTGTGCATAAGACCGGAATTTATCCGTATCACCAGCGGGGAAATAAATGCCGGTATCAACACGTTGAATGGCCGCATTGAGTCGCTGGCTTTTGTAGGCGAAGTTTATGAAGCCGAAATTCGCGTGGGCACCGAGCTTTTGCTGGCCAGAATCGACCCGGATGTCAAGGTGAAGGAGGGCGATCAGGTCGGCTTCAGCATAGCTCCTGCCCACTGCCTGCTCGTGTCGGCTTAGGGCGGCAACGGTATGAATGAGTCCAGATCGACGCTGACGTGGTCGCTTATTATCATCGTCGGGCTCCTTACCTTGTGCCCGGTCGTCATGCTTTTGGTAGGCAGCTTTTCTCAAGGGTTGACGGGCCTGGGGACATTTACCCTTGGCAAATATGTGGCGGCTTACACCGATCCGGCTTTGCTGGGCGTCACCATCAATACCCTTGTTTTCGTGCTGGGGTCTTCAATACTGGCGACTGGCCTTGCGCTTTTCCTGGCCTATTTGAATACTCGAACCGATATTCCGTGCAAACCGGTGTTCAAGGTGCTGTCGATTGTTCCCATGATGATCCCGCACCTGTTGTTCTCGGTAAGCTGGGCGCTGCTGCTCAATCCGTCCAACGGACTGATCAACGTCATGCTGCAGAACATTTTCTCCCTGCAAAGCGCGCCGTTCAATATCTATTCATTGTGGGGCATGATCCTGGTCGAAGGGCTGCTGAACATGCCCATCGCCTATCTCATTATCGCGCCGACGATGGCGTCGTTCGACGTGTCGCTGGAGGAATCATCAAGAGTATTTGGAGCGGGCACGTGGCGCACGCTGGTACGCATCACCTTGCCGGTGCTGCGGCCCGCCATACTCGCGGCGTTCATTCTGGGCGTGGTGCGTGGCCTGGCCTCGTACGCCGTGCCCCGGGTTCTGGGTACGCCGGGCCGTATCGACGTGCTGGCGACTTACCTGTATCAGATGGTGGCGACGGGCTATGCGCCGGACTACGGCAAGGCAGCCGCTTTGGGTATGAGTGTGCTGTCGGCCTCTATTGCGCTTATTGTTCTTTACCGCTATTTGACCGCGGAGAGCGGAAAATACGTGACGATTTCCGGCCGTGGTTACCGTCCGGCCGTCATTGAACTAAAACGCGCGAAGCAGCCCCTGTTCATCGGGGTGGCCGTGCTGTCTTTTATTATGATCGTGCTGCCGGTGGCGGTGCTTTTCTATACATCGCTTGTACCCTATTCCATGGTGCCCAGTGCCCGGGCTTTTTCGTTGATGAGCTGGAAACACTGGATCGAGGTGCTGCAAGACCCTGTTTCGTTGCTCTCGCTGAAAAACAGCCTGTTCCTGGCTGTCGTTGGCGCTACGCTAGGGGTCATTCTCTCGGTATTTGTGGCCTACGTGGTCGTCAAGATACGTACGCGTGCTTCCGGCCTGCTTGAAACTCTTAGCTACCTATCGTTCGCCTTCCCTGGCATCGTCATCGGCATTGGATTCATGTGGTTTTTTGTACAGACCCCGCTCTACGCAACGCTGACTGCGCTGCTTCTGGGCTACATCGCCACTTATCTGCCGTATGGCGTGCGGCCGCTTGCCAGCGCATTCGTTCAGGTTCACAGCCATCTGGAAGAGTCCTCGCTGGTCTGCGGCGCGAGCGCGCTGACAACCATGCGCCGCATTATCGTGCCGTTGCTCATGCCGGGCATTGTCTCGGCCTGGATATTGATGGCAGCCATGTTCGTGCGTGAGCTGACGGTATCGGTTGTCCTTTCCCGGCCGGGCAGTGAAGTGCTGGCGGTCCAGATATTAAGCTTCGCCGATGACGGGCTGTGGGGCAAGCTTTCCGCTTTGGGGATCATCATGATATTCATCTCGACGGCGCTGGTGCTGCTGGCCACCTTTGCCGGCACGCGGTTCAAGACGGCACACGCGCCAATTGGTTAATGGCGTTTTTGAGCCAGCATCAGCACGACCCCCAGCAGTACCACGGCGGCAGCCAGCCATTCGTACTGGCTGATGTATTCATGGGCCACCGCTACGCCCAACAACATGGCGATAATCGGATTGACAAACGTATAACTGGAGGCGAGAGCGGCTGAGGCGCGTGACAGCAGCACCATATAAGCACTGAATGCAATAAGCGAGCCGAATGTCACCAAATAAACCCAGGCGGCCGTGGCCAGCGACAACGAGGGCCAGACCATAGTCTCGCCCTGCGTCCAGGACAGCAGCATCAGAACGATGCCGCCGCAAAGCATTTCGCTCGCAAAGCCCGGTGCGGCCGGGGCCAGCGTCAAGCTGCGCTGACTTAGCACGCTACCCAGCGACCAGCTTAACGTTGCAATAATAATCGCGGTCAGCCCTGAGGGCGACGCTTTAAAGTCGGCCCCCTGGGTCAACATCAAAACTCCAATCAGCCCCAACCCGATGCCGACCCATTCAAACCGCCCGGGACGTATTCCCCACAGCAGATTCAGTGCGGCCATCATCAATGGCACCACGGCGATGAACGCAACGACCAGACCTGAACCGATGGTCTGCTCGGCATGCGCGACCCCGCCCATGCCCGCACCCAGCATCAGCGTGCCTACAACCAGGGCGCTGAGCCATTGACGCGGGGTTGGCAGCGGCTGGCGTCGTATCAATGTCCAGGCAAACAGCAGCAGGCCGGCGACCAGGAACCGGCTGCCCATCATATAAAAGGGCGGAAACTCGGGCAGGGCCAATTTGATGGCCAGATAGGTCGAGCCCCACACCAGCCATGTTGCCGCCAGGCAAAGCAAGACCAAAGGAGGCAAAGGCGCACGCGCGAAAGAAGACAGAGTAGTAGCAGGCATTTTTAGTCGGAAAAAGGAGGAAACAAAGCGTTATATTACGGAATCGATGGCCTGAAACACATAGCGGTTTAACGGAACGGGCCCCCAGAATCATTTATATTTGAATGTATATAGAGGTCTTTTCCTTGAACTCCGAACTAGACCATTACGACAGCCGCATCCTGGCGGAACTGCAAAGCGACGCGCGCATTTCCATGGCTGAACTGGGCCGCCGGGTTCATCTGAGCCAGCCGGCGGTAACCGAACGGGTACGCAAGCTTGAAAGCTCGGGAGTCATTACCGGCTATCGCGCCACGGTGAATGTGAACCGGCTGGGTTACGGCATACGAGCCGTAATGCGAGTGTCCCGCGCCGAATACGCCCGGGTCGTGAAGCTTATCGGGCAGACCCCCGAAGTGATCAATGCCTACAATATTACCGGCGAAGATAGTTGGCTGCTTGAGATCGCCGTTATCGATGTCGCGCACCTTGACGCCGTCGTGACCAAATTCTGCATTCTCACGGAGACATCTACGGCGATTATCCTGAACGCCGCCCGTGAAAACTACCCCATACTGCCGGCCCGGCAGGAAAACGTTAAGCCTCTTATTAAAAAGACGACGACGGCGTGAGCGGTATCGTTGCAGGCATGAGTTATGGCAGCGGCGAGGGGGGCCATTTTCGGTAGACGCGGTGCGGGTTTTTGCATAAATGGCAGCCACAAGGGCTGCCACTACAAATACGTATCTGCCGTTGATTACGCATGCGTCGCTAATGTAGCGGCAGTCCTTGTGGCTGCCATAATCGTCGCCCATCAAAATGGCGATTCGCCACTTATTAGCTATCTTGCAGGGGATAGTCCGTCGGAATGAGGATGGTGACGCAGAGTCCCGATTGGCTCGATTCGTCGCTGGCGGCCAAGCGAACCTGGGCACCAATCCGGTCCGCGATAGTTTTAACGATGGAAAGCCCAAGGCCTGAACCTAGCTGATCGCTCCCAAGCGCACGATAGAAAGGGTCGAATACACGGACATATTCGTCGGTTGGAATGCCAGGCCCCGAGTCCTTGATCTGCAGCATTGCGCGGTGATCTTCGACGGTCGCCGAAAGGTCAATCCGGCCGCCATCGGGCGTGTAGCGAATGGCGTTATCGACCAGATTCTTGATGATGGTGGTCAGATCGATCTCGTTGACCAGAATCTGGGCATCCCGATCTCCTTCCACGCCGATATCGATATGCTTGGCCTGGGCCAAGGGGAGCAAGTCTTCCAGAACGCGACGATAGATGCGTTGCACCGAAATCGGCGACTTTGGGAGGCTCGCGGCCGTTTGTGCCTTGGCCATTGTCAAGAGTTGGTCAAGCAGATTCCGTCCACGCTCAATTCCCCGGCGCAAAGTCACCAGCCGCCCACGCGCCAGATCGGACATATCCGCCTCTGCCAACCGTTCTGCTTGCAGCGACAGGGCTGTCAGTGGGGATCGAAGCTCGTGCGCGGCGTCCGCCACAAAACGGTGCTGAGCCGCCATCGACTGTGCGACTCGGTTGAGCAACCGGTTGATGGCAACGACAAACGGGCGGACCTCGACAGGCAGGTGGCTTCCCTCTACGGGATGCAACTCCCGCTCCGCACGTTGATCGATTTCGGCGGACAGCAAGGCAATGGGCCGGAATATTTTGCGCACGAGGTTTGCGACGACCAGGAGCAGGATAGGAACCAGGATCAGAAACGGCATCAGCGTACGCAAGGCACTGTCGCGGGCGATTTCGTCTCGAGCGCCGGTCTCTTGCGCTACGGCAATCCGTTCTCCATCGGCCATTGTCTTGATCAACACGCGAAACGGCTCGCCTCCGGCCTCGAGCGTGTGCAGGCCATCGGGCAGCGCCGTCGAGAGCGGCAAAGGCGCACCCGCGTCGATATTACCCGCCGTGTTGTTGCCGTTGGTCAAGTACTGGACGATGACGCGGGACTCTTCATCGCGGCCTATGACGCGGCTTTTACCCCCCAGCTGGGCCGGCGGATGGTGCTGCTGATTGAATAGCGCCGCAACTTGACGCAATACATCATCTTGCAGTTCGTGAGCTTCGTTCAGCGCCGACACAAAAGAAAACAGGCCCGCCACTACGGCGACAATGAGGATTGCCAGCGCCAGCGAAAAGGATAGTCTGAGCTGAACTGATTCTTTCAGTCGTTTTTTGAAACCATCCATCCAACCCCCCTGACGTTTTTGATGGTATCGCCGCCCAGTTTGCGGCGTAGCGCATGAATCAAGAATTCGACGGCATTGCTTTCGACTTCTTCTCCCCATCCATAGATACGGTCCTCAAGGTCGCTGCGAGAAAGAATGGCGCCCGGCCGCAGCAACAGAGCCTGCAGCAGTGCAAATTCGCGGTTGGAGAGTTGAATGGGCGCGCCATCCTTGAGCGCGGCCTCCCGTGTCGCGGGATCCAGAGACACCATGCCGTTGCCGAGTACAGGCGAAGCGTTTCCGCTTTTGCGCCGCAGCACCGCTCTCATGCGGGCAAGCAGTTCAGCCATCTCGAATGGCTTGAGGACGTAGTCGTCGGCCCCGCCGTCCAGGCCGCGCAGCCGGTCATCCAGGCCGTCCCGAGCCGTGATAATGAGTAGCGGAACCGCGTCGTCCTTGCTCCGGATGGTATCGAGCACTTCCAGCCCATCCTTGCCGGGCAGACCAAGATCGAGCAACACCAGGCCGTAGTGCTGGCAGCCAAGCGTCATGAGGGCGGTTTGACCATTCGTTACCCAGTCGACCGCGTAAGAGGCATCCTTCAATGCTTCTTGAACGGCTTCCCCGATCATGGGATCGTCTTCGACCAACAATACCCGCATGTTTCACTCCCTTCGGCCCCTAACAATAACTCAATGCACTGTTGCGGCGGCGCTTTGCTTGAAGAACAGAAACTGGGAAATTTCTATCGATGCACCCATCCGAGTTCAATCAGCTTCCCAAAGAACACGCGATAGACGCGGGTGGCGATATTGTAGACAGTTGGCAAATACCACCGCGTCGCCCGGAAGGCGAGCCAGGCGCATGACGCTGCAACCAGAATTGCACCAATCATATCGAGCGGAAAATGGACGCCCAGATAAATTCGTGCCCATGCGACGGGAATCCCCAGCAATGCCAGCGCCAGCCCCTCCAAGCGTAGGCTGCGGTGCAGAAGGAAACTAAAGGCGACAGCCCACAGCAGGGTCAGATGATCGCTAGGAAAAGAAGAGTCGGGGGCATGAACGATAAAGGTGTGCCCGAGGCCGATCATGAAAGGGCGGGGATGCTGCCAGACCAGTCCGATGATCTGGTTGATCAGCAAGCCCGCCAGGCCAGATGCCGTCGCCTGGAGCAAGATCTTGCGGCTGCGCTCGCTGCCCCATAGCCACCCGATTCCGATGGCGGCAGGAACGGCCCAAATAGCGTACTCGGCAAAAAAGAGAGCGGTCGCAAGCAGCAGGGCGCCCGGATGCTCCGGAGCATTAAGCATGAGGAAGAGGGTGTGATTGAAGTTTTCCATGGGTCTACGTGGGTGGTTACGCAACGAAGCTACGTGGGTGCTCACGCAGCAGGATTTTGCGCAAATATGACAGAGTCTACAGCGGCAGACTTAGCTGGCGCTGAGCGGATATAACAGCACCTCTTGTTGTAGCGGCACCCCTTGTGGGTGCCATTCCGTTTCACGGCAGTGGCACTATCATCACGCAACCGCCATTTGCCGAATCTCCGCCAACGCCTGTACCAATTGACCCACTTTGGCCGACGGGAACACACCCTCTGGCCCCTGCGGATTTATATCGGTAAAGGGCGATTCATACAGTCGGCCCGGCTCCATCACGCCATTTTCGGTCAGATACTGGACCACAAGATCAATGAACTCAATCTGATTGGCGTTAACGGCCAGCCCCGCAATAAATCCATTCAGCGCCTGGCGCGCAGCCTCTCGGTCTAACCCCACCAGAGAACGAATGAAAACGCCAAGACCGTCACTTTGCGCCTTGGCCTGACCAATGATTTCCGGCGACCCACCCGCATCGACCAGCATGCGTTCCAACTCATCAAGATCGGACGGGGTTAATGGCTGGTTTCGCCGCAAGCGCTGTAAGGAAATGTGGTTTTCATGGGCTTTCAGGAACTGCCGCGCTTTCTCCCTGAATTTCGTCAGATCCATGGCGCTGCCAACCTGGGGCAGGTCTATCGTCGTTTCAGTGCCAAGTTCGTCCTCGAAGTCCGTATAGACTACTTTCTTCCTGGCCTTTTCAATCAGCTTCACCAATGCACGCAGCTTCTTGCGGACGTTTTCCAGCATGGGAACGGTCACGTTTTCCCACCAGTCTTCGCTGGCAATGGACTGTAGCAGGGGCATCTGGGCCTTGATGGCTGGAATGGCGTCCTGATCTTCCAGCGCACTGGCGATGGCCTGAATGTTTTCGCGCAGATGGGTGAAATCGGGCTTGGCCTGAAGGATTGCAAGTTGCGTGCGCAGCACCAGCATATCGAAGCGCTTGGCGTCTTCATCATCGCCGGCCAGTTCAGTGGGCAGTCCCGCCACGTTATTTGCAAGCTCGGAAAAATCATCGGTCTGAAGCTTTTTCCATGACTCGATCCTGGCGTATTTTTCTACAGATTTGCGCTGCGGACGAACCACAAAATTGTCGATGTTCATGGCGGCCACGTTCTGGTGCAGCAAGGATGCCAGTTCCGCCCGAAGCTGCGCGTCATCAGGCTGACCACCAAAACGCGCCGACGGTTCGGCAATTCGGCCGACTACCACGGCTTGTCTATCCAGTTCCGCAATCAGGTCCAGCCGAGTCTTGAAGAGACGGCTGCTTAACGATTCGCTAACGGAACCTTCGGAGTGGTCCGGGTTTTCGCTAAAAAACTCAAGGTTCTGGCAATAGTCAAAGACGTAGAAAAACTGCTTATCCATGCCGGGGCCCAACAAATCGGGACAAAGGCGCGTGCCGCGTCCCACCATCTGCCAGAATTTGGTTTTAGAGCGCACTGCCTTGAAAAACACCAGATTAACAACTTCCGGCACATCGATGCCCGTATCCAGCATATCGACGGAGAGAGCGATGTGCGGCGCCTTCTCTTTATTGTAGAAATCATCGATCAGGCTTTGCGCGTACTCGGTCTTGTATGTCACGACGCGAGCAAAATGGCCCTTGTAGTGCGGGTAGTTAAGGTTAAAACGCTGGGCGATAAAATCGGCATGGGCATTGTTTTTCGCAAAAACAATGGTCTTCCCCAGCCGGTCGCCGCCAGCTACTTTCTGTCCTCTGGTCATCAGGTGCGCGAGCACCTTGTCCACTGTGTCGGTGTTGAACAGCCATTTGTTAAGCGCGCTGGCCTCGACCGCATCGGGCGTAGTGCCATCCTCATTCCATTCAAGCGCGTCCCACTGCTCCTTTTCATCTTCGGATAGTTCCTCGTACTTGATACCTTCGCGCTGAAAGGCCAAGGGAACCGAGACGGCTTTGGGAGGAACCAGATAATGGTCAGCCACGGCGTCGTTCAAGGCGTAGGCATCGGTCGGTACGCCCGATTCAAGGTCGAACAGACCGTAGGTGTTATGGTCAATTTCGTCTTTAGGCGTCGCGGTCAGCCCTACCAGCAGTGAGTCAAAGTAGTCGAAGATGGCCCGGTATTTCTGATATACCGAGCGATGCGCCTCGTCGATGATGATCAGGTCGAAGTGTCCGACCCCAAAGCGGCGTTGGCCGTCAGAGGCCTCATCAATCAAGCCCATCATGGTGGGGTAGGTGGAGACGAATACCCGTCCTTCAGTTTCCTTTTCGGTCACCAGATTAACGGGCGATGAGTCAGGCAGGTATTTCTTGAAGGCATTCACGGCCTGTTTGACCAAGGCCCGGCGGTCGGCTAAAAACAGAATCCGTTTGGCCCAATTGGCGCGCATCAATACATCAGCCAAAGCGATGGCGGTGCGCGTCTTGCCTGCACCAGTCGCCATCACCAGCAAGGCTTTGCGCTGCTTGTCCACCTCGAAGGTTTCGCCAATCCGGCGCACCGCGCGAGTCTGATAGTAGCGTTCGATGATGTCGGGGTTGATGGCGGCGTCAGCCAGCTTCTTGCGACTACTGCGGCGTTGAATCAGCCCTGTCAATTCATCTTTATTGAGAAAACCTTGAACAGGGCGGGGCGCGTAACTGGCATCGTCCCATATCCAATGCGCATAGCCGTTGGAATAAAAGATGATGGGCCGTTGACCATATTGCGCTTGCAGGCAGTCCGCATACAGCTTGGCCTGTTGCTGGCCCGCCGTGGCATCCCTGCGGGTGCGCTTGGCTTCCACCAGCGCCAGCGGCTTGCCATCGTCGCCCCACAAGACGTAATCCACAAAACCTTTGCTCTGCTGATTGGGCATGCCGCTGACTTCAACTTCAACATTATGCTTGCCCAGTTGCCAGCCGGCCTCCTTGAGCAACAAGTCGATAAAATAGTCGCGGGTTTGGGCCTCGGAATAGTCATGCGTATCGGGTTGCGCCGTGTTGGCTTTCTTTGCGGCGGCTACTTCCTCACGCAGGCTTTGGAGTTCACCGTCCAAAGCCGCCTTGGCCGACAGCAGTACGGAAAGCTTTTCGTCGCGCGTGCGGAGCTGCGTTTCCAGTTTCTGGAGTTGTTCAATAGACTGGAGTGGCGCAACAGGCGCCGTGGCCGCCGCAGGAATTAGGGCTGGAACAAAGCGCAGGCCCGGGTCAGGCCGCGCCCTTTGGCCGTAGGTGCGCGCCAGCCAATAGCAAACGTGAAATAGTTCGCGGGTGGCAGTTAGCGCATCTGGCGGCAATATTTTGCGCGTGCTGTGGGCAGCCAGATTGCCCAGGTCTTTAATCACCTTGGCCTTGGTGAAAATAGCCTCGCCCACCGTGTCACGAAAACTGGGCTCGTGAATAAGTGCGCTTAGATGGTCCTGATAGGGCAGGCGGAATGACTTGTCATGCTTGTAGAGCCAATCCACCGCAAGCTCCAGCGTGCGCCGAGCGTAGAAACAGGAGGTTCGCGCATCCGTGTTCGCCGTGCCTTCGGTTTTGCTGGCTGCTTCGTAGAGAGCAGGCCATTCGGACTGAAGGAAGGCGAAGTTGCTCATTTAGAGTTCGCCCCGAAAGGCGCGGTGTTGGAGGGAAGCGAAGAGGGTGTTGAGTTCGGCGAGCGAACTACGATTTTGATTTTTAATTTCTTTCGTTGCTTTCAATTGGGATACAAACGCTATCTGCTTTTTTATGGGAGGGACAGGTATTGGAATCGCGCCAACGATGGTCTTGTTTAGATTTGCCATCGTGACACCTTGCGCAACGTTTTCCAGGAAACGCCGCATCGATGGCGAAGAGATAACAAGTCCCAAATAGATTGGGCTTATTACGCTGGCTTTTGGTCTTACAAAAAGACTACCGGTGCCGCAAAGCCAGCCTTGCTCTCGAGAAGTTATGACAGCACATCGCCCCATCTCTCCTCGTCTACCCATAATCAGGTCGCCTTCCATAAGATAGTAATTTCCAAGCTCGGCGTACTTTTCTTCTGAAACAGTTAGCGATATGTCCGGACTAATTCTTCCGTCGCGTAGATGTGTTGGATTGATAAGTGGTATCCCTCCATCTATATAGTCCTCTTCATGCAGTTGCGTGCCAAACGGGCCGATTTGAATCCTCTCTGCACATTGGCTTAATGGAGCAATTTTCCAACTCTTTGGGTTGCTAACCGGATCCCCAAACATCTCAATGAAAATCGACTGTGTGAGGCTGTCTAGTTGCGCCAAGGCATCCCGGCGCTTGACTCGGAGCGCATCGGCTTGGTCCAGAATGGCAGCGATGCGGCGTTGATATACAAGGGGTGGCAAAGCAATTTCAATGCGTGAAACCGTTGCCTTCGACACCTCTTTGAACGTCGCACCATTTCCAAGGCTTTCTAAATAAGCCTTATTTTTGCGGAGCCAGTGGAAAAGAAATTTGGCGTCGAGGATTCCGGCCTTGGGAATGAAACTTTTAAATCCCTGATTGGTGGCCATCGGTACGGCGTTGATGGCAACGTGACCAATAGGGGCACGAGAACTAAAAAGGACTGAGCCACGAGGTAGTATCGAAGCCCCACAACTCGCCAAACCCAGCTTGGTGATTTTTCTCGGCGTGTCGTCGAGGTAATGCGTTTCTAAATTGCTCAGGTCTTTTGGAGTTGTCCAGCAAATGTCCCCATTCCAATATTCATTGTTTGAAGTTTTTGGCGTGGCACCCGAGATAATTGCGCAACACTGGTCAAGAGTCATAGTCCTTAGAGCCATCACTACAGTATCCCCTCAAGCTCTTTCATCCCCGCCTGAATCTCTGCCTCCAGCACCGCCAGCTTCGCCAAAATTTCTTTCGGCGGCAGATGTTCGCTTACCTCATGCACCACTTCCTTATAGCGGTTGATGGAGAGGTCGTAGCCATTGCCGGCAATATCGCTCCTGGGAACACAGAAACTTTGCTCCGTGCGGCTGCGCTTCATTTCCGATGTGTCCCGCAGGCCCCAACGCGCCAGCACATCGGGCAGGTTATTCTTGGCATGCTCTGCCTCGGATAGTTGGCTATGCCCATTTCTGAAGGGTTGCAGGCCCAATTTATTTTCAGGCAGCAGCGGTTGCCGCTTGTCGTCCAGGCTCCAGCCATCGGCCTTCATATCGTAAAACCAAACTTTATCCGTGCCACCCGAATTGGTTTTAGTGAAAAGCAAAATGGCCGTGGACACCCCGGCGTAGGGCTTGAAGGCGCCCGAAGGTAAGGAGATGACGGCATCCAGCTTCTGGTCCTCGACCATTATGCGGCGTAACTCTTTGTGGGCTTTGGACGAGCCAAACAAAACGCCGTCTGGCACGATAACGGCCGCTCGGCCACCGGGCTTGAGCAGGCGCAGGAACAGAGCTAAAAACAGCAGCTCCGTTTTTTTGGTCTTGACGATGGCCAGTAGGTCTTTGGCAGTGTTTTCGTAGTCCAGCGAACCAGCAAAGGGCGGATTGGCCAGGATAAGCGAGTATCTTTCTTCGTCGCCGGCATGGTCCTCGGCCAACGAGTCCTGATAGCGAATGTCGGGGTTATCGACGCCGTGCAACGCCATATTCATGCTGCCGATACGCAGCATGGTGCTATCAAAATCGTAGCCGTGGAACATGCCGCGGTGGAAATGCTCTCGGGCTTGCGCATTGCGCAAAATTTCCGGATGTTTCTCGCGCAGATATTCGCCGGCCGCTACTAGGAAACCGCAAGTGCCACTCGCCGGATCGCAAATAACGTCACGGGCGTTTGGCGCCGTCAGCTCCACCATCAGTTTGATAATGTGGCGCGGGGTGCGGAACTGGCCGTTTTGGCCAGCACTGGCAATTTTTCCCAGCATGTATTCGTACAGGTCGCCTTTGGTGTCGCGGTCGTCCATGGGCACCTGGTCGAGCATGTCAACCACCTTGGAGAGCAGGGCGGGAGTGGGGATGGTAAAGCGCGCATCCTTCATGTGTTGCGCGTAGGTGGAACCATCGCCGCCCATACTGCGCAGGAATGGAAACACATGCTCGCCGACGACGGTATACATCTCCGCTGGCGCGGAATTCTTGAAATGCGACCAGCGCAGGTCGTTGAAGTCCCGGCCCTTGGTATCGCAGCCAGTTGGAAAAATGCTCCGTTCTATCGGCTTGCCCAGGCGCAGCGACTTTGTTTCTTCCAGGTTTTGCAGGTCGTCCAGCCGGCGCAGGAACAGCAAATACGTGATTTGCTCCATGACTTCCAGTGGGTTCGAGATGCCGCCAGACCAAAAGGCGTTCCAGATTGAATCGATTTGATGACGTAATTCGCCGGTAAGCATGTAGGGTTCCCGTACTGCGATGATGCAAAAGGGCCGCTGGGCGGCGCGGCGTAGTTCGCTTTATATACCTTTCGTGCAATGTTAGTCCAGATTGGCGACCAGGATTCCGCTGAATGATTCCGCAATAATTTGTTGTATGCAGTTTTTATGGGCGCTACCTTTTTTGGCACCCACAAGGGGGGCTGCTACAAAAACGGGGACGGCCATTTATTAACCATTTCAGACCTGTAAGAAGAACATGCTCGTTGCACATCTAGCGGCACCCCTTGTGGCTGCCATGCAGCCTCATAATCTACCAAATCGTTTGATTATTGAGATCTATTGAGATACAATGTATCCTAAAAAAGGAGGTTCCTATGACTACCACCACGATGGTTCACGTTCGCGTGGACGAACAAATCAAGGCTCAGGCAACCGAAACATTGGCTTCAATGGGGCTGTCCGTCTCTGATGCCGTACGCGTGTTTTTAATGCGCGTGGTTGCCGATAAACAAATGCCGTTCATGCTCAAGGCGCCAAACGCTGAAACTCGTGCAGCGATGACCGAGGCCGACGAGATTGCACGCATGCATCGCGCGCGCTTTGATACCGCTGCTAAATTGTTCGATGACCTCGAAAAGAACAGCGGCAAGTAAGCGTGCCTCGTTACCGCGGGCGGCGGACTATGCAAAACCGTTCCTCAAAGACTGGGAGCGATTGTCCCACTCTGGTCGGTATGACATGAACCGGCTCAAACAGGTCATGCTACTGTTGATCGCCAACGATGGCCCAATCGGACCTGAGTGGTTAGATCACTCATTGGACGGTGGGTGGCAAGGGCATCGGGAGTGCCATATTGGTGGCGACTTCCTGCTTGCGTATAAGCTTGAAGATAGCGGGAAACATGGCTTGGTTGTGTTTGTGCGTGCCGGCACACACGCCGAGCTATTCGAATAGTGACCTGATGAAATCGGCACGTAACGGAATTCGAGCGTAAATAGCTAGCCAAGTGAATAATTAACTGGCCCTGTCTGCGTTGATTGCAAGGTTTTGGCACCCGCAAGGGGGGTGCCCCTACAAAAAGTGTGGCTGTAGCGGGTGTAGTGGCAGCCCTTGTGGCTGCCATTTTCGATAAACAAGGTGCAGGCTATTGCACAGATGGCAGCCACAAGGGCTGCCGCTACAAAAATGTGCCCATTGTGCATGTGGCGGCACCCCTTGTGGGTGCCATTCCGTTTCGCCAGCAGCTATGATGAACGGGTGCAGGGAGATTGGACTTCGTGCTGACAATGCGGATTGGAGCGCTCGATGCTGACCGACTTTGGTGTCATCAATATCTGGACCTATATTGCCGGGGTGGTGTTCATCATCCTGTTGCCCGGGCCGAACTCATTATTTGTGCTGGCCACCAGCGCCAGCCACGGCGTGCGAGTCGGCTATCACGCTGCCTTCGGCGTTTTTCTGGGGGATTCCATCCTCATGACGCTGACGGCCGCCGGCGCTGCGTCGGTGCTGCATGTGTTGCCCGTGTTGTTCGCGTCGCTCAAAATCATGGGGGCAGCCTATCTTTGCTATCTAGGGGTGCGATTGATCCAGGCGTCCTGGCATCGGCAGCCCGCGCCTCAGCGCGTTGCCGTGGGCTCTGGCAGCCGTTTTCGCAAAGCTTTGCTGTTGAGCTTGCTCAATCCTAAGGCGATTCTGTTCCTGTTGTCTTTTTTCGTACAGTTCGTCGATCCCTCGTATGCGCGTCCAGCCGTGCCATTCCTGATCCTGGCGTTGATCCTGCAGGGCTTCAGCATCGTCTACTTGTCTGTGTTGATACTGGGCGGAGCACGCCTGGCGGCTGCGTTCCGTAAACGTCAGCGTCTGGCCCGGATCGGGAGTGGCCTGACTGGGCTGGTATTCCTGGGGTTTGCAGTAAAGCTGGCGCTTGACGACTAACGGGGGATCGATTGCTGGGCGACATGGCACCCACAAGGGGTGCCGCTACATGATTCGCGGTGTGTATGGGTAGTGGCGGCCCTTGTGGCTGCCATGCCCCAAAAGGTAGCAGGAGGACATCATGGCAAAAATCGTTGGGATTGCAGGCAGTTTACGTGCCGGTTCGTTTAACGCGGCGTTGTTGCGTGCAGCGGCTGGCGTTATGCCGGGTGGGTCGACCCTGGACATAGCAACCATAAAAGGGATTCCGCTGTATGACGGCGACGTTGAGGAAAAAGAGGGTAGCCCCCCGGCGGTTCAGGATTTGAAAAATCGGATCATGGCTTGCGATGGAGTGCTGTTGGCCACGCCCGAATACAATAATTCGATGCCTGGCGTATTTAAAAATGCCATCGACTGGTTGTCTCGACCGTCGACCGATATTGTCCGCGTGTTTGGCAATCGTCCTATTGCGATCATTGGCGCGTCGCCGGGCGGATTTGGTACGGTCTTATCTCAGGCCGCCTGGTTGCCTGTGCTGCGGACCCTGGGCATGCGTCCGTGGTTTGGTGGCCGCCTATTGGTGCCCCGCGCCGCAAGCGTATTCAGCGACGCGGGCGATCTCGTCGATGAGAAAATAAAGGCGCAATTGCAGCAGTTCGTGCATGACTTTGTCGACTTCGTAAAATCGTAATGCCGCTGGCCAGTCAAAGCGTATCGATTCAATTTACCGTGTAGCGGCACCCCTTGTGGGTGCCAAAATTCAATACTGGCTCAGCGCTAGCGAATTCCGAAGATAGGCAGGAGCACATTAATCATCCTGTCCCGCAGGAGTAAAATCCGGGTGTCGAATAACAAAAGGGGTGCAAGTGTTTCCAGAAAGACTTACTGACGGCTATGCGTCGTTTCTTAATGGCCGTCTCTCTCAAGAACGGGAACGTTACCAGGATCTGGCTGAAAATGGGCAGCACCCTGAGGTCATGGTCATTGGCTGCGGTGATTCGCGTGTGGCGCCAGAAACAATCTTCAACGCGCGTCCGGGTGAAATTTTTGTTGTCCGCAATATCGCCAATATAGTTCCACCCAGTGAGTCTGACGTTGAAACATCATTCCACGGCACAAGCGCTGCAATCGAGTTTGGTGTGAATGCGCTCAAGGTTAAACACATAGTGGTGCTGGGCCACGCAAGCTGTGGCGGCGTTGCCGCTTTCGCCAACAATGCCGCCCCACTGACAAAGCGTGATTTCATCGGCAAGTGGATGTCGCAAATCAAGCCAGTGGCAGAGCGTGTCGGGCCGCCTACCGGCGACCGACAAAACTGGATACGGAGCCTGGAGTGGGGCGTTATCGAATACAGCCTCGAGAATTTAATGACTTTTCCCGCCGTTCGCGAGGCGGTCGAGGGCGGCACCCTTACGCTGCACGGTGCTTACTTTGGGATCGCTACCGGCGTGCTCTTCATCCGGGATCCACTCACAGGGCGGTTTACACCTTATGGCGAAGCGAGTTAGCTCCTGAAGTCAAAGCGCAAGGCAGCAATGCCGTTTTCGTTATTCAACTGAATAACCAGCGGCAATCCAGGCGTCGATGCCGCCCGCCAGTGGCCGTACCCGGCTGTAGCCCAGCTTCATAAGGTGCTTGGCGACTTGGGCGGAAGAGGCTTCATTGGGACAAGCGCAATACACAATGACTTCAGCGTCATGCGTAATATCCAGGTCAGGAGGAAGCGGGCCTTTTAGCTGCATCGTAACGGCGCCCGGTATACGGCTTTCATCCCGTGAGAGCGCGGAGCGGACATCAATGATGGCGGGCGCCGCGCCTTGCTGCAATAATTGGTAGAGTTCGTCCACGGATATACGCGCCATGCACAGGGACTTCAGGAACCGACGGCGCTGCCACCATTTTTTTGCAACAAACGCGAACAACGCTGCGCCTATCAAGAGCAGACCCCACGTACCCAGATGTTCAAGAACGTTCAATAGGTCGTCGATGGTTGTGCTAAACAGCGAGCCCAGATAAATGGCTGATCCGGCCCAAAGTGCGGCGCCCACACTATCGAAGAAAACAAACTTCAGGCGCCGGGTTCCCAACGCGCCGGCCAATGCGCTGGCGATGGATGCGAAGCCAGGAATAAACTTTGCAACCATCAAGGACGGAGCACCCCAGCGCAAGTAAACCTGCTCGGTCTGCCTGACGCATGAATCGGGCGAGAGTGAAATACGGCAAAGCACAGACATGACTTTGCGGCCGTAGCGCTTTCCTGCGTGGTACCACACGACATCGGCAATTAATGCTGCAAACACGGCGACGAACAGCAACAGAGGCGCTGAATAGCTGTTGCGCACCAGCAATGCGCCTGTGATGACTAACGTAGGATAGGACGGCAGCGGCGTACCCAATTGTTCAATGAGTACATTGAAAAAAACAAGGGTAAGGCCGTATTGGTCGATCAGGTGTAAAAGATAGTGCATTGCAGCGCTAAAGGTCTAGTTGATTAGAAAAACCTGGGTCGGAATTTCTCGGGCGCTGAACAGGCCATTCCGACCAAAAGAGAATATAACCTGGCCGGCGCACTATGAGTTTTGTAGTTTCCTGCCAGCATGAGGGCTCTGCGATCAGCGCGACTGTGGCGGGCAGCCTGAGCTACAGGAAGAGGGTCTTGATTTATGCGGTTTATGAGTATTGTTGTGTAGATTAATTTGTATATTCTAAATATATTTAATTTTCGACGATGCTAGGGTTTACACCAACCAAGCATTCGATTCGAGGCGATTTTAATCTTTTTGCCATTTACAATAAATATATTAAGAATATACTTTACTCAGCGCATTGCCAATAATCAGAAGATTTTGCTTCATTCTTACAAAAGGAAGAGTCATGTCGTTTTTATTCAAGGCAGGCAATTTGTTGGATCCGCGTAAAGGGGAATTGGTAGAGAACGTCGATATTCTGGTGGAAGAGGGGCTGATCCGCGAAGTCTCGGATCGCCCATTGTCGTCGTCAACGGCACAGGTCATCAATTTGAATGGCAAGGTCATCATGCCCGGGCTGATTGATTGCCACATTCACGTTTTTCTTAGTGAAGTCAATATTGCCAATCTCGAGGGGGTGCCCTTGACCATGTTGACAGCCAGGTCGGGCGTACTGATGCGCAACATGCTGATGCGCGGCTTCACGTCAGTGCGCGATACAGGTGGCGCTGATTATGGTATTCGCGATGCGGTCGCCCAGGGACTGATGCTGGGCCCCAGGCTGTTTGTGGCCGGCGCGCCTGTCAGCCAGACCGGAGGGCACGGGGATTTTCGCCGCGCCACGCAAAGCCGATTCGAATGCGCATGCTGCTCGGGCTTGTCGTTCACCGCCCGCGTGGCCGATGGTGTGCCTGAAGTCATCAAGGCGGTGCGCGATGAATTGCGCAAAGGCGCCGATCACATCAAGATCATGTGCTCTGGCGGCGTGGCGTCGCAAAGCGATCCCCTCGAAAGCTTGCAATTTCGCATGGACGAAATCGAGGCGGCATGCGAAGAGGCTGATCGTTGGGGGCGCTACGTGGCGGCGCACGCCTATTCGGCGCAAGCTGTCAAGCGGGCGGTTATGGGCGGAGTGCGCACCATCGAGCATGGCAACCTGATTGATCAAGAGGCGGCCGAACTGATGGCGGCGCGTGGCGCCTTCCTGGTCCCTACGCTTGTGGCTTACGACACCATGCAGCGTCGTGCCAAAGAATTCGGCATGTCGGAATACAGCCTGGCCAAAAATCTGAAAGTGCTGGGAGGCGGCCTTCGATCCATTGAAATCAGCCGCGACGCAGGCGTGGAAATTGGCTTTGGAAGCGATCTGCTTGGGCAATTGCAAGATGATCAGTGCCGTGAATTTCTGATTCGCAGCGAGGTGCTGAGCCCCGCCGAAATCATACGTTCGGCCACTATCACCAACGCCCGAATCGTGCGTCAGGAAGGGATGCTGGGCGAACTGATTCCCGGTGCGCACGCCGATCTGCTGGTCTTGGACGGCAATCCTTTGCAGGATCTGAATTTGTTCCAGGATCAGGGGGCCCATATCCCGTTGATCATGAAGGGAGGTGTGCCGGTCAAGAATAAGCTGGATGCCTGAATAGCGCGTCCATAAACTTATGCGGAGGTTGCAATGGCGATAAAAACGGAATTTTCCGGCGTCCAGGTGGGCGAGGAGATGATGCATCTCAATTCTTCCAAAGGCTGGAGTCCGCCGCATGCCGCCGTTTCCCGCGATCGCGGGGCCGGCCCTTATAAACGGCTGGTTCTACGTGGCGCTACCATCATCGACGGCACCGGCGCGCCACCCTGGGGGCCAGCCGATGTCGTTATTGAAAACGACAAGATTACCGGGGTGCATAACGTAGGCACCCCGCATATGCCTATCAAGCCCGAACGCCGCCCGCCCATGGGTGACCACGAAATCGACTGCTCGGGCATGTTTGTGACCCCCGGGCTGGTCGATTCGCATGCGCACATCGGCACTCCTTACCACAACATGAGCGGTGAGGTGCCTCCGGCCGACTATGTCTACAAGCTCTGGCTAGCGCATGGTGTGACCACTATTCGCGAGATGGGCGCGCTCAATGGCACAGGCTGGAGCCTGGATCAAAAGGAACTGGCCGCCCAGAACAGGATCGCGGCGCCAAACATGGTGGTGTATTCCTATTTTCCCGCTCTCAATGATCGTGTAAAAACGATTTTCACGCCCGATCAGGCACGCCAGTGGGTAGATGCGCTTAAAGAACGCGGAGTCGACGGGATCAAATTCTTTGGCGCTCCGCCCTCGATGATGCAGGCGGCCCTCGACCAGGCCGCCAAAGCCGGCCTGCGCAGCGGCTGCCATCATGCGCAGATGGCCGTCAGCCGCATGACCTCGCTGCAGTCGGCCAAATGGGGGCTGACGAGTACCGAGCACTATTATGGAATCGCCGAGGCGCTGTTCGAGGATCGCCGTATTCAGGATTATCCGGCCGACTACAACTATAACGATGAATCGCATCGCTTCGCCTGCGCCGGGCACACATTCAGCCAGGCTGCTGAACCGGGCAGCGCGAAATGGAATGATGTCCTGCATCAATATCTGGATGCCGGCCATACTTTCGTCCCAACGATGGTGGCTTACGACGCGAACCGCGATGTCATGCGCGCGCGTCAGGCCGATTGGCACCAGGACTACACCTGGAAGGCTATCTGGAAATACTTCCAGGCGCAGCGCGGCGGACACGGCTCTTATTGGTATTCCTGGAGCACCGGCAACGAGGTGCAATGGAAAAAAAACTATATCCGCTGGATGCAATTTCTTAACGATTATAAAAATCTCGGCGGCCGGGTTTGCGCGGGCAGCGACTCGGGGTTTATATACCAGATTTACGGCTTTGGCCTGGTTCGAGAAATGGAACTCTTGCAAGAGGCCGGGTTCAATCCACTGGAAGTCTGGAAGGCCGTCACCATCGATGGCGCCGAACTCCTGGGCCTTGGCGATGTCACCGGCTCGATTGATGTCGGCAAGCGCGCCGACTTGCTTGTCCATCAGCAGAATCCATTGCTCGATACCAAGCTTATGCTGGGCACAGGTGCCATGCGCCTGAACGACGATACGGGGCAGGTCGAGTTTCAGCGTTGCCTGAAATACACGATCAAGGCGGGGCTGGTTTTCGATACGGAAGAACTGTTGGCCGATGTGCGTGCCCTGGTCAAAGAAAGTTATCAAGAAACGTGATGCACTGACATGGCCCTGGATATTGTCGTCCTTTCCGGTTTTCTGGGCAGTGGGAAAACCACCTTGCTGATCGAGTGGCTGCGCAATTATTCAGATGGCAATGTAGGCGTCATTGTCAATGAAGTGGGCGATATCGACATCGATGGCGAAACAGTGCTTAGCGCCGACAATTCGAATCCGGTAACCAAGCTACCATCCGGATGCCTGTGCTGCTCTTTGCGCGACAGCCTGGTCGATACGATTTTCTCGCTGCTGCGCACCCAGTCCGAAAACCAGGGGAAAACACTGGATCGGATCATTATCGAGACTAGCGGCTTATCCTTGCCCGGCCCCATTGTCGCCTCATTGGCCGACCGCGAGTTGCTCGAGCTGGGTCTGAATATCCATATTGTCAGCGCGCTCGATTGCGTTAACGGTATAAAAAACGCGCAGGCTTCCGACGAGGTTGCGGCACAGTTGGTTGCGGCGCAGCGCATTGTATTGACCAAGCTCGATCGAGTCGATGCGGCCCGCATCGGGCAGGTCGGCCAGTATGCCGCGGCCATCAATCCCATGGCGCGGGTCATTTCAGAACCTGATAAAACAGCGGCCGTCAAAGAGGCTTTTTTCGGCGGGATCGGGGTCACGCGGCAAAACCTGCATGAGTTTTTTTTCTTTGACAAGCCCACGGCCCGCAATCCGCACCCGAACGTCAAGGTGTACACCCGTACCTTGGCGGCGCCCCTGGACTGGGATGCCGTTGCCCGGTGGCTGGATGATTTCGGCTTTTATTTCGGCGAACGCCTGTTGCGTTCGAAATGTATTTTGCAACTGGCCGGGCAGGCTGATCCGGTAGTCATGCAAAGCGTCGGCCATGTTTACAGTCAGCCCATGGTTCTGAAAGGGAGCCAGTCCGCTGACAGCCAATTCGTGTTTATATTCCGCGATGTCCCTGAAGAGGAATTTGAAACCCTGTTTCGGCAGATTGACGCCGTGCGAATTTGAAGGCAGGTCGATTATGAACAAGATACAAGTATCCAAGGCAAGAACAACGGAAATTGCCTACGACCTTATCGAAGGCCTGATCGCGACACTGAAGTTGCAGCCCGGGCAAGCCATTGTCGAAAATGATCTGGTTGAACTGATCGGCTTGGGTCGCACGCCCATACGCGAAGCGTTGATGCGCCTGGTAGCAGGCGGATTGATCGAACAGCAGCCGCGCAGGGGATTGCGGGTCGGTGAAATTCGCGTAGCCGAGCACCTGGTGCTGATCGGCACGCGGCGCGTGCTCGAGCAGTTGATTGCAGTCGGTTCAGCCCGGCGGGCGACGCCGGCGCAGCGGGCTGCGATGGTCGCGCAGGCGCAGAAGATGGTCGCCGCCGCGAAGGCGCAAGACCTGCAAGGCTATATGGATGCGGACCAGGCGTTCGATCACGTCAATCACGATGCGTGCCGCAACCCTTTTGCGGTGCAGGCCGTGCAGCCCATGATTGTTCAATGCCGCCGGTTCTGGTATGCCTTCAGGTACGACGGCGACCTGACCCAAGGTTCGGTCTGCCATCTTTCGCTGGCGGAAAATATTGCCGCGGGCGACCCCGAACAGGCGTCACGCGCGGCGGACGTCTTGATGGACTATCTTGTTTCGTTCACCCGCAAGGTCATTGAGTAATTCCATTTCCAATAGGGATTTTACCGGTCACTAAGTATTTTTCGCTTCTTCGGGGCTTTCAGCCTGCTTGCCTCTCAGGCAGGCATACATAATGACAGTCAGCGCCACAGTGGTCACGATCAGCACAAATGACAAGGCGGCACCTACGGGCCAATTGTTTTGCGCCAATATCTGGTCGGCAACCGCCGGCGCCATCATCCGGAAACTCGGGCCGCCCAGCAGCACCGGGGTTGCGTAGGCATTCATCGCCAGAATCATGCACAAAATGGCCGCTGCCGCTATGCCCGGCAAGGCCAGCGGCAGGGTGACCAAGCGCCAGGTATCGAAAGGGGTTCCACCCAAACTGAGCGAGGCCTCTTCGATGGAAGGATTCAACCCTTCCAGCACGCTTTGCAACGTAAGAATGACAAAAGACAGGTTGATCGACACGATGCCGATAAATACAGCCGGAGTCGTATACAAGATTTCAAGCGGGGCATGCGTAATGCCCAGCCACTGCAAGCCCGCGTTGATCAGGCCTTTCTCGCCGACTGCGACCATCCAGCCTGCCGCCCGGACCGCGTTGCCCACAAATAACGGCATCACAATTGCCAGGATCATCAGGCTCTTGAAACGCGATGTGCTGCGTGCCAGGAATTGCGCTATGGGGAAACCGATGACCAGGCAGCTGACTGTTACGCCGCCGGCCATCAGGATCGTGGTCACAAGGATTCGCCGGTAGTACGGGTCGGTGAACACCTGTATATAGTTTGCCGACGTGAACGCTTCGACCATGAACTTGCCCGGTACAAATGCGTTGAAGCTGTAACGCATCAGTAACCCGAGAGGCATGATCAAAACCAGCAGTATCAGCAGCAACGAAGGCGCCAGCATGGCCGACGCAGTCAAGGGCTTACGCATGGCCGGGTTTGTCAATGTAGAAAAGTGGACCGCGCACCGTCATCCTTTGAATACCTTGTTCCACCAATTTTGCAACTGGGAGTCGTTTTTCAGCAGATAGTCGTAATCGCGTATTTTCACGTTCTTGATCTCGCTGTCTGGGATGGCGACGCGTTCGGCAAGCTTCGCGGGCAGCACGTTGGCCGTCATCGGAGGTATGTAGCCCATGTGCTGGGCGAATGCGATCTGGGCCTTCGGCTCCAGCGTGGCGTTGATGTAGGCATAGGCCGCATCGACGTTGCGCGCATTTTTTGGAATACCCCAGCCGTTGCCGTAAACCATTACGCCTTCTTTGGGGTAGGCTACCTTTACGGGGGCGCCGGCGTCCTGCCATTGCCGTGCGCGCGCCAGCCACATAATACACATCCAGCATTCGCCGGTGCCTAATGCCTGGGCCATGGACTCGTTGGTGGGATAAACGCGCACGCCCATTTTTTTCAGTTCCAGCAGCTTCTTTTTGCCGGGCTCGAAATTGCTCAGGGAGCCGCCGCTGATTAACGCGGCCGACTCGATAGTGGTTGAATACTGAATGTCGATGACGCCTACCTTGCCGGCATACTTCGGATCCCAGAGATCTTCGTAGGAAGTCGGCGCGGTCTTGACCTTGTCCGGGTTATACAGAATGACGCGGCCCGTGTAAATATGCGGCACGGAGTAGGGGTTCTTTAAAAACTCGGCGATACCGGCGTATCTGGGGATCCGGCTGATGTCCAGCTTTTGCAGGACGCCGTTTTTCCACATTTCAGACATGCCGTCGAAGGTCAGTGCGGCCACATCCATGGTGCCATGAGGCAAGGGGCGTTCGGCCAATAATTTGATTTTGCGTGGGGGTTCCTGGGCGACGGCCAATGCCGTGGTGATGCCTTGGGGATCAACGAACGGCGTTATGATGTACTCGCGCAGAAACTTCCCGTAATCTCCGCCCCATGTGCCGACAACCAGGTTTCCCTTTGGCTTGCCGATGGCAAATGCCTTGCTCATGCTTGTTGCCGCCGCGGCCCCAAGCATCAGATTGAACTGCCTGCGTGAAATATTTGTTCCCATGACTAGTCTCCTGCTTTCGAGTTTAACTACCAAGTGAATTCAAAAAACATCAGTTGATTATCGTTACCGCCCCGGCGGGGATAGTGACGAGCACGTCTGTATCGCGGGCAATGGCGGCCTCATCCATCCATAGGCTGTCAACACGCACGGTAAGCAAATCATCTGTACTTAAGCGAACCAGTACGTCGACCGTGGGCCCCAGATAAGTCAGGTCTTCGACCCTGCCTGGTTTTGCTTTGCTGTGAGCGTGTGCCGCGCCCCCGGGCACCAGTTGTATGGCTTCCGGCCGGACAAGCACGTGTTGCGGCCCGTCTTGCAGATTACAGCACTCGAGCTGAAGGCCCGATGCGGTACGCAGCACGTTTCCCCCTGAAGCAGCCGTGCCTTCGAAAAAATTGGCCGTGCCGATAAAATCGGCCACAAACGCATTGGAGGGTTTTCGGTAAATATCGCGAGGAGTGCCGATTTGCTGGATCGCCCCGTCCTTCATGACGACCAGGCGATCACCCACGCTCATGGCCTCTTCCTGATCGTGAGTCACCAGGACCGTGGTGATGCCCAGCGTACGTTGCAGTTCACGTATTTGGCGCCGCACGCCCACCCGCAACTTGGCATCCAGGCTGGACAAGGGCTCGTCAAGCAGCAGTACATCGGGCTCGATCGCCAGCGCGCGCGCAATCGCCACACGCTGTTGCTGGCCGCCCGACAGTTGGCGGGCATAACGCTTGGCAAGCGGTTCCAGTTGCACGAGCCGGAGCACTTCGTTGACTTTGTCCCGGATTACCTGCTCGGGCTGCTTGCGGCGGCGCAAACCGAAAGCCACATTTTCAAACACGTTCATGTGCGGAAACAACGCGTAATTCTGAAAGACCACGCCTATATTGCGTTGATAAACCGGGAGGTCCGTTACGTCTTGCTCGTCGATCAAAATACGGCCCTGGCTTACATCGTTCAAGCCGGCGATCAGTCGCAGCGTTGTCGTCTTGCCGCAGCCGGACGGGCCCAGTAAAACCAGAAACTCGCCATCGATGATGTCCAGGTTGCACGGCTGCAGCGCGGCAAAATCGCCATAGTTTTTTCTGACTTCACGAAGTTGCACGCTTGCCATTATCGAATTACCCTTGTCAACGAAACAAACCGGTCGGTAATCAGTAGCCCGCCACCGATAACCAGTATCTGCAGTACCGAGACGGCGGCGATGGTGGGGTCGACCTTGTATTCGAGGTATTGCAAAATGGCAATGGGAAGCGTGGTTTGCCCCGGGGCCACCAGAAACAAAGACAGCTCCAGGTTGCCGAAGCTGATCACAAAACTGAACAACGCCGCAGCAACGATGCCGGGCCAAATCATCGGCAGAGTTACCCGGAACAGCGTGGTCAACGGCTTGGCGCCCAGGCTCAGCGCAGCTTCTTCAACGCTCTTGTCCAGCCCCAGCAAATTGGTTGTGATCAAGCGCACGCACCAGGGAATGGTAATCAGCACATGGGCGGCCCCCAGACCCCAGGTCGATCCGACCAGCGACAGCCCGGATGAGATCTCGAACTGGATAAAAGCGATGTAGAGGCCCGCGCCAATCACGATGGAAGGAACAATCAGCGGGGCGGTCAGCAAATTGAGGAGGGCGGTTTGGCCACGGAAACGGGTACGCGTCAATATCAATGATGCCGGTATCGACACGAGCAACCCCACCACCATGGCCACCATCGCCACTTTCAGGCTTAAAACGAAACCATCGAGAAACTGCGGCTGCTCAAAAATATGCCAGTACCACTTGACGCTGTAGCCGCTGGGAGGCAGCGACAGCAGCGGATCGGTGAAAAAGCTGAGCCAGATGACCAGGACAATGGGCAGCAATATAAATGCAAAGCCGGCCAAGACCCATAATTTCAAAAGCCTGGCCACCAGCCTGTGTACGAAAACCGTGCCTCTGATCATGATCGGGCGGACCTTACCGGTTCCTGGCCGAGCTGCGACCCGTTGGAAATGGACCTTCTTTGAATAGAAGCGGCCTGGATAGAAGCAACATGGATTTTCCCTGTTAACACGACAACCAAAGAATGCGCAGCTCGATTTCGTCCGGATAATTATTTATGTATATTTCTAATATATTTAAGTTTGACAATGGTACTGGATGTGGCTGCAGATCAAAAGAGGGTTTACCCCAGTTGCATCTGATGGGGTACAACTGTGTAGCGGATTGCGCTAGACGCATATCGGCAGGGGCCCCAAACATCCGACAATCCCTCCCGGCATGCTCGCATCAAAATGATGCTTGTCAGTTGTTTGTTCTGAAAAGTGTCCGTAGTTTGCCCTGAATGGATGATCGGACTCCTATCGTCCATTTGTTCACTAGCCTATTGACCTTCTTATATTGTCAAGGTTTAAAGTCCAAATAAGATCAGGTAAAACAGGCTTCAAGAAATTGACGGAGTAGAGGAAGGCTCATGGCGGATACTCATTACACCAAGCAGGCCGGAGAGGTTTCGGGAGGCAGCAGTCTTGCCGGCGAAATAGGAACGATTTACACCTGCCCCATGCATCCGCAAATCCGCCAGGATCATCCCGGCCATTGTCCTATTTGCGGGATGTCGCTGGAAGCCGTGCTCCCGGCTCTTGATGAAGACGAAAATCCGGAACTCAAAGACTTCAGGCGGCGGTTCTGGTGGTCCTTGCCGTTGACGATTATTGTCGTCGGCCTTGCCATGTCGATGCATTTTGTTCATTGGTTCGAAGGCGGGACCCAAAGCTGGATCGAATTGATTCTGACGACTCCCGTCGTGCTTTGGGCTGGGTGGCCATTTTTTGTTCGAGGCGTGCACTCCATTCGCAACATGAGTCCGAATATGTGGACGCTGATCGGTTTGGGGACGGGCGCCGCCTATGTTTACAGTGTGGTCGCGACCTTGGCGCCGCACGTATTTCCGGCGGCATTCTTTGAAATGGGGCGGGTATCCGTTTATTTCGAGGCGGCGGCTGCCATTATTTCCTTGACCCTGTTTGGACAAATGCTTGAGCTCAAAGCACGTTCACAAACATCCCAGGCGATTAAATCCTTGATGGGCCTGGCTCCCAAAACAGCCCGGCGCATCAACCCTGATGGTTCTGAAGAGGATATTCCCCTGACGCACGTCCATGTGGGCGACAAGCTGCGCGTGCGCCCTGGCGAGAAAGTGCCGGTCGATGGCCTGGTACTGGAAGGCAGTAGCGCCATCGACGAATCGATGCTGACGGGCGAACCCGTACCCGTCACCAAACGCGCACAAGACAAATTGATAGGCGCGACGCAAAATACCACCGGCGCCTTGGTGATGCGCGCCGACAAAATCGGCGCCGATACGGTGTTATCGCAAATCGTGGTGATGGTCGCGCAAGCCCAACGGTCCAGGGCGCCCATGCAGCGTATGGCCGACTCGATTGCCGGCTATTTTGTGATGGCCGTTGTAGCGGCCGCTGTAGCGACGTTCTTTGCCTGGGGGTTTGGGGGAGGCACGCAAGGGTGGCTCTATGGCCTGATCAATGCCGTGGCGGTCTTGATCATAGCGTGCCCCTGTGCCCTGGGTTTGGCGACCCCCATGACAGTGATGGTGGCCACAGGCAGGGCGGCCACGCAGGGTATTTTATTCAAAGATGCCGCCGCCATCGAGAATTTTCATAAGATCACTACCTTGATCGTCGATAAAACCGGCACCCTGACTGAAGGACACCCGCGCTTTGATCAAGTCATGGCAGCCGCAGGTATTACCGAACAAGATGTACTGTTGCTCGCGGCAAGCCTGGATCAGGGCAGCGAACACCCCTTGGCGCAAGCCATTGTTCAAAAGGCCAAGGGTGAAGGGCTGACGCTGCATCCGGTTGAACACTTCGATTCGGTCACCGGCATGGGCGCCCAGGGGAGGGTGACAGGAAAACAGCTCTTGCTGGGCAACACCTTGCTGATGAGCCGCGAAAAAGTGGATATCTCTGCACTGAAACCGCAGGCCGAATCGTTGCGTGCCGAAGGCGCGAGCGTGATGTATTTGGCCGTCGATCATACTTTGGCGGGGATTTTATCCGTTACCGATCCTATCAAGGATTCGACGGCGCAAGCCCTTGAAACGCTGCGTCATCTGGGCATTCAGACCATTATGGCAACCGGCGATGCGCTCACAACGGCGCGAGCCGTCGGTAAAAAACTGGGCATTGAAATTGTGCATGGGGAAGTGACTCCGGCCGATAAATACGCCTTGGTGGAAAAATATCAGCATGAAGGCAAGATCGTTGCCATGGCGGGCGACGGCATCAATGACGCGCCCGCCTTGGCAAAGGCCGATATCGGCGTGGCGATGGGGACGGGCACTGACGTGGCCATGAATAGCGCCTCCGTCACCCTGGTCAAAGGCGATCTGCGTGGTATTGAACAAGCCCGGCTTTTGTCTGATCTGACGATCAAGAACATGAAGCAAAATCTGGGCTTTGCCTTTATCTACAACGCGTGTGGAATCCCCATCGCTGCCGGTGTCTTGTACCCATGGACCGGCTGGTTGTTATCGCCGCTTATTGCAGCGTTGGCCATGAGTCTGAGTTCGGTATCGGTGATCTCCAACGCCTTGCGGCTGCGGACGATGAAATAAATATGATGGAGGACCAATGATGCCAATCTAAAGCCCCGTGCGATGGCATGGGTGCTAGTTTGTGAAGACCTCATCCACTGAATTTAGGAGTTATACATGAATACGAAACAATTGCTCGTTGCATCACTTTCGGCGCTTATGCTTGGAGTGGGCGGCGTAAGCCTGGCCGCCGCATCGACTGGAAACGACGCCTCAATGATGCAGCATGAATCACCTGGCATGGAACACGGCGCACAGGGCGCTTCGATGATGGGCAATATGATGGGAAAGGGGATGATGGGAGGGGGAATGATGGGCCATATGATGGGGGGCGGGATGATGGGCGGTTGCCCGATGATGGGAGCGGGGGCCGCTCTTAGCGGAAAAGCCGCCATGCAAATGCACGGTGAAATGATGCGCGCCATGGGCGACATTTTGATTAAATATGCCGATAAGCTTGAAACACCGCCCGTGACCAAATAACCACGCTGGTTCGTGCTATTCGATTCTGAATAGCGATTCATGCAGATACGGGCGCTGAAGAAATTTTGCGCCTAGCATGGTGCATAATCCGTTCCGGAGGCAGAGGAATGCTTGACGTGTGTGCGAGGAAGAAAATTGGGGCGGTAAAAGGACTGCCTAAGAGTCTTGTTACGGTACCCGAAGCAGCAGGCCGGAGATGACCGGGAAATCCGCTCCTACCGATGACGCTTTTCTGGAGCGAATGCAGTGCGCTGCGTTCGGTTACTTTGTGCAGACTGTGAATCCGCGCAACGGCTTGGTGGCCGACACCTCCCGCGAGCGCTCGCCAGTCAGCATTGCCGTGGTCGGCTTTGCGCTCTCCGCTTATCCGATTGCCGTGGAGCGGGGCTGGATGGAGCGTACGAATGCGGTCCGACTCAGCATCGCAGCGCTACGTTTCTTTCGCGACAGCGACCAAAGCGGCAGTCCCACGGCGACCGGTTTCAAGGGTTTCTACTATCACTTCCTCGACGTCGACACGGGTGCCCGCGTGTGGCAGTCGGAGTTGTCGATGATCGACACGGCGCTGCTGATCGCCGGCGCGCTTACCGCGCGCATGTATTTCACCGCGGATTCGCCCGACGAGATCGAATTGCGCGAGTTGACCGAGCTTCTGTATCGCCGTATCGACTGGCGCTGGGCCCAGGGTGACGGCGACACCATCAAACAGGGGTGGAAGCCCGAGTGTGGATTCCTGCACTATGGCTGGGAAGGCTACTGCGAGGCGATCCTGCTGTACGTGCTGGCTATGGGTTCACCGACACACCCGATCGCCGGTGATTGCTACGACGCCTGGACCGCCACCTATCAGTGGGAGAATCAGTATGGATACGACTGTCTTTATGCGGGGCCGCTGTTCGTACATCAGTTCTCGCACGCGTGGATCGACTTTCGCGGCATCCGCGACCGTTTCATGCGTGCGAAACGTTCGGATTATTTCGAAAACAGCCAGCGGGCGGTGTACATTCAACGCGAATACGCCAAGCGCAATCCACACGAATTCGCCGGCTACGATGAAAGCGGCTGGGGCCTGTCGGCCTGCGATGGTCCAACCGGCCAGCAGTTGGGTATCCCCGGTGCAGCGCAGCCATCGTTGGGATACGCAGCTCGCGGCGTGCCGTACGGCCCGGACGACGGCACCTTGTCCGTGCCGGCTGTGCTGGCGTCTGTGCCGTTCGCGCCTGAGATGGCGCTGGCGACAACCCGCAATCTGCTTGCGCGTTACCCGGAGGTTTTGTTCGAGGACCGTCTTTCGACCGGCGTCAATCCGACGCTGACCGACGCCGGCGGACGCGCCTGGGTTTCCGCAGGGCACTACGGACTCGATCAAGGAATCGTGTTGATCATGATCGAAAACTATCGCAGCGAACAGATATGGCGACTGATGCGCGATTGTCCGTATATACGCAACGGCCTGTGCCTTGCCGGGTTTCGCGAAGGCTGGTTGCAGCGGCCGGTCGCCGAGAGGGGTCTTGATGACGTCGCAAATGGATAGCCTACGGTCGAACACACCTCAAGATGTGCGCGAGCGCATTGCCGGTCCGCATCTGGAGGCGTGGGTCAATCCGGAGCCAGCAGGCCGCTACCAGCTCGCGATCCTTGGCGCCGGGCCCGCTGGTCTTGTTGCGGCTGAGACAGCCGCAGCACACGGTGTCAAGGTCGCCTTGATCGAACGCCGCCTCCTCGGCGGTACATGTCTGAATACGGGTTGCGTGCCGTCAAAAGCGATCATTCGCACCTCGCGGCTATACGCGGAGATGCGCGACGCTTTGCGCTACGGTGCACAGGTTCCGGATGGCGTACGCGTGGATTTTGCCGCTGTAATGGAACGCGTGCGACGCATACGCACCCACCTTGGCCAACGCGGTTCAGCGAGGCAGTTGGCGGCAGCCGGCGTGGACGTCTTCTTCGGCGACGCACGTTTTTCGGGCGTCGACACTCTGACGATCGACGGGATCAAGCTTGGCTTTGACAAGGCGTTGATTGCGACCGGTGCGCGGCCGGACGTACCATCGATCCCGGGTCTCGCCGCAGCCGGCTACCTGACCAATGAAAACGTCTTCGATGTGACTGAATTGCCCAAACGCCTGCTGGTGATTGGCGGTGGCCCGATCGGTTGTGAACAGGCTCAGGCTTTTGCTCGATTGGGCGCACACACAACCATTGTGCAAAACAAACCTCTGTTTCTTGCCAAGGAGGAACGCGACGCTGCGCAGATTCTCTCAGTGGCGCTAGCGCGCGACGGCGTCGAGGTACGGCTTAATACCAACGTCCTCGGCGTGCGTATTGTGGCTGGTGAAAAACAGGTTGATCTGGTCAGCGACGATTACAAAAACACGATCACGGTCGACGCGATCCTCACCGGTGTCGGTCGTCTGCCGAACGTCGAGGGGCTGAACCTGGAATCCGCGGGTGTCGAATACGACATTGACAAGGGTGTTCGTGTCGACGACTTTCTGCGCACCAGCAATCGGCGTATCTATGCCGCTGGAGATGTGTGCCTGGAGAACAAGTACGGCCATACGGCCGCAGTTTCGGCGCAGATGGCGGTGCGCAACGCACTGTTGCACAGTCGTGAGCGATTGAGCGAGCTAGTCATTCCCTGGTGCACCTTCACTGATCCGGAGATCGCCCACGTTGGCGTGTACGTGCGCGAGGCCAATCAACGGGGTATTCCGGTGAAGACTTTCACCATCCAGATGCACGAAGTCGACCGTGCGATCACCGATAGCGAGGAGGCGGGCTTTGTCAAAATCCACGTCCGCGAGGGCACTGATCAGATTCTCGGTGCGACCATCGTAGCGCGGCACGCGGGCGACATGATCAATGAGATCACGCTGGCGATGGTGGCGAACATCGGTCTACGCACACTCGCCAGGGTGATTCACACGTATGACACGCAGGCCGAAGCCATCCAGAAGGCTGCACAAGCTTACGAACGCACGCACTTACGCACTGCGCCGCGATAGCGTCGCCTTGAGTGAGGTTCGGACGATGTGTTGCCGAGATTGATTACTTGTCATCAACATCGTTCTCAAGGTGCAGGGGAAAATGCAAACTGTATCTGATTAGCCCGTCTTGCAAAGCAGTAACCGTGGCACTGCCTCCATGCAGCGTCATAATGGCCTTCACGATAGCCAGGCCCAGGCCGCTGGATTCGGTGTATTCACTGCGTGACTTATCGCCGCGGTAAAAGCGGTTGAACGTACGGTTCATCTGTTCCTGCGACATCGGCTCAGCGTAATTTTCGACAATAACAGTCGAACCTTGCTGGTCCGCGTGAGCGCCAAGCCGGATGGTTGTGCCGAATTCTCCGTAACGGATAGCATTGATCACCAGATTGTTAACGGCCCGTCGCCACATGACGACATTGGCGTTGCCTGTGCCATTTGCATCGACGTTAAAACGCATGTTGCGTTCCTCGGCGATTCCCTCGAAATAATCGGCAATTTTCATGAGTTCGTCGACAAGAACCAATGGCGTGCGCTCGACCGTCAGCGCGGCGTGATCGGCATGCGCCAGGAAAAGAATGTTTTCGACAATACGCGACAAGCGCGTCAATTCCTCCAGGTTCGACTCAAGCACCTGTTCGTATTCGTCAGGAAGCCTGCTCTGGCCCAGAGTAACCTGGGTCTGCCCCATCAATATGTTGACCGGAGTTCGTATTTCGTGGGCCAGGTCTGCTGAAAATTGCGACAGGTGTTCATAGCCCGCCTCAAGCCGGTCAAGCATGGCGTTGACTGCGCCGGCAAGCTGGCGCAACTCCGTTGGCGCGTCCTCTTCGCGCAAACGCGCACTCAAATTGGCCGGCGTAATTTCTGCTGCCCTATGACTCATCGCCGCCAGTGGCATTAGTCCGCGTTTTAAAATGAGAAAACCCAGCAGTGTCGTCAGAATGGCGGCTAGGGCGATTGCACTGATCACGCGTAGCAAATAAGCCGATAACATTTTCGATTCTTGTGTCATTACGTAGGCGGCTGTAATTTCTACAATGCCGCCATGATTGCCCACCTGGGCAAGCGCGGACACCCACCGCACACGCACGCCATCACTACGGGTGCCATTGCGCAAGGAAGCGATTGTCAATGGACCGCCAATGGCAACAGGCGTCATCTGGGGCGGCGTCATATTGTCGGGATTAACGTAAATAAAAGGGGCTTCACCCTGGCGCTGGAAAATGCGCACGTCCTTTTCGTTGCCCAGCATGCTTTCAAATAGAGCAGGACGCTCTTCCATTTGCCTGAGGTTATACAGATCGTGCAGCAAGTTGCGAAAACGCTCTACGCGGCCTGTGAGCGTATAGTCTGCGCGGGTCTCCAGAGCATGTTTGGCCGATGAATACAGGTACATGCCCAGGCCCGATACAACCACGCAGGCGATAAAGGCGAACAGTACGGTTGCCCGGAAGGTCAGCGAACGCAATTGCCAATGCTTCAAGGCTGCTCCGAAAACATATAGCCGATGCTGCGCACGGTATGGATCAGTTTTCGCTCGAACGGGGCGTCAATCTTTGCTCGCAAGCGCTTGATGGCGACGTCCACCACATTCGTGTCGCTGTCGAAATTCATGTCCCAGACTTGCGACGCAATAACCGTACGAGACAAAGCTTCGCCTTGCCGCCTAACCAGCAAGTGCAGTAGCATGAACTCCTTATTGGTAAGAACGATGTTGACCCCTTGACGGGTTACTTTATGCCGTACGGGATCTAATTGCAGATCTGCAAGTTGAAAAATTTCAGAATCTCGCACCACCCCGCGACGCAATAAGGTGCGCACCCGCAGCACCAGCTCGATAAATGAAAACGGCTTGACCAGATAGTCGTCTGCACCCAGTTGCAGGCCACGGATGCGATCGTCAACATGATCGCGCGCGGTCAGGAATATAACGGGCACATCGCGTTCGCTGCGCAGGGCATCCATCACCTGCCAGCCGTCTTTCCCAGGCAACATGACGTCCAGTATCACCAGATCATAAGCCTGCTCCCGTGCCAAATGCAGACCATCAATACCGTTGCGGGCCACATCTACTGTATAGCCCGATTCGCGTAAACCCTTTTTAAGGTAATCGCCGGTTTTCGGATCGTCTTCAATGACAAGAATGGCCATACTGAGTTCCAAGACAGTGGTTGAAACATTCTAACAATTCGCCCCGTCCGATTCATGACAAAACTGTCATCAATATGCCATTCGACGGACATGGTGAAGCCCCTACCATGGCAGAAAACAAGCTCATGTCAATTAAAGGAAGATGCTTTTATGCGTATTACGCAGATAAACGCACTACACATGCACGCAGCAAGGCAGGTCGGTGTCGGCCTGTGCCTATGTTTGGCCAGTGCATACGCCAGCGCCCATGGGGCGCATCATCAGGGCCCCACAGCATCTGCGATGTCAACCCCTGCAACTGCTCCAGCGAGCCCACCCCCCTTTATCGCCAGCACTGCCAAGCCGTTCGCCGAGTTGATGAGTGATGCCATGGCCGTCATGGATTATGGCATGCAGCAAGCGCCGATGAACGGGCAAAGCGAACATGACTTCATCACAATGATGATGCCGCATCACCAGGGTGCGGTGGACATGGCCCGGGCCGTGTTGCTTTACACCAAAGACCCGGAAATCAGGAACTTGGCGCTGGGGATCATCACTGAACAGCAAAACGAAATTCACGTCATGCAGGCATGGCTGGAACATCACCCCAACGGGCTGGGAAAGTAGCCCTTCAAATTCCTTTCTCTAGTCAACTATCAAGGTGAACTCAATATGAAAAATATTTCCACCATTTTCGCTGCCGCCGCTACGGCCCTGTATGTGAATGCTGCTTGGGCATTACCCTCGGCGCAGGACCGCGTGTACACCGCCGATCAGAACAGCAATACGGTATCGGTAATTAACCCATCAACCAACACACTGGTCGGCCAGATACGGCTTGGAAACCAACGACCGGACTTGCTCTCGCCGCTGTACAAAGGGCAAATCAACGTACACGGGCTGGGATTTTCGCCTGATCACAAAACATTGATTGTAATTTCGAACGGTTCGAATTCGGTAAGTTTTATCGATACCGCTACCAATAAAGTCAAGGGCACGACTTACATCGGCCGCTCACCCCATGAAGGTTTCTTTACCGCCGACGGCAAAGAGGTGTGGGTGGTAGTGCGCGGCGAGGATTACATATCGGTGATCGACCCGAATACGTTCAAGGAAACCCGTCGTATTCAGACCGATGTAGGCCCCGGCATGGTGCTGTTCCATCCCAATGGAAAACTGGCGTTTGTCGTGTCCAGTTTCACACCGAAAGTCGATGTCATCGACGTGAAATCCCACAAGATCGTCAAAAAAATCGATGTTATCAGCCCTTTTTCGCCGTTCCTTCAGTTCACTCCAGACCACGGCGAGATCTGGATGACACATAAAGATGTCGGCAAGATCACCCGCATTGACACGAAAACACTCGAAGTAATCGGTGTGTTTGATGCCGGCTTCATTACCAATCACCTTGCCTTTGCCAAGACAGGGGGCAAAGTATATGCGTATGTCACCGTGGGGGGCGAGAACGCAGTAAAAGTATTTACGACTGACAAGCCGACAAAATTGGTCGCAACCATTTCCACCGGCCCCTTACCGCATGGGATATGGACGTCCGATGACAGCAGTCGCATCTATGTTGGGCTGGAAAATGGCGATGCCGTGGACGTTATCGATCCGTCAAAAAACCAGGTCGTTGCACACGTCCCGGTTGGCCAGGCGCCCCAGGCGCTGGTCTACGTGTCGCATGTGGTGAAAAAGGGCGATGACGCATCCAACCTGGTTCCACGGGTGAACAACGATCCCGTCAATATTCGTCTGAAACCTGTTGCCGGTGACGCTCGCGGTTTTGTTGTGTCACGCAACCTCGGTGTGGTCGATGCTCTCGAGGTTTCACTCTTCAAGCTGAAGCCGCAGACCGTCTACAGTGTTTATCTGAATGACCAAAAGGTGGCTGTCGCTAGTTTCAAAACCAACGAAAAAGGCATGGCCAATGGCACCATGATCGGGCCGCTGAGAGATCTGGCTAAGCCAGGCTCGGATGCTGCTGCTCCGACGAATCGCATCGTCGTGATGGAGGGAAACGCTCCGGCCGATGCGAGCAAGGCGGTATTGGTCAATTCGTTGTAATTTGGCAAAGGCAGGGCGGGAGTAACGCCCTGTTTCGTGGTGGACCTTCCTCTGGACTACTGGCTTGGACATTCTGCCCTTAACCATTCTGCTTGCCACAGCGGGCGATCGAGTTAACCTAGGAAGCATCTGCGCAGACAATTTAACGGCTCGCTTCACATCGGGCTCATTCGCTCACGGAGTTCCATGCGTATTTTTCGAAGCGTTGGTCCAACTCCGTGTGAAAAAGATGATTCCCATAGTTACTGATCGTTTTAACTGCAATCGCCAGAATAATCTCGAGCACGTGCCGTTCGGCATAGCCGGCGGCGATAAATGCCTGCAGGTCCTCGTCGGTAGGACGTCCACGCGATTCGACCATCAACTGGGTGAAGCGGGATAAGGTCCCCAATTTTTGATCTTCGAGAGGTTGGCCTGCGCGTAACGCAGCGATGATTTGTGCTGGTGTTTTAGAGACGACTTCGGCAATCATGCTGTGTGCGGCCATACAATAAGTACATTCGTTCACGCGACTGATCGTGAGCAGCACCACTTCCTGTTCCGCAGGTGTAAAGCCAGATTCTTTGCGAAACAGGTTGTAGCCAAATAGGTAAGTCTCCAGCAAGCCAGCGGAATTTGCCATCTTGGCATACATATTGGGGATCATGCCTGTTTGCTTGAAAGCCGTATTGAGCGCTTCTTTGGCTCTGCCTTCGGACGTTTCCAGAGATTGCGCGGGTAGGCTGAGTGTTGCGACATTTTCCATAATGAATTCCTGATGACGTGGTAAATGTAAATTGGGCTTTTTAGTCCAGTAGTAAAAATCTGAGTACGTTTTAAGCAAGGGTAAAGGGGCGTCTAGAACCCTATCTACCGTTGCCGAGCATGCGCTGGCGAATCAGCCAATCGATAGACAGCTTACCTGGCCCCCGCGCCAGGAGCACCAGTAACATGGCCGCCCATTGAATGTGGGTCGGCCAGGCCTGCGGGTAAACAAACACCTCGATGATCGCTGTCATCCCGAGCATGACAGCGGCCGCCGGCCGTGTCGCCAGGCCAAGCACCAGCAAGATGGGCGTTGTCAGTTCGATTGATACGGCCAGGTAAGCCGCGAGCTCCGGGGGCAGGATCGGCACCCGGTATTCGTCGGTGAACAGAGCTATCGCCGTGTCCCAACTGGCGAGCTTGGTCATGGCCGAGTTCCAGAATACCGTGGCCATGGCCAGCCGCAACGGAATCGCAAGGAAGGTATACGGGATGCACTCCAGCCAGCCCAGGGCACGCGTGAATAAAGCAACGGCCCATCCGCATTTGGGGGAAATAATTTGATCGTTCATGGCAACCTCATTGACGGTTGGGACGAGCCGGGGTGATGAGCCAGGTCGAAACTCACAAAGCACCCCTGCGTGAGCATATTGGCCAATATCGTCGGCGCGTCGATTCCGGGGTGATCATCAAGCGCAAGGCCGAGTGGACATCCAGAGCACAATGCGTCGACGAAATGCCAGGGGGCTTCGTCCAGGCGAAGCACATCCACGCCCGACGAACCGCGCTGAATGATAAGCCAGGCGGGACCCGTCGCAAGGTCGATGGCCGCCAGGGCCGCGTCGCCACCGTCGAGCACTGCGCGCCAGATCACGTCGGCGGGAAAGGCCGTGTGGACCAGGCCAACGGATGGGTGCGGCACGAAACGGATGTGCGCGTGATCGGTAGCGTCCACCGAGCTCAGGCGAGCCATGGCGAGCGATTCTGCGTCGGGAGCATGGAGGGCTTGGCAGACGGCCCACTCGAGCCGCGCAACGTCGGCCAAATAGGGTACGGAAGCGGCGGGCGCAAACCCTTCGAGAAAGTCCGCGAAATCGCCTCCGAACTCGTCCAGGTAGCTGCTTTGGGGTGGCCGCCGGACGATGAATTCGTGTGCGGAAGCGTCGAAGAACTCTTGACCCACCAGCCGATCAACGGCGGGATAGGATAGGCGCAAGGCACGAGTCAAGGTTTGGGTGAAGGTGTTCCGATAGACGGACAGCCGTTCTTGCGCAGGAATCCCGTTGGCGACGATGTGCGCAACAGTGTTGGCGTCGTCGCGTTCGACGACGCTGCGTCGCATGGCGCATTGCAGTTCACGCAGGGATGGCATGATCGGTCCTGTTTTCCGGCAACCGGGACAGATAGCGGTTCGCCTGGCCGGCTTCGCCGAGCAGTTCGTCCAGCGGCGGTATATGGGTATCCCACTCGATCAGCGTCGGGACGGGGCCAAAACGAGCCAGTGCTTCCTCGTATAAGTCCCATACGGCAGGGCACACGCGTGAACCATGGTCGTCGATGCGAAGCGTAGCCCCGGAACTCAACGTTGCAATGGAGTGGCCCGCCAGGTGGATCTCGCCGATGGCGGCGGGCGGCAAGGCACGCAGATAAGCCGATGCATCCCAACCGTGGTTTTGGGCGCTGACGAAAATGTTATTGACGTCGCAGAGGATCCCGCAGCCGGTGCGCGCCGCGACATTGGCCATGAACTCCCATTCAGGGATGATCGAATGGCTGAATTGCAGATAGGTCGATGGATTTTCGATCAGTATTTTTCGGCCAAGGTGTGTCTGCGCTTGGTCGATATGGCGGCAAACAACGTCAAGCGCTTCCTGGGTCATGGGCAAGGGCAAGAGGTCGGCAAGATACGTTTGTCCGATTACGCTCCACGAGAGGTGTTCAGAGACTAGAGCCGGCTCGAAGCGCTCGACGATGCGATCGAGCCGATCAAGATGCGCGCGATCGAGTTCGTCGGCGCTGCCCAGCGACAGCCCCACACCGTGAAATGAGATCGGATAGTCGCGGCGCAAGGCTTCCAGATAACGCAGCGGGGTTCCGCCTCCCATGTAATTTTCGGCGTGCACTTCCAGCCACCCGATCGAGGGACGTGTATCCACAAACTCCTGGTGGTGCGGGAAACGCAGCCCAACCCCTGCGACAGGAGGCAGGGGGCTGGGCGTTACACGAATGTTGGTGCAAGGCTGGCTCATATCCGCGGCGATGGATGATCAGGCTGGTTTTACGCTGCCGCCGGCGATCTTGCCGCAAACCCCTGCCGGCAAGAGTACAAACGACTTGCTGTCTCGCGCCTGAGTCGCCTGCCCAGCGCACGAGTGCGCCCCTTCCGCGCAGTCGTTCTTGGCCACGGCGTTAATGCCATAGCATTTTTCCAGATGGTTTTTTGCCATCCTTTGCATGTTTTCCTTGACGATGGGCGGCATTTTGGACATGTCCTTCATGCCCTGGGCGCTTACCGTAGTGCCCGATAAGGCAAACGACGCCAACCCCATTGCGGCGGAAAGGGCGGTGCTGGCGAGAATATGATTGTTCATGGTGAAGCCTCCTGACGTAATATGGCCTCTCGATGAGACCGGTATTAACTATTCGCTGGCGAACGCAAAAGGTTACACCGCGACAGGGTGCGTATTTCGCAGGGCGATTCAAGAAGAATCAGCGATAAGGGCGCGCAGTTCGGGCAGGGATCAGAGCATTTCGAAACACTGTCAAAATCGCCGTAAGCAATAGCACGCTGCCGAATTGCCACACAATAACCATTAATGCGGCGTCCTCCATGTGAAAGAGCCGCAGGGCCGCATTGGCGAGTGCGGCCGCTGCCAGGCTGCCCCACAAGAGTGCTTGAAAGGAGTGCAAGCGGGCGCCTCGCCGAATTGCCACCACCATCGCCAGCGCAGGGACTGCGCTAATCATTGCGATTCCTGGCAGACACATCCAATCCGCACGAAATTCCATTCCGCTGGCGCCTGAATGCATCCATTCACTCCAGCATTGACGTCCCAGCATTGATATCCACAGCAATACGGGGACAATGGGCGCCCAGCGCTTCCAACGCGGCTCGCCGGGAATGCCCGCCACCAATGCGGCCCAGGCAGCGACAAGCGCTACCGCCAAGGAAGCCAGTTCTTGCCTCAGGAACAAGGGGTCGGCCATTTTGGTCCCGATATCAGGGCGGACCCCCATCATGGCGACGATGAGGGCCGCAGTCGGGATCGACAGCATGAGCCATCCGGCAAGACGCCAAATCGGCGGCAAAAGACGTCGAACCGGTTTCAGGTCCAACGTGATCGTCTCGATAAGTTCTTCAGTGTTCATATCACTTTGCCGCGGTTAACCGCGCTCGCAAGGTTTTCAGCGCTCGATGCGTTGCGACCTTGAGCGCTGCGATGCTTGTCCCGGTTGCCGCCGACGCTTCCTTTAGCGACATTTCCTTTTGTTTGAGCAGTTCAATCGCTTGCTGCTGGCCCGGTGGGAGCATTGCGATTGCCTTATGTAAAGTCTCATGGTCCGCCGAATCATATAGGTTATTCGTCGCTTCTGCGGTGAAAGTTACATCCAGCGTGTCCATGGCAATTTCCCGGCGATTTGTTCGAGTGCGCCTCCTGACGGCATCGACGGTTCGACGCTGCAACAAGGTCAGCAGCCATGGGTGGAACGCGCGACCCGGGTCATAGGTATGTCGAACGGCGTGAACCGTCAGCAGCGTTTCCTGGACGATGTCTTCTATATCTGCTGAACTGCCCGATGGCCAGCCTCGCCGGGCCGCTCGGCGCAACAAAGGCGTAATCTCGCGCAATAGCCGCGTATAGCTATTTTGATCGCCATTTTGGGCCGCCGTCATCAGCAACGCCCAACGCGAATCGTCCTGGTCTTGATGTCCCACGCGATCTTCCTTACTTTTCGCTTTTGGCGTAAGTGCGCGCTATCTGCCGAAGTACATCCAATTGCCGGCCGAAATTCCGGCATCCGGAGCACATTGTTACATGGATTTTCAACGACATACCTTCCTTTAATGATAGCGCACGCTCTTGCGATTGCGAGAGCGGACGCGTCGCTTTGCGGCAATTCAGCATGATTGTTCTCCCTCAATAAACCAATGATTCTCCAGGCACTCGCGCAGGCGCAAACGAGCTCGGTGCAACATGACATTCAGGTTGCTCGTCGTAATGCCGACCGTTGCGCAGATCTCGTGTGAATCGAGTTCAATAAACTCGCGCATCATGAATACGCGTGCCTGATTGCCAGGCAAGTGGTCCAGGCAAGCTTCAAAGACTCGCCAGAATTGGCTTTCTCGAAACGATTCCTCGGGGTTGGTCCAGGCGGCGGGACGTTGACTCCTTTGCCAGAAGCCTTTGGCGTTAAATAGTGCGGCAAGGCCATCTTCGCCGTCGTCTTCGAGCAAGAGGCTGCTGGTGTGGGCCAGGCGCTGCTTTTGCCGCAGTGCGTCGGCGATTTTGTTTTTGAGGATCGCGAATACCCACGTTTTCAGTGCGGCTCGTCCGCGAAATGAATCGGCATTTTTGAGTGCTCCGAGCAGTGCTTCCTGCACAGCGTCTTCGGCCAGATTACTGTCCGAAAATTGCAAGGCGGCGAATTTGAGCATTTGCCGGCGCAAGCTTTTCAGAAATTCGGCGTCCGACAGGAGCGAGGCGTTTTTTGGATCGGGTTCCGAATTATTCGGCTTTAATGTTTTACCCATCTATTTTCCTCGCTATATTTCTTTTTCGAATAACTCGATACGCTGCTGTCTCTGTCGTTGCGTGCCCCCGAATTCTTACACTTTACACCTGCTCTTTCGCGACTTGTCCCTGAACGGCACGGCTTCTCGCGATGAACCGCCCCTTTGTGGTCACGCGTTCCAAGGGGCCGTATCATCCTGGAACGGGTTTTACACAACCCTGGCCGAGTTTATGGCTGCTTTTCCAGCCTCGTGATGGTATAGGTGCCATTGATGTCTTCCAGCCGAAACCTGATTTTTTCTCCCTCTTTGGCCCGATCGACCATCGCGGCGTCTTTGGCTTTGTAGGCCATGGTCATCGGCGGCATCCCGATGTTTTTGAGCTCGCCATGCTGAATCGTTACCATCCCGGCTTGTCGATCTACCTTTTGGACCACCCCATCGGCCAGAGCGGCGTCCGTGGGTCCGGCCGGTTTTGTTGAACCCATATTCATACCCATATTCATGTCCTTGCCCATGCTCATGTTGCCGGCATTCCCACTCATATCCATCTTCATGCCGCCAGCCGCATAGGCCGCGGTTCCTAGTCCGAATGCCAGGCCTGCTGCGATTGAAAGAGTCATCAATTTATTCATAAAGCTTCTCCAAAGTAAAAGTGTCGGCATTTGCGTGCCGGGGATGCGTCGTGTTATTGACGAATTGATCGAGGGTGTTCGATACGCCGTCGCTGCAACAAATACCAGGCGGCTGGAATCACGACCATCGAGAGGATGGGTGCCGTCACCATGCCGCCTATCATGGGCGCGGCGATCCGTTGCATGACTTCGGATCCGGTGCCTTGACCTAACATGATGGGAAAGAGCCCACCCAGAACGACCGCCACGGTCATGGCTTTGGGGCGAACGCGAAGCACGGCTCCTTCACGAATTGCTTCCAGAAGGAGTGATTCGGTGAATGGTTTGCCAGCTTGTAGCCGACTGTCTAGTGCGTTTTTCAGATAGAGCAGCATCACGACGCCGAACTCGGCTGAAACACCCACGAGCGCTATAAACCCTACTGCGGTAGCCACCGAGATGGCTTGGCCAAGAATCCAAATCAGCCAGAAGCCTCCGACCAACGCGAACGGCACGGTGAGCATCAATAGCAGCGCATCGGCTGCCGAGTTGAAGGTCAGAAACAGAAGGACAAAGATGAGGCCGAGCGTCATGGGAATGACCGTTCGCAGCTTCGCTTCGGCCCGTTGCAAATACTCGAACTGGCCGGACCAGGCAATCGAATAGCCAGCCGGCAATACCACTTTCTCGGCGACGGCTTGCTGCATGGCTTTGACCGCCGTCGAGAGGTCGGTGTTGTGGATATCAACGTAAACGTACCCGGTCAGTCGGGCATTTTCGCTGCGTATCATGGGGGGGCCATCGGAAATCTTCAGATCCGCAACGTCGCCAAGCAGGATTTGGGCTCCTTTGTCGGTGACAATGGGAATCTGGCGCAACTTTTCCAGCGAGTCTCGTATTTCGCGCGGGTATCGGACGTTGATGGGGAAGCGTTCACGGCCGTCGATTACCTCGCCCACGTTCTCGCCGCCCACCGCGGAGGACACGACCGATTGGATGTCCGTAATAGCCAGCCCGTAGCGAGCCGCTGAAAGGCGGTTGATGTCGACGTCGATGTAGTGGCCGCCATTCAGGCGTTCAGCCAACGCCGAGGTGACGCCCGGCACGTGTTTTACCGCCGCCTCGACTTGTGTCGCGATTTTATCGATTTGCGTCAAATCGCCTCCAGAAATCTTGACGCCGACCGGTGTTTTAATCCCGGTCGATAGCATGTCCAGGCGGTTCCGAATAGGAGGCACCCAAACGTTCGTCAAACCTGGCACTTTGACGGTTCGGTCCAGTTCGGCAATCAGCTTTTTGGGCGTCATGCCGGGGCGCCACTGGTCGCGCGGCTTGAACTGAATGGTGGTCTCGAACATTTCGAGCGGCGCCGGGTCCGTCGCGGTGTCCGCACGGCCGGACTTGCCAAATACGGTTGCCACTTCCGGGACAGTCTTGATTAGACGGTCTGTCTGCTGCAAGAGTTCGGTGGCCTTTTGTACAGAGATCCCGGGCAGCGCCGTGGGCATATACAAAAGGTCGCCTTCATCCATCGCGGGCATGAATTCACTACCCAGGCGCGATACGGGAACCAAAGTCACTATCAATGCGACCAGCGCCAGCCCGATGACCGCCCAGGGGCGCCGAAGCGTGATCTCGAGCAAGGGCCGGTATAGCCAGATCAGTACGCGGCTGATGGGGTTGGACATTTCGCTGGGAATATGGCCGCGAATGAAATAGCCCATGAGCACGGGCACGAGCGTGACTGAAATCCCCGCCGCGGCCGCAATCGAGTAGGTTTTCGTGAAGGCGAGCGGTGCGAACAGCTTGCCTTCTTGCCCTTCGAGCGAAAATACAGGGATGAACGATAGCGCAATAATGAGTAGCGAAAAGAAAAGAGCCGGCCCCACCTCGGCCGTTGACTTGGCCATGAGTTCCCATCGTTGGGCCGCCGTAATCGGCGCATCGGGGTGCTCGTGCTCATACGCTTCCAGATGTTTATGGGCGTTTTCTATCATTACGATGACGGCGTCTATCATCGCGCCAATTGCAATGGCAATCCCGCTCAGCGACATGATGTTGGCGTTGATGCCTTGATAGCGCATTACAATGAACGCGGCCAATATTCCCAGCGGCAGCGAGAAAATGGCCACCAGGGCGCTTCGCAGGTGAAATAGAAATAGGGCGCAGATAAGCCCAACAATAATGAATTCTTCGATCAGCTTGTCCGTGAGATTGTTCACCGCCCGTTTGATCAACTGCGAGCGGTCGTAGGTCGTGACCACTTCAACGCCGGGAGGCAGGGACTTTTTCAAGTCGGCGAGCTTGGCTTTCACCGCGTTGATGGTGGTTAGCGCATTTTTTCCGGAACGCATCACAATCACGCCGCCGGCGACTTCGCCTTCGCCGTTGAGCTCGGCCACGCCCCGGCGCATCTCCGGCCCAATCTGTATGCGGGCCACATCGCCCAGCAAGACGGGTGTTCCCGTCTTGTCCGTACGAAGTACGACGTTTCTGAAGTCCTCCAGGGAATGCAGGTACCCCGAAGAGCGCACCATATACTCTGACTCGGCCAATTCGACCACAGAGCCGCCGGATTCCTGGTTGGCTTTGCCCAGCGCCTCACGGACGGTCGCCAGGGTGATCCCATAGGCGCGCAGCTTGTCCGGATCCACCACTACCTGGTACTGACGCACCATGCCGCCAATGGAAGCGACCTCCGAGACGTCCGGCACCGCTTTGAGCTCGAACTTCAGGAACCAGTCGTTAAGCGCCCTGAGCTGCCCCAGATCGTGTTTGCCCGTGCGGTCCACGAGCGCGTATTCGTAGATCCAGCCTACTCCGGTGGCGTCCGGCCCAAGAGAAACTGTGGCTCCCTGGGGAAGCCGGCTTTGTACTTGATTGAGGTACTCGAGCACCCTGGAGCGAGCCCAGTATTGGTCGGTATTGTCGTCGAAAAGGACGTAAACGAACGCGTCTCCAAATGAGGAATACGCCCGGATGGTTTTGGCGCCGGGCACGCCAAGCAAGGTGGTGGTCAGGGGATACGTGACCTGGTCTTCGACCACTTGCGGGGCCCTGCCCGGGTAGGACGCCTTGATGATGACTTGGGTGTCGGATAGATCCGGCAATGCGTCGACGGGTGTGTGAAGAAGAGAGATGACACCCCAAGCGGCCATGAAGGCGGTCGCCAACAGCACCAGGAACCGGTTATAGATAGACCAGCGAATGAGGCGCGCAATCATTGTGCGCCTCCCGCGATGGGCTCGACGGTGGTCAGTTGGTATCCATTGCCCGACGATTTAAAGATAAAGCGAACCGTCTGGCCAACTTTCACATCCGGGAACGAAGCCGGGGAGGGCTTGCCGAACGTCATGGTCATCGCGGGCCAGTGCAGAGCGGGGACGGGCCGATGCGAGAAGGTCATGTCATTCGGTGTGATTTGCTTCACTATACCGGTTGTCTGGTAGCTTGGGGCCGAAGCTGCCGGAGGCGAGGCGGCTGGAGCGCTTACACCACCAGGCGCATTGCCTTCCAGCTTGGGGAAGACGGATTTCAGGCTGGCTTCCGAGTCGATCAAGAACTGGCCGGAGGCCACGACCTGCTGTCCTTCTGTCAATCCGCCCAATATTTCGGTGCCGTTACCGACATCGTCGCCGATCGTGACCTGAACGGGCTGTAGCCGGCCATCGCTGTTCTTGACGATCACCACAGATCGTTTGCCTGTCGTGATCACTGCCTCGGAGGGGACGAGCAGGCGTGAAACGGCTTTCTCCGCGCTGATATGGGCTCGCATCAGCATTCCCGGTGTCATTCTGAAGCCGGGATTGTCGATTTCGAGGCGGGCCTGGAGCGTGCGGCTGGTCGCGCTGATTCCCGGCAGGATTTCGCGGATATGTCCGGTAAAGTGCTGGGTCGAGTCGCCCGCAAATACCGCATTGACGCCCATGCCGGGGCGAACCTGCAAAGCCATCGATTCGGGGACTTCGACCACGAGCCACAGTTTGCTCAAACCCGCTACCTTGGCCAGCGTCTGGCCCGGCGTCACCATGGCGCCGTTGCGCACATTGAGCTCGGTGAGCACGCCCGTTTCCGGCGCGCGCAGAATAAGGTGGCTTTGCGCCTTGTTCGTTCGATCGAGCGCTTTGATGATGTCCTCGGGGATCGACATGGCCCGCATGCGCGAGCGGGATGCCGACAGCAAGTCTTGGCCGGCGTGGCCATGCTTGAGGGCGAGATACTCCTCTTGCGGCGCAAGCCAGTCGGGAACAAACAAGGAGGCAATCGGAGCGCCCTTGGCGACCCGCTGCATCGGGGCGTTAGCGTACAAGCGGTCGATGTAGCCCGTTACCCGGGACTGGATCACATCGGCTTGCGACTCGTCTAACTGAGTCGTGCCCACGGCATCGAACCCTTCTTTCGTTTCTTGTCGTTTTGCCGTCGCGTAACGGATGCCCAAATTCTGCTGGAGCGACGGATCGACTTTGATGCCGCTGGCCCCGCCTTCGTCCGCATAGACGGGCTGGAGCGGCATATCCATGAAGGGCGATTTTCCGGGCTTGTCGAAATGCTGGCTCGGAACCATTGGGTCGTGCCAGTACAGAATTTTTCGATCCGTTTTGGAGGCTTCCTTGCCATCAATGGTGGCAGCCATTGCGGACTCCTGCAGCAGGGCGCTACGGGTATGTCGAGACCCCACCGCGTAGCCGGCGCCGGCCAACACTGCCGTCACAAAGAGCGCGACCAATGCGCGCATCCAGTTAGTTTGTCGCATGTCTTTTCCTTATTGGCCGAACTGGCTATTTTTCGGGATGACTTGGTATTCAAGCCGGGCCCAAATCTGTGCCACGTCGCGTTCAAGATCTACGATCTGAAGTTGGGCATCGAGCTGTGTGCGCCTTGCATTAAACACATTGCTCAGTGAGCCCGTGCCTGCTTTGTAGGCGGCGGTAGCCAGCCGGACTTGCTGGTCGGTTGCCGGCAAGAGGGTGCGCTTGAACTGAGCAATCCGTTCTCGCCCATTGACCAGCGAGGTGGATAAGTTTTGAATATTCGCCTGAATTTGGCGTATGGCGTCCCGGTACATAAAACGCGCCTTGTTGCCCAGGGCCGCTTTTTCAGCCACATCCCGGTCCTGTCGATTGGCCCGGGAAATGGGCAGGGGAATGCTCACCCCTATGGACACCATGTTTGAGTATTGGCTACCCCGCTGCTGATAGGTCACTCCCCACGTCCAGTTCGGCGTTCGGTTGCTGCTGGCCACGGCCGTGTCCGCATCCGCCATGGAAATGTCGCGCCTGGCGACGATAAGCTCAGGTTGAACCTGGTAGAGCTCTTCGAGCGAAAGGGATGAAACATGGGATTCAAGCGCTGGTATATCGCCGGCGACGTCGGTCACCGGCGAGGCGACCCATCGGCCGAGCACAATCAGCGCGGAGTGCAAGGTCTGCTGCGCCTTAAGCATCTGGTCTTCAGCCTGAGACCGCATGATTTGCGCTTGCGTCACTTCACCCGCGCTGGCCCTCGCGCCACGGTAAGAGGCACGGGTCGCGGCAAGCTCATGGGTCATGTGGTTCACCAAGGCTTTCGAGAGCTTGAGCGCGCGTTGTGCATACGCCGCATCGAGCCACGCGATCGCCGTCTGCTGTCGCGTGTTCGCCACTTGCACCAAATAGGCCGCCCGCTCCTTGTCGACTACACGGCTTGCAAGGTTGGATCGACGCTCGCGTTTGTCCGAAGACACCCATTCCTGTTCGATGCCAACGTAGCGCGTGGTCATGAAATCCTGGGTGAGTGAGTAGCGCTGCGGCCCATTGATCGGCAGGTTGTCGATGCCGGCTTTAAGGACAGGGTCGGGTAATTGATCCGCCTTGACGGCGGCATTGGAGCTGGCCAGCACCGACGATTGACTCGCTTGTAGGGCGGCCGAGCGATTCGTGGCCTGGTAAAGTGCCGTCTCCAGCGTCAGGCCAACATCCTGGCCATAAGCGGTTGCGCTGGCGAGCGTTAATAACACGCATAGAACACGGGTGCGCGTCAGGGCGCGCTGCGATGCGAGCGCGCGTAGTGATTGAAACATGATTCACTCCGGATAATCGAACGAAAACAAGGCGTGGCGGTAGCCGCAACCTTGGCAACGGGAATCGGAGTCAGGTCAAATGCGCAGTCTGAGCGTCAAGAGAAAGAGCGTGTCGTCGCTGCCGCCCGAGTCTGGGGAAGAGTCGGGAGCGGCCGGTTGCCACATGGGCGAGGGGGGAGGGGGAGGAAGGGCGTAGGCAAAGAAAAGAACGGGTTCGGACGCGAGCGATTGCGCCACGGCGTTGGTGACTTGCCGTTGATCCGAAAAATGTTGTGCGCAAAGATTCGGCTGCGCGGCATCGATCATTTTCGAATGATCATTTGATTGAACGCAGTCGGTGCCTTCCATTGGCGCCGAGGCTGCCGCCTGTAATTGCGGCAATGGGCAGACGTAGCTTGCCAGCGCCAGGCGCGAAAACAAGAGTGTTATGAGCAACACTAAAATCAACGATCGATGGGCACTGGGGCGCAAGAAATACATGGTTGGCCGGAAACGGATTGTGTGCATTAAGCGTGGGTCGAATGCTGCACTCTAAACCATCCAACGGCGGGAATGTCAAGCGTTGTCAAACATGTTGTCGAAAATACTTTTCCTCATCCCGCGCAACACGAAAGCTGCTTCACATTCTTGGTAAAGGTTTGTGCCGCAAGTTTTAGCCCCTCGACCATCGTCAAATAGGGGAACAATTGGTCGGCGAGTTCCTGCACCGTCATGCGATTGCGTATAGCGAGCACCGCGGTCTGGATCAGTTCGCCCGCTTCCGGGGCTACCGCCTGCACCCCGATCAGGCGGCCTGAACGTGCCTCGACGACCAGCTTGATGAAGCCGCGAGTGTCGAAGTTGGCGAGCGCGCGCGGGACGTTATCCAGTGTCAGTAGGCGGCTGTCGGTCTCGATCCCGTCGCGATGCGCTTGCGCCTCGCTGACGCCTACGGTGGCAATCTGCGGGTCAGTGAATACGACCGCTGGCATTGCGGTCAGATCGAGCGTGGCGTCGCCGCCGGTCATGTTGATCGCCGCGCGGGTGCCGGCGGCCGCAGCCACATAAACGAATTGCGGCTGGTCGGTGCAGTCGCCGGCGGCATAAATGCGTGGGGTGCTGGTGCGCATGCCTTTGTCTATGACGATGGCCCCTCGCGCGTTGGCGGCGACACGCGCCGCTTCGAGGTCCAGGCCCCGTGTGTTGGGCACACGGCCTGTGGCGATCAGCAGCTTGTCGGCGCGGACTTCTCCGTGGCACGTGGTCAGGATAAATTCACCGTCTGCATAGACGACCTGGCTGGCCTGGGTCTGATTCAGCACTTCGATGCCCTCTATGCCGAAGGCTGCCGTGATGGCCTCGCCGATGGCGGGGTCTTCGCGGAAGAACAGGGTGTTGCGCGCCAGGATCGTGACCCGGCTGCCCAGCCGGGCGAACGCTTGCGCCAGCTCGACCGCCACCACCGATGAGCCGATGACAGCCAGGCGCTCGGGGATGGTGTCGCTCGCCAACGCCTCGGTCGACGTCCAGTAGGGCGTGTCTTTCAAGCCGGCGATGGGCGGAAGCGATGGACTGGCGCCTGTGGCGATCAGGCAGTGGTCGAATGTCACCACGCACTCTCCGCCTTCGGCCAGGCGTACGGCCAGGCTGCGATCGTTCTTGAAGCTGGCCTCGCCCCGCAGCAACCGGATGTTCGCACTGGTGTCGAGAATGCCCTCATACTTGGCGTGGCGCAGTTCGTCGACGCGGGCCTGCTGCTGGGTCAGCAGTTTGCCGTGGTTAATTGCAGGCGTCGTCGCCGCAATGCCTCCATCGAACGGGCTTTTGCGGCGCAGATGGGCGATGTGGGCGGCTCGAATCATGATCTTGGACGGTACGCAGCCGGTATTGACGCAGGTGCCGCCGATGGTTCCCCGCTCGATGACCGTAACGTAGGCACCGAGCTCAGCCGCCTTCAGCGCCGCCGCCATCGCTGCCCCTCCCGTGCCGATGACGGCGATATGCAGCTCGCCTTCAACGCCGCCTGATTTGGCGCGCGGTGGCGCAAGTGCGGCAACGCCCATGATAGTGTTCCTTGGCTTGGTTTGGAGATTCACTGTTTGGCGCTGGACGGATAGCCCGCGTTCTCGGTCGCCTTGGTCAGCGTCTGCACGCTAGTCATGGCATCATCGAAGGTGACGACAGCTTCACGTTTGTCGAAAATGACGTTGATCTTGCTCACGCCTTCGACTTTGGAGAGCGCCGTCTTGACGGTGAGCGGGCACGCGACGCAGGTCATGCCCGGCACCGACAGGGTAACGGTCTTCGTGGCCGCCCAGGTCGGGGCGGCGACGAGCGTGGCCAATGTGAACAATGTCAACAGCTTTTTCATCATGAGCTCCTGATTAATAGAAAAATGGCACGACATAGGGAAAACCGACCGCGACCATGATCAGCACGACCACGATCCAGAAGATGAGTTTGTAAGCTGATCGGGCCTGCGGGATCGCGCAAACCTCACTTGGCTCGCACGTTCGCGCCGGCCGGAAAATGCGTCGCCAGGCGAAAAACATCGCTATTAGCGCCGCGCCAATGAAAATTGGGCGGTAGGGTTCCAGCACGGTTAAATTTCCGATCCAGGCCCCACTGAACCCCAGGGCGACCAGAACCAGAGGACCTAAACAGCACGTGGAGGCGAGGAGGGCAGCCAGCCCGCCAGTGAAGAGGGCGCCACGCCCATTTTTGGGGTTCGACATGTGTTTGTCCTTTCGATTCCGGGGTGAATGGCGTAACCTTACCTCCGTACTTGTGTACGGAGTCAATCGGTATGCAAACCAGTTTTGAAAAACTGACCATCGGCGCTTTCGCCAAGGCCTCCGGAGTCAATGTGGAGACCATCCGGTTTTACCAACGCAAGGGCTTGTTGCCGGAGCCGGACAAGCCTTACGGCAGTATCCGCCGGTATGGCGCGGCGGATGTGACACGGGTGCGGTTTGTGAAATCGGCTCAGCGATTGGGCTTTAGTCTGGATGAAATTGCCGAGCTACTTAAATTGGACGACGGCGCCCATTGCGACGAAGCCAGCCGCCTGGCCGAGAGCAAACTTCAGGACGTACGCGAAAAGATAGCCGACCTGGCTCGTATGGAAACAGTTCTGTCCGGGCTTGTGCATGCCTGCCATGCGCGCGAGGGCAATGTTTCCTGCCCCCTGATTGCGTCGCTCCAAGGGGGGTAGGCAATTTTCGGCTCTGGACCAGAGTAGGCGAGAAACAGTGGGTGTCATCGCTCGCAACGATGGTATGAGGCAAAGATTTAACAAGCCTTGAACCTGGAACCCGGGTTGTATTGTTTAAAACTCGTACTCAGCCTGGAGCCGAAAGGTATTGCGAGCGGTATTGCTGTTGACGACTATCAGCCAGCAGGCACGCCGATTGGTATCGCGGCACGTCGGCGTGCCTGAGAACGCCGCACCCAGCGGCTACCGCCGATGATGACCAACAAAGCCATAATGTAAAAAGCCAGTTGTATGCCTGTTGGTTGAGCTTCATAGCCCGCCAGGGCATGGGCCAGCGTCCCGACGGGGGAATCTATGCGCAGCAAAGACGACGTGTCCCACAAAGGCTGCCCCCACAAGTTGATTAAGCCTGCTTGCGACAATGCACGGGCCAGTTGACTGGCAATGGAGGCCGCCAGTAGCAGGATCAGTGCATTGGTGACGGCAAACATGCGCTGTACAGGCACACGCGACAAACCCAGGTAAATAACACCCCCTACGGCACTGCCGCACAGCACCCCGGCAAGAGCGCCAACCAAGGTGCCGGTGGCACCTCCCGGCCCTGCGGCATAACCCGCCACGAACAGCACCATTTCGGCGCCTTCGCGCAGCACCGACAGCGCCACCACAATAACGAGAGCCCATGGAGTGCGCCGGCCTTGCCTGAAAGAGCTACCCAATGCACGCGCATCGGCGGCAGCCTGTGCTCCCTGGTTGGATATCCAGACGCAATGCCATGTCAGCATGGCGAAAGCCGCCAGCAAAATTCCGGCATTGACCAGATCTTGCCCAACGCCGTTGGCCAGTTCGCTGATGTATTCTGCACCTGCGGCAAGCGCCAGGGCTCCAGCGCAGCCGGCCAGCACACCCGCAATCAGCCAGCGGTTACGGCCGGCCAAACCACGAGTGGCCGAGGCCATGATCCCGACGAATAAAGCGGCTTCCAGGGTTTCACGAAAGACGATGATGGCGGTAGCAAACATAGATGGGGATTCAGTAGTGAGGTTTATTTAGACCATCTCATTCTGCAATTACAACGCCTTTGGCTGTGGCCTCGTTGTACTCACCGGCGAAGTTGTAGCGTCCCGGCTTCAACGGCCCGATAAAAATGCTGGCCTTTGCGCCCGGAGGCACGATTTTTTCACGATTCAGGTCATGACTTTCAAACTCTTCTGCAGTGCTGTCCTGATTGTGTACTACCAGTTTTACGCGCTTACCGGCAGGCACTTTCACCTCGGCAGGCTCAAACCGATGATTTTTTATAACCAGCAGGGTTTCGGGTTCGGCCGCAAAAGCGCCGGTTGCCACCAAGGTGCCGAGGGTCAGGGCACTTGCAAAAGAAATTAGGAGAGATCGTATGCGCATTATTGAATCACCCAGTAGTTGGAGTTTTCTGAAATTGAATAAGGAATGCATGCTAATACGAACAATTCGCATTGTCAATAAAAAAACATTTGAATCGGGACAAGCTTGGGTTGGCTGTCGCGACCGCCAATTAAGGTATCCTCTTCGAGAAGTGACTGATCAAGCGCAAACCGTTGAACACCACCAATAAGCTAGCACGGCCATCCATAAGGTCGCATTGGCGCTTAACGCGAGCACAATGGTATGTCATCATTTAACGGCCTGTACCTACTACAGGGTCAGGCGCAGTTTAGGAGTGCATCATGAAAATTGGGGAATTGGCGCAACGCAGTGGCTGCAATATAGAAACTTGAGGTGCTCATATGGGGACATCGGTGTTAGTCCCGGTGTCATTCTCATGGGGCAAAAATGAATCGCGCGAGTAGGGTGGAAACCACCGTGCCGCCATCACGACGGTATTGGTACCTTGTCATCCTGGCCCTGTGCGGCTTTGTGACCTCATTTGGCGCCCATATTGTGGTGACCAATCTTCCCGCTTATGCCCAGGTGGTCGGTGTGGGCGCATTCATGATCGGCCTGCTCATTGCCGTTTATGACTTCGCGGAATTGTTTGCCAAACCGGCGGCTGGCTTCATCGCGGACCGGCGTGGCATGAAGGCGATGCTGCTGACCGGCATCATGGTGTTCATTGCCGGTTCGCTGCTATTTCTGGTCATCGACCCAAAATTTCTGTTGGGTGTGCGGTTCATACAGGGTCTTGGCGCTGCCGCCCTGTCAACGGTCTCCATTACGCTGGTGGCTAAATATTTTGCGACAGGCCGAGGCACCGCATTTGGCATTTATAACGCCATCAAGGGAGCCGGCTATGTTATTGCACCGGCGCTAGGCGGATTCCTCGTTCAAGGTTACGGCTTCTCGATGATTTTTATCGTCTCGGCGGCTGTCGGTATCGTCGCCTTGTTGCTCAGCCTTTTTTTACCCAAAGACCGGACCAAGGCGGATGCCCTGGAGGATGATGACGATGACATGTCTCTGAAAGAGTTCTTTCTGATTTTCAAGGAGCCGCATCTGTTGCCGGTCTACGCGGTCATAGTGATCAATATGTTCATGGTCGGCATCCTGTTCGGCTTTCTGCCGGTCTATTTGTATTCGATCGGTTATACCCCGCTGCAGTCCGGCATCCTGGTCACTGTCGCGACAGCCAGCTATTTGCTGGTTCAACCGCTGGCGGGCTACCTCGCCGACAAGGTGTCCATCCGCAAGACTGTGCTGGCCGGCTTGCTGATGGCTGCGCTGGCAATCAGCGTCGTGGCCTTTACGTCGGGCATTCTGCTGATACTTGTCATCGTCATTGCGGGGGTGGGTGTAGGCACGGTGTGGACCAATGCCGATACGCTGATCAGTACCATGGTGGATCAGCGTGCGCTTGGAGCCAGCATGGGGGCTGCGCAATCATTCAAGGAATTCGGCGACATGGCCGGCCCCCTCCTGGTCGGCCTGATCACTCAGTTCTTCGGCGTACGGGTGGGGTTTGTGACCTGCGGTACTGTGGCGCTGCTGCTGTTGATATTCTTGGCGCGTTCGACCAGCTTTCAAAACAACAAATGACGCCGCCATCGTAGAAGCTAGGCCATTGATACGTGGCTGATCTACTCGACGACATACCGATTCGGTTCAGCCAATGCGTCCTGTTCAAAACGACCATAACGCAGCGCAAGTATGGGCAGCACGATCAGGTTCAGCAGCGTAGAGGTGGCAAGCCCGCCGAGAATCACAATGGCCATAGGCCCTTCGATTTCATTGCCGGCCGCACCGCTCGTAAGCGCCAGCGGCAGCAGCGCGAATGCGGTCACGAGCGCTGTCATCAAAATGGGTATCAGGCGTTCGGCCGCGCCTCGCACGGCCGTCTGCATGCACCAGGGCATCCGGTCGACGTGCACGAGGTGTTCATAGTGGCTTATCAGCATGATCGAGTTTCGCAGGGAAATACCGAACAGCGTCACAAAACCCACCATGCCACCCAGCGAAAGGTCGCCACCGGTCAGCGCTACGCTCAAGACTCCACCCACCAGCGCAAACGGCAGGTTGGCCATTACCAGCGCGACGCTGCGGCGGTTTTTCAATGCCAGAAAGAGCAGCAGCACGATGCCGACGCCGGCCATGGCGCCATAGACCAGCAAATCGTGCAGCGATTGGCTGCGCGCTTCGCTTTCTCCCGCAAATACCGCATAGGTTCCCTTGGGCATGGTGATTTCGCGGTTCACGCGCGCCTGCGCTTCGCGAACGAAATCACTCACGGCGCGTCCGCCGACACTGACCGATACCGTCTGCATGCGCCGGCCTCCATCGTGCGTGATCTGGTAGCGGCCCGATACTTGGCGCAGGTTCGCGAGGTCCCGCAACGGCACGGCGAGGCCGTCGGGATTGCGCAGTATAAGCGAGCCGATCTGGCCGATGTCCGTGCGGGCCGCCGGCGACAGGACCACAGCGATATCGTAGCTGCGATTGCCCTGATAGGCCTGTGCGACGGTCGTCCCCCGATAGGCGTCCTGGATCGTGTTGAGGACATCGACAGGTCTGAAGCCCCAGCGGCTCAATTGATCCGGTTTGAGTCGGATGGCCAGTTCCGGAATACCGGGAGGGGACTCGACGCGAACGCTCGCCGCCCCGTCGATCTTGCCCATCAACTGTGCAATTTCCAGCGCCTTGCGATCGATGACATCGAGATTGTAGCCAAAGACATTGACCACGACGGGCGCGGTCGAGCCGGAAATCGTCTCGTCGATGCGTTCGACGAGGAAAGTATTGACCGAGGTGGAGATGCCCGGGAAGCTCGCAAGTTCGTCGCGGATGCGCTGCAGGGCGACGCTTTGCTCGCTGGCATTCATCGGTTTTAGATCGACCTCGAATTCACTGAGCTGTACGCCCACCGGATCGACCACTTCGTCGGCGCGGCCTGCACGCTGCGCTACCAGGCGCACGCCCGGGATCTGCATCAGCGCTCGTGAGATCCCGGCGCCGATGCGCATGGATTCGGCCAACGATGAGCCCGGGGCAAGACCCATATGAACGATGTAGTGTCCTTCCCGGAGTTCCGGAATGAAGTTGCCACGCAAAAATGGCAGTATCGACAACGACGCGAGGCATAGGATGGCGACAAGAATCACGATGGCCCGAGCGTGCCGTTCCACTTTTGTCAACAGGGCGCTGTAGTGTGTCTTCAGCCACGCCAACAACCGCGGCTCGTGGGGCGGAGGTGGTTTCTTGGCCAGTAGTGCGAGCGCCATCGCAGGGGTGAGAGTCAGTGCCACCGAAAGGGAGGCCAGCACCGCAAGAATATAGGCGATGCCCAGCGGTGCGAACAGTTTGCCGGCCACACCCGAGAGCGACAAGACCGGCAAGAAGATCAGGATGACAATGAATGTCGCAAACACGACCGCGCTGCGCACTTCCAGCGAGGCGCGCAACACGACCCGGAAAGCGGGAAGGGGCTTGGGTAATTTGCGGTTTTCCCGCAGCCGCCGATAAATGTTCTCGACATCGATAATGGCGTCGTCAACCACTTCACCCAAGGCGATCGCCAGACCGCCAAGGGTCATCGTGTTGAGCGTGACGCCAAAGGCATTGAGAACAATCACGGCAACCAGCAGCGAAAGCGGAATGGCAACGGCGGAAATGACGGCGGTCCTGACATTGAGCAGGAAAAGAAACAGGATTGCTATAACGAGTAGGCCGCCGATCAGCAGGGCCGTGCGTAAATGGTTGGTTGCTTCCACGATGAAGTTCGCCGGGCGAAAGACGTTCGGCTCCAGGTCGACGCCTTGCCTGGCGAGCACGGGCTTGAGCGTGGCAAGGGTGCGTTCCAGCCCGTTCGTGACGGTCAGCGTGTTGGTTCCATACTGGCTTTCCAGCACGATCATGACCCCGGGTTTGCCCATGATGGATGCGGCACCCGCCGCGGGCGCAGGCGCGTACGCCACCGTGGCGACGTCGCCCAGCCGGATGCCTGCGCCGTGGCTCCAGCGCAGCACGACTCCGGCCAGCGCCTTGGGTGTCGTGATCTGGCCGTCGGTACTGATCGTGATGCGCTGGTTCGCATTCTCGATAAAACCCGCGCCGCGTACGCCCGTCGATGTTCTCGCCGCAGCGATGACCTCCTGGATCGAGAGGCCATAGTGCGCCAGTTTATCCGGATCGACCTGAATCTGCAGTTGCCGTGTATGGCCGCCGAATACGATCGCATCGGCGACGCCCGGCACGCTCAACAATTGTGGCTTCACCATCCATTCTGCAATATCATGCAGGTCCATCAAGGACTGTGTCTTCGATGTCAGGCCGATGGTCAGGACGACGCTCGTCGCGGTCGTGAGTGGGAGCAGCTTGGGCGGCAGCACACCGGCCGGCAAGGTTGCGGCGACAGCGTTCATGCGCTCGGACACCAGTTGCCGGGCTTGCAAGACGTTCGAATGGCCGCCAAACACCATGGTGATGGCGGATAAGCCTTGCAAGGACTTGGATCTCATGGACTGTACGCCCACCGTCCCGCCCAATGCGGCTTCGATCGGATGGGTCACCAGCGTCTCGACCTGTTCGCTCGATAGGCCCGGCGCCTCAGTCTGGATCACAGTCATGGGTGGCGCGAATTCGGGGAAGACGCCCAGCTTCACGTGCGTCAGGGTATACAGGCCATAGGCACTCGCCAGGACGGCGAGTGCGTAAATGACGCCGCGAAACCGCAGCGAAAAACGGATGATGAGGTTTAGCATGAGAAGTTATCGCGCTCGTGGATGAATACTCTGGTCAACCATCGCATTCCGGCGGATCTTTGCACTGGGTTGTAATGCCCTGCGGGCGCAGTTCTTCAGATAGCAGCAGTTGGGCGCCGCGGATGACTACTTCGTCGCCGGCATGAAACCCGCTCGTCACGACGAATCCGCCATCGACAGCCAGCCCCGATGGCATGTAGCGTCGGGTAAATCGATCGGCAGCCGTTTTTACATAGGCCCATTGTTGTCCGCCGTACCATATGACAGCGCTCTCGGGAATCAGTAGGCCTTGTGCGCTCTTGCCTTCCAGCGGTATGTGCGCCGTGGTGCGTGTGCCGGCAGGCAGGGTGCTGTCGGCCGCATAGAAATAGGGACTGCCCTGGATCAATGGGTCGATTTGCGGCGAAGCCGACAGCTTGCGGGCGGCAATGAGCCGGCCATCCAGGCCGTCGATGGAGATCTGTGCGGGTGCCGATGCGCCGTCTTTCGCCGGCAGCGTGACACGCAACACCTCGGTGTGGCCGCTCATCAATTGTTGAAGGAGATCGGATGCCGGCGCCATCGCAGCACCGGCCAGCGCTGCGCCAAATTGCTGCCTCAGGGTTGCATCAAGAACGTTTTGCGCGGCCTCGGCCGCCTGCAGCTTGGCCTGATCCGTGAGCATGACTGCCCTGGCGTCCTGCAGGTTCTTTTGCGAAACGTTCCGATCGTCCTTGAACAGCACGTAATCGCGCTGGTACTGGGTGCGCGACGCATCGGCTTGTGCATGCGCGCTTTGGCGATTGGAGCGCGCCGCCGCCACGCGGTTGTGCAAATCGAAGAGCGGCTGCAAGTCGACTACGGTCGTGTAGGCGGTGGTTTCTGGCCGGACCGTCGACGCCGCGAGAGGAGCCACGCTAATATGGCTTGCGCGCTGCTCGTCGACAGAGGCCAGCACCACGGTTTCTCCGTTCACAGTTTGCACGCGCGGCGCCTGCGCAACAGTGGGTGGGGTGGAGGCGGTTGGCGCGGCGCTCATTGTGTAATAGATGTACCCGCCGCCGGCGGCCGCCAGTACAGCCGAAGCGATAAGCGAGAGGGCCGTTTTGCGTTTCATCGTAGTATCTCTTTTTGCGTCATAGTCCAGTTCGGCACGCTCGGCGATAGAGGTCGCTGCATCGCGTCTTCGAGTGCGCCCGCCGCCCGCTGCGCCGCCACGACATCGTTCAGGTGGGCGATGGCGCTGGTTTGGTAATCTGCTTTCGCCTGGGCGAGCGCCGGGCGATCGATCGCGCCGGCGGCAAAGCTCGCGGCCTGGCTCCTTAATTGCTTGTGCGCGGTGGACAGGCGCAAAGCGGACAAACGCAATACATCGAGGCTTGTCCGGTAATGATCGAGCGCGTGATCGAGATCATTGATGATCTTGTCCTGCAATGCGGCCGTATTGGCGGCTGCCTCAGATCTTTTCGCTTCCGCTTGGGCGATTCCGCCTTCGTTCCGGTCGAAAATCGGCAGTGTGATCCCGGCCAGCCCAAACCCGATCTTGTTGGTTCCCGTGTCGTAGGTGTAGCCCAGGCCGATATGGATATCCGGGTATTGCTTGGCGATTTCCAGTTGCAGTGCGCCTTCGGCCGCTTCGTACTTGGCCAGCGAACCCAGCAGATCGGCACGATTGAAGATCGCCGCGCGGCGCGCCTCGGCGGGCGGCGGGGCCGCGCCGGTGCATTCGAACTCATCGAGATTGAGCTGAACCGATTCGAGCGCGCCGATTGGAAGGCCCATGACGCTTGCAAGTCGGGCGCGCGCATCTTGCGATGCGCCTCTTGCGGTGGTGAGATCGGCCTGCGCCCGTGTCAGGGCCAGCACGGCCAGGTTGACGTCCGGCCCGGCCGTATCTCCGACTGCTTCTCGCTTTTTCGCCATGTCGGCGATTTGTTGCTGCGCTGCGATCTTCTGCGTCAAAAATGCAATCTGTTTGCGTGCCGCAAACAGATCAAGCAAGGTATTGCGAACCTCGCTGGATATCTTCCACGCTTCGTTCCTGATGTTCAGGCGCGCCGCTTCGGACAGGTGCGATGCCTGATCGATGCGGTAACCGCGTTTGTGCGCGGTCTCGATCGGGATGTCGAGGCCCAGGCCGGTAGTGTAGGGGCGGCCCGGTCCTGGATTGACCGTGGAGTATTGGAAGGGCAGTTGCAGCACAGGATTCGGGATGGCGCCCGCGACCTCGATGCCCGCCCTGGACGTGTCCCACTGCGCCCGCGCAATATCCAGCGCCGGGCTGTAATAGTAGGCGGCGAGCGTGAGCATTTCGCGGTTCCAGCGCGGCAGTGGCCAGGGCTTGATGGGGTGTCCGAGCCGTCGCGCAAGATAGGCTCGCAAAGCGTTGTTGGCAAGCGTGCGTTGTTCAAAGTGTTTGGCAAGCTGCGTTGGTGTGATGGGCTTTGGCTGATAACTGGCGCATCCCGTCAGGACGGCACAGGTGAGCATCAACGATCGGAACAGATAGGCATTCATTCGTGTCTGGGCGCCTTGTTCGGGCGTGTTTTGGGCGTCGCGCCAAACTGACGCGATGGCAGACATGGATACTAATCGGGTGTCCGTGAAGCTTATGTCAAGAGGATGTCAATTTTTTGTGAAGTCTGGGCGATCGAGCCTTTTGCGCGGCTTCTTGCTGCACGAATATCCATCTTTTGTTTTTATCGGGATAGCGTTTGAATCCGGGTGGCAAATTATAAATAGTTGCAAATCTCACGCGGCAGTTTCACAGTTTTCTCAGGTTAACCAGTAGACTTTCGCCAATATCAACGATACCCACTCACCCGATGTCGGTTTGATACTCTCGGAAAGGAGTTGCCATGTTGAAAACGAAATTCTGTTTGATTGTCGCTTCTGTTGCTGTCATGTCGTGTTTTGCGCTTGGCGCGCAGGCGCGTGGAGGGGGTGGTGGAGGTGGCGGCGGTGTTGGCGGCGGTGCCGGTGTTGGGGGCGGTCACGGCGGTGGTCATGGCGGCATAGGTAGCGAAGCCGGGGGTGTGTCCGGTTCGCACATGAGCAGCCACGGGATAGCCAATACCAACAGTGTCCATTCACTTGACAGAGATAAGGGTTTGCAACGCGCCGGAGACCGTAGCCATCAGCATGCTCGAGCTTCGCGCGCCACCGCAAACTCCGGCAAGCACAAGGCTCTTGGTCTTGCAAAATAGCCTGCTGGAGGCGGATTATCGCCCATCATCCCGCCAAGCACATAATATGAAACCAGCGCTCCTCGCATTGCTTGTAACCGTTTTAGCTCTCCTGTCAGGATGCGTCGCTGTGCCGTATGGCGATACTGGTTACAGTGACGGGTATTCCTACAATCCTTATGTTGTGGTTACCCCCCAGGGGCATTGGCATGAGGATGATGATGACGATTAACTGGACGCTGCAGGCAGGAGCAGGGCTACGCAAGTGCCTGTGCCGGGCGTGCTATCTAGCTTGATGGACCATTTGTACCGGTCGCTGATCTTCTTCACAATCGCCAGGCCGATGCCGAACGTACGGCCGGCTTCCTGTGCAGGCCTTGCCTGGTAGAAGCGCTCGAATACATGCGCCAGGTCGTGCTGTGGTATGCCGCGGCCCGTGTCGGCGATCCGCAACCAGCCGTCTGCGTAGCTGAAGCTGATGCGGCCGCGCTCGGTGTGCCTGACCGCATTGTCGATGAGATTGGACAATACGATAGCCAGCGCCGAGCGGTTGACCTCGACGCGCAGGCCGCTATCGATGTCGATTGAGAGCGTGATACCCCTGGTGGTCAGACGGTCGGCAAAAGGGTCCAGCGCATCCTTGATCGCGCCCATGAGGTTTGTCGGTTCGACATTGGCCGACGACTCTTCCCGCGCAAGCAAAAGCAAGACATTGATCAGCTCGATCATATTGTCGGCCGCGTGATCAATCTGCCGCAGGCGCGCCGCGGACTTTGTGTCCATGGCCGTATTCTGGGCGAGGAGCTCGCAACTGGTCTTGATCGCGGTAAGCGGCGTGCGAAATTCGTGGCTGACGTTGCTTGTGAATTCTTTCTCTCGTTGGATCATTTGGCCCATTCGATGGTGGTAGTCGTTGAATGCCTCGACCAGGTCGGCCACCTCGGCTTCATCGTATTTTCCAGGATTCAGTGGGGTCGACGCGCCCAGCCTGGCCGCCTTCACCTGGCGTGCGAGTCCGGCGACTTGGCGCACCAGGATGCCGGACAACCCAAACGCCAGCCAGATAGTCAGCAGTGCGAATAAGCCTGTTCCAGCCATCAGCGCATTGATCGTTTTTTTGAAATGCTTCTCGTAAGCGCTGAAGTCGTAGATCCGATACACTCGCGCCTGGTCGAAGGAGGCGATGGCGACGTGAATTTCCTGGCCGCCCACTCTTATTTCGTGTATCCCGTTTTGCAGCTCTTTAACTGAATCGGGCAGAGTAATGTGCGTTCGGCTTTCTTGCGATACGTGCCCGCCGAGCCGCTGATCGAGCGGGGGTACGAGCGTCGGATCCATCCGGTAGCTTTGGATCAGAGTTGCCATATCATCGGCAATCAGCGCCGTGATGAACTTCTCTTCCTGCACTTCGGCGAGCGTCTTCACACCCAGTGCTTGAGAGACAAGCAATAGTATCGTCAATGCGGAAAAGACGAGCGCTACCTTGAAGCGCAGGCTGTGGTTAGGACGCACTGCTCGTCACAAATCGATAGCCCAGGCCGTGTACGGTTTCGATAAGATTATCTTCACCGTTGATGGTCAGGGCGTGGCGCAACGTATAAATATGCGAGCGCAGGGTGTCGCTGTCGCGCAGATGCTCGCCCCATATCTCGGTTTCAAGCTCCGCGCGGCCAAACACCCGATTGGGGGCCTGCATCAAAACGCGTAAGAGGTGCAAGCATTTCGGTGGCAGTTTGATGGGGCGGCCGGCTCGCTCAACACTTAGCGCGGCCAGATCGAAGCGCACATCGGCACAGCACAGAGCGGCTTGTGCGACCTTGCCTTTATAGCGTTTGATGAGTGCGCCGAGCCGTGCTCCCACCTCTTTGAGCGAAAACGGTTTGACCAGGTAATCGTCGGCTCCTTGCAGAAAACCTTCAAGCTTGTCGTCCAAAGTGTCTTTCGCGGTCAGCATCAGGATGGGCGTATCTTGGCGCGCCTCGCTTCGGAGCTTGCGGCAGATTGTCAAACCGTCCATGCCCGGCAACGACAGATCCAGCAGGATCGCGTCCCAGCGTTGGGTAGTGGCCAGGTGCAGGCCCATTACGCCGTTGGATGCCGCGTCGACCTCATAGCCTGCGCTTTCCAGGTAGTCGTAGAGGTTGGTTGCGATGTCCGAGTCATCTTCAATAATCAATACCCTCATTGAACGATACTCGAATTGAATGGGTGCAGTTGACGCAACGGGCATGCTAACAGGCGAGGTAGTGAATCGTGGGAAAATCGCGGAGCCATCGATTGCAGTATAGCGGCTTTGCACGGCGATCCGCGTTTGACAATGCATATTTCCCGGTACAGCCGGTAGCTCCAAGCATAAACAACAGCAGCCTTTATCGTCATCGACTAAGTTCGTCGCCATGGCAGGCGATGGCATCAATGACGCACCCCGGCGGCGGCGGGAAGAACAGGGCGGGGATGGCACCCACTGCGACGAAGCCTGGCGCAGATATAGCCATAGGTGCGGGTGTTTTATTAACTTTACATAATACACATTATGCGTATTTTAAATCGAGATAGAGGGGCGATTTAATGTTGTCTCCACTGCTGGACTTTATACTTAGGCACCGAGATGAGCTTACGCCATGCCATTAAAAATTTCTACGCAGTCAACGCTGACCTGTCCTGAATGCGGGCATGCCAAAACAGAAACCATGCCGACCGACGCCTGCCAGTGGCTATACGAGTGCGAGCAATGCCACACCGTGCTACGGCCAAAACCCGGCGATTGCTGTGTGTATTGCTCTTACGGTTCCGTGCCATGCCCGCCGGTTCAAGAGCACGGCAGATCGTGTTCGCATTGACCGTTCGCGGGGCGCCCTAGTGGCCGAATTTGTCTATGGGAAATGGGATTAAATTTGGCAAATAAATTAATAATTAACATTAATATTCACCCATAACTTAATGAAAATAATCTATTTTATATCGTAAAATTCGTCAATTTAGTTCGGCGAGCTGCACGAGATTAACCCGCTAAAATTGTCGCATCGTGTCCGTTCCTGCCAGCAGATGCACCAAACGGTGTATTGTTCATCCTTATGATCGGTTCTTTGACTAATCGGGAATGTCGTAGTCATAAGGGATAAAGATCATTTGGCGCTTTGTCAGTTCTCGCTGTATTTCAGTGTTAAAGAACGCAGTGAACGAACGAGTCATCAGTGATATTGGTTGAAATGTCGGGAAAATGAGCCACATATCGAATAACACTGGAGGGTCAATTTTCTTGGTGATAAGCTCATCAGGAGAAAATCCCATGGCACTAAACGGATCGACAATAGATATGCCTGCCCTCTCAACGACGAACTGACAAGCCGCCTCAGACATTTGCGCCTCTGCCACGATCGTGCGGTTGCGTTCCCGTCCGCGAAAAAACTCTTCCACTAAAAACTGTGTGCGGTCCTCTGTGGTCAAGGCAATAAATGGCTGCTCATCAAAGTCGCTGGGCGTAATTATTTCTTTCGCCTGCAGGAAATGGCCTGGCGGAAGAGCGCAAACACCTTCGACCTGCATCATTTTCACCAACCGTATATCGGGCCGACCTTTGGCAAGCAAGCCAATGCCTAAGTCACTGCGCTGAGCAGCCACCCACTCGTTCAAGAACCGCGAACTGCTGCTGGTCAACAAAGGACGCACATTCGGGCGTTCGCTTACGAACCGAGTGATGATTCCAGGCAATAGGCGTGTGGATAGTGCAGGAAACGCCGCTATATTTAAAGTGCCAAAACGCTGCTCACGTATTTCCCGTACTTTCAGCTGAATATTCTCGGAACTGACCATCATTCGTTGTACTTCGTTATAAAGCAACTGCCCTTCTGCTGTTACCGTCAAGCGATTTCCTTGGCGCTGAAATAGCTTGAACCCGCACTTACGCTCCAATTCCGCGATCAGCTTGCTGATTGCTGGCTGGGAAACATGCAGCGTAGTTGCGGCACGCGTGATGCTGCCGTTTAGCATGACAGCCTGAAATGCTTCAATCTGCCGAATTTGCCACATCATAACCTCACAGAATGAAAGACCAAAGTATTCTCAATTGAAGTATAGGGAGCGTTCTGATTTAATTCAATCAACAAAAGTAGGGACGAAAAAACCTACCCATACAAACGAAGTTCAAAGGAGCGAGACATCATGAAAATAAAGCAGCGCATTGCCTTTAGCGCATCCATTGTCGCGTTAACTGTAGGCGGAACAACTTTAAGCCATGCAGCTACGATTACCGTAGCGACTTATGGTGGTGAATGGGGGGACGCTATACGCGATTGCATTACACAGCCCTATACCAAAGCGACTGGTAATGGAGTCGTTCCGGATCCCGGCGTCGCCGGAGTAACGCTGGCAAAGCTCAAACAACAGGCTGGTAGCCCCTCAATCGACGTAGCCTGGATAGATGGTGGCGTATCAGAGTTGGCCGCCGCCGCCGGCGTTCTCGATTCACTGGAGCCGGCACAGATCCCAAATCTGAGCAAAGTAATTCCAGAAGGGCTATATAAGCTTCCCAATGGCAGCATCTATGCTGTGAGTACTGGCTTCTATGCCCTAGGCTTGGTTTACAACACAAAGACAGTCCAGGTAGCTCCAACGTCGTGGGAAGATCTATGGAATCCAAAATATGCAGGCTTGGTTACCATCCCCAGCCCGGACAATTCCATGGGAATTCCACTCCTGTATGCGGTCAATAAAATGCAGGGTGGTACTTCGGCCGACTTTAAACCAGGTTTTGACAAACTGAAGAAGCTCAATGTTTTTAGCTATTTCCCGTCTGCTGGAAATGCTACCAACAGCTTTCAGGCAAGCGAAGTCATTATTGGCGCGCACTATGCCTCGTCCGCGTGGGCCATGACGGACAAGGGCTTACCCATAGCCTATGTGGTGCCTAAAGAAGGTGCACTTGGTGGAGACATACGATTACACCTCGTCAAAGGCACTAAGCATCTAAAGGCAGCCCAGGATTTCATAAACTTTGCGATTGCGCCGAAACAGGCGGCCTGCATGAGCAATCGTTTGTATATCGGACCGGCGACGTCCGGAGTTAGCCTGAGCGTAGAAGCACAAAAACGCATGCCATGGGGTGCGTCCGGATCGATAAAGAACTTGGTGATCACTGACTGGCAGAACGTCAATGCCAAACGCAGCGCCATTAACGATCAATGGAACAAGACGCTGGCCAGATAAACAACGTTCAACAACGAGACCCAAGCCATGGCCGTCAATCGCGAACTGATCAAACTTGATAACATCGTCAAGCGCTACGGTGAACTGACCGTCTTGGACAGGGTTTCGCTCACGGTATACGAAGGTGAATTCCTTGCCTTGTTGGGCCCGAGCGGTTGTGGAAAGACATCTCTATTGGGAGCGATCGGTGGTTTTCTGCAGCCTACCCACGGTTCCTTGACGATAGATGGCCGATCCGTATTAAACGATCCGCCCAATCGTCGACCAGTCAATACCGTGTTTCAGAATTACGCCCTATTCCCACATCTAACGGTGCACGAGAACGTCGCCTTTGGACCACGGCGCCACGGCGCCGTCAAGAAGGAAATCGCTAATAGGGTGCAGGAGTCGCTAAGCCTGGTGGGTATGGAAGCCATGGCTGAGCGTTATCCGTCTGAACTGTCGGGTGGGCAACAACAACGTGTCGCACTGGCACGTGCCATTATCAACGAGCCAAAAGTTCTGCTGCTCGACGAGCCTATGGCGGCGTTGGATTTGAAGCTACGCAAGCGCATGCAAATCGAGCTCAAGCGCCTACAGGAGCGGTTGGGCATTACTTTCATCATCGTCACCCATGACCAAGAAGAAGCATTGGTTATGGCGAATCGGATTGCTGTCATGTCTAACGGTCGTATCGAGCAAGTCGGGACGGGCGAAGAAATCTACGCCAATCCTGTCAGCCGATTCGTGGCAGGTTTCGTTGGTGAAGCTAACTTGATCGATTGTCTTGTCGATGCTCAGGGAAACTTGCGTTCTGCGAAGTCCGACATATCGCTGCCGTATTCGTTGCCCAGTTCGGGTCCGTCCAAGGCCACCATGATGCTGCGCCCAGAATGCCTTTGCCTGAATAGCGAGGAGGCCAGACCTGGTTATGTCACTACGTCGGGCCAGGTGCGTGAAATTATCTATGCGGGCCCCATTAGTCGGATTTATCTTTGCTGTGATATCGACGATGAGATTGTCATCACGCAGAATACCTCCCAATTAGTTCGGCCGCTGACACTTGGCGAGCGGGTCAACATATGTTGGCGACATGAAGACGCGCGAATACTTTCTCATTAGTAAAGGAATAATAATGCCACAAATCAAAGTCCTGACACCTACCTGCACATTGGGCTATGGGTTCGGCATCGAGGCACTCAAGCGGGGCATGGACTGGGGCCCGGATGTTATTGCCGTCGACGCAGGCTCTACCGATCCTGGCCCTCACTATCTGGGTTCCGGTGAGACTTTGGTTTCAAATTTTGGGATCAAGCGTGAATTGAAGCTACTGATCCAGGCAGCCCGCGGGGCAGACATCCCGCTTATTGTAGGTAGTGCTGGCGGTGCGGGCGCACGCCGGCATGTGGACATTACGGTCGAGTTAGTTCGGGAGGTCGCGCAAGAGTGTCACCTGAGTTTCCGATTAGCCTGGATTTATTCAGACATCCCCGGCCAGACAGTCAGCGGTGCTATCGAGCGTGGCGAAGTGCGTGACTTTGAAGCAGGATTTGAATTGAGTGCCGCCTCTGCCCTGGATAGTTCCGCCATTGTGGCTCAAATGGGACATGAACCCATTGTCGACGCTCTAGCGCATGGTGCCGATGTGATTATCGCCGGGCGCTCTTGCGACGACTGCGTTATCGCCGCATACCCGATCTGGAAAGGGGCCGACCCCGGTCTCGCCATCCATATGGGCAAGATCCTGGAGTGCGGTGCATTTTCAGCCGAACCCCACGGGGCCGACGTAATGCTTGGTACGATCGACGAGTCGGGTTTCGTCCTCGAGCCCGGCAGCGAACAAAGGCGCGCGTCACTGATCTCTGTAGCGGCACATACTTTGTATGAGCGTGAAAACCCGTTTCGTCAAGCTGGCCCAGGCCATGAGCTAGACCTTTTGCATTGCACCTTCGATCAAGTTTCCGAAAGAGAAGTACGTGTTGGCGGCTCAAAGTTTATTGGCACAGATGATTACTGGGTGAAACTGGAAGGTGCGTCTGTCGTAGGGTATCGCTCCATATGCATTGCAGGGATCCGCTGCCCGAGCATGATTGCCTGCATCGACAGTTTACTGGCTGATGCCAAAGCACAGGCGCTGAGTTATTTCGATTCTCCCACATTGAAAATCGAGTTTCACGTTTACGGGCGTGATGGCGTCATGCGAGAGCTGGAGCCAGAGCCAGCTTCATTAGGCAAAGAACTTGGCCTTTTGATTGAAGCCGTGGATCAGAATCAGGAGGCCGCGCACGCAGCCGTCCACTTCTTGAGCGGCACCCTGCTGCATTGCAGTTTTCCGGGCCAATTCAATACGGCCGGAAATCTCGCCTTCCCCTATTCGCCGTCTGAAATTGATGCCGGGCCGGTCTATGCGTTTTCCGTCTACCACCTGATGAAGGTCAAGTCAGCGACGGAGAACTTCAAAACTCACTTCGAAGAGGTCTGAGCTAATGGAAACTACCAAACTGTCGTCCATTGCTACGGTGATACGCAGCAAAAATGCGGGGCCTTTTTTACTGACTTTCGATGTCCTTTTCAGCACCTATGAAGCGTATCGGCAAGTGTGGGAAGGCGGCGACTTTACGCGTGAAAAGGTTGCCAGCCTGTTTGGCGTTTCGCCAGATGTTGTCACGTCTATCTTTGCCGTGCCGCGCGGGCAGGCGATCAAGCTGACACTACGTCGGCCACGAGCGCAAGGCAGCATAGGCGAAAGCGATATGTACGGGTGCCAACAACATGCGCCACTTTTGGACTTTCAAGTCAGCTTGAAAAAGGCGTAGAAAGCCATGAATATTGACCGTCGCTTGGCATTGATGCTACTGGCCGCGCCGGTGCTATTTATCTTGGCTTTTTTTGCCGTGCCGTTCGGCGTAGTTGTCTTGGAAAGTTTACATACCTCTGGCGGTGCCTGGGGCATGAGCCAGTATGTAAAACTGTTCTCTAGTTGGTTTTATTTGGAAACCTTGTGGTTCACATTCAAGATTGCGCTGTGGGTCACTGTCGCTTCTTTTCTGATCGGCTATCCCCTCGCCTACTACATGACCAGGATAGTCACAAGCCGCTGGCTGCGTCGATTGCTATACATTATTGTCATTACTCCCTTGTTCACCAGCAATATCGTACGTTCTTTCGGTTGGATGATATTGCTCGGCAGGCGCGGCCTGGTCAACGACACCCTTCTGGCAACCGGTCTGATAGACCAGCCGTTGCAACTGTTAAGCAATGAGTTGAGCATTATCATCGGTATGACCTACATCATGACCCCATTCATGGTCTTGACTATCACCGCAGTCCTGCAAAATATCGACACGACTCTGGAAGTCGCAGCGCGCGACCTGGGCGCGAACTGGCTGACGACCTTCACTAAAGTCACATTTCCTTTGAGTCTTCCGGGCGTCGTGGCTGGCACACTCATTGTCTTTACCCTTACCGTGAGCGCTTATGTGACGCCTAGTATTCTTAGTGGCGGCAAAAAGACGGTGATGTCGATGCTGATCTTTCAGCAGTACGCTTCAATTTTTGATTTCCGCTTCGGCGCCACACTGTCTGTCACGTTGCTGATTACAACGTTGTTGTTGATCACCTTGTACCGACTGGCTGGCAAGCCATGCGCTCGCAAACCGGAACAAGGAATAGCGACATGAACATAACAATCGCGCCGGGCCGCTGGTTTCTTCACGGGTTCTGCATATTGGCAGCGATTTTTCTGATCATGCCGTTGTTCGTCATCGTGGCCGTTTCGTTTAGCACTACCGCATATCTGGCGTTCCCGCCGCAAGGCTTTACTTTTCGGTGGTATCAACAGTTTTTGCTCGATTCCTCATATATAGACTCCATTTTGCTGAGCGCGGGCCTGTCTTTAAGTGCCACAGTTACTGCGCTGGTATTGGGCGTTCCCGTCGCCCTAGTGCTTGCGCGCACCAACGCGAAAATTAATAGCGTCATTGCCGGCTTGTTTTTATCTCCGCTAGTACTGCCTACCATCGTAATTGGAGCGTCTTTGCTTCAGTTTACTTCGCAGATTGGTATTGCTCGAACGTGGACTGCGCTGTATATCGGTCACACTATATTGGTAATCCCTTATATCGTACGCACCACACTCGCATCATTGAGTGGTTTTAATATCAGCCTTGAGCAGGCCGCCATGGATCTGGGAGCAAGCCGCTTTCAAACGTTCTTTCTGGTGACCTTTCCGTTGGTGAAATCAGGCGTCATTGCCGGGGCACTCTTTGGGCTGATTATCTCCTGGGTTAATGTGGAACTCAGTATCTTCAACTCGACCGCCGCACTGCTTCCTCTTCCAGTCAAACTCTTCAACTATGTCCAATACTCCATTGATCCGATGATCGCAGCAGTGTCCGCTTCGACAATTTATGTCGCGATTGTGATAGTGCTGGTGATCGACTGGGTGATAGGTATCGATAGAGTCAATTCTGGCTAGCAGCACCGACAAGCTCACGTTGCTCGAACGAGTGCGTCCAACAATACCGGTAGTGGTTCATCAACACGCGAAATCGCCGCGCTACGGTGGATATCGTCCAATTATTTTCACAGGAAAGGAGCTCAGATATGCAAGGCAACACCACTCCAGCACAGGCTACTGGCCCGTTGAAGGACATTAAGGTCCTGGAACTGGGATCGATGCTGGCCGGGCCGTTTGTCGGGACTATGCTCGCCGATTTCGGCGCTACCGTGATCAAATTGGAAAAGCCTGGCAAACCGGACGCGTTACGCGAATGGCCCCCACATAAAGAGGATATACCTCTGTGGTGGAAAAGCATGGCACGCAACAAGAATCTGGTCACACTAGACATTTCGCGTGCGGAGGGGAGAGAAATTGTGTTGAAGCTCCTGGCAAGCACCGATATTGTCATCGAAAATTTCAAACCGGGAACGTTAGAGCGGTGGGGCCTTGGGCCAACCGAATTGTCGGCGCAATTTCCACACATTATCTGGGTGCGGGTCAGCGGCTACGGCCAGACCGGACCACTTTCCCAGCAGGGAGGCTACGCGACTATCGCCGAAGGATTTAGCGGTCTAGCCTCCTTCTCCGGATTTCCGCAGATGGGCCCTGCGGTTTCTGCGTTTCCCTTGGGGGATTATCTGGCCGGTATTTTTGGCGCCTTTGGCGCGCTGGCCGCTTTTCATCACCGCACGCGCACAGGCGAAGGCCAGGTGGTCGATGTCAGCCTTTTTGAGCCGCTCTTCCGTATTGTCGAATCCGTCGCACTGCGCTATGACCAAACCAATCAGAAAAAGCCGCTATTAGGTAATCAGATGGAAGAGGACGTGCCGCGAAATGTCTATCGCACGGTGGACTCGTCTCATGTCGCAGTCAGTTGCGGATCGCAGCGTATCTTCGAGAATTTGTTGGCGGCAATGAACCGCCCAGACCTGGTACACGATCCCCGTTATGCCACCATGACCCTACGCGTAAAAAATCGGGATGCAATAGACAAAGAGGTGGCCGATTGGATAGCAATGCGCACTCTGAATGACGTCTTGCAGGCCTTTGAGACACATGGCGTTGTTGCGGGACCAATCATGGACATAGAGGCCATTTTCAACAATGCACATTACGCTGCGCGTCAGGCGATTTCCTCGGTGCCGGATCCGGATCTCGGCTTGTTGCGCATGCCAGCCCCTGTTCCCAAGTTAAGCGCCACACCGGGAGACATACGCTGGACGGGAAAAAAAATGGGCGCCGACAACGAAGAAATCTTCAGCCAGTTGGCGGGACTGGAGCCAGATCATCTGACACATCTCAGAAAAATTGGAGTCATATAATGAAGCAGGATCAAGCAATGCCTACGGCGCCTTCGCGTGAAATCGGAATTGTCGGGTTTGGCCAATCTGTTTACCGAAAAAAAACGGATCGGACACTGATTTCGTTATTGGCCGATTCTGCCCGAGCAGCCTTGAAAAGCTCAGGGCTGAAAAAATCAGATATCGATGGAATATCCGTCTGTTCCTTTGTCCTCCCACCCGACAATGCGGTAACACTGGCGGAACAATTTGGTCTTCCTGTCAGCTGGGCCTATTACGGCACCGCCGGAGGGGCCGGACCGATTGCCGCCGTTCTAAATGCCGTGCGGGCCATCGAAGCAGGACACGCAACTACTGTTTTATGCCTAGCGGGCGACAATTATGATATTGAAGGCCATTACAAGCTGATGGATCAATTTCACGTTGCGCTGCGGAACTACGCAACGCCGAACGGTTTTGGCGGAGCCAATGGACTCTTTGGCATAGTGCAGCGCAAACATATGGAAACTTACGGTACAACTCGTGAACAGTTAGGCCGTATCTCCGTTGGCCAACGACGCAGTGCACAGCGTAATGTCAATGCGCTTCTACGCGGTCCACTGACCCTAGACGACTATATGACAGCACGCGTTATAGCAGACCCCATCCGCCTCTATGACTGCGTTTTGCCCTGCTCCGGTGCCGAGGCTGTCATTGTGACGGCGCTAGACCGGGTGGAGCCACACAGGCGTGTCGCCATTCTATCTGGCTATGAACAGCATAATCATCCAGTCGATGAAATCGCGCCGTTGAGTGGTGGTTGGGAGTGCTTTCAGAAAAAGCTTTTTCACGATGCTGGACGGGATCATTCACAGATGGACTTTGTTCAGGCCTACGATGACTATCCGATTATGGTGGCCATTCAGTTGGAAGACCTGGGATTTTGCTCCAAAGGGGAGGTCGGTCCATTTTTAGCCGAACATGAATTCTCGTTTGATGGAAGCTTCCCGCTTAACACCAACGGAGGGCAGCTGTCTTGCGGCCAGGCCGGAGCAGCCGGGGGCATGATAGGGTTGGTAGAGGCTGTACGCCAATTGCGTCATGAGGCGGGCGATTTCCAGGTGTCGAAGGCGCGGTGCGGGCTAGTTTCCGGTTATGGCATGGTTGGCTTCGGCCACGGCTTATCCAGCAGTTCCATCATTCTGGAGAAAACACAATGAGCGTTACCGAGCATAAATCTTATCCTCAACCCGTTGAAGATACAGATAACACTGAATACTTAGAAGGGTGGCGTCATGGCAGCCTGTTGCTGCAACAGTGCAATAGCTGCAAAGAAGTGATATTTTATCCTCGGTCCATGTGCCCCCATTGCTGGAGCGACTCACTGGCCTGGATCAAAGCCAGTGGGCGCGGCACTGTCGTTTCTTATAGTTTGATTCATCGCCCCAACCATCCATCCTTCACCGATGAAGTTCCTGTGATACTGGCAGAAATTAAGCTGGAAGAAGGAACCAGTATGCTGGCCCGTGTGCTAACGGAACATATACATACAGGCATGAACGTCGAACTCGCGGACGATCCTGAGTCCGTACGAAAATATCCGTTGCCCATCTTTCGCCCTTCATGATCTGACATCCGCGGACGCCTGGCGATTACATATGGCTTTAATCTTTCATTAGGGCAGTAATCCTCAGCCGGATGAAAAAACAATTTCGGCGTAGATTCGAGAGTTTCAAGCCTTTGACGGTATGAATTGAGCTGCAGCGCTCTACCCGTCTCGTCTTGTCGGCCGGGCATATAAGCAACGAATGGCGACAATACGTCAAACCCGGAGTAGCGAAACAGGCCATTGTGAGCCGGCCAAAGAACAGCCAGTATGCTGCCATCTATTTCATCCGGTGCATAGGTGTCCTCCGACGTTCCGGTGGTGGCTGCAACCATGGCGAATTTGCCCTTGAACATTCCTGTATCGTATTTCCGCCCCGTGTGATAGGCGAAGCCTCGGCCGAACCAGCCTTTGAGAATGGCCGGAGGACTAAACCACCAAATGAGAAACTGAAGGATCAACAAGTCTGTTCGGGCCAACTTGGCTTGCTCGATCTTTATATCCTCGGCAATGGTTCCATTTTCCATCGCATAGGTCTGCTCGCGCGCAATGCTTAATCTGGAAGCCATCGATCGCTCGCCAACAAAGTCGTCGGGTCACTGACTTGCTCCTGGCTCTCTACACCGTCGCAAGCGCGCTCACGGATTCCCTGCCCGGACTGAGTTGCCCAAGCTCCATCTTCTTTATAAGCGCCGTCAGCGCTGCATGCAGAGGTGCACTCAGCCCGGCCTCGGTTGCACGGGCAACAACATATCCATTCATATAGTCGATTTCGGTGCGACGGCCCTTTGCAATATCCTGAGCTGTGCCTGACAGAGACGCCTCGGTCAATACCTCGCACTGGGCATGAAAGGCCGCTCCTACATCGACAAGACAGTGACTATCTCCCGCAGCGGCAGCCATCCAACGGCCCGCCTCTACGCCAAATATCGGCTCGACCGCATAGCCCAAAGCCGTTCCCACTCCAATCGCCTCGCCAGCCAGCCGCAACATCAGTTGCTGGCTTCCAGGCTCTGAAAAGAGCCTCTTAAGACTCAAACCGCCAGCCGCACACAGCGCGGACGTCATCGTGTTGGCCACTAGCTTGGACCAGCGCAAGCCCCAAAGATTAGTGGTGCATCCTGTCGCATCCACGTGGTCCAGCATCTCGGCTAGCTGCCTAACACGCGGTGTCACACAGCCATGTACCTCTCCGACATAAAAAATTTTCGAGATGCTCCTTCCCGGGTGCCGCGCCCTGGTGACACATCCGGGTCCGTCCAGCTTCACGTACATGCCCCCACCTACACAACCCACAGTGCGTTCCCATCCCGCTACGGCAGCAATGCGTTCCTCGGCCAAACCATTTTGCAAAGTGACGATATAGCCCGAAGGTGACAGGTACGGTGCAATCAAGGCGGTTGCCCAGTCGGTGTCGTAAAGCTTGACACAAACGAATGCCAGGTCAATCGGGTCTTTGTACAAAGACTGGACCTGGCCGATATGCAAGGCGCGTAAGGGAATTCGGGCCTCCCTCCCCGGCTCTGTCAGAATAATCCCCCGCTCCTGCATTGCCAAGACGTGCTCGGGCCACGCATCGATCAAGGTCATATCAAAACCTGCCCGTGCCAATTGGCCTCCGACCCAACCGCCTACGGCCCCGGCGCCGACAACAGCGATACGCCGGGGAAGATTACTGGGGCTCAATACCAGCCGCCTTCGTCAAGCTCGCATAACGAGCCAGCTCGTCTGCGATGAATGCCTGGAATTGGCTCGGGGTATCGCTGGCGGCTTCAATCCCCATTTTTTCGAAACGGTCTTTTAGCGCCGGATCCGCAATTACTTTGGCCACCGCTGCAGCCAGGCGATCAACGATAGGTTTTGGCGTACCGGCCGGCGCCAGTAGTCCCCACCAGGTTCCGATGTTGTAGCCCTTTAGGCCGGCCTCATCCAATGTGGGCAGATTTGGGACCACCTTGCTGCGTTTATTGCTGGTCACGGCAAGGGCGCGAACCTTTCCTGACTGTATAAGCGGAAATAACGGGCCGAGTGATCCAAAGATCATATCGACTTGGCCGGCGACCACCGCGGTGTTGGCATCTGCATCGCCTCGATAGGGAATGTGGGTCAATTTGGTATGTGTTTTTTCCTGAAACATAACGCCTGCCAGGTACAAAGGCGCGCCCACTCCTGAGGAAGCGAAATCCAGTTTGCCCGGATTGGCTCTGGCCAATGCGACCAGCTCGGCAACAGACGTGGCTTTGACCGAGGGATTCACGACCAGCACGTAGGTGCCTATTGCTGCCAAGCTGATGGGTTCGAAACTTTTGACCATGTCGTAAGGAAGGTTCTTGCGCACGCTGGGGGCCAACGCATGGGCTCCGGCCCCCATGAACAAGGTGTAGCCGTCGGGACGCGCCCGGGCTGCCGACCCCGCGCCTATGGACCCGCCTGCCCCGGTAATGTTGTCGATAATCACAGATTGGCCCAGTTCTTTAGACAGGCCCGCACCGACGCTGCGCGCGACAATGTCGTTTGCCCCACCTGCAGGATAACTCACGATGATCTTGATGGCTTTCGAAGGGTAAGCATCTGCTGCGGATACGATGTTGCTCGCAAATAATGCGGAAAGGCCAAGGCAAATATGAAAGGCAGATTGAACGATTCTCATGATGGCTTCTCTTTAATGGTGTATTAAAAGGCTCTGCTAACTCTGATCTTTCCTGCGCTGCCAATCCAGCTCTGCCTTGACGTAGTCCTCGGAGTCGCCCGGGACTCCCATGGCCGTGGCAATCATTGCAAAGGCGGCGTAATACGCGGAAGTTATCGAAATGTCTGTAATTTCACGAGGTGTCATCAGCGCTTTCAACGCCTCAAAGCTGGCATCGCTGACGGAGTTTTTAGAAGTGAACTCCAGCACGTAACGGGCCACCGCCGCATCCACACCTTGGAATGAAACGGGAACCGTACCCTGACACAAGGCACTGACTTCATCCTGCGTCACTCCGGCCTGCATGGCGAGCGGCCCGTGATGCCCCATGGCGTATGACGATTCGCGTCCCGTAACGACGATGACGATCTCCCTGATTCGTGCGGAAAGTGAGGAATGGTAGCGGGCGTAATCCCCAACCGCGGCCAACCGACGCAAACCTTCTGGAGCATGCCCCATGGAACGCAAGGCATTGGATGCCTTGCCGCGGCTTTGCGTAAGCTCGGCTAGAACGGCCGCAAATTCGGGGCTTTTCTTCTCGTCAACAGGATCCAAGCGAGTCATTTCCTCTCCATTCAATTGAAAGCAAAAACATTTGCACACCTCAATTTTCAGTTGCCTCAAGCGCGTTCGAGATAGGCGCGTGCCGCCGCCTCCAGGGTCACAAAATGGGCCCCCTTCTCCACCAGGCCCTCGATCAGACGTTCGAGCATAAGCATTCGGTGACCACGCCCTATGACATAGGGATGGCAGGTGTAGGTCAGCACACCCCAATCACAGTTGCGCCGCATATACTCGAAATCGTTCAGCCAGTTTTCCAGCACACCGCTGGCATTCATCAGGCCAGGCATCAGACTAGTGGAAGTGCGCAGGAATTCGAAATGCGGGAAATCGTCTAGTGACCAACTGATGGGCATCTCCACCAACGAGGTCTCTTTGCCGAACTCCATGGGTTCGTCAGCGTGCACTACGTCGCCCTGACGAACCCGGTAGGGTTCATGGTCATGCGCCATCATGCTGCTCTCGTACAGGAAGTCATGACGCAAAAGGAAATCCACCGTATGGTTGCTCAGATCCCACGACGGCGAACGATAGCCCGCCGGATTTCTGCCCGTCAGCTTGAAAATCGCCTCGTTGCCCCGAACCAGGCCCTCTTCTTCCAGCTCGGGTGAAAGACTGGCCGGCGGCACATGCGTCCAGCCGTGATTGCCCAGTTCGTGCCCCTCGGCCACGATGCGCTCGCACAACTGTGGATACGTTCCAATCACAACGCCCGGCACAAAAAACGACGATTTGATGTCGTAACGCTTGAGCAACTGAAGTATGCGGGGAACGGCCACAGCTCCGAACTCTCCGCGAGATATCGGAGTGGGCGTCATCATGCCTCGCGCCACCAGCCCCGACATTGCGTCGAAGTCGAATGTTAGACAGGCCATTAGTTGTTTCATGCTATTCCTCTCGCTAGAAATGGAATCGAGGGTCATTGAATTGGTTTATGCCTGTACCCCGATTCAAAGCCGGTCGCGCGCCAGTACCGTCAGAGCCACCGTCTGCGCCCGGGGCACTATTGTGTCCAGCCGGCAATACTCCTGCGGCGTATGAGCATGGCCGCCGACAGGGCCTGTGGCGCATAACGTAGGCGCACCGGCCGCCGCTGTGAAACCGCTGTCGGCCGAGCCTCCAGTGGACTCCCCCACTACAGACAAGCCCAACTCTTGCGCGGCCTGCGCGTAATCCTCCATCAGATCCCGGCTGGCATCGGTCTGGAACAAGGGCAGGAACCGGCCTTCGTGCGTCACCCGGCCGCAGGTACAGGCTAGTGATTGACCTTCGATAATGTGCAAGATCCGACTGCGCAACTGGTTTTCATCCACGCCTTTGGGAAAACGCACATCCAGTTGGCCTTTTGCGTGCGGCGCGACGGTATTCACAGAAACACCACCCCGAATGGTGCCTACATTGGCAGTCACGCCCGTGCTTTTATCGGTGAGGGTATGGAGGTCAACGATTTTTCGGGCCAGGGCTTCGATCGCGCTAGCGCCTTTGTCATGGGCCACGCCTGCATGGGCTGCCACACCGTCCACTTCAAAATCGATAAAGAACGCGCCCTTGCGTTCGACCACGACATTTCCGCTGGGCCGCCCTGGCTCGGCATTCAGGACTGTCGCAGCTCCCTTCGCAATTTTTAGCGTCAGATCGCGCGATGCAGGAGAGGCGATCTCTTCATCACCGGTAAAGAAAACGTGAATCGGCGCCCTGTTGCCTCCAACCTCGGCAAATGCACGCGCTACGAAAGCGTTCATGACCAACCCGGCTTTCATGTCGGCAACACCCGGACCATAGGCAATGCCATTCTCGACGCGGTACGGCCTTTGGGCCAAAGTGCCGTCCGGGAAAACCGTGTCCATATGGCCCAATAACAAGACATGAGGCGCATCCGCACCCGCACTGCCGGGTACCTTGGCGAGTAAGCAATCTCCGTGACTAGATAACGGAAATGCTTTCGTCGCGATACCGGCCGTTTCGAACCAGGCCCTGAACACGGCACCTACTTTGTCAACCCCTCTCTTGTTGTAGCTGCCGCTTTCAATGCTGACGACCTCTTCAAGCAGATCGAACATTTCCTGTTCACGCGCCTGCAGCCATTCCAATATGGCCTCACGAACCGCCTGTTGTTCCATACCCCTCCCCCAGCGGCCATCCGTCCCTTTGCACTGATCTCACCCAAACACGGAAAGATAATGAAAGCGAGAGCCACAAGCATGCATTTTGGCAAGACTGGCCGGATGCCGAACTCGCCAACCGGCATTCGCCAGCCGATTCTTATCAATCTATAATGACGATATAAAACCATTATTTTATAAATTATGCAATAAGCGTTGCATAAATCAGTAAATCCCGCATAGCACGGAATCGATATGCCAGCCTGCAATACCCACACGGCGTAAAATAATGCACAAAGAACACGGCCAAACCAATGAAATTTTTTGACAGAATAGCTAAAAATCCCAGGAAGCTGACTCAGAATGAAACGGCGTTAGTCAATTACATAATTTCCTGCTACCCGCAGGGAATCCTTGATTCTGCAACGTCCATTGCAAAAAGCGTTGATATCAGCCCTTCAACGGTTGTCCGTTTTTTCTCGAAACTGGGTTATGGCTCATTTGCCGAAGCCCAACGGGAGGCCCGCCTGGAAATCTCCTCGAAGCTGGCATCGCCCTCACAGCGCGCAAACCTCACCATCAAGAATGCCCATTCGCTGGATTCCGTTCTTGACAATGCCTTTACCCTCGACAAGGAAAACCTCAACGCCACCCGCGAAGCCATCAACATTCACGATTTTCAGGCTATCGTCGATATTCTTAGCAAGCCAATTGTCGGCCGGGTATACATTGTGGGCTCCAAGAACAGCTATGCGGTGGCCCATTATTTGCATACGCACTTGAACATGTGCATCCCTAATGTGCACCTGTTGGGCGCCGACGATACCTTGTTGGCCGACAATTTGCTGTGGGTATCCAGCCATGACATATTGCTCGCCATCACGATACGGCGCTACTCAAAAGTCATCACACAAACAGCCCAACACTTCCAACAATTGGGCGCCAGCGTGATGTGCATCACCGACAGCCCGTTGGCCCCTATCGCCGGCTTGTCAGATCACCGCATCCTTTTCCAAACTGCCAGCGCCTCTCCCTTTGATTCTTACACAGCCGCGTTCAGCCTGTGCAATGCTCTGGTGTCCGCGGTTGCCTGGCGCCGCAAAAAAGAAACTGAAGCGCTGCTCAAACGCGGCGAGAAGCTCTGGAATCACTTCGACGTTTTCATCGAGAAGAAAGGCGACTGATGTGCTGATAACTACATATTGATTCCACTCGAGAATCCAAGACAGCATGGCTGGAAGTGCGCGCGTGAATCGTTGCTTCTGCAAGGAACTTCAACAAATCTCCGGCGCCACGGTCGGGATAACCATCACAGATATTGTGGCCTGCGGTATCGTAATAAACTAGCCGTGAATCCGTAATGATTTCGTGCATTTCTTCGTACGCACTTGCATGGCCAATCGACTCTTTGCCTGCTGCGACGATCAGGGTCGGGCACCGAATCTTGGAGAGTTCGTTCATGAAATAGTGCGAACACATATGCAATACGAAGCGCGCAATAAAATTGGGGTCGTTGGAACCTGCCTGCTCGATGAACCACTTAACCAGCCGGGGGTCGGCGCTCGCATCGAAGCGTTCGTAAATCGTATCGGTCAGAAATTGTTTAAGGCCAATCTCCTGGATCTTCGGAATCCAATCTGGCGCATGGCTATTCTTTAGTCCCGGCGTAGAGCCGAACAATGCCAATGTTTTCACCCGGGAAGGATGCTGAATGGCCAACTGTTGCGCGACATAGCCACCCGCAGAGTTTCCGACGATGTGCGCGTCGTCAAGCCCCAGGTGATCCAGCAGTTCCACGACATCGTCGACCAGTTGGTCAAGCGAAAACTCTTGTTCGGGCTTGGGGATCTGAGAGGCGCCGTGCCCACGCAGATCCATACGCACAATCCGATATTGCCTGGCAAGGGAGGGGACCCATCGAAACCAGCGTTGAGAGTTACCCATGGCCGGATGCAATAAGAGAATCGTTTCTGGCTGTGACCACGGATCGGTGAAATCATCCACGTAGTAGGCAACTCGCATTACGTCACGGGTTATCAGGGTTTCCATGTTTATCCTTTCAGTAATACCACCAAACACCACGAGCCCATCCACCATTACCTATTAATAGGAGGAGCGCCCACCATCGGCCGGGATCGCCGCGCCCGTGATCATGCGGGCGTCGTCCGAGGCAAGAAATAAAGCGATATTTGCCATATCTTCCGGTTCGCCAAACCAGAACGGATAGGCCTTGACCTGCTCGTCGACGTTCATGGGATCCGGAACGTTCCCGGCTTGACCAGGGATGCCGTAACTCGTTCTTACTCTCTCGGTGTTCACACGTCCAGAGCAAATTGCATTGACCCGTATGTTATGTCTGGCGTAAGCGCCGGCAAGCGCACGTGTGAGCGATACGATCGCTCCCTTGGCAGCGGTATAAACATGCGCCGGACTGGATCCGCGCAACGCAGCGCCCGAAGACATATTGACAACTGCGCCTCCACCCGCCTCGATCATATGAGGAAGAGCGTAACGACAACACAAAAAGGTGCCCTTTAAGTCCAGACTGATTGTTGCGTCCCATACCGACATGGACACATCGGTCACAAGGGCATCCTGGGGCGACGATCCACCTGCGCAATTAAAGAGTAGGTCGAGTTTGCCAAAACGGCTCACCGTTGCATTAACGGCCTCTTGCACGCTCGCCTCTTGCGTCACGTCGGTTTGCACAAAAAATGCAGTCCCACCTTGCGCCTCAATTGCATCCACGGCTGATCGGCCGAGTTCAGGCCTGATTTCCGCCACAGCAACCTGTGCACCTTGCCGCGCAAATAGTTCGGCCGCTGCTCGTCCAATGCCAGATCCGCCGCCTGTAATCAAGGCAGCCCTACCCTGCAAACGCCCGCTTATTGGATCGAGATGTGGGCCGCGTGTATGACTTTCGCCCACTTTGCTATCTCCTCTTTATTAAGAGCGGCAAGTGCCTCCGGGGTTCCTCCCACTACCTCGTATCCCAAGGCGCGAACGCGCGTTTTGATTTGAGGGTCGGCCAATACTTTATTTATGTCGCTGTTCAAGCGAAGCACCACGCTACGTGGAGTGCCAGCTGGAGCCAGAATTTGCCAATGCGTGCTGCTGTCTACGCCAGGCACCCCCGCTTCAGCAAAAGTAGGGACGTTGGGCATCGCAACGTTGCGATGCTCGCCAGTTACAGCCAAAGCTCGCAGCCTCTCACTTTCTATTGCAGGCCGAGCCGAGCTGATTCCCGTATAAGTCATCGGCACCTGGTTCGCGAGGACTGCCGCAAAGGCTTCACCCGTGCCCTTATAAGGGACATGAGTAATTTTCACACCCGCGGCCAGGTTGAACAGTTCGCCTGCGAGATGGGTCGACGCACCATTGCCCCCGGAACCAAAAAATAGGCCGCCAGGGTGCGCTTTTGCCTCTGCCACCAATTCTCGTAGATTTTTAGCCGGCACCGACGGGTTGACGACAAGAATAACGGGGCCTACCGCCAAATGGATGACGGGCTCGAAATCTTTCACGGTGTCGTAAGGCATGTTGGACCGCAAGCTTGGGTTGATCAAAAACGTTGAATCAACCATAAGGAGCGTATAGCCATCAGGCGTAGCCCGTGCCACCATCTGCGAGCCAATCATACTGGACGCGCCAGGCTTATCCTCGACAATGATTTGTTTACCCAGCAAGGCCGAAAGCTTTGGCGCCATAAGACGTGCAAGGATATCGGTGCCGCCGCCAGGCGCAAAAGGCACAATCAGGTGGATGGATTGGGAAGGCCAACCTTGCGCTGCGACGTACGGCGCAAAGGTGAGCAATGCGACAGCTAGCCAAGCTCTTAAGACTCCAGGCCGGATTTTCATCCTTGTCTCCTTGAGAGTAAACCTGTACACAGCCGATTTCTATCGAGCTATACGCCCTGGCTACACATATATCGGCGTTACATAAGCACTGCGTTGCATCGAGCAGCGGCGAGAATTCGTTCCTATTGATCTGCAACAAAATTATCATATGTTTTTTATTAATGCAATAACTATTGCAGATTCAGGCCAGTCTGTTTCACGGAATCGTTCCGGCTTGCCATTGCAGAATTTGGCACAATTTCACGACACAGGCTAAAGCAATGTCGACGTTCACATCTATCTATCCATCGGTAAATACCCTTGATTCAATTGAAGTGCAATTAATCAAATTTCAATGCGATTTTGTTTCGCATATGCTTTGGCAAAAGCTAAGGATTTACGTCGAACCAGAAAGTTTGGAGTTGCGAAAATGGCCGCTCATGAAAGGCTGATTACGGATATCGCTGCCGCCTTGGCGGCCAGCGAGGCGCAGCGATCGGCCATGTGGACGGTGCGGCACAGTGTTTCGGAAGGAAATAAAAAGGCAGGTGTCGACCGCTGCTTATTAACGCGGGCGGGCGCATTACTGAGACGGGCAGAACTCGTAGCCACGGCACATAGACTTATAAAACTTCCATTCTATTCCGATCTCGCTACGACGTTGCCACCAGCACCGGATCATCGCGGTAGCGCTCTGGAAACAGGCGCTTGAGTTGCGCAATCTTCGGCAGGTCGTTAATAACGATATACGGATAATTGGGATGCACTGTCAGAAAGTTTTGGTGATAGCTTTCGGCCGGATAAAAGCCTGCGTACTTCTCAATGCGTGTGGCAATCGGTTGATGAAATGAATGTTCAGCGTCAAGCTGCCCGATATATGCCTGCGCGACCTTTTGCTGCTCGGCGCTTGTCGGAAAGATCGCCGAGCGATATTGCGTGCCGGTATCGGGGCCCTGGCGATTCAACTCTGTCGGGTTGTGCGCAACCGAAAAGAAGATTTGCAAAAGCGCGCCATAGGACACCTTGGTCGGGTCGAAAATGACCTGGACGGACTCGGCGTGGCCTGTATTGCCGCCGCTGACGATGTCATAGTGGGCTGTACTTGCGAGGCCTCCGGCATAGCCCGATACGGCGCTCTGTACGCCCTGTACATGTTGAAATACGCCCTGCACGCCCCAGAAGCAGCCGCCGGCAAAGACGGCAGTTTCGGTATGCGCGTTGCCGGCCGGTTCGTCCTGGGCAGGGGGTGGAATGACGACGGCATTTTCCGAGTTGCCAAATGCATAGGCAGAGCATTGCAAGGCCAGTGCGCCCGCGACGATTGCGGCGAATTTTATTAGGGTGCGTAGCACGGTGGCACCCACAAGGGGTGCCGCTACAGGAGCGGCCGGTACGTTTTTGTAGCGGCAGCCCTTGTGGCTGCCAAAATCGCGGACAGCCAAGGCAGGCTCTACGGCACCAGGTATCGCAGCAGCAATCCGTAAAGGGCCAAATTGTCGTGTTGTAGCCATCGTATTCTCCAGAAAAACACATGACGACGATGGCCTCAGCATACTGCGATAGTGGTCGCGAAGTCGTTACGTAAAATTAAACAATTCGTGATCATTCCGCTCGGCTGCTCATCCCCTGGCGCCTACAATGCCAATGTTGCCACCGACAAAATAGCCATGACGCGCCGTTTTTCCTTTTTTCTCCGCCTGCCTATTATTTTATTCCTGGCGCATGTCTATGCGGCGCTGCGGCTGGCGGCGGCTGCCCCTGCCGGGGCTGCCCGATGGATCACTGTCGCGGCATTGCTGCTGGTCTATTTACTGATTCTGGCCGGGTTCTTTACGCGTCGATCGGTAGGAAGCGCTCTCGGCGATGCGATTGCGTGGGCAGGCTTTTTATCGCTTGGGCTGTTTTCGTGGCTGCTTGTTTTAACTTTTCTGCGTGATGTGCTGCTGTTGCTGGTGACGATTGCAATAGCTGTTCGCAGTGAAGTTATTAGTGATCCCCTATTCCACCTGATACACACCACCAGCGCCATGGCCGTGCCGGTTTTAAGCCTGACGGCGGTTTTTCTGGGCCTGTTGAATGCCCGGCGGTTGGCGCGGGTTGTGGATGTCGAGGTGCGCCTGCCCGCTCTTCCCGAGGCCTTGCAGGGATTTACCATCGTGCAGGTGTCGGACCTGCACATCGGCCCTACTATCAAGCAGCGCTATGTGGATGCGGTAGTCGATGCCGTTAACAGGCTTTCGCCCGACATCATTGCCTTGACCGGAGATCTGGTGGACGGTGGCGTAGCCCGCCTCGCCAAAGATATCAGCCCGCTAGCCAGGCTCAAGGCGCGGCACGGTATATATGCCGTTACAGGTAATCACGAATACTATTCCGGAGCGGAGCAATGGGTGGCCGAGTTCCGGCGGCTTGGGCTCGACGTACTCATGAATCAGCATCGGATCCTGTCATACCAGGGCGCCATGCTTGTCGTGGCGGGCGTCACGGATTTCGGTGCCCGGGGCTTCGACGCCTCGCAGGCCAGCGACCCCGCGACAGCCCTGTCCGGCGCGCCAGCGGGTGCGGCCGTCAAGATATTGTTGGCGCACCAGCCGCGCACCGCGCCGGCGGCCGCCGCTGCGGGCTTCGATCTGCAGCTATCGGGGCATACCCACGGCGGGCAATTCTGGCCTTGGAAATATTTGGTCCCCCTGCAGCAGCCCTTTGTGGATGGCCTGCATCGCCACGGTCGCATGGCTGTATACGTGAGCCGGGGTACGGGTTACTGGGGCCCCCCAATGCGTCTTGGCGCGCGTTCGGAGATAACCCGGATTCGCCTGGCCGGAAATTGATCGTTTCTGGTTCGCCGATGCCATAGGGGCTACATTGGTCGTAGAGGCTGGGCTTTGGCAACGGCATCGGGTCGGGGCTTATCATGACCTGAGGGGCCGATGCCTTGCCTCGCTGAGGGCGCAAAAAACCTGTTACATCAGAGCTTGTAGCCGATCGTCCGCAGCAGCGCTTTGCGCCACTGGATGTCATCTTCGGTTTCGATACTCTTGGGTGGATAGCCGTCCACCACACCCAGAATTCCTCGGCCCTGCTGCGTCTGGGTGACAATGACTTCGGTCGGATTGGCGGTGGCACAGAAAATACGGCACACCTCCGGCACCATCTTGACCGTGTTCAACACGTTCAGTGGGTAATAGCCATCCCCCAGGAAAATAATGAAGCAATGGCCAGCCGCAATGCTCATGGCGTTTTTCTGGGCAAGTTCGATCAGCACCGGATCGGTGCCTGACCATCGCACCAGGCATTTGCCGGAGGCTTCGCAAAAGGCCAGCCCAAACTTGACGCCTGGCACGGTGGCCACCAACGCTTCGTGGATGTCTTCGACGGACTTGATGAAGTGCGTCTGGCCCAGAATGAAATTGATCGTTTCCGGCTTGTCGATTTTCACAGCGATGAGTTCCATGGCGCCCGCTCCCTTAAACTTACCCGACGCCTTTGAGTGAACTCCTAAAACAGATCAAACGCAATACGCGACGACTAATTTTTCTTGGTTCGTTCGAATGGAAATCCATTTATTTTTGACACCCGCCCCAGGGCAATACTGGCTCGCCGATGCCATTTGGGCTACATTGTTCGTAATGCCGCTTGCGACTCTCTGGAAGAAACGTGCTGGCGCTCAACTCGGTTACCAAAGCCTTTGGCGGCGCGCATCCACACGTCGTATTGCGCGCGATCAGCCTCACGATCCAGCCCGGCGAGTATGTCGCCATCATGGGGGAGTCGGGCGTCGGCAAGTCGACGCTGCTGAATTTAATCGCCGGTCTCGATCGACCGGACGGCGGCCGGGTTGTGTTCGACGGCCAGGAGTTGGGTGCGCTCAACGATGACCAGGCGACGCGGCTGCGGCGGCGTGCGATGGGCTTCGTATTCCAGGCCTTCCACGTGCTGCCGCATTTAAGCGTCGTACAGAATGTTGCGCTCCCCCTTTTGCTCAACGGCGCGGGTCGGCGCGAGGCGCAGGCAGGCGCCCACGCCATGCTTGCCGAGGTCGGGCTAGCAGGGCGAGACGAGAGTCTGCCGCGTGAATTGTCGGGCGGCGAGATGCAGCGGGTTGCTATCGCGCGGGCCTTGGTGCACAAGCCCAAGCTACTGTTGGCCGACGAGCCAACCGGCAATCTCGATGCCGACACCGCGTTGCAGGTCCTACGCCTGCTACGCGAGCGGGTCAAGGCGAGCCCTGCGGCGGCGGCAGGGCTGCTGGTTACGCACTCGGCGCTCGCGGCAACAACCGCCGACCGCATTTTATTGCTTACCGCCGAGGGGTTGACGCCGTACCACCCTGCAGCCGCCACTCCCATACCTCAGGCCGAGGCTTGAACGATGAGGACCTTTCCCCCCCTCTTGCAGGTGTTGCTCGCGGGGGAACTGCGCGCCCATGTTGGCCGTGTGCTCGTCAACGTTGTGGCGGTCGCCATCGGTGTGGCGATGGGATATGCCGTATACCTGACCAACCGGGCTGCTCTGACCGAGTTCTCGCAGGCGACACGCTCGCTCACAGGCCAGGGCGACCTGGAAATTCGCGGACCGAGCAGCGGCTTTGACGAAGCGCTTTACCCTCGCCTGGCGCGTTTGCCGCAAGTGGCAGCGGCCAGCCCCGTGGTTGAGGTCGAGGCGCATCTGCCCGCACGCCATGAGGCGCTCAAGCTGCTTGGCATCGACGCATTCCGTGCCTCGGCGGTCAACCCCGGCCTGATCGGGCGTCCGGCTCCGGGACAGCGGGACAACCTGGTCTACCTGGATCCCTCCGCTGTGTTTCTCTCCCCGGCGGCGTTGGCATGGCTCAAACTCAAGCCCGGCGACACACTCACGGTACAAGTCGGGCTGGCTACGCTGGCCCTGCGAATCGTCGGCACGCTGCCTGTGACGCATGAAGCATTACGGCTGGGCGTCATGGATATTGCAGCGGCGCAATGGCGTTTCGGACGCCTTGGTTTGCTGCAAAGTATCAACCTTAAACTGCAGCCCGGCGTCGATATGAAGGCATTTCGGCAAATACTGCTGTCGATGTTGCCCGCCGGAGTCGTGGCGGTAACGCCCGAAGACAGCCAGCGCATTACCTCCAACCTGTCGCGGGCCTATCGCGTCAACCTGGATGTGTTGGCATTGGTAGCACTGCTCACTGGCGCTTTCCTGGTGTTTTCCACGCAGGCGCTGTCGGTTATCCGCAGGCGCGCGCAACTGGCGCTGCTGCGGGCACTGGGCATGACCCGCGGCAGCCTGCTGCGCCTGGTGCTCGCTGAAGGCGTTGCACAGGGCCTGGCAGGCGCTCTTCTTGGTATCGCACTGGGTTGGGTCATCGCGGCCGGGCTGTTGCGTTATGCGGGAGGCGACCTGGGCGGCGGATATTTCCCCGGGATTCGTCCGACGGTGCATTTCGACGCCGTAATCGCTCTGGCCTTCGCCTCGCTGGGTGTGGTGGCCGCGCTGCTTGGCAGCGTGGTGCCTGCATGGGAAGCCTCGCGCGCGCAACCGGCGCAAGCGCTCAAGGCGGGCGACGAGGAAACGCCTCTCGCACGCTTGCGCTCCCCCTGGCCGGCGTTGGCGGCCATGGCTGCTGGCATGGCACTGACCCAGGCCGGGCCGGTGGCCGGCCTGCCGATCTTCGGTTACGCGGCGGTCGGTTTGTTGCTGGTCGGCGCCATTTTGTGGATGCCGCGCCTCGCGTACTGGGCCTTGGGCGTTTTGCCGCCGGGGCGCGGAGCCGTCTCCCATCTCGCCCTCGCGCAACTTGCCCGTGCGCCTGGGCGCGCCGCTATGGGCCTAGCCGGCATCCTGGCGAGCTTCAGCCTGATGGCTGCCATGGCGATTATGGTGACAAGCTTTCGCGTCTCTTTTGAACAATGGCTGGACACGGTATTGCCGGCGCAGCTTTACGTGCGCGCGTCAGACAGCGGAGACACGGGTTATTTTTCCGACGCCGACCAGCAAATAATCGCCGCCACACCCGGCATCGCCCGGGCTGAATTCATGCGCACCAACCAGATCTTGCTCGACCCGCGGCTGCCGCCGGTGGCGTGGATAGCCAAACCCATCGACAGGCGCCATCCCGAGGCGCGTCTGGCACTGGTCGGCGCTTCCATTACGCCGCGCGCGAACGATCCGCCACCGATATGGGTGAGCGAAGCAATGAAGGATCTGTATAGAATGCATCCCGGCCAACATGTCAGCTTGCCGCTTGCAGGGCACTTGGTTCCATTTACGGTCGCAGGCATCTGGCGCGACTACGCCCGTCAATACGGAGCGATTGCGATCGATCTCGACGATTACCGCCGCTTGAGCAACGATCGCCGCATTACCGATGCAGCGCTATGGCTCGCACCGCAGGTCCATACCGCACAGCTTGTGCAAAGCCTGCGTCAGCGCTTGCCCGGCCCCAGCCATATCGAGATCAAGGACTCGGGCGAAATACGCAGCACCGCCTTGCGCGTTTTTGACCGCAGCTTTGCCGTGACCTACCTGTTGGAAGGCATTGCCATCGCCATTGGCCTGTTTGGCGTCGGCGCGAGCTTCAGCATGCAGGCGTCGGCGCGCTCACGTGAATTTGGCGTGTTGCGGTACCTAGGCGCAACGCGCCGGCAAATCGGCGCGATGCTGGCGCTCGAAGGCGCATGGTTGGGGCTGCTTGGCGTAGCGGCAGGCCTGGTACTCGGATTGGGTATAGCGCTGATCCTGATCTACGTGGTCAACCCGCAATCGTTCCATTGGACAATGAGTCTGCATATGCCCTGGATCCTCCTGGCCGCGGTCGCGCCGGCACTGGTGGCGAGCGCGTCGCTGGCTGCCCTGGCCAGTGGAAGGCAAGCCATGTCGGCCGGCGCGGTGCGTGCAGTCAGGGAGGACTGGTGACAATGCGCTGGCTGGCAATCCTGTGGTTGTTTTGCGCACCCTTCATGGCGGCCGTGACCTACTCACAGAGCCGCCTGCCCGACTATCCACCCGTGGTGCCCGGCCAAGCGCTGCACTTTCCGAGCGACCATGGCGCCCACCCGGATTTCCGCACGGAGTGGTGGTATGTCACCGGATGGCTGCAAACCGCGGATGGAACGCCGCTTGGATTTCAGGTGACCTTTTTCCGTTCACGCCCGCCGCTGGACCAAACCAACCCCAGCCGCTTCGCGCCGAAGGAACTATTGTTTGCCCATGCCGCGGTGTCCGACCCAGTGCTTGGCAAGCTGCAGGATGAGCAACGCGCGGCGCGCGCCGGCTTTGGGCTGGCCGAGGTGGCCGGTAATGATACCAACGTACATATCGGCGCGTGGTCGTTGCAACGAGACTCCGGCGGCACTTACCGCAGCGTGGTTCAAGCGCGCGAATTTACGCTGGAACTGACGCTTGTACCCACCCAACCGCTGTTATTGGAGGGCGAACGGGGCTATAGCCGAAAGGGGCCTCTTGCGCCGCAAGCCAGCTATTACTACAGCCAACCGCAACTCAAGGTGAGCGGCGCCCTCACCCGCCATGGCAAACGAGAAGTCATCAAAGGGACGGCGTGGCTCGATCACGAATGGTCATCTGCCATGCTGGACGAGCATGCAGTCGGCTGGGATTGGATAGGCATCAACTTCGATGATGGCGGCGCACTGATGGCCTTCCAGATTCGCAATAAAGCCGGCGGCAAATTCTGGGCGGGCGGCACCCTGCGGCGCGCCGATGGCAGCGTGGTCGCCCTGCCTGCTTCAGCGGTGGACTTCTCGCCACGTCGTCTTTGGCGTTCACCTCGCACCGGCACTGAATATCCGGTGTCGATGCACATACACGCGAGCGATCTCACGCTCGACCTTGTTCCATTGATGGACGATCAGGAACTCGACAGCCGGGCCAGTACCGGTGCGATTTATTGGGAAGGCGCGGTCACCGCGCTGCATGGTGCGAACCGGGTCGGGCGCGGCTATCTGGAACTGACCGGATACTTCCAGAGGCTGGGCTTCTAACTTGCGCGATTGCCACAAATCCGCGCAAGTGCCAAAATGAGAGCCCTTCCAAACAGGCTTCTCGAATCGGGGCCTTCCTGGCCAACACACTAAGAGCATGCTTTCACGTGTCTGATGTCCCAACAAGCGATACCCCCTTCAGTTTTAAAAAAATAGCCATCCCGGCTTTTGGTCCATCATTGCTTTTCGGTATTGGCGAAGGAGCGATATTGCCGGTTATCGCTCTGAGTGCCCGTGATCTCGATGCATCCATGGCCTTATCCGGACTTATCGTGGGCCTGATCGGCATCGGATCGCTTTGCAGTAATATTCCGGCCGCGTTGATTATCGGCCGCTATGGCGAAAGGCTCTCGATGGTGGGCGCCGCGGTGTTCAGTGTGCTTGCACTGATTCTTTGCCTGATACCGGGCCAGATATGGTTCCTGGCCCTGGGCGTACTGATGATCGGTATGTCGTCGTCCGTGTTCATGCTGGCCAGACTAACTTACCTGATAGAGGTGGTACCCGTCTACATGCGTGCGCGAGCCATGTCGTCGCTGGGCGGCACCATGCGCATTGGCGTATTCATCGGTCCATTTCTGGGCGCCGCGCTAATCCATTTCATGGGATTGCCTGGCGCCTATTGGGTCGCGATGGTAGCGATGCTTGCTACCGGACTGCTCTCATTTATGATACCCGAACTGGAAGCTCGCCAGCCATTAAGCACGAGCCCCAACACGGCGCCCAAATTGATCCACATCGCGCGCAGCCACCTGAAGGTTTTTCTAACCTTGGGCTTCGGTATTTTACTGGTTAGCGCGCTGCGATCTTCCCGCCAGATTGTCATACCGCTATGGGCGGATAATCTATCCATCAGCCCGACAACAACGTCGATTATTTATGGGCTGGTGGCCGCTATCGATATGCTGGCCTTTTATCCCGCCGGCAAGGCAATGGATCAACGCGGCAGGCTTTGGGTGGCATTGCCCTCGGTCGTCATCATGGGGGCTTCCCTGGTATTGATGCCACTGACGGCGGGTTTGATCAGTTTTCTGATCGTTTCGATGTTGATGGGTTTGGGCAACGGTATTGGATCGGGGCTTATCATGACCTTGGGCGCCGATGCGTCGCCCCGCGTTGGGCGCACCGAATTTCTGGGTATTTGGCGACTGATTGCCGATATAGGTGCCAGCGGCGCACCGGTCGTGCTCTCAGCCATTACCGCCGCAGTTTCACTGGCCAGCGCGGTGGTCGTCACCGGACTGTTCGGCTTCGTAGCCGCCGGCGTGTTTTGGTGGTGTCTTCCGCATACGAGCTTTACCCGGCCTCGTTGAAAACGTTCCGAACGGTTGATTTCCAGGCCTTCGGCTTGGCCAAATTGCGCTCATCTTCGTGGAAAAACAATAACAAAACCCAGTTCCGATGTAGCAATCTATCGAAAAAATAGGTTATTATAATAATAACTATTATCATTTGCATTAGTATTTAATAAACTGGCCGCATGATACAACCTGACGCTACCTGGAGAGGGCTGCCCTCATGAATCGCTACGCCCCTGTCGGCACCACGTTGTTTGCCTTGTTTGCGTCACCTATCGCCATGGCGCAGCAACCATCCGCCAATCAGCCGCCGACCCCTATTTCAACCCTGCCGACTGTTACCGCCCAAAGAGCCGCCTGCGCTACCTCCGCTTTCCGGCTTAATGCCATGGCGCAAGATGGCCGGCCGGGGACCTGCGATGAGATGAGCCTCCGGGATTTCGGCTTTGCACCGTCGTACAAAATGGGTATTGGCACACCCACCGAAATCACCTCGTCCATACTGGTTCAGCACAACATCGGTATGCCCGATTATGGCGTGTCGCTGCGCAATCAGACTCAATACAATTCGGTGCATACCAATACCAACGCTAGGGAAACCGCGTCGAACACGCTAGGCACCGACGATGGCGGCGGATTCCATGCTCTATCAGCAGCAAACGCCTGGAAGCACCCTTCCCTTAGGCGATCCTGGCTCAATCAAGCACAACGTGCTGGTCGGAACTGAATTCGGCTACGACAAATACCGACGATGGTGCTTGTAGTCCGGCCTACCGCAGATTGTTCATCCTTCTAGCTATCAACACCGCATTGGTTCCGCCAAACGCAAATGAGTTCGACATGACGGCATTGATATCGCAATCCGTCCGGGCTCGGCCGGGAACGTAATCCAGGTCGCATTCCGGGTCGGGTTCATCGAGGTTGATGGTCGGTGGAATGATATTCGCGCCCATCGCAAGCAAGGCAATGGCAAACTCCAGCGCGGCCGACGCGCCAAGCAGATGGCCATGCATCGCCTTGGTGGAACTGATGGGCAGTCTGGCCCCGTGAGGGCCGAACACGGCTTTGATGGCGGCTGTTTCAACCCGGTCATTGGCAAAAGTACCGGTACCGTGGGCATTCAGATAATCGATTGAAGAAGCCGGCAAGCCAGACGACTCCAGCGCCAGACGCATGGCCTGCGCCTGGCCTTCGACGCTCGGACGAGTCAGATGCTGCGCATCGGTGCTTAATCCATAGCCGATCAGCTCCCCATAAACAGGCACCTGGCGTTTGAGCGCCCTGTCCAACTCTTCAAGCACCAAAATGGCCGCCCCTTCGCCTAATACCATTCCCGTCCGGTTTTTGGAAAATGGCTTACAGGAAGCGGCAGGATCGATGGGATCTTCCGTCGCAAGCGTCCGCAAGGCTTCCCAGGCCTTCATGGGGCCTAGCGATAGCGGCGCCTCCGTTCCGCCCGCAATCATGATGTCAACCTCGCCAGCTTGAATGCGCCTGGCGGCTTCGCCGATCGCAACCGCCGATGAAGAACAGGCTGTCGTGAAAGTAAGAGTGGGCCCGGTGATGCGGTAATCGATACCAATCCACGCGGCGGCTGCATTATTCATGGCCAGCAAAACGCTAAATGGTTTGATGCGGTCGGATTGCTCGCCATAGAGCGTGCTGTACGCTTCGTCGGTTGACTGCGCGCCACCCATGCCTGTGCCCAGGAATACACCGATACGCGACGGATCCGTATCGGCAAAGTCAAGCTTCGCATCCTTTAACGCTTGCCGCACGGCCACCAGGGCGAATTGACTGCTTCGGTCGAGCATGCGTAGCCGTGGCGCGTCGAAATGGCGCTCGCCCGCAAAATCCACCGATGCCGCAATGCGCGTGGTCAGCCGCGGACAAAAGTTGTCGTCTAAACGGCGGATGCCTGAGCGACCCGCACAGGCCGCGGCGAACACCTCGGCAGTCGAACTCCCTAGTGAGGAAATCAAGCCCAGGCCGGTAATCACGACGCGTTTCATCAGGGTTCCCTGGGAGCCGCGGCAGAATCGTTTTGATGAGATCCCGTTTTTTGAGCCTCCAAGAGCTCGTCAATGTAGTTGACGACGTCTTGCACGGTCAGCAACGAGACCTGATGAGATGGCACTTGAATCTGGAATGCGTCTTCAATTTGAAACAGCAGCTCCATGACGCCAAGCGAGTCGATTCCAATATCTTCGAGCCGGGCCTGGGGTGCCAGCTGCTCGGGGAGTAGCGGATAATCTGCCGCCAGTATTTGCTGTAAACGCTTGTATGTTGACATTCACATCCCTCTTGCCAGGCCGCCGAGGACTTAGCTTTCGGCATTGTAGCGAGTTTTATTTTCCGGCAAGAATGAACCCTCCACCTTGCCGCTCCATGCCGCGGCATGGGTGAGCAACCATGGATGCCGTTCCAAAATCGGGAACATGGCTCCCATAAGCGCCGGCCGCATAGCTATATGGGCGAAGGCAGCGGCGAGCCGGATTCGGGGCAGAAAAGCCCGCCGCCATGCGACAACGTATTTTCTTTGAACCGAATCCTGATGCTCTTTTGACCTCAATGCTTCCGGTTTCTGGGCGAGCAGCGCCTCAGCCAGCAGCCAAGCGCCCTGGATTGCCATGCTGATGCCCTCGCCGATGATAGGGTGTGCCTCCCCTGCCGCATTGCCCACCATAAATAACGCCCCGCTGTTCTTCGCCAGCCTCACGCCCGGCCGAATCGGCCCGATGCTTAACCATGGCCCAAGCCGTTCGCTGCCGGCAAGCATCAAATCCACTTCGCGGCAAGCCTGCATAACATAGGCGAACGCCGCTTCGGCCGCCGTCGCACCGCGCTTGGCCTGCCGGCACGCGGCCAGGGTATCGCGGCGCACGCAAAACGCCAGAGTAGCAATCGATCGCCCTTCCACCACCATGCCGCCATAGCCTCCCGGAAACGACAGTACCGGGAGCACACCGTTTTGCAGCGTCGTCGAGGTGAAATTGGCCTTGAAGGCGAATAGGTCAGAACGATGGCGATCGGATTGCGGCCCCGCCAAAGCGGTACGCACGTCAGGCCCGCCGGACGACGCATGAATCGCGCGATGATGAGTTTCCCACGATCCGCAGGCGGCAATGACGACAGGCGCTGCAAGAATCCGGGTCTCGCGCGAGCGGGCTTCCTGTATGGTGCAGGACATATGCTCTGGCGCCTTTTCCATTGCCAGCGCGGTCCAGGGGCAAAAGACGCTGGCACCGGCATTGGCGGCTTGTTCCAGCAGCAAGGTATCCAGGCTCTCTCGCCCCAACGCATAGCCCCATGGATGACGCCGGTCGTTAAAACGCGGCAGTCCGGCCCGAACCATCCTGTCCTGAAAAATCAGCGCAACATTGCGCAATGGGGCCCCGGCCAGATCGCGCGCCGCGTGGCCTATGCCCAGTGCGTCGAGCAGCGGCATGTTGCTGGCCGCGATGCATTCGCCGCATACTTTTCTTCTGGGAAAAAGGGCTTTCTCAATTAAGGCGACACGCCAGCCCTTACGGGCCAGCAAAATAGCGGTGCTGCTTCCTGCCGGCCCAGCTCCGATAATAACGGCGTCGTAGTGGGCGTCCATACCCTACCCCATTTCCCGAGACGCAATGAATGCATGACTAAACAGCCCCGCAGCGCCTTCCTGTATGGCCCATTGCGACGATGAATGCGGCCATAATTCAGACAGCTCGGCGCCTGAAAAACCTGCTTTCACGCTTAGAACCGCGTCTACACGGGTCACCGCGCTCGCACCCGTCAAACCGAGCAGGCGGCTGGCAAACAGCGGTACGCGTCCGCGCCGGGGCTCGCACGCCATAAACCAGTCGGTGCACCTGGCGAGAGATTCAAACAGCACGGTAATTTGCGATGAATCGAAATGATGCACGAACAAGTTGGCCAGTGCGATATCCCACTGCGTAGGCGGCGCGGCAGCCCAGTCAAGCACGTCCACACATAACACCTCGACCGTCCATCCTAAACGCTTGAATTCGTTTTGGGTCGACGAAGAGACCACATTCTGACGGTCCAGCAGGCTTAAATGCACGGCCGGCCAGCGGGCCGCAAACCGGTGCGCCAGCCTTAGCATCAGGGTGCCGTCTCCCGCGCCGATCTCGATCACGCGCAAGGGCTGTTGGCCCTGGCTCTGGGGATCTGACCCGATACGATGCTGCACGGCGCGCGCAATCAGGCCCGCCGAACCCATAAGACGATTGACACGTTGCAAATCGAAGCGTGCACGTATCGCTTGTGGGTCATCGCAGGGTAAATGATCCAATATTTCGGATGACAAGCGCCTTGGAAAAGAAGCGTTCACATTGGAATCCATCGCTATCTATTCGACAGCCAGAAGTGCGCCATGGCAACTGAACCCGGCGCCAAATGAAGACAACCACCAAGCGCCCGCGTGGGCCTGGTCGGCGAGTGCCGCCTGCAAGACAAAATAGACAAAAGCGCTGCTCAGGTTGCCGTAGTCGTGCAATATGCGGGCGCTGTAACGAAGATCATGCGGGTCGAGCCCAAACTTCTTTTCAATTGCCAGCAATACATCACGCCCGCCCGCATGCACGATCCAGGCCTTGATATCGGCCGCATCTCGTCCAGCCCTTCGCATAACAGTATCCAGAATCTGATGCGCATGGTCAGCCGCTAAATGAGGCACCTGCCGGGTTAAAACATTTCGCAACATGCCTTGGCGCGATTCGAACTTCAGCGCGTTGCGTTGTGCGGGATTCAAAAGCGATTCGTTGTCCAGCCACTCGATTCGCCGCGCAAATTCCTGCGAAACGTGCGAAAGCACGGCTGCCCCCGCGCCGTCCCCAAACAGGCAGGCGCTGATCAGGACGCCCGGATCGTCATCCAGATACATGGCGGCGCTGCATACCTCGACGCACACCGACAACACATGCCGACACTGTCCCGACGCCAGCAGGGCATGCGACAAATTAAAGTTGGGCAAGGCTGCGGCGCAGCCCTGGCCGACGAGATCGAAGGCTTGTACATTGCTGCGTAAATCCAGGCGCTCAGCGACATACCCACTTAATCCAGGACATAAATACCCGGTACAGGTGCTCACCACCAAGGCATCGATTTGACGCGGCGCGAGCCGCGCCTGGTCCAATGCTTTGACTGCCGCATTGCGAGCCAGCAAGGGCGCGTTTTCCATAAAACGTTTATGCAGGGTATCAGGATCGATCTGGAAAACTTCGTCAAGTGACTCAAGAGCCAAATACCGGGCCTCGATGCCGTTATCGCGTGTCAGGACGGCGTTGGTAACCAGGTGAGCTCTGGGCCCGAGACGCGCGAACCAGTCAGACGCCTGGAACGCGCTCCAGCACTCTGCCTTGGAATAACGTTGTGCAGGAACAGCCGTGCCTAATCCGCTAATGAACATGCCTGACCTTCCCTTTCGTATCGCGGACTCCCGGCTTATTTGCGCCTGGCGCGCGTATACAAGGCCCATGATGCATCAATAGGCGCCGCCACCGCCTCCACCGCTGCCAGTGTCGCTCGACATCGGCGATGCACTGCTGTGATAGGTTCCATCGCCTGCCGTGCATCCCGACACCAGCGCAGCAACAACGACTAGAAATGCCAAGAAAAGCTTGCCAGCGTTCATCATAGTCTCCTGAGGGCGCATTGAGTACGACCTATCTGATATACGTCCGCGTCGAACGCTTTATTCCCATCGCGACACAATTATTGCGACTCGCCAACACGCGTCTGGCGCTTGGCCAACTTGTTGCAATAGATACAAACACCTATTACATAGCGCTTTGAAACAGGGCTCGCACGGGTGCATAATAAGCGGCGTATTGGCCCATTTATGGGCCTTCGCCTAAGAACAACAAGTTTGTTGCATCGCAATATCAATCCGGTATTGTGTAACATCGACACACTTACTCATTCCAATTACCGTGGAAGAAAAGATATGCAAATCCGTCATTTATTGAAAGTACTGCCTGCGCTGCTGATCGGTGCAAGCCTGGCCAGCACCGTCCATGCCGCCGATATCAAAATTGGTGTTGCCGAAGCGTTGACTGGCCCGGCGGGCAAATACGGCGTCGCCATAAAGAACGGCTTTACGCTGGCTGCCGATGAAATCAACGCCAAAGGCGGCGTAAACGGCAACAAGCTGGCGCTTATTGTTGAAGATGAACAAGGCAAAAAAGAAGAAGCCATCAACGTCTTCAAAAAACTGATTTTCCAGGACAAAGTACTAATGGTGTTCGGCCCTACCCTGTCGAACTCCGCGTTCGCAGCCGACCCCATTGCCAATGCCGCCAAAGTGGTCGCGTTCGGCACCAGCAATACCGCCGATGGCATCACCCAGATGGGGCCCTATACCTTCCGCAATTCCGTCATGGAGGCCGACGTCTTGCCAGTTAGCACGCGCGCGGCCGTCAAGCATTTCAATATTAAAAAAGTTGCCGTCATTTATGGCAATGACGACGCGTTTACCAAAGACGGGTACAACGTATTCAAGGCCACCCTGGCGGATCAGAAAATTCCGGTCACCGACACCGAAGCCTACGCAAAGGGCGATGTCGACTTCAAGGCCCAGCTCACTAAAATGAAGGCCGGCAATCCCGATGCGATCGTCTGCTCCTGCCTGGCTGAGGAAGCCGGCAACATCATTTTGCAAGCCCGTTCCCTGGGCATGAAACAGCCTTTCATCGGCGGCAACGGCTTTAATTCGCCCAAGCTGTTCGATATCGCCAAAGACGCGGCCGACAACTCCATCATGGGTAGCCCTTGGTCTTCGGAAAATACAGCGCCGGCCAATCAGGCGTTCATCAAGGCGTACCAGGCCAAATTCAATATGGCTCCCGACCAGTTTGCGGCCCAAGCGTACGACGCCATGAATATCCTGGCTGCAACACTCAAAAACGTGAAGCTAAGCGGCAACCTGGCCAAAGATCGCGAAGCGGTGCGCGTGGCCCTGCCCGAAGCGAAATGGGATGGCGCTACGGGCAAATTCTCGTTCCGCCCGGCGCCTGCATCCAAATCAGGCAAGGCTGTCGGCTATGATGCGCAACAAGACGCCATCGTCAATATTGCTCAGCACAACAAATTTGTAGTGCTTAAGTAAGCTGGCTGCGGTACTTATCAAAGCCGTGCAGCGGTAGTCGTCCATCTGCAGCAAAGGCATTCTCGGTTATCCACCGAAAATGCCTTTGCTCTTACTTGTAAGCACACCATGCTAGAACAACAGCTATTCAACGCACTTTCGCTGGGCAGCGTTTATGCCCTTTTCGCACTCGGTTTCACCCTGGTCTTTGGCGTGCTGGGTGTTATCAACTTATCGCACGGCGCAATTTTCATGCTGGGCAGCTACGTGGCGCTGCTATTGGTCGACAAGCTTTCGATGCCGCTGCCTCTGGCCTTATTGGCTGCGATGCTGGTTACCGGCCTGATTGGGTTCCTGGTCGACTATCTGATATTGCGACCCTTGCGTGCGCGCAATGTGCCGCATCTGGTGCCGATGATTGCCACCATAGGCGTGGCCATCATGCTGACCAATCTAACGCAAGGCCTGTTCGGCACCGATAACAAGCGCTTCCCTTTCGGCACGATACCGGAAGGGAGCTTCAATTGGGGCCATTTACACGTCACTGCGGTACAGGTCGGCATTATCGGGATTTCCTTTGTGCTGATGCTGGTGCTGCTGTCCATCATGCGTAAAACGCAACTGGGGCGGGCCCTGCGCGCGATTGCCGAGTCGCCCAAGGCGGCTTACCTGCTTGGCATCAATGTCGATGGGCTGTTTTATCTAACCTCGTTTGCGGCCGCGGCGTTAGGCGGCGCAGCCGGCGTGCTGGTGGGCTTGTCGTTCAACGCCATTTCACCCTATATGGGGCAGCCGATGTTGCTCAAAGGCATCGCGGTCATTATTCTCGGCGGCATGGGCGATATTCGCGGCGCGCTGATCGGTGGTCTGTTCCTGGGTTTTGCCGAAGTGCTGACAGTGGCTTATATTTCCAGCGATTTTCGTGACGCTGTGGCGTTTGGCTTGTTATTTTTAATTTTACTGGTCAGACCCTCGGGCATGTTCGGCAAAATACTCGAAAGAAAGGCCTGATATGCTTGATTGGTGGGATGCATTTTGGTCGACCTATAACACGGTGATTTACAGCATCGGCGTCAACGCCCTGCTGGCACTGTCCATTTACGTCACGCTCGCATGCGGGCTGTTATCTCTGGCCAATGCCGCCTTTATGGGCATAGGCGCGTATGCCGCGGCCATCATCAGTCTGCAAACCGGCTTGCCCTTTCCCGTGGCGCTCGCCGCGGGGACCGTGCTGCCGGCGCTGGTTGCCCTTATTATCGGGATACCGACGCTGCGATTGTCCGGCGTCTACCTGGCGATGGCGACGCTGGGTTTTGGCGAAGTGGTGCGGATTGTTCTACTCAACATGACGATTACCGGCGGCCCGATGGGACTTAACGGTATACCGTTAAAAACCGAGTTCTGGCATATTTTGCTGCTGCTGGCCATAGTTTTGTATATTTTGGCACGGCTGCGGCGCTCTAAAATCGGGCGGGCCTTCGAAGCCATCAAGGCCGACGAAGTAGCCGCACAGCTGATGGGCATCGACGTGTCGGGCCACAAGCTGTTTGCCTTTGTTCTGGGCGGCGCAATTGCCGGCCTGGCGGGCGGCCTCAACGCCCATTACACATTTACCATCGGGCCTGGCAATTACGCATTCGAGAGTGCTGTGGATATCCTGACCATGGCCGTGTTCGGCGGTATCAGCAACCTGATTGGGCCGACGGTGGGCGCAACCATCCTGACGGTGCTGCCCGAAATATTGCGTCCTTTCAGGGACTACCGTCTCGCGATCAATGGGCTAATTCTTATCCTCGTGGTTCTGTACCTACCCAATGGTATTTGGGACCCGCGGCGCATACACGCATTTTGGCAGCGGCGTAAAGCTCGCAAGGGGCTTTGATGCTGCAATTCAATCAAATCAGCAAAGAATTCGGCGGGCTAAGGGTGCTCGACGATGTCACCTTCGATGTGCCCGAAGGCAGTATCTTTGGCTTGATCGGCCCCAATGGCGCCGGCAAGACCACGGTATTCAATTTGGCGACGGGCCTGCTGCAGGCCTCGGGTGGCCAAATCGAATTTAGCGGCCACAGCCTGGGTAAGCTGGCGCCTCATCAAATTACCCAGTTGGGTATTGCCCGCACGTTCCAGAACATTCGCATATTCAAAGATACCAGCCTGCTGGAAAATGTAGTGATTGGCATGCATGCTCACCTGGACTATGGTTTTGGCGGCTTGCTGTCGAATTCGCGTTCCTTCCAACGCATTGAAGCCGCTGCGCGCGAGCGTGCACTGGAACTGCTGTCCTGGGTCAAGCTTGATCACAAGGCCGATATGCTGGCCGACAGTCTGTCCTACGGCGAACAACGCAAGCTGGAATTCGCTCGCGCGTTGGCCACCCAACCCAAACTGTTGCTGCTTGACGAGCCGGTCGCCGGCATGAATTCTGCCGAAAAATCCGAACTAATGACGCAAATTCTCAGTATCAGACAGCGCGGCTACAGCATTTTCCTGATCGAGCACGACATGCGTTTTGTCATGGGCCTGTGCGACCGCATCGCTGTGCTTAATTTCGGACGCATCATTGCACAAGGGCCACCCGACGAAATTCGCAATAATCCAGACGTCATTGAGGCTTATCTGGGCAAGGAAGAAGACGAATGAGCGAGATTTTGCGCATTACCGATCTTGCGGTCTCCTACGGCCATATTGAAGCTGTAAAAGGCATTAGCCTGACATTGAACAAAGGCGAGATAACAGCCCTGGTGGGCGCCAACGGAGCGGGCAAAAGTACAACCCTGCTGGCGATCTCAGGCCTGTTGAAACCGGCTCGAGGCCAAGTATGGCTGGATGATGTCGATCTTAGCCAATTATCACCGCACAAAATTGTGCGCAGCGGCGTTGTACAAGTCGCCGAAGGCCGAGCCATTCTCACGACATTGACCATCCACGAAAACTTGGAGCTGGGCGCTTATACCCGGCGCGACAAGGTGCAAATTGCGCAAGACATGGACTGGGTGTATTCGCTCTTTCCGGTGCTCAAGCAACGTGCCGGCGGGCTGGCCGGCAACTTGTCGGGTGGCGAACAGCAAATGCTGGCCATTGCACGCGCCCTGATGGCCAGGCCGCGGGTACTGCTGCTCGACGAACCGTCGATGGGTCTGGCGCCGCTATTGGTGCGGGAAATTTTCCGGGTGCTGAAAGAAATCAACCGTACTGGTCTCACTATTTTTCTGGTCGAGCAAAATGTACGCCAGGCCCTGCGTATCGCGCAACACGGCTATGTGTTGGAAACCGGCAAGATCGTACTGGCCGACAGCGGCGAAAACCTGCTGCATAACCCACGGGTGATTCAGGCGTATATGGGCGGCTAGCTTGCCATGAGTTACGCCGTGCCTCCTTGGAGATGGCACCCACAAGGGGTGCCGCTACATTAGCAGCGGGTAGGTTCCCGTAGCGGCAGCCCTTGTGGCTGCCACATGCCATCCAAAAACGTACCCGTGAATCATGTAGCGGCGTGCCCATAACTAATGTAGCGGCACCCCTTGTGGGTGCCATCTCCAATACTGTGTAGACTTGTGACTACGATCCGTGGCCACAGGAGAACAACCATGACGCGTGCTCAACCTCAACTGATCGGCGCCAAGCTCGACGCACTGCGACCGACACAAATGACGGTGGGCAAAATCGAGGTGGCCTTGAAACGCAAGGAATGGAGCAAGCTTGGGAAAAAGGCACGCATCGCTGCAATAGCCTCCCATTGGTTCCCCAGTGTTTTGGGTGCAGACGGCCATTACTATATTGTCGACCATCATCATTTCGGGCTGGCCTTGCTGGAAGAAGGGGTGAAAACCGTCAGCCTGATGGTATTAAAAGACTTGTCGTGGTTGGCACCCGCAAGTTTCTGGCTTGTTATGGAACATCATCAGTGGGTGCATCCTTACGATAGTACCGGCATGCGGCGCAATTTCGATGTGATCCCCACGCACCTCGACCATATGCACGACGATCCCTACCGCAGTTTGGCGGGCGAATTGCGCAGCGCCGGAGGATACGCCAAGGATGTAACGCCATATAGCGAGTTTTTGTGGGCCGATTTTTTTCGAACTCGAATTACTGCCGAACGCGTGGAGCAGCACTTTTCCAAGGCGCTCGCCGCAGCCTTGAAGTTGGCCCACAGTCGGGAGGCGCGCTATTTGCCGGGTTGGTCGGGTATCAATGCTGCGGCAAGCGCCGGTAGGTTGCGTGATTAAGCACCCGCATCATCCAATTCGGCCGACGCAGCGCTCTCGTAGCGACGAAACCGTCTAATTCCGTCTGTCGCAACACGCCATATCCCACAAGCCTGGTTGTCCAGATACTCAATGCGTCGCCCGCCTGCGCCAATCCGATCATCGACCGTGTTTAATGTTGCCGGCTTCGCGCGTACAAAAAGCGCCGCGCTGGCGCTTAGCGCCAGCAAACGATCGTGGTTTTGCGCCAGCCAAAGCGCGCGATAAGCCTGTGCGGTGGCTGGCGAAAGCGTTGTAACGAATCCGGCATCATCTAAAGACTCTAGCTGGTTCTGCGTTAAATCGGGTGCAAATGCCAGGAAGCGGCAATCGGTCTGCTGTTTACATACCTGGTGTATTAATTGACTCCAGTCGTCGGCGGGAAACGCGGCAGGGTTGCGGGAACGAAAGCCTGCCACTCCCGCTGCGGCCCATGCATCGAGTCGTGCGGCCCATTCATCCATCAGCCCGGCGGGGGCGCGGCCGCCACAAAGCTGCACCTGAACGATTTCAGCATGTGTTTCGCCCACTCGGATGCCGGCTGGGCCGTCTGCATTTTCGTACCAGTCAGGGCGACGACTCGCGAGGACACCATTGGCCACGGCCGTATCCAGAACCAAGTCCATTAATAAAAATAGTTTATGTCGAGCACAGCCCTCGGACAATATAGCGAGGGTCTCCGACATTGAGCCCAGCTCGAACCAATGACTATGGGGACGATCTGGATCGTCGGGCGCGCCGTGAAGCCTGTTTTCGACAGTCGACCATAAGGGCGGCGTCAAGATGCTGGTGTAGCCGAGGTTAGCGGCTCGTTCGCATAAAGCGTCCCATTGTTTAATGCCACACAACTCGTCTTGATCTACCGAAGTCGGCGTGCGACGGGCCGGATAGGTGTAATAAATGTGTTGGATCGCGGGATCCCAGGCAGGCATAGAGTTTTTCATTGAGAGCACCGTTATACAGTTGAAATTGTCCAGCGTCATGCAACGGCCAGTGGAAACTATAGTGTGCATTTTTTAACCTTTGCCAATTTTTCCTTCGTAATGCGCGATCTGGCAGTGGCTCTATGACGAGCCACATACAGCAATTACCGTGCCCAATAATAAAAATTGACACTCGAGGCGTTCTCTACCCTTGGCCCTTGGCGCTGCATACAAAGAGCCTAGAGCATCTGGTGGGCACCGGTTTAAGTCATCTAGCCAATTATTTTTACCGCTGACCCCTCCTAGCATTTACTTCAGTGTTCGCATCCGACAGTGGCCTCTGTGGCGGGTGGGGTGCGATTGGAAGTCGCTCATCGCAGAAATGTAATTTCACATTCAAGCCGACACCGCCACATCGAATGCATCGGCCTTTATTTTGGGAGAACGCAATGATTGATTCAATACGCTCACGGTACGGTGGCGGCCAACTCCGTCGATGCGGGCATGCCCTGCTGCTCGCATCGGCCTTGACGGCCCTGGGGACCCAGGCCGGGTACTGCCTCGATTTCGATCTGGGCGCACCGCCCGAACTGACCCTGGGCGATTCCATGGCAAGCGTGTTCCAGCTTGGGCGGCAAAACACCGCCGGCGTGCAACAGCAAGGGTCATCGAACACGGCGCGGCTCAGCCAGGCGGGGTCCGACAACGGGATCAGCGCCGCGCAACAAGGCAACGGCAACTCGGCGTTCCTGACCCAGGCAGGCGCGGAAAACCTGATTAGCCTCGCCCAATACGGGAATGCCAACACTGCCTCGGCGGCGCAATTCGGTTACGCCAACACCGCGGCCGTGGCGCAATTCAACAACGCGGGCGATGCGCGAATCGCCCAGGTCGGCAATTTGGATTCCGCCACCGTCATCACCCTATCGGCAGGGGCTCCGCCGGTCAAACTCAACCAGTACGGCAACGGAGCCGTTGCAAAAGTTATCCAGTACTAAAGACCGCTGGATTGAGCTGCAAGTTTCAGGTCTTAAATTTGGGGATGCTCACAATGAAAATCAGTCTTTCTACATTAGTTTTAGGCCTTGCCGTCGCATTTGGGGCTCCGGCCATGGCCGCCAATACCGCAACCGTCAATCAAACCGGCTATAACAATGACGCGGGCATTACGCAAGCGTTTAACGATTCGGGGATGTCTTCGATTAGCCAAAACGGCACCTACAACGTCGCCATATCCAACCAGCAAGACAACGATAGTGCGACCAGCAGCATTATCCAGAAAAACTACAGCAATTTCGCCAACGTAAACCAGACCAACACTGACCTGGCCAGATCAACGGTCATGCAGGATGGCACGTACAACGTCGCCAAGGTCAAACAATGGGATGGCACCAACCTCTTATCGTCGGTGAGCCAGACGGGCTATGGCAACTACGCCAATGTCAGCCAGACGGGAATGAACCAGACGGCCAGCGTAACCCAGGCCGGTACCTATAACGTCGCCAACATTTCGCAAAAATAATGAATCGACGCTAGCAACAGGCAGCCTGGGCAGTATCCCTACTTGCCCAGGCTGTCGACTTATCTATTGCCGTGTCTTTATATGCAAGCTCGGGAAGAAAGAGCGAAGCACCACACTATAGCGTGCTCGTGCGTCTAAAGTTTGACCTTTTCTATTTTGGCACCTTCAAGCGAAACACCCGCCATCAGGCCGGCATTGGTCAGTACGAACCCAACAACCGATTGCTGCGCGGTGTTTGTGTCTATTTTGCCGTTAACGCCGACATTGGCAATAGCCACCGTCGCGTCAGCGCCAACCGTCCAGCCGTTGCTGTTGCGGAACTTGTCCAAAGCCTCTTGGGTCATGAACAACAACACAATTGCCTTGGATTGGGCACCCGCTTGCAGACCGATAGAACCGGCCGACGTGCTGTAATAACCTTGGTTGCGACCATTCACGCGCAAGACACCGTTGCCGTGTTCGGCAGCGATCACAAAGCCTGCACTCAAAACGGTGGGGAACACCAGCACTCCCTTGGCCCGTTCGACGAGCCCGCGCGCATCTGGCGTCGATTTGTAAAGTCGGGACAGGGTTGCATTTGCGCTCGTGTTAATGTCGGTGCGCTGCTGGCTGGCAGTCGCCTGGTCCTTGGGCGCAGTCGTGGTGCAGCCGGCAAATGCCAGACTGGCTAACGCCACTGCCACAACGGCAAGACCTTTACTGCGGGATATCGATAGCTTTTGTTTCATGGTTAACCTCGGTGGTGTTGAAGTGTTGTACGTTGTCGGTTAGCAAGTAACGTGCCCGATTAAAAAAAGCAGGTCATTCGCCCAACAATTCCGCTATCGGCTGCATGCCTTCGATATGTTCCGAAATGACCTTTATAACGACAATAAGAGGAACGCATAGCAACATGCCCCAGACTCCCCAAAGCCATCCGCCAAACAGTAGTGCAATGAAAACGGCCGTTGCATTCATTTTTGCAATCCGACCTGTCATCCAGGTTGTCATCAGCATTCCAACCACAGCCGAAATCACTAGCGATACACCAAACACCAGGAACATCATCGAGAAGGACTCAAACTGCAAAAAGGCGGCAAAACCTATTGCTACGGCGGTGATCAGTGGCCCAAAATAGGGAATAACATGAAGCAAACCGGCCGCGACGGCCCACGCTCCCGGGTTATCAAGTCCAATCCAGTGCAATGCAAGCCATGTGATTAACGCCAGGGATATATTCATGACAAAAAGCATAAACATGTACCGCTGTATCGACGTATTGATGTCGTCCAGAATATGGACGGTGATTTTTTTATTCGTCAGCGTGGGGCCTGTAAGTTTGACCAATTTTCGCTTGAATGTATCTCCCGAGAGCAAGGCGAAAAAGACCAGGAAAAGAACCATAAGCAACTGTCCTACCAAACCGAGGGCGCGCAACGACCCTGCCCAAAGCCAATCATTCAAGTTGAATCCAGGTGGCTTTGCCGCGACCACGGTGGAAGCGACCTGACTCTTTCCTCTGAGCTTACTCTTTTCCTCAGTATCCACCGTTGTATCGGTTGCCGAACTGGCTGCCTTTTTAAGTGCGTCGGTCATGCTGTGAAGCCTGTCCAAGGTGCCTAGTTTGCCGTCGCTCGTTCTTTTGATCGCACTGCTGAGCTTATAGATCGCCATCGGTGTTTCATCCATAATGGCCTGAGCCTCCCTGTATACCGAGGTCGCCACCACGACTGTCGTGGCCAAGAGGCCCAGCATGACAACGCCCACGCCTACGGCGCGTGGCACCTTGATGCGCTCCAGCCAAACAATCATGGGATTGAGCGTGTAGGAGATCAAAATGCCGAAAATGAGTGGGATGAAAAATTCACGGGCCCATTGCAGAGCAAAAATAAATGCGACGGCGGCGAGTATTGACAATGCAACGCTACTGATATTTACCTTACGACGCTGCGATGGCGGCATAGCGTGGACCAGCGCAATTTTGGGGCCAGGAGCGATGTCCTGGCTACCTTCTGCATTAGTGGTCAGCACGTCGCACGCGGCTGTTTCAGATGGGTCCGCATCCATGGGCGCCTCTGGCAAATCGAGCTATTGTTATCGATTTTTTACGCTAGCAATTTTCATGCCGACCATCCGCAATGCCAACTTGCGAACTCGATTCTGTTTGACAAACCATCCCTTGCTGCAATAGAGTGGGCTTCCAGGCTGGCAATCGGCAACTTGGATAATCGAGACCCGCAAGGCAATGCCAAAATGGAAGAGACCGAGAAAACTGCTGAACTCATCGCTCACGAACTCAACAACATTTTTATGACTATTGGCATAAGCCTCGAAATGCTAAGCGAACGAGTCGCTCATGACGAGACTACCAGCCATCTTTTTGCAGCAGCACGTCATGGCATAGAGCATGGTGCCAAGCTCAATCAACAGTTATTGGCTTTTTCGCGTCGACAGTCTGACCAATCCACCGCGACACAGGTAGCAACACGAACTGCCAAGATCGAAGAACACGACGCCACCCGTGGGGCCAAGCCGCAGTGAATATCTACGCGGCAGGTGCGGGAAGCGTCGCCATGACCACCCTTAGCTCGACTAATAACATCTCTTCGAGAAATATGGCGTGCCTGCTTAATAGTTGTCGGCTGCGGCGCCGTACTCTTCAAGCCGGTTATACAAGGTTTTAAGACTTATACCCAGCCTTTCAGCGGCCAGCTTCTTCACCCCCCCGCACTGCTTCAAGGTGGCCAGGATAAGCTGCCGGTTTGCATCGGCCAGGGGCACTCCTACCGGCAGCGAAATATCGTTGCCCCGCCCTGCCGAATGCGATTGCAGATCGAAAGAAGTGAAATTGCCCTTAATTTCATCATCGGCCAGAATATAGCTGCGATATATGTAGTTTCGCAATTCCCGTATATTGCCCGGCCATGAGTATTCTTGTATGGCTTTCATGGCATCGGGCGCAAAAGACTTATGCGTGTGGCCTTCTTCGTTAAGTTCTTGCAGAAAGTGATCGGCAAGCAGCACAACATCGTCTTCGCGATCGCGCAACGGAGGAAGCTCCAGCGGAAATACGCACAACCGGTAATACAAATCCTCGCGCAACGTGCCGTCGGTCACGGCCTGCTCCGGATTGCAGTTGGTCGCGGCAATTACACGTACATCGGAAGGGATTTCGGCATTCGTACCCACACGCATAAAACAACCTGTTTCTAGAACTCGGAGCAATCGCACCTGTAATTCCATCGACATTTCGGTGATTTCGTCCAGGAATAAAGTACCGCCCTGAGCCCGCTCGAAATAACCTTTATGCTGGCGATCAGCACCTGTAAAGCTGCCTTTTTCATGGCCAAACAGTTCGCTTTCAATTAGATTGGGCGAAATGGCGCCGCAATTAACCGGCATGAAAGGTTTATCGTGCCGAGGGCTGGCCAAATGAATCGCTTCGGCGGCAAGCTCTTTGCCGGTGCCGCTTTCTCCCACCAGCAGCACTGTGGCCCGTGTAGGCGCCACTTTCTCAATATGAGCGCACAGCAGTTGCATAGCACGCGACTTCCCTACCATTTTGACGAAGCAATCGTTTGAGCCCGGCTCGGGACGTTCATAGAGCAACGACTTAAGCTCACCCAATAAAGCACGCACCCGGCGCAAGCTAACGGGCTTGCGCAGATAGTCGACGGCCCCACAGCGCAGAGCGTCAATTGCACTGTCGATACTGGAGTGTCCAGTGATAAAAACTACCTGCGTGTCGACCAGTCCCAGACCTTTCCAGAATTCGATGCCGTCGCCATCAGGCAATATCATATCGAGCAAGATCATATCGGGCTTTTGGCGCTCAATTTGGATACGAGCCTGACGTATATCGGCCGCCACCGCTACGGTATACCCTTCGCCTGCGGCTATTTCGGCCAGCAACTCACGGATGCTCGGCTCATCGTCGGTAATTAATAGATGCGGCATATAGATTTGATCGATTAGTAGTTTCAGGAAACCCGAAATTCGTTGCGTAGGCGGCACCTTGTGTGCAATGCCTATCAGTTCGTATTTTTCGCTTTGACTCTCCGTTTGTTTCTTCGATACTTTTTAAAAATATCGTATCTCGTTTTACGACGGGCAGCATCGACGCAAGCAGGAGAAATGCAACAAAATGTTGGCGGCGACGATTAAGAGCCCTGATATTATACTTTTAATATAATAGGTCTTCTCACCCTAGCCAGGGTGCGGCGTTGGGCGGCTTACGCCATGGCTCCCTGGCCAGTCATCGCGCTTTGTGCACAGATCCAGCGGCTGGCGCCATCCAGATCGGCCTCGACGCGATGCGGCTGACACCACTCATTTTGGGCCCGTTCGGCTTTAATCCCATTATCAAGCAGGATGGTGCGACAACCCGCGCGACGGCCTGCTTCGATATCGTCCGCAATATTGCCAATCAGCCAGGATCGGGCAAGGTCTATTCCCTGCCGTTGTGCCGCGAGCCGCAATAGGCCAGGCGAGGGTTTGCGGCAGTTGCACAAGGTGGAATACAAGGGATGAACACCCTTGGGATGATGCGGACAATAATAAAACCCGCCCAGAACTGTTCCGGCTAATACAAACATTTTTTCCAACTGGCTACGCATGGGTGCCAACTTATCGACTGGAAATTTGCCTAATGCCACTCCCGGCTGGTTGCTGATCACAATCAGAGGCAAGCCCAACAAACCTAAACGGTCGAGTCCGGCAAAGGCTCCGGCAGCAAAACGCATCTGAAGCGGATCTACGTTAGGGGGAATATCCATCAATACGGCACCGTCTTTGTTAAGAAAAATAGCCCCGATGGGTGGGGTGTGCGACGGATATATCGCTGGCTCCAACATTGCCTGGATAGTTGGCTCTTCTTCGCTGTCGTTATGCATAGATGCCTCCTCGCATCAAACGCTCATGCCGCACCATTGCATCGTTGAACAACGGGCAGGACTGAACGAAACGACGACAGCAAGCGGCGTGCCCGCGTGTCGAATGAGATGAGGCGCGACTGAATTTTTCAAGCTGCGCGGCGTGGATGAGCATGTCATTTATATAAAAATTTGTAGAAGTAGTATTGCGACGTTTTCTTTTTGGGTCCAGAATTATTCGACCGTGCCTATTTGTGACCGAGCGAAATGAAAAAAAAATTCAATAACAAACACTCAATTTCTGACGTCGCTTTCCGGTCGGGCAATCCGTGCCCACACTAATGCAACACAAGTCCACACTTCTGTTGGCACTTTTCTCGCCTGCGCTGGCACAGGCTGCGCCACTGGACTATTTCCTGCACGCGGCGGGCCCCGCCGCATCGCCTACGATGTACCTGGGTTGGGGCATCACCGCACTATGCGTCGCCGTCATCATCATCATTGCGGCGCTCCTATGGGGAGCACTCAAGCGCCGCCGTCCGCACGCCGACTCGCACGAGCTGGGCAAGGAAGGCGGCGGCATGGCATGGATATATATCGGCGCGGGCGTGTCGTCGGTCGCGTTGTTCGCAGTACTCTATTTTGCACTCGTTGTGCTCTGGACTACTTACCAACCCTCGTCCACGCCACCGCTTACCATTGCCGTCACCGCCTACGATTGGTGGTGGAAGGTCGACTACGCCGACAATGCCGACCCAACGCAGCGCTTTACGACGGCCAACGAAATTCACATCCCGGTTGGCATCCCGGTAAAGATCGAACTAAAAAGCGCTGATGTGATCCACTCATTCTGGGTGCCGCAGCTTGCCGGCAAAACGCAGGCGATACCAGGCCAAACCAACACGCAATGGATCCAGGCGGATACACCCGGTGTGTACCGTGGCCAGTGCTCGCAGTTTTGCGGCTCGCAGCATGCGCACATGGGTTTTGAAGTCGTCGCACAGCCGCGAGCAGAATTCGATGCATGGCGCACCTCGCAGATGCGTCAAGCCGTACCGCCCATTGGTGAACCTGGTCGCACCGGCCAGAAAGTTTTCATGAACCGTTGTGCTGGCTGCCATGCGGTGCGTGGCAGCGACGCGGCCGGAGTGTTCGCCCCCGACCTCACGCACGTGGGATCACGCGGCAAACTGGCCGCGGGCGTCTTGAGCAATACGCCTGAATACATGCTCGATTGGATCGAACATGCGCAGCAGATCAAGCCCGACTCGCTTATGCCCAGCATAGCGCTGACCACGCAAGATGCCGCGGCGTTGTCGGCGTATCTGGCGACCTTGAATTAATTTTGGCAACTACGGTACGGTACCTAAAAAGGAACATTAGTGAATTTTGTCAATATGGCACCTACAAGGGGTGCCGCTACATGAAGGCCTTGTCGCCTGACCTGCGTTTAGCTCGCCAGCCAGAAATGGGCAGCATGGCGCCAGGCAGTGAGCGCGAGCAACACCTGCGTGAACTATGGGAAAGCGCGCCGGGCTGGCGGGGATGGCTTTCGACCGTTGACCATAAACGCATCGGCTTGCGTTACATCGTGACCGCTTTCTTCTTTCTGATAGCCGGGGGTCTGGAAGCTTTGGTCATGCGTATTCAGCTCGCGCGACCCGATTCGCACCTATTGTCGCCAGCGCAATACGATCAAATTTTTACGATGCATGGCATCACGATGATTTTTCTGTATGCACTGCCCGTCTTGTCGGGGTTTTCGAATTATCTGTGGCCCCTTATCCTGGGTGCGCGCGACATGGCGTTTCCACGGCTAAACGCGCTGTCGTATTGGGTTTTTTTATTCGCCGGAATTTTCCTTTATTCCAGCTTTCCTTTTGGAGAGGCACCTAACGCGGGATGGTTCAATTATGTGCCGCTTGCCAACCTCGAATACAGCCCTGGACCCAATATAGATGTCTATGCGCTTGGCATGATATTGCTGGGTGTCTCGACTACGGTTGGATCGGTCAATTTTGTCGTCACGTTATTGCGGATGCGCGCGCCAGGCATGACGATCAACCGACTGCCTATTCTGGTGTGGGGCACCATGACGGCCTCGGTAGCGAACCTGCTGGTGGTGCCCGCAGTCAGCCTGGCATTTTTAATGTTGTGGCTAGACCGACAGATCGGCACCCATTTTTTTGACGTCGCCAATGCCGGGCGGCCCATGCTGTGGCAGCATTTGTTCTGGATGTTCGGGCATCCCTGGGTATATGTCGTCGTGCTGCCGGCCATGGGAATCGTATCGGATGCCTTGCCGACTTTCTGCCGCCGGCCTCTGGTGGGCTACTCGGCGGTCGCCATCTCCACGGTCGCGACGATGGTGATCGGTTTCCTGGTCTGGATTCACCATATGTTTTCGACCGGCATCGGGCTTGCGACCCTATCGTTCGTCGGCGCCACCAGCACTATTATCTCGATCCCGAGCGCCGTAGCGACTTTTGCGTGGATTGCAACCATTTGGCTAGGACGACCCGTGTATCGAGTGCCGTTCCTGTTTTTTTCGGGCTTTGTTCTGTTGTTTGTCATCGGCGGCTTGTCCGGCGTGATGACGGCCGCTGTGCCCTTCGATTTGCAACTTACCGGCACCTACTTTGTGGTCGCTCATCTGCATTATGTGTTGCTCGGAATTAACGTTTTCCCCGTGCTGGGCGGCATCTATTACTGGTTTCCGAAAGTCACGGGAAAAATGACCAGCGAAGCGTTGGGAAAACTCTCGTTCTGGATCAGCTTTGTCGGCTTTAATGTGGCCTTTTTCCCTATGCATATCTCGGGTCTTTTGGGCATGCCGCGGCGTATGTATACCTATCCGGCCGATATGGGATGGGACACCACCAATATGATTACGTCGATTGGATCGTTCGTGTTCGCTCTGGGTATACTCATTTTTATGGTGGACATTGCGCTAAGCCTGCGCAGCGGCAAAACCGCCAACATCAATCCCTGGGACGCGGCGTCGCTCGAATGGTCCCTCCCCTCGCCTCCACCGCCCTACAATTTCGCCGTTGTCCCCACTGTGGCAAGCCGGTATCCGCTGTGGGAAGATCGGATCGAAGCGGGGGTTCACTCGTCGCTCGATTCCGGTTTTCTGCTCGATCATGGTCGCGAGGCGCTAGGCACAAGCTCGCTCAAAGCCGAGCCCAGCGTCATCCTGAAGATGCCATCGGACTCTTACGCGCCCTTCTTGCTCGGGCTGTTTAGCGCTCTGTTGTTTATCGCCTTGCTGTGGCATGCGTGGATATTCGCGGGCTTGATGGTAGCCGCGTGTGCGGTGTCGATTTTGATATGGCTATGGCCCGAGCGCTTGTTAATTCAGCGTGAACCACAGACGGTGCAAGACGCAGGAGAGCATGATGAGTGAACTCATTGGCCGCAGCCCTACTTTGCCGGTAGGCAGCGCGGGCGAATTGTCCGGAGGCTGGTGGGGGATGGCCGCAATGATTGCCACCGAAGCGTCGTTATTCGTCTATTTGATTTTTTCGTATCTGTACCTTGCCTCGCAGACCATGCAGCACTGGCCGCCTGAAGGACTGCCTCGAATCGGCATCGGGGCGCTTAATACCGGCATTCTATTGTTGAGCAGCGTGTTTGTGTGGCTATGCGAGCGTCTGGTGCGCAGACGCAGGATCAAATGGGCCGTTGCGTCTATGGCCACGGCCATCGTGCTGGGTATCTTGTTCGTTGGCATTCAGCTAAAAGAATGGCGCCATCATCCTTATGGCATTACGACGCACCTATATGGATCGCTATATTTCACCATTACCGGCTTTCACGTCATTCATGTGCTGGTCGGACTAATCGTGCTGGCGTTCCTGCTTATCTGGACGTCGTTGGGCTACTTCGACGAAAAGCGCTGCGCCGCTTTGCGCATTGGCGGCTTGTATTGGCATTTTGTCGATATTGTGTGGCTCTTTATCTTCACCACGCTATACATCACGCCTCTTCTATTCTAGGGCAGGGACGATCAATAATGGATCAGACCATACCGCGCGCCATGCTTGCCCTGGTCGCACTGACCATAGCGGCGATCCTGTTGTACCTGGCTCCCCATGCCGCCGCACAGGGGTCCAGGCGTGGCGCCGATATGAACGCCGCCGTCCCAGACTCAACGTTGATGGCTCGGGGAGCCTATCTGGCGAAGGTCGGTGATTGCGCGGGCTGCCACACGGCGACGGCGTCAAGTGCGCCCTTCGCGGGCGGCCTGGGTCTGGGCTCACCGTTCGGCATGATCTATTCGACCAACATTACGCCGGACAAAAAAACCGGTATTGGCGATTACAACTATGCCGATTTTGAACGTGCCTTGCGTGATGGCGTGAGGCGCGATGGCCAACGCCTATACCCCGCCATGCCTTATCCGTCGTTCACCAAGATTAGCGACTCAGACATGCGGGCTCTATATGCCTACTTCATGCACGGCGTGCTGCCGGTCAGCAATCAGCCGCCCAAGACGAGTCTGCCCTTCCCCTTCAACCAGCGCTGGGGCCTGATTTTCTGGAACGCGGTGTTTGTGCACCATGAGCGCTTTACGCCTGCGGCCGATCACGATGTCCTGTGGAACCGCGGCGCCTATATCGTGCAATCGCTTGGCCACTGCGGCGCATGCCATACACCTCGCGGACCCGGCCTGGAAGAGCGCGGCTACGACGAGTCGTCGAACCACTATCTCGCCGGCGGCGTCAACGACCACTGGTACGCATCGGACTTGGGCGGCGACATGGGCTTTGGTCTGGGACGATTGTCAGAGCAGGACATCGCTTCGTTCCTGAAGACCGGACATGGCGCCAAACCGCATGTCGTCACCTTTGGCAGCATGGTGCGAGTGGTGGAAATCAGCACCCAATATTACACGGACGATGACTTGAAGGCCGTGGCGCATTACCTGAAGAGCCTGCCTCCCCGCGGTCAAACGGGAACGTACAAGCCCGGCTCCCTCGCCGCGCAACACACGGTAACCTCATTAAAGACAGGGGAGGTTGAACGCCCCGGCGCGGGCCTGTATATGTCGTTTTGCGTGAAGTGCCATCAGGCGAATGGACGCGGCACCGAGCAGAAATTTCCGGCGTTGGCCGGCAACCCGGCCGTACTGGCACCCGACACGACTTCGCTCATCCGGCTTCTATTGAAGGGCGGTGCCAGTCCCCAGACGCTAAGCGGGCCTAAGCAGTGCAAGATGCCCGCGTTCGAGGGTAAGTTCACCGATACCGAAATCGCGCGCGTCTTGACCTTCGTACGCACCACCTGGGGCAACGACGCATCGGCCGTTACCCCGCGCGATGTCTCGACATTGAGCGCCAAGCTTCATGAGTGAGCGTCTGTTATCGATATGTGACCGTACATGGCGTCGAACGTGGCTGTAGATCGCCCGTTCGGGCACGGCAATTGCTGTTTGAATGTTGATATCCACCAGCCCAGGAATTGCCTTATGTTACGCACAGTAGCCAGTTTGAATGGCGATGCCATTCGCGCGATAGATGACGAGTTAGGTCGCGTCAAAGAAATATATTTCGACGATGAACGATGGGGCGTTCGCTACCTGATCGTAGAGACAGGTTCGTGGTTGTCCAAACAGCCCGTGCTGCTGTCTCCCTATTCCATCAAAGCCATCGACGATGCATCAGAAACCATACAGGTTTCATTGACGCGCCAGCAGATTAAAAATGCGCCCGACGTCGATACAAAAAAACCTGTATCACGTCAGTCGGAAAGCGAATATTCACGCTATTACGGCTACGAGCAGTATTGGACGGGCCCTTATATGTGGGGAATTGGCGCCTATCCGATGCCCATGTCTCCAGTGGCCGAAGGTCTTTCGCCCGCGGCCGAGCGGCGCGAAGAATCAAGTGTCCTAGCCTCTGAAGACAGGCCTGGAGACATCCATTTGCATAGCAGCGATGAGGTATGCGGCTATGACATTCGCGGCACCGATGAAGATATCGGCCACGTAAAAGATTTTATCTTCGACGATAAAGAATGGGCCATACGCTATTTGGTGGTGGACACGCATAATTGGTGGCCAGGTGGAAAAAAAGTTCTGGTCGCAACCCAGTGGATCGAAAACATAGACTGGACAGATTCCACCGTACAGACCAAGCTCACCCGCGAACAGATCCAAAACAGCCCCGAATATAACGAAGACATGGCGCTGGATAGAGACTACGAGGCAGAACTGCATCACTTCTATGGCAGAAAAGGCTATTGGGACGAATAAACTTCTTTTTTCATCAGGAAAAACCATGAACTCAAATCAATCCAAACCAGCGGCGGCCTATCGATCACCGCTGGACATCTCCGCGATTCGAGAAGCGGCGAAAAATATGGATGATGGCGCTGTCACCGCGGGCTATCAGGGCAATCGTGACGAAATCCTGGCTCTCCTTAATAGCGCGTTGGCCACGGAACTTGTCTGTGTACTGCGATATAAGCGGCATTACTACACCGCCACAGGGCTGGTGAACACGCCCATCAAGGACGAGTTCCTTGAACACGCTCAAGACGAGCAAGGCCATGCCGATCAAATTGCCGAACGCATCGTTCAATTAAACGGCCAGCCGGATTTCAATCCGGCTACGTTAACCCAACGCAGTCATGCCGAATATGACAGTTCCAGCGATATTAAAGCCATGATCCGGGCCAATCTCATTGCTGAACGCGTCGCCGTTGAATCATATCGTCAGATGATTGAAAAAATAGGCGATACCGATCCTACGACCAAACTTATGTTGATGGAAATCCTGACCAAAGAAGAGGAACACGCCGGCGAAATGCGTGATCTTCTTGACTAGGGGCAGATTTTAAAGCAACGCCCTTTTCAGATTCGGCGATGATTAATTCGACACTCTCACCTACGGCGTCAGCGCGGGTTCGGGCTTTAGTTCTGGTGGCTTCAAAGAATCGAAGTCCTCCCACTCTCCGTGATGCCACCGCCCTTGCGCGCGCTCCACGTTGTGGCCCCCTGCCCCACGAAGCAGTTCACACGCGTGTTCTTCCTGCTCCGGGGCAACGTGCAACGCCAGCAACACTCCGGGCTCACGCACCTTGGGTGGCGTTTGCACCGACGGCGCGACGGCGCGTCTACGCGCGCGCCGCCCCATTACCCACAACGCGCCCCAAAGCGAACCCAGATACGCGCCCAGCCCGGCTCCGATCAACATTGCCGTGGTGGTGTCTCTGATGCGCCAGGCAGTGACGGCCCCCAAAATGGCGAGGAGCAGCCCGATGCACGCCGCTCCCACAATGGCGCCCCATTCCCCCCCTTGGGAATCCGGGTCTGGTGGGCTGGTGTCGCCATGGGTCGGCATGCCGACGTAGAAGGTGCTGATGTCTCGGTCCAAAAAGCCATGCCTATATAGACTTTCGGCCGCGTCTTCAGCAGCGGGAAAGGTATCGAATCTTGCGGCTACGATCAAAGACATGTCCATCTCCCAAAATGGTGCAAACTAGTCACACCTACATGTGCACGTCCTAGCAAGATTCATGCCGGTTCGTCAAGTTTAAGTTGGATCCCTAAATGGTCAGCCTGCCCATATGGACCGGCCAATTGACGATCGATAAAAAAGGCCACGGCCGCAGTGGGGGCTCCGGTACCGCTCTCTTCGTCCGGGATCAACCTGGCAGTCGCCGCGTCGACAAACCGGCGCTCATTATCATTGAAGTAACTTCGGTAATAAGGTTGACCAGGCGTTTTACTGTCGGCACAGCCAAAGAGCACGCCGCCTAAGGCAGGAACAAAGCGCCCGCGAGCAAGCGCCGCCGAAGCGCCGAAACAATGTGGTCAATTTCGGCGTGAGGCGCCTCGGTCGAATAACTGTTGTTGCCGACATTGGGCAACATTTTCCCGAACCGTAACGGAGAGCTCACGTATCCACCTCCTTAATGAGCGGCAGGAAACCAGGCCGCCGTAATGTGCTGCCGACCTATAGCAAATTCCGTGCCTATCCCCAGTCAGGACGCGCTATAGGATTTGCCGTGGATTATTTACAAACAACCGTATTTTTTTTACAAAGCGTCTTTCTCGCGGCCCGGATGCGACGGTGCTGAGGGAGGTAATAGAGACCGGATCACTGGCGGGAAAGGTTTCTTCCAAGCCTTCATCCAGAGAATCCTCCTTCTTTTGGGACGGTGTCTTTTTATTTTGATGATGGCTCACGGCCGAATCGGATTCGGATTCGGCCGTTGTATGGTCATCCGGGTAGGGTTTTTTGTCAGACGATGGGCTGGTTTTTTTCATGAAAAAGCTCCTTGCTAAAGCAGATGGGAAAACAACGGGCTCATTTGGGCCGAAGGAGCCCGTTGCCGCAGAGCGTCTGCGCTCAGGCTCCCCAGCAAGTCACGCACCTACACCCTCCCGCTTGCGCACGGCATGGCAGTTGCTGCGGCATTGAACCGAGCCATTTCCATGCTTCGTAGCGGTGCCCGGGCCATATCCTATTTTATTTTGGAAATTTATATGAAAACCGTCAAACCCTTTTTAAGCACACTCATACTGGGTCTATGTGCGATTGCCTTTTCTGCACAAAGCCAGACATCGATGCCCACAGCCCCAAGCAGCTCTAATATGAAGTCGAGTATATCAACGACGCCTGGCGCCATGGGCACGATGTCCAAGGAACAGATCAAAGCGAAATATCTCATGGATAAAGAAGAATGCATGAGCATGAATGGCAATGCCAAAGACATGTGCATGAAGAAAGCCAAGAATGACAGTGACCAGGCATGGGAAAGAGTCGATCCCAAACATAAAGCGGTCCATTAGAACGAGATCAAACACTAATCTGGAGAAAAAAATGATTAAGCACACATCGCATCGACCCGCAGCAAATACCGTTTTTCCGTCCGCGTCCAAACCTGCATCACAAACTACCGCACGATTCATGCTTGCCGCCATCCTGCTTATCGGAGCGCTGGCCTATACCCAGGCTCATGCAGAGCTGCCTCCTTTGCACCATCAAGGCTCTACCGACTATGTCAGTGGCGGCATAGGAATTGATGAATCGACAGCCTTCAAGGCAGCCATGTCGCAATTTCCGTTGGCGCTAACCTTTGCCAGCAACCGCGAGGGGAACGCCGAATATGTGTCCGATGTACAGGTGGTCGTACGCGACAGCCAAAGCAAGCAAGTGCTGAATGTGGTCTCTGAAGGACCTTATTTCCTGGCCCGCCTGCCAGCCGGCAAGTATGAGGTTTTGGCTACCTATCAGGGTAAGACGCAGTCACGCAAGGCAGATATTGGCGGCACAGGCACCGCAAGACTGATGTTTGAATGGAAGTAGGCTCAACGGGGTCGTGAAGGCCAACTGGCTAGCCCATTAGCCGCGCGTAGCTGACCTTGTCTGCTTCATAACAACCACAAGATGCTGCTTCAAGGCCATGGCGGTTCAGGATGGTGATATTCCCGCGGCTGTAGCGGATCAGTTTGCGATTTTGCAGCGTCATGGCCGCAGTCGTAACACCGACGCGGCGCACGCCCAGCATATAAGCCAAAAACTCATGCGTGACATAAAATTCGTCCGAGTGCGCCCGATCCTGTGTCATCAAAAGCCAACGGGCAAGACGCTCCTCTACCACATGGAAACGAGTGCATCCGGCAGTTTGAATAAGCTGACTCATTGTCACGTAGAGGTAGCGCTTCAACCGTTGTTGCAGCGCAAGGCTCAGGCCGAACTCGCAGCGAAAGGCTGCCGCCGTCATACGCAGTGCCGTCCCGCAGCCCTGTACCAGAGCCTGTAGCGGCGCCCTATCCACCCCGAGCACGAGCGAAGCGCCGAACATCCCCTCGTCGCCCACTAGCCCAACCTCCAGCCAAGGGCTGCCCTCGATCGGCGTCAAAAGCGAAATAAAACTATTCGTAGGGAAGTAAACGTAGCGAATGCGATCACCCGGTTCGGCCAGGATCTGGGCAAATATTAACTCGACCGGTTTACAAGCGATCAGGAGGCGCTGCCGGTCCTTGTGCGGTAAGGCCGCAATAAGGCGATTAGCAGTATATACAGGCTGGGGAAATGGCAATGTAGTTTCTCAAATCGTTGCACTCGTCACCCTTCGCAAGAGGGACGATGCTCTGGCCTATCGCCTGCGGTAAGTGTGGAGCGTGAGGCGCATGGCCGGCCGGCAATGTAACCGGCGGCGATATCATTGGAACGGACGAGAGCTTTGGGGAAGAAGCCGTCATGCCAGATCGATTTCCGGATTGGCCGGAGCTTGCTCCGAGAGCGAAGAATAGTCAGCACCTTCAATTTTGCAGTGCGGTTCCATATTAGCCAAAACCTGCAACACGCCCAGACGCAGCAAGGCGTGCGGCTCAATTACTATAATTTCGATCATTATTATTGTTCCTCAACTTTGAGTTTTATTCTATACTTCACCTTCTAAAAGAATCTGAATAAAGGGCACCGAAACACGCTATATCACGCCCGTCAGCCACAAAATAATGACAATCACCAGCACCAGGCCTACACCGCCGCTAGGGGCGTAACCCCAGCCATGGCTATGGGGCCAACTTGGGATTGCACCGATCAGCAGCAAAACCAAAATAACTAATAAAATTGTTCCTAACATGTCATATCCCTCAGTGGGTTGTCATCGCGCCACCCACTAGCAGCACTTTGCTTCGTAAAGTAGAAATCATGAAAACTAACTCAAGAAAATGTGTGCGCCGGATGTCCGCAACCGGATATTGAGGGCTCAGAAATTTTAGGTGGCTGCCGCTGCGACCACTCAGCAATAGGGACATTGCTACCAGCCCTTTGCAAATAAACTTCATAAGACTTAGAGGCATCGCGTTACCTCAAGCGTGAGTCTAGTTTGGGGCCTGATAATTATCTGTACGCTAGCACACATAAAAATTATGTCACAAGCAAAAACGAGCCAGCCATAACTTTTGTGTATGAGTCATAGTATGTAGTTGAGGAGCCTGTTAGGGTGGCGCTGCCGCGAGCGCTAATCGTGGCATCGCGTATCAGCGACTCGGTAACGCCCATCAGCCGGCCGATAGTGGTGCCACATTGCGCCAGCGTTCTAAGCTAATGACCGTATTGCGCAAAAAAAGCGATCGCGCCGGACCGAGTTTCCGGCAGTACATAGACAACGCCGTTGGTTTTGCGAAACGCGGGGCTTACTACGTTTTCATAGAACTTGGCGGGAACGTTTATACAGCCATAGGAAATACGATGATCCAGCTCCGTCGGACTTGCCAGGCGTTGTGCGCGGTGTTCCTTGGCATTGCTTGTAACCACACGATGTATGGCGATTCCGGCATCGTAATCGACCCAAAGAACTTCCTGTCCACTAAGAATGTGTCCTAGCCCCGCGACAAAGCGGCCTGACGGCGTAATGCGCTCATCTGGGCGAATGGTCGACAACTTTTGCTTGCCAATGCCGGGGACGATGTTGTCGCCGCGCGTCAGTCCGAGCAGCGCAGGCGCCGAGCCGCGCAGTCGGCCACGCACGTCAAATACCAGTACTCTGGCGTTTTTTTTGTCGACAATCACAAACGGCATTTTGCCGTTGTCACCCGAGTCGATGACCCAGTTTGCCAGATGTTGGGCCTCGGGGGACTCGCTCTCAGTCTGGTTCTGAACGCCCGCCGCGAATGCCTGCGGCAAGCTCAAGCACATGGCTAGAAATCCAAAGCAAACCCCGTTGGTCACCGTTGCCGCCATTGTGCGTCTCAATTTAGGTACCGCCTGCGTTTAGGGTAGAGAGGCACATAGACGCTTGGATGCTCTGGAGTCCGCACCAGAGTGAGTAGCTCGGGAGGCGTTTCGGCCAGCGTGACAGTGGGCAACACCGATAGCGCGAACGGCAGCGTCGAAAGCGGCGCAATGATCGGGATCACACCCAGCATCTCGCCAGGCGAGACGGGTTGACCGCCGGGTAGAACAGCGCTACCGGGTGGAACAGTGCTACCGGACGGAACAGTGCTACCAGATGGAACAGTGCTACCGGACGGAACAGTGCTACCAGATGGAACAGTGCTACCGGACGGAACAGTGCTACCAGATGGAACAGTGCTGGCAGTGATACTAGCGGTTGTTCTCCCAGACACGGGTGCGCAACAAGAAGTCGCCAAAGCGAAATTGCCTGCATTCACACCGCCAAGGCTATAGCCGTTAAACGTGATTGTCTTACCCGTTCCTACGAGCGCGGTATCGAACGTGGCCGTGCTGCCTGAGCCCGAAATCAGTGTCACGCCGGCGGGATTCCCCTTCAATGATGAAAAGGTCGCTGCAGTCGTTCCGTCGTAGGCCCGATCGGCGCCACCTGGGAAAACCAACATTTTTTGAGTCAATGTGGCGCCGTTGGTTAACGTGAAGTGGGTGGAATAATCCGTCGGCGATGTGTATGAAACCGGATTGTAATAGATAGTGACCGGTGCGTTCGGTCCTGTCACTGCGGCGGGGGGAGTGCCGGATGCGAAGGTGACTGTGCCGCCCGCCGATCCCGGTCCTGTGCCGCCGTAACCGCTGTTTAGCACCAGACCAAGAGGCAGTCCCAGACTTTGACTGGGGATGCTGCTGCCTCTGGTCAAAGTGATGGCCCCGCTTACGTTCACGTCCTGCGCCGCGCAAATCATGATGTTGCCATCGGTCGTTGTCATGGCCGCGTCGATGTTTGCATTGCGCCCAGCGCTTAATAGGACGCTTCCATTGGTCGTCGTAATGGCTGCTTTCACATTGACATCGCGTCCACAGCAGACCACGAAATTGCCGTTGACGGCAGTGATCGCGCGGTTCACGTTCACATCCCGAGCGGCATTCAATGTCAAGGTCGTTGGGCTGGAGGATGCGGTCCAGCTGACAGCGTCATTTACGTTGATATCTCCATTGCCGGACGTTGCCGCATACAGACTAGTCACCGGCGGGGTTCCGGCTACCGCAGCAGTGGATCCAGTGTTCGTACTGATGACAACGCTGTTAGTGACCAGCAGGTTGGAAAGCGTCGCGCCCGAAATATCGCCGCCCGTCGCAGCAATGTTGAAGTCCTGCGGGTCGATCAGCCAGGTGCCTGTCAGTCCGGTGGGTGCGGCAGTAGTGATATTCGCGTTGCTCGCAATCTTTACGTGAGCTGCGGATGTTTCAATAAAACCGCCATTGCCACCATTGGGCGCACTGGCATCCAGTGTGCCGCCCACGTTCGTGACGCCGTTTTGCATATCCCCCAGCAGCTTGATCGTGCCATTGCGATTCTGGATAGTCTGCGCCTCGATCACACCGGTGTTGCTGACCGCCGCTGTGAGCAAGCCACCGGCTGACTGGGCAGTCATGAGCACCACCCCGCCGTCGGCCTTGATGAGGCCGCCGTTTTGAACCAGCGCATTGACAGCGCCCTGATTCACTGTGACATTGAGCAGTCCGTCGCCGGCCACGTCAAGGGTCGTCGCATTGCCCGCTGCGAGCGCCACCGTGCCGAGCCTAGCCAAGATCACGCCTTCGTTGCTGACGTTCGCGCCGAGCAGCGCCACATAGCCGCCGTCGGCGTTGATCGATCCCTGATTGAGTACTGTGGCGTTGCTCCCGCCGGAAAAATTGTATCTCCCTGCCATGAAGTCGCTATCGGAGATGTTCAGAGTGGAAGCGACCAGTCCGCCCACGTTCACCTGTGCCCCCGGGCCAAACAGAATGCCGTTGGGATTGACCAGAAATACTTTGCCGTTGGCGGTGATGCTCCCAAGAATACTGGAAGGGTCGGGGCCCACTACGCGGTTAAGCGTCACCGAGCCGCTGCCAGGCTGTACAAACCGCACGGCCTCAGCTGGCGCAACATTAAAGCCTTGCCAGTTGATCGCCGCATTCGGTGTCGATTGCGTGATGGTTGTGCTGCCGGGGCCGCTGCTGATGCTGGCGCTGCCTGCCGTTACGACGCCCCCGATCGGGGATGCGTGGGCAGTGACTCCGAATAACATCATCAATGAAATAGTCAGCGCTTTTAGCGTAGTTGCGCGATACCAGGTTCTCTGGTTCGCTGTCGGTCTATGAATACAGTTCATTTTGCTACTCTCTATTATTCTCAAAGACTCGTGAAGTGGATGGTCGTTTCCGTTCACCATTCTCAGAAATATTTCACCATCTGTATCCAGAATAGGCCCGATTTGTTTGGCCCCGATTGCGCCTGCGCGTTGCCCAGCTTATGAGCGTAATAGGCAGTCACTGAAAAGTTATTGGCTTCCGCCCAATTGATTCCTACGCCCGCAGCGCTTAACGTTCGGCGATTTGGGCCACTCGTCCAGTTACTCTTGTTAGTTATCACCGTACCGGTGTCAACGAAGCCTATCAACTGGACCTGTCCGGGCATCCGTGGCGCGAATTTCGGCAGTTGCCATCTAGCTTCCAGATTCAATATATAGCCCTGATCTCCAAAGGCTTCACCTTCCGGATAGGCCCGCACGCCGTACATGCCGCCCAGCTCCATCTTCTCTGATATGTCCAGATTCTTCGAGGCCCATTGCCCTCTGATTCCCGCGTAAAACGAGACCGAATCGGTTATATGCTGCAGCCGCGAGGCGCTAAACCCAATTTTGTTGTAGGCGCCGTTGCTGTGTGCATATTGGTTATCGTAAGCCCGGGCTTCGGGAGTCTGTATGTTCAGATTGCCGAAGGACCAGGTAAGCGAATAACGATTCAACCCGCCGCCACCGAGATTGTCGCGGCGATCGCCGTACAAGCTGGCCATCAGCACGTGCGCCTTCTTGTCGGTGGCGAATCCGGTCGCGTCTTGCCTGTCTTTAAAGGTTCTGTCCTCATAAGCAAGTTGGGCATACAGATTGTTGTTGCGTGATCGGATCAGGGGATAACTGCCATATACGCTCGCGACCTCCGCAGTGCCGTTGGCGTCAAGATCTTCAAATTCTTTACCCAGCCTGTAACCCAGGCGACTGTAGGCGACCCCGACGGTCGCCTTTCCAAATTGCATTTGGTAAGAGGCTCGGCCATAGTTCATGCCACGGCCCGAAGTCATTGCGCGCACGCTGGCGACGTCGCCGCGGCCTAACAGATCATTAAAGTTGACGGTCGCGCCAAGACGATACTCACCCGTATAGCGGTTGCCCGCATTGTCCGCATCAATACTTCCCGTAATGCGTCGACCTGGAGCGACGTCAACGATAAGGTCGGAGGCTCCAGGCGAGGCGCTGGGCGTCAGGGTGGAAGTGGTAATCACGCCGGGTATATCGGAGAGCAGCAAAAGGCGGCTATCGAGCGGGTCAATCGCGATCGTGTCTCCGGTGTTGATGCCGCTTAGTTGGCTAAGGGCGAGACTATCCGAGAGGTTGGTATGATTACGCAATATGACCTTTCCGTACCGGCCTTCCGCTATAGCGATTGTCACCACCCCGCCCTTGATATCCTGTGCGGGCAAGTAGGCCCGGGCAACGAAGTAACCATTTTTGTGATACCAATCCGTGATCTTGGCCGCCATCGCGCGCAACTCGGTGAGTGTCAACTGGCTTGCCGGCTTGAAACCCGTCAGCGCCACCAGGTTCGCCTCGGTATAGACAATGGCGCCCGTGACGCGCAAACGGTTGACGAGAATTTTCACGGTGTCGGGCATGACAACGGTCGGGGCGCTTTTTTGCTTTACTTGAACCTCGGGCGCCGCTTTTTCCGGAGTAGGAGGCGGAGGAATTTGCTGGATTTGGCTTCCCGCGGTGGGCAGGTCTACGGCAAAAGCGCTTTGACCCGAGACCAGGATCGCCAAGCCCAGGATCGCGAGCGGCAGTAGTTTATTACGCAACATGGTATTCACTTTTTATAAGTCGTTGGTACATGAAAATGTTCGTTACGTATTTATTAAGCGTAAACAAATTTTCGATATTTATTGACACATCGAACGCTCGTGTGAAACCTATGCTAGCCAAAGTAACTAGGGCTGTCTGTGCGGTAACATACATTAAATTGGTCTGGACTAACCATGATCTGCCTTGGCGAAGTGACCAAACCGGCGGTGGAAGGCTACCAATAGCGTGCACTCTCAGCCACAGTGAAAATCCGGAAGTAGCACCGGACACCGCCGCGGGCGCGCCGGGATATCACAGCAGAAACGCTTGCACACCTGGCAATTCCCAGCACAATTACCGTCGGCACTTCTCACTACCCAGGCACAGGCCCGCCGCTACCCCTAGCGCTGCGACGATTCCCAATAAACCCCAGGGATGATCGTGCACATACTCATCCGCAATATCCGAGGCTTCACGATATCGGTCTTTCGCCAACTGGTTCCATTGCCCCGCCTGCTCCTGCGCGGATTGGAGTTGCGATTGCAATTTGACGCGTGCGTCTTCGATTTCCTCACCGGTGTAAGCCGCTGTGGAGCGCAATAGGGCTTCGGCTCCGGCCATCAAATCTTTTACGTCGAAGGCGACGCGCTCTTTTTGGCGGCTCATGTTGGCGCGATGGTTTTTCACACTCATAGGTGCTCCTTGTTAAAGCCCGGATATAGCGCAACCTCATGACAAGGATGCCTCTCGGGATTATTTCAGGCTAGCAATAAGCATGCCCGAATAGCGTGCTCACGAACAGCGCCCTGCTGCGACTTGGGATCAGTATCCCGGGCTAATGAGCGGGGGCACGGCTGCGTGATCGGACTGCACCCTCATGGCTTCTATCGCAGGTGAAATGACCTTGCGCCGGCGCAATGCCCGGGGCAGACCCAACAGCACCTGCAGCAACACACGTCCGAATATGCGGCATCGATGAGCCTGTGTAAACTGAATATGGGTTTCGCGCCACGCCGCGCGCAAAGGCCATCTCATCCATGCAAGCCAGATCGCGTTGCGTATTAGCAGATATTGTCTTTGCCGCGTATCGAGCTCCGAGGCTGGAAAATGTCGAGCGACGACATCGTCTGCGTAGATAATGCGCCAGCCGCGCGCAGCCAGATCCAAGGCCATCAATGCCTCTTCCCCCCCAAGGAAAAATGGTGGCCAATAGCCACCTACGTCATAAAAAGCACGCGTACGCATAACGCAGGCCCCCGCCATAAAACCCAGCAATTGCGGGCCCGGCAGATGCTCCCTGGCTAAAGGGCTGTGCATCATGGACGAGCAAAGAGGATTAGGCTCACGCGTGGCGCCCATCTGTACACAAGCGCTCAGCACCGCCACATCGGGGGCGGCATCAAGCAGATCCGCCGCGCGATCCAGGGCGCCTGGCTCCCATTGCGTGTCGTCATCGCAAAAAGCGACATAAGGGGTATGCACATAGGCCACACCGATGTTGCGCGCCGCCGCACCCAAATCGCGTGTAGCCCTGATCAGCATGGCCTTGGGGAAGCGCGAGGCCACGGCAGCTGCTGTGCCGTCGCTTGAGCCATTGTCAACCACAATGATCGGCCACCTTCCAGGCATTTGACGAAGCGATTCAAGCGTGTTTAACAACTGAGCACGATGGTTGCGCGTCAGCACGAGAATCATCGCACGCTCTTTGGCAAAATTTTCCATTGTCTATTCCTGCATAAAGCCATTTTGAGTTAAACAGCATGGAACGTGCCCGCCGAACGACCCTCTTGCCGTCGCTCATAGATCGGTACTTTTTACACAAGCCGGTAATTTATAGAATGCAGCCCTGCGTTTGGCCGGTTCCTGGTGCGAGGTAAGGCGGTAGAGACAATTTGTCACGCAAAAATTCGGCCAATTCGACTGACGCTTACGTACATTTTCTCTGATTAAATTACACAATCTGCTCTCGTTTCAATACTTGGCATGGTTATTGCTTTAGTCGTTTATATAGAGCCCAAAAACCCAAGTTTCTAAAACGAGGTGCAAAGTGGTACAGCTCACTTATCAGATACAGGCGCGACAACAAACCAGCCTCACGCCACGCCTCCAGCAATCGGTCAAGCTGCTGCAAATGTCTACACTGGACTTTAATCATGAAGTTGCTCAGGCTATTGCAAGCAACCCTTTCCTGGAAGATCCTGCCGATAACTCGACTACATCCGACACGCCATGGGCGGACCCAGCGGCCGATCCGCCCCCCGAAACAAACCTGCCAGGCCAGCGCCACCAGGAAAACGGCGAGACAGACCGGCCTGAAAATCAAAAGCCGGATAATGGTAGCGCTACTGTCGAGCGCGTCGAAGACACTCTGTCCGATGCTCCTGCGACCTACTCAGGTGACTATCCGCGCGCGTATAACCATGACCGCACAGACAACGATGTGGGGTTGTGGGCCCAGAGTCAAATCAACCTGCAGGACATCTTGCGCGCCAGTCTGTGCGGTTATAAGCTCAATGCACGAGAGCGGTGCCTGACCGAATTCATTATTGAAGCACTGGATCCGGATGGCTATCTGCGAACGGCTTTTTCCGACCTGGCCGACGCCAAACAATTTCGTCCTGCGGTCAGCGCCAGCGAATGGATCACCGCCTTGAAGCTGGTTCAGCAACTAGGCGCGCCAGGCCTTGGGGCGCGCGACCTGTCTGAATGCCTGGCCTTACAGTTAAGCGCCCTGCCCGATGGTACAGCGGGTCTCGAACTCGCTCGACGCATTGTTGCTCGCGCGCTGGATCAACTAGGGCGCTGCGATTACAGCGGGCTGACCAGGCTTATGGCCTGCACAGAACAGCAGACCAAGCAAGCCTGTGCGCTGATACGCCGCCTTAACCCTCGCCCCGCCGCCTGTTTTACACCGATCGATCCCTCATGCTATGTCGTTGCAGACGCTGTCGTGCGCCGGGTCGGAAAATTATGGGTGACCATGGCAAACCAGGATACGGCGCCGCAAGTGCGCCTGAACAACACCTATGCCAAATTATTTCGTGAATCCCGCGGCGGCGATCGTTCTCCGATGACCCACGCCTTGCAGGAGGCACGCTGGCTAGTGCGCAGCCTGGAGCAACGCAATACCACCATACAGCGTGTGGCGCAGGCCATCGTAGCCAGGCAGCAGACATTCTTCGACTATGGCGCAGTCGCGCTGCGCCCGATGATGCTAAGCGAAATCGCTGACGAGCTCGGCCTGCACGAATCCACCATATCGCGCGCAACCAGCCATAAGTACCTGGCGTCTCCGGGCGGGATCTTCGAATTCAAGTATTTTTTCTCGCGCGAACTGGCGACTCGATCGGGAGGAACCTGCTCGGCCATGGCCGTGCGCGCGCTGATTCGGGAAATGATTGAAGAAGAAAATCCCGAAGAGCCGCTGTCTGACGTGGCGCTGGCCGGCAAATTGGCTCACGATGGAATCGTCGTCGCACGCCGAACGGTGTCGAAGTATCGTGCCCAGATCAAGTGTCCGGCGGCAGAGTTGCGAAGAGCTATGTAATCTTTCCCGCGGTGCATGAGCTATCTGAGACATGCCATGAAAGGGCTGAACGCCTATGCAAGATTTGCTCAAGCAAGAAAAATTCTTGCTTATTGCGATCCTGACGGCCATCGTCGGATACGCCTCAAAAATCTACTTTCCTTACGAAGGGCGCGCTCTTGCGCTGGGCGTACTGATCATTCTGATTGCCGCCATTCTGTGCGCGTCCCTGAGTATCGCTTCCCATGCGGAACTGATGGCGCAAAAGGTCGGCGACCCTTACGGCACCATGATCCTGACACTCTCGGCCGTACTGGTTGAAGTGGTCGTACTGGGCGTCATGACCATCGGTATCGAATCCAAAACATTGGTGCGCGACAGCATTTATTCCGCTGTTATGCTTGATATCAATGGCATATTGGGGATGGCCGCCTTGATCGGCGGAATTAAACACGGCGAGCAATCCTATAACGACGACTCAGCGCGCACATACAGCGTGATGATTCTGACTGCCATGGGAATTTCGATGATTGTTCCCGAGTTCATCGCAGCCGAAAACTGGCAGGTTTATTCAGTGTTTACGATTGTCGCCATGATATTGCTGTATGGTGTGTTTCTGCGCATGCAAACAGGCCCGCACAGCTATTTCTTTAGCTACAGCTATCCCAATAAGAAGCGCAGACGCCTGCCGGTCTTGTCGCAAGGCCTGAGCCGCACGCATTCAATTGCCGTGATCGTAGGAGGAATAATCGTGGTGGGCGCGCTGGCCGAATTAATGCCTCCCGCACTGGGCCAGGGTCTACGAGGCATACCAACGCCACCCGGTTCGATTGCATTGATTGTCGCTTTTATCTCGGCCACTCCAGAGATGCTCACGGCGTTGCGGGCGGCGCTGGCCGATCGCATGCAATCGGTGGTGAACATTGCCATGGGCGCATCGCTATCGACCGTCATCCTCACCGTTCCGGCCATGGAAGCCTTGGCGCTATACAGCGGTCAACCTTTCCAGATGGCCATGACCCCTGTCCAGACGGTCATGATGCTGATTACATTGATTGTCGTGGCCATCAATCTAAACGACGGCCAAACCAATGCCATAGAAGGGATGACCCATTTTGTACTGTTCGCAACCTTCCTGATGCTGTTGGTTTTGGGCGTGTAGGCGCATGCGGGCAGTCTATAGACGCACATGCAATCAGAAACATTAAGGCATGCGCCCTAGCCTCGCGGCAGGATGCATGCCTTTTTGACTCACAAGAGTCCGGTCGCGGGTTGAGCTACGGAGTGCGGCCGGTAACCAGGCGAACCAGAACCATAATGATCGCGACGACAATCAGGATGTGAATGAAGCCCCCCATGGTATACGACGTAACCAGCCCAAGCAGCCACAAAACAATAAGAATCATTGCAATGGTGTAGAGCATGTCAGCCTCCTTATTGTCAAGGTTTCAAATCGGCATTACCTCTTGGACGCTTCGTGACCGACCACACCACCTATCGCCGCGCCGCCCAGAGTCCCAAGCGTACTGCCGCCTGTCAGGACGGCGCCGCCGACAGCACCGACACCTGCGCCTATCGCCGTGTTCTGGCCCTGCCTGGACATGCCGCTGCACGCACCCAAGCTCAGCAAAGCTGCCGCAGTTAATGCATAAGCCGCCATACGTTTAGTCGTTTTCATAAAAACACCTCTTTGTTTGAATCTGTTCCGCAAGAATTGCGTACAAATAGCTTACAGCAACCAGCGTGCCCGGGCCAACCAATCGGACCGCGGCATGGCGCTTGCTTGCACTGGATCGACCCGATTTGGTCACTCTCAGGAATCACTTATGAAGAAATTTCTAGCTGTTGCCCTATATGCATTACCTTTTGCAATGACGCCCACCGTATTTGCGCAGACCGCCGCTACGGCGCCGCCGGCTGCCAACCACAGCCCAACTGCTCCATATTCCGCCAATCCCGCAGCTCCGAGTACTCCCGGCGCAGGTATGGCCATCCCTGCCAACTCGGCGTCCACCGAAACAATTTCAGGATGGAGCGTGAAAGACAAAATAATGAGCAAGACTGTCTACAACGAGAAGAACGAAAAAATCGGCGCTATCGAAGACGTCGTCCTTACCCCTGACGGCAAGGCTTCGGCCTTCGTCGTGGGCGCCGGTGGGTTCCTCGGAATGGGCGAGCACAATGTGGCTGTCCCGTTTGACAAAATCACAAAGACCAATGACCACTTAGTCCTTGAGGGTTATACCAAGGACCAGTTAAAAGCACTGCCAGAGGTCAAAGTTTCAAAGTAAGCCTTTCGGATTGGGCGGCGCATAGGCAAGACTTTGTTCGCAGCCGCCCGGTCTTTTTCTTCTCTGTGTACACAAGGAGTCGCCATGACCACATCCAGAAAATACACACATATTTTGATTACGATAGCCGCCGCGTTCGCGCTCTCAGCCTGTGTAGTTCGCCCCAATCAGTCAGGCACGAACGAATACAGCAACACAATGCCCGAAAACGGGCAAACCGGCCGCGTCGCGTCGGGCCCATTTTATTACCGTGGCACTGAAAGCAGCATGGCCCCGATCAACAACGATGCGTCGATTAACGCCAATGTAGTCCAGGCGATAAGCAGGGTTTCAGGCTCTGGTGCTACAAACCTTCAAGTGGCGACCTACAACGGTGTCGTCACATTGCGCGGGTCTGCAGATAACCAGTTAATTGCCCAAAACGACGTGCAGGCTGCACGTCAAGTCCCGGGCGTGCAGCGAGTGGATTATGACATTCAGGTGCTTGGGCGATAAGAATCGCCTACCATTGTTCGAACCGGTCAAAAAGACGATCGGTGACCAACGCCTCGCTACTTACCTCATCGACCCGCGCGCCGGGCGGTCCGGTCAGTAGCCAGGATAGCATTCGATCGACCTGATCGTGGGGTCCTTGAAGCATGGCCTCGACTGACTGGTCGGCCGCATTGCGGACCCACCCGGTAACACCCATCTTATGTGCCTGACGTATGCAGGCTGCCCGAAAGCCGATCCCCTGCACGCGCCCTGTGATACGCACGCTAACGGTTTCGACCGAGTTATCTGGAGGAAGATGTTTCATGATTCGAAGTATACCGATATTGAATGACTCGCTCATTGTTGATACCGTCTTGATTGCGCCGATGGCAGCCACAAGGGCTGCCGCTACATGCGACGGATGCGTTGTTGTAGCGGCAGCCCTTGTGGCTGCCATCGCCCAATCCTCTCTGCGCCCATTCGACCACCGACTGTGCTTGCGCAGAATAGGCATCATTGAGATACTTGCATGTAATGGGTGCCTTGTCGCGCGATAATGGTCTCGTTTTTCGGGAGGTTCAATGAAATTTGTTGATTATTATCAGGTGATGGGGGTTGAGCGCAACGCTACGCTTGCCGATATCAAAAAGGCCTATCGAAAACTGGCCCACAAATATCATCCCGATATATCCAAAAGCGCCGATGCTGAAAACAAATTTAAAGAGCTTGCCGAGGCGTATTCCACCCTGAAAGACCCTGAAAAGCGAGCCGCCTACGATACCCTAGGGCGCCATCCCCAGGGAGAAGACTTTGTACCGCCACAGCAATGGCAAGAACAATTTCACGAAACTGCCGCCGATTTTTCCGATGTCGACCTGGCCGATTTGCTGTCGGCATTTGCGGCGGCGCAGCGCGGCAATGGCGCCGAGCGCTCGACACGCCCCTTGCAGGGCCAGGACTTTGAGTTTTCCGTACCTGTTACGCTGGAACAAGTCTATAGCGGCGCCGAAACAGAAGTCACCATCGTCTTGCCCGAGTATGACGATCACGGATTGCTGCACCGCAACCCTAAAACATTCCGGATCCGCATACCCAAAGGCGCAGCCGACGGCCAGCGTCTGCGCCTTCCGGAAAAAGGCGGCCCGGGCCGGCATGGCGGTAAATCGGGCGACCTGTATATCGTCATAAAAATTCAACCCCACCCAATGTATACGGTGAGCGGCCATGACTTATATAGCGAGCTGCCGTTGTCTCCCTGGGAAGCCGCGTTGGGAGCCAGCATTCAGATCCCTACACTGGGTGGCGCCGTAGAAATGACGATTCCGGCGGGATCGGTGGCTGGCCGTAAACTGCGTCTTGGCAAACGCGGGCTGCCAGCCGCCAACGGTGAACAAGGCGATCTATACACGGTCGTACGGATCGATGTACCCAAGGCCCTGACGGCGCGCGAACGCGAACTATTCACTCAATTGGCCGCAGAATCGATCTTCAACCCGCGTGTGCACCTCCAGGCAGGAGCAAAATCATGACCACTCATATCGCGGAAGGCGTGTGGCTCAACACTAGCGACATCTGCTCGTTCGACCATCTGATCGAGGTATCTGGTCTTGATCGAGGCGACCTGTCAAGCTTGATTGAAGCCGGCATTATCGAACCCTCCAATCAGGATCCAGGCAATTATTTTTTTTATACCCACTGTATCGTTATTGCTCGCACGGCGCGCCGGCTACGCGACGATTTCGAGCTGGATTCGCACGGCCTGGCGTTAGCGCTCAAACTGCTGGATCGTATCGACCAGCTCGAAACCAAGTTGGCCGACGCACAGGCGAGGCTCGGAACGGGTACGCATGCCAAGATATAAAGGAGTTTCCATGCGGAAAATCAAGATGTTCAGCTTAAATGGCACCCACCAGCGCCCGGACGGACAGGCTCCGCTTTATTTTTGCCACTACCTTGTCTTGTATTGAGTTTTCTTCTATAAAACTCTTCTGCACGGCAGGCCGCTCGAGAAGCAATTGACGCGACTCCCAAGCGAGCATTTTCTGTTGTAACTGGCGTCTTATCATAAACGGCCTTGCATAGTGATTGATGGTCGAACACCTAAGGCCTGCGCAATGCAGAATCGTCGTATGCAATGTGAAATCCGAGGAACAAGTTCAGCATAATCCAGACGCCGGATTCAGTCTGTGCGCTATCATACATAGACGTATTGGATACGGCTGTAAAATGCACTGGTTTTTGTCATAGGAAAAGAATCATGCCCGCCGCTGTTGCGCCAGCACACAATCAACTGCTCGCTGCTCTGCCAGCAGACGAATATGCGCGCCTCATGCCGAATCTGGAACTCGTCGAGATGCCGTTGGGCAGCGTGCTTTACGAATCGGGCGTGGAAATGCGCTGGGTCTATTTTCCTACTACCGCTATCGTGTCGCTGCTTTACGTCCTGGAAGATGGAGAATCGGCTGAAATCGCCGTGGTCGGTAAAGAAGGCATCGTGGGCGTGTCGCTTTTCATGGGCGGCGAATCCACCTCCAGCCGAGCGGTTGTCCAAAGTGCGGGGCACGCGTACAAGCTAAAAGGGCCACTGCTTAAAGACGAGTTTTATCGTGCGGGACCGATGCAACGCCTGTTGCTACGTTATACGCAGTCGCTGCTGACCCAAATGGCGCAAACGGCGGTGTGCAACCGCCATCACACCGTGGATCAACAACTGTGCCGCTGGCTACTGCTCAGCCTGGATCGCCTGCCCTCCAATGAACTGGTCATGACGCAAGAGCTCATCGCCAATATGCTTGGCGTGCGTCGGGAAGGGGTCACAGAAGCCGCTGGAAACTTGCAAAAAGCGGGGCTCATCGAGTATCGCCGCGGTCGCATCACGGTGCTTGACCGACCAGGGCTCGAGGCGCGGTCCTGCGAGTGTTATGCCGTTGTCAAGACCGAGTGCGATCGCCTGCTTCCGAACACCATCGCACGCTAAGTTGCCCGGCCCCTGCTTCGAGGCGCTCATCTTACCCGGGAACAGAACTTGCAGGCAGCCGTCTATGCGCGGCTAATGAGCTAGCGATATAAAAAGCCAGAGCTCCATGAAAAAAATAATTCGCCGCGAATTTTCAAACCCGGTTGCAGACGACTCCCTGGTGAGCAAGCTCGGCCCAGGCCTGATCACGGGCGCGGCTGACGACGATCCTAGCGGCATTGCGACGTATTCGCAGGCAGGTGCACAGTTCGGTTTCAATTTGTTATGGACAATGGTGCTGACCTACCCACTGATGGTGGGTATACAAATGATCAGCGCCGCTATTGGCCGTGTCAGCGGCCACGGGCTGGCGACCAATATCCGCCTGCATTATCCGAAATGGCTGCTGTACAGCGCCGTGGGGCTTCTGCTTATCGCCAACACCATCAATATCGCCGCGGATGTCGCCGCCATGGGAGAAGCCCTGAAATTGATTGTCGGCGGCCCCAGGCAATTATATGTGGTGGGATTTGGCCTACTGTCATTGCTGCTGCAGGTTTTTGTGCCCTACCACCGTTACGTGCGCATACTAAAGTGGCTGACACTTGCCCTATTTGCCTACGTGGGAACCGCGCTTGTGGTGCATATTCCCTGGCCTGAAGTTGCGCGGCGGGTCGTGTGGCCGCATGTCTCCTGGACGCAAGCGTATTTCACCACTGTGGTCGCCGTATTCGGAACCACCATCAGTCCCTATCTGTTTTTCTGGCAGACCTCTCAGGAAGTGGAAGACATCCACGCAGACTCGCAGGCCCACGCGCTACGGGGAGCTCCTGGCGAAGCAGTGGCCAATCTAAGCCGGATCAAGCTCGACACCCTGATCGGGATGGGGTTTTCGAGCCTCGTGGGGTTTTTCATTATGTTAACGGCTGCCGTCACGCTCAATCTGCATGGCGTCACCAACATTGAATCGGCGTCGCAAGCCGCGTCGGCGCTGCGCCCGATTGCGGGAGAATTCGCCTTTGTCCTGTTCAGCGCCGGGATCATCGGCACCGGCTTGCTGGCGCTACCCGTACTGGCGGGTTCGGCCGCCTATGCGATGTCGGGCGCATTCAAATGGAAAAATAGCCTGGAACTCAAACCCTATCAAGCCAAACGATTTTACGCAATCATCGCAGTATCCATCGTGGTGGGCGTGGCAATGGGGTTCACACCCATAGATCCTATCAAAGCGCTATTTTGGAGCGCTGTCATCAACGGAGTGATTTCCGTACCGATCATGTTCATCATGATGCTGATGGCTGTGCGTTTGGACATTATGGGGCAGTTCAAAGTAAGCCACGGGCTTCAATGGCTAGGTTGGCTGGCTACGGGGACAATGGCATTGACAGTAGTAGCAATGCTGGCAACGTTGTAGTGCCAGGCAGATCGAGCACTTGCGTCCTATTTCTCCGCGATGATTTCCACGCCTATCCCGCGGTAGCCGATGAAGCGGCAGGATCGATTGAACATGGGTTCGCCGCTCACCCGAAATTGTCGCCGCGAGCCGTCTGCATTGACTTGGCTGAAGACGAAATCCAGAAACGGTTGCCGTGCTTCGATTTTTGCCTGCAATGCTTGTCGCTGTGCTTCATTCCAACTGGTGGGTGCATCACCCGCCGGCGCGCCCTCCAGGGTAGATGCAGCGTCTGCTGTTTCCGCGGTCACGGTAAGTGCGACACTTTTAAGGTCTTCGGCCGCGGGCCGTGCATCCATTCCAAGTATCTCCAGGACTGGTCCTGAAACTTTGGTGAAAGAACCGTTTTCATCTTGTTCCCAATACCAGTCGGAGGCCAGTTCCACCAAACTGCGATAGCGGGCTTCGCTCTCGGTCAGCTGGGCCGTGCGCTCATAGACGGCTTGTTCCAGCATCTTGTTGTAGCTGTCAAGCTTCTTGTATAGCAGCCGTACTTCCAGAATGTTGCGTACGCGTGTTCTGACCTCGACCAGACTAAATGGCTTGCTGATGAAATCCTTTGCGCCCGCTTGCAAGGCGCGCAATTTATCGTCAGATTGCCCCGTGACCACGATGACCGCCAGATAGTCTTCTGTATCGTTTTCCTTGAGCCCTTCCATGACTTCAAACCCATCCATGCCGGGCATCTTCAGGTCGAGCAGAATCAGGTCATAACAGTTTGCGCGGTGCAGCGCACAGACTTCCTTAGGGTTCATCGTCGAGGCAATGCAGGTATATCCGCCCTGCCGCATCATCTGCTCGAAAAGGGCCACATTCGCATCCTGATCGTCCACGATCAGGATGCTGGCGTTGAGAATTTCGGATTCGGTAACTTTCACAATGGGTCTCCTTCCCTGAGGTTCAATTCCACCCAGAACACACTGCCCTTGCCCGGCGTGCTTTGCACGCCGATCCTGCCTCCCATCATTTCAATCAGGCGCTTGGTCATCACCAGGCCCAGGCCCGTGCCTTGTGTAGCGCTCGCCCCTTGGCCCAAGCGATTGAACGGCTGAAACAGTTTTGCCACTTGTTCTGAAGACAAGCCATCGCCAGTATCCTCGATACAGACGCGAATGCGCCTATGCGCGGTGACGGCAAAGCTCACGACAAGCGTTCCCGCAACCTTGTTGTACTTGATCGCGTTAGAAAGAATATTGATGAAGACCTGTTTCATCCTTGTCCGATCGGCTATGACAACATACGCCGTGTCAGCCTGAGGAAAGAGCATGTGGATGCGGCGTTGTTGCGCCTGCGGTTCGATCATGGTCCTGCATTCGTCCATCGCCTCGGCCAGTGACACAGGCTCTAAAGAAAGCGACAACTTGCCGGCATCGATCTGGCCCAGATCGAGGATTTCTTCGATCAGCTTGAGCAAGTGCCATCCCGCTCGAAGAATCTGGTCGATATTGCGCTTCTCGGAAGACGTGGGCGGTGGGTCCGCGGATTCCATAAGCTGAGCAAACCCGAGAATTGCATTGAGCGGGGTACGCAACTCGTGGCTGATGCCTGAGAGAAAGCTGGATTTCGCGTGGTTGGCTTTTTCTCTCAAGGCGAGGGCGCTATTCAATTTCAACTCAAGCTCCTTGCGCGCGCCAATGTCAGTGAGCACCATACGCATGGTGGGCTCGCCGCCTACGCCCTGCGCTGCGCTAAGTGTTACTTGCAGCCAACAACGCGAGCCATCGCTCTTGGCCATACGCAACTCACACGTTTGCGCTTGGCCTGTCGCCAAAAGCTGTTTGCGGCACAGATAATAAGTGTCCTGGTCCGATTTGAAAATGTACTGGCTAATTGGTTGCTTAACTAGCACTTTGCGAGACACGCCTAGCAACGTGGCGGCATGGAGGTTGGCTTGCAGAATCAGGCCATGCTCGCTGACTATGCAATAGCCCACCGGCGCCAGGTCATAGAGATCGAAATAGCGCATTCGCGACGCTTCGAGCTCCACCTGCACGCGCTGCAGTTCTTCGTTCTGCATCTCCAGCTCGATCTGATGCACGCGTAGCTCGTGCAGCAGCCGCTGCGTCATTTCGGGCGACTCGTTTTCACTATTTTTCGGTGGCGGGTTTGGCCTATCACGTAGCCGCTCTTCAGCCCGCCGACGCAGCGCAACACCCAAATTTGCCGCGTCAACAGTGGGGTCAGATCGACGATCGATGCTATTCAATGTGAGCCTCATTTGTCCCATCTGCATTTGCATCTCTGGATCGTTCCGTGGTAGCAATGGCATACATGCATCCAGCCTCATCGACCAGCGACGTCGAGGTCAACCAAACCTCCACCTCGTTACCCGCTTTGGTAAGCCGATGAGTCAAACAGGGTTCCAGGGTTTGCGCGTGTCTAAGGGCATGATCCCTGGCGATTGATTTTTCGCGCAGCCACTCGGGCATTCGATCGCGCACATTCATCGTGAGCGCCTCCGCTTCGCTCCAGCCATACATTCTTACCGCGCCCGGGTTCCAGGCTAACGTGCACCCCGTCAGGTCTTGCACGGTAATAGCGTCATGCGCGTCGCGCACGACTACGGCCAGACGAAGCGACGCATTGGACTTGAGCAAGGCCTGTCGGGCACCCACAATTTCCGTGATATCGACAAAGGTGACAACTGCGCCTTCGATCACATTGTCAGCCGTTCGATAGGGCAATATCCTCATTGTGTACCAGACGCCTTGGGACGTCTGCACGTCCACCTCTTTGGGCATCAGCGTATCCAGTACGCCCTGCGCATCCGCCACGAGCTGGTCATAACCAATCAGATTGGACACGGTATGAGCCAACGGTCGGCCCACGTCGCTGGGAATCAGATTGATGATAGTGGTGGCGGCTGGGGTAAAGCGCAGGATGCGCAGTTGATGGTCCACGAATACGGTGCCGATACCGGTGCCGGCCAGAAGATTAGCCAAATCGTTGCTAGCGCGCGATAAATCCACCACCTTGACCTGCAATTCGGCGTTGACCGTGGTCAGCTCCTCGTTCATCGATTGCATTTCCTCTTTGGAGGTCTCCAGTTCTTCGTTGGTGGACTGCAATTCTTCGTTCACCGACTGCATTTCCTCATTTGACGATTTGAGCTCTTCGTTGGATGTTTCCAGCTCTTCGTTGGCCGCCTGAAGGTGTTCTCGGTGGCTTCGCAGTTCGTCATTAAGCGCGGCGATCTTCACGTTTGCCGCGTGTCGATCAAAGGTATCATCCGCCCGTTCCTGGACTGCCTCAGAGCCGACCGGCACTTGCGCCGCCGCAATGGCAAGCGGCGGCACCTGTTCATTGGGGGAATCCAACGTGGTCGCTTCCCGCAGGATGACCAGGTACAAGGCGTGCTCGGCGTGCGTGTGCTCCCCTCGAACGCCCGAGGCCACCGGGCAGACGAGCAGGTCGACTGCTGTGAAATGGCCATTGGTTTTGACACGCAAGTTCGAGCAACGAACCTGCACCTTTGTCACCGCAGCCTTATGCAAGGCCGCCGCCAAGTCGAATCTCAATCCCTGGCGTGCCATCTTCAGGACATTGTTGGTAGCGGTTTCGCCTGGCGCGGGCTCAAGATAGGCGCCGGCACGACCGTGGATATAGAGAATATCTCCCTGGCCGTTGACGAGTACTGCCGACAGGGCGAGCTCGTGCAAGAGCATCTGCTCGGTCAGCTCGCGCAGCGACTGTTTCACAGGACGCGAAAGAGTCTGTTCGGCTGGCGGCGGAAGCACTGCGTTCATGGCCGCCTGCGGTGAAGGAAGCCGGCCTATGCTGGCACGATGGATGCCCTCAAAATCGTCGTTGCGCCGGTACAGCTTCGAGGTGTGATCCAACGCAACAAACAAGTCGGCAAACTCCGCCACCGTCTCGGAAGTTCCCAGGAAAAGAATACCACCCGGGTTCAGTGTGTAATGGAAGACTGGGAATAGCTTCTTTTGCAGTTCTCCGCTCAGATAGATTAACAGGTTGCGGCAGCTGATCATGTCGAGCTTGGAGAAGGGTGGGTCTCTAATTACGTCCTGCTCGGAGAAGACGATCTTGTCTCGGATGCTCTTGTGTATGCGGTAAATGCGGGCGTCGTCCTCTGCTACAAAAAATCGCGCCAATCGCTGCGGGGACATATCAGCAATGCCACTGGCCGGATAGCATCCGGCTCGAGCTGTGGCAATGGCCCGACTATCAAGGTCGGTGGCGAATACCTGCACGTTGTAGCTTTCCTGGAGCTTGTCCATGTGCTCTTGCAAGAGAATAGCAATGGAATACGCCTCTTCGCCAGTAGAACACCCGACGCACCAGACGCGTACGGCCGCACCCGCGCTCTTGCCCTCGAACAACTTGGGAATGACCTGTTCCTCGAGCGTCTGAAAAGGCGCCGTATCGCGAAAAAAGCTGGTCACGCCGATCAGCAGATCGCGAAACAGCGCTTGTGCCTCGGCCGGCGTTTGTTGCAGATATCGGACGTACTCGTCCATCAAACCAATCTGCTGGACGGCCATGCGCCGCGCAATTCGACGATAGATAGTGCTGGGCTTGTATTGGGAAAAATCGTGGCCGGTCTGTGCACGGACGATGATGCAGATTTTCTTTAGCTCATTTTCTATCTTTGGCGTAGGGCTGGCAATGGGACGAGTGGCATAGTCATAGGCGCGCGCCGCATACGCAATGAGCTGGGCAGGCATTTCGGCTGGCGGCAACTGGTAATCGACCATGCCCGTGGCGATGGCGCTGCGCGGCATGCCGTCGAACTCGGTGGAATCGGGGCTCTGCACCATGACCATGCCGCCCTCATTCTTGACGGCTCGCACACCGAGCGCACCGTCACCGCCTGTGCCCGAGAGTACGATACAGATGGCGCGCTCGTGCTGGTCACGCGCCAAGGACTGAAAGAAAAAGTCAATCGGCAAACGATGGCCCCGCGGCGCCGAGGGCTCGAGCAGTTGCAGCGTTCCGTTCAGAAATGCCATGTCGCGGTTGGGTGGGATGATATAAACGCAGTTGGGCCTGACGACCACTCCGTCTTCGACCTCGAAAACTTGCATGCGTGTTCGGCGCCGGATGAGTTCAGTAAGAATGCTTTTGTGGTCCGGCGCCAGATGTTGCACCACAACAAAGGCCATGCGGGGGTCGACGCCCTGAGGCATGCCAGAGAAGAAGGCTTCAAAGGCTGCCAAGCCCCCCGCCGATGCCCCGATGCCAACAACGGGAAAATCAGTAGCAACAAACCCGGTCTCTGCTCCCGCATCGGCCGTTTTTACATCACCAGACAATTGCGGCGCGGCGCCATTTTTTCTTTTTTTTGCTGTCATGCGGGATTCCATAATTATGTCATGTACAGTATGCTTGGAACGGCATGCCGGGATATTGCACCTAAGCGCGAGCTGCGGCGTGCATGCCAAAATAGCTCTTGATTGCAGCGATGGATAGCGGTATGGCCCCAAAAATAATGAACACCAGGTCGCCGGGCAGACGCAGCCATTCGAGCAGGCGCGCGGTATCGGTGGCCGTGTAATCCAGGCTACGGGCATGCCAATAGCCGTGCTGGACTACATCCCATACCTGCAGCACGCCACCGGGGAAGAGGCTCAGCACGATCATCATCAGTAGGCCCGTGTTGGTCCCCCAGAAAGCCACCTTGATGTACTTCTCGATGCCTGGCCAGCGCGATTCGTCGGTGGTTTGACGCAAGACGAACACCATGAGTGCAATGGCCAGCATACCAAAAACGCCCATCAGCGCGGCGTGGCCATGGTTGGGTGTAAGAATGGTACCCACTTCATAGTAGCTCACGATAGGCAAGTTGACCAAGAAGCCGAATACCCCAGCACCCAGGAAATTCCAAAAACCCACGGCCATGAGGAAATAGAACGTCCACTTGTGCGGCACCGCCAACGGTACGCCGCAGTCGTCGCAATCACCGCGGCTGGTGCGCACAAAATCCCAGGCATCCAGGGTCAGCAGCGTCAGCGGCACGACTTCCAGCACGGAAAATATCGCCGACATCGCCATATTGAATTGGCTGTGCCCACTGAAATACCAGTGGTGGCCTGTGCCGATTAGGCCACCGAGGAAGTACAAAATAGCATCGAGATAAATGACGCGCAACGCGGTGTTGCGGTTGGTCAGGCCTAGCTGGAAAAACGTCAGGGCAACGACGGTAGTGGCAAAGAATTCAAAGAAACCCTCTACCCATAGATGGATAATCCAGAAGCGCCAAGTATCGACGACCGTGAAATTGGTTTTAGCCCCATAAAACAAGGCAGGAATATAGAAGATGGGGATAGCCAGAGCCGCCAGCAAGAACATCCGTGCCAGCGGCCTGGCGTTGGGATTGCTCACCGCGCGCGGCCGCGCCAGCCACCACAACATCACAAACCAGGCCAGCAATCCCGCGACCAATAAATATTGCCAGAAACGCCCGATTTCCAAGTACTCCCAGCCCTGGTTGCCAAACCAGAACCACCAGTCGCCGAACCAGCCGGCCATGCCGGCCCACTCACCCAACAGGCTCGCGCCGATGACCAGCGCAAACGCAGCAAATAAGGCGTGTGTAGCAGGCACCAGCCAACGGGGTTCATCGGCGCGCAGCGAGCGTGCTAAAAACAGGGCCGCAGCCACGTAGGCCGTCGCGATCCAGAAGATCGCGGTTTGCAGATGCCAGACGCGCAGCAGATTGCTGGGAAATATTTTTTCCAGCTGGAATCCGTAAAAACTACTCGGATCGGCCCGGAAATGGGCTATTCCCCCGCCTACCAACGTTTGCGCCAGGAACAACAGCGCCACCACGACGAAGAATTTCACCAGCGCGCGTTGGCCAGGGCTGGCCTGGCCTGGGATTACTTGCGGGTGCACACGATGGCCGCGAGTGATCCATCCCAGGTAGTCGAATTTTCCGAACGCCAACAACACCACGCCAATGCCGATCAGCAAGACCACCAGGCTAAGCGCACTCCATAACAACGCACCAGGCACCGCCTGGTTGCCAACGCTGGGGTCATAGGGAAAGTTATTGGTGTACGAGTAGTTATATCCTGGACGATTGGCCACCGACGCCCAGGCCGCCCAAGTGACGAAGGCGGTAAATTGATGCAGCTCGAGGGGGTCGGTAATCAGATCAGGCTTGAGCCCGCCATTGCCCACAGGGTCGTGGAAATAGGCTTTCCAATAGCCTACCTGCTGGCGATACGCGGCGGCTTCGGGCGTGGTTAAAGACAGCGTCTGGGTATCGGCATTGAAACGGTTGGTTTTAAGGGCTACCGCGACTTCACCCTGTATGGCAGCGGCCTGCCCGGGTGTTAATTCCGACACGGGCTTGCCATATTGCTGGCGCGCCAGAACATCGGCCGTGTCCAGCCCGATGCGGTGCAGGGCAACAGCAGAATAGTCTGGGCCCAGGTAAGCGCCGTGACCCCAGATCGTACCGTTGTCCATCAGGCCATAACGCAAGAACACAGCCTGGCCGTTACTGATATCGTCACCGGTGAATACCGTGACACCCGAGGCGTCAACGACCTTTGCCGGTATGGGTGGCGCGTTGCGGTAAGCCAAGGTGGTAATGGCCAACAAACCGGCAAAGCCCAGCACCATCACAATTAGCACCGAGCGTATCCACCAGGGCGAAAGTGGAACTTCTTCCGATTCGTTCTTGGGTTGCGCGGCTACGTCCATGGCTTGTTCCCTTTGGTTAAATGGCAATGCGGCTATTGTAAATCCCCGGCTGGGTGTTTACTTTGTGATCGTAGCCAGATGGCACCCACAAGGGGTGCCGCTACAAAAACCTACCCGTGAATCCCGTAGCGGCAGCCCTTATGGCTGCCATTTTTTCAAACCGATAGCCTGCACCAAAAACAACCACGAGTCTGTGCGCTGCCGTACGTAGCTCGGCTGAGCAATACCTGCACGCCTTTGTGATAACACTCTAGCCGTGAAAGTGCCCGGGTTTCGCATCGAGCGCTGTAGATCATTACAACGGCCTTTGCCCGCCAATGCTCCGCAGAAACAATGACCTGGTATGGTGGGCAATCTGTTCGTCTTCCTGCGACGCAATCACACGCACTGCACAGCGCGACGCGGGGTCATTAATCGGATTGGTTCCCGACTGGTTCCGGGCAGCGTCCAAGCGCACACCGATCCAGGACAAGCCATCGCAGATTGTCTCACGTACCATTGCATCATTTTCGCCAATGCCACCAGTGAAGACGATCTGGTCGACGCCATTGAGCACCGCGATCATCGCAGCCAACTGCTTGCGCAGGGAGTAGCAGAACATTTGAATGGCGAGGTGAGCATCGGCGTTCGAAGCGGCGGCTTCATGCAGGCGCCGCATATCGCTATCAAGGCCTGAAATTCCCAGAAGCCCGGAGCGACGATCAACCAAGTCTTCAAGCATCGCTGCACTGAACTTCTGTTCGCGCATCAAATAGAGTAAAACGCCTGGATCAAGATCGCCGCTGCGCGTTCCCATGATGACGCCACCGCTGGGAGTCAGCCCCATGCTGGTATCGATCGATCGGCCATCTTTGATTGCAGAGACACTCACGCCATTGCCCAGATGAGCAATTATCAGGCGGCTTGGTACGCGGCTGCCAAGTTGACGAACAATCGATTCACAAGAAAGGCCGTGGAACCCATAGCGTTCAAGCCCCTCGGATTGCCACTCTTTCGCAATGGGAAGTATGCGCGCAACGTCCGCTAATTGGGCGTGAAAGGCAGTATCAAAACACGCCACCTGTGCAAGCCCGGGAAATTGCTCTTGCGCGTAGTGTATGACCGAAAGAGCCGACGGGGTATGCAGCGGCGCGAACGCGCTAGCCGCATCAAGTTGGCGCAAGACTGAACTGTTAATAAGACAGTGCTGGCGCAGGATGGGCCCACCATGCACAATTCTGTGCCCGATGGCGGCCGGGGCGGCCATTTTCGACTCGGCAAGAAGCCGCACGATGCGAAGGATTGCATCGCGCTGGCTAAAAATGGGCAGCGTCTCAGAGATCGACTCATTCCGGCACAAATTGTGGGCACAGAATTTTCCTTTGTGTTCGCCGATCGACTCGGCCTGGCCGCCGAGCAGCATTTCAGTACGCGAAGATCCGACACGGTACAAGCCGAATTTGAGCGATGAAGAGCCGCTGTTTAGGGCCAGGACTCTCAATTCAGGCGCCCCGCCGATCTGGCTACGTTCGGGTGTCACCATCACGTTCATGCATTCCAGCGCCAGTCTTGAACTTCCGGCATATCTTGGCCATGCTCGCTAATATAAAGCTTGTGGCGCTGCATGGTAGCCCAGTATCGCGCTGTCTCCTTCTCTACCAAGTCGGCGAATCGCGGTATTCGCCCGATGGCGTCCAGCGCGAGCTGATAGCGGTCGAGATTGTTCATGACGACCATGTCGAAAGGGGTCGTTGTGGTGCCCTCTTCCTTATAGCCGCGTACATGAATATTGTCATGATTGCGCCGCCGATAGCTAAGCTTGTGGATCATCGCCGGATAGCCATGGAAGGCGAAAATGACGGGTTTATCTTCAGTAAATAGTTTGTTGAATTCACGATCTTCCAGACCGTGAGGATGTTCAGATGGGGGCTGCAATACCATCAAATCCACCACATTGACGACACGGATGCGTATATCGGGAACGTATTCGCGCAAGAGTGTTACAGCGGCGAGCGTCTCAAGAGTGGGTATATCGCCCGCGCAGGCCATGACGACATCGGGATCGCCACCATCGTTGCTGGCCCATTGCCAAATACCCGCACCGATAGTGCAATGATGAATGGCCGAATGAATGTCGAGCCACTGCCATTGCGGCTGTTTTCCAGCAACGATGACGTTGATGTAGTTGCGGCTGCGCAAACAGTGATGCGTCACCGACAAAAGGCAATTTGCGTCGGGCGGCAGATAAATGCGCACAATGTCGGATTTCTTGTTCGCGACGTGGTCAATAAAGCCGGGATCCTGATGCGAGAAGCCATTGTGATCCTGCCTCCAGACGTGCGAGGTAAGAAGGTAATTGAGCGACGCAATCGGTTTGCGCCAGGGGATTTTGGTACTCACCTTTAACCACTTGGCATGTTGATTGAGCATGGAATCGATGATATGTATAAAAGCTTCATAGCACGAGAACAAGCCGTGGCGCCCGGTCAGTAGATAGCCCTCGAGCCAACCCTGGCACAGGTGCTCGCTTAACACCTCCATGACACGGCCGTTGACGCTGAGATTAACGTCAACCTCTTCAACATCAGCCATCCACGCCTTGCCGCAGACTTCATAGACCGCATCGAGCCGGTTCGACGCGGTCTCGTCTGGGCCGAATAGGCGGAAGTTCTTTCGGTCAAGATTAAGCCTCATCACATCGCGCAGGAATTTTCCCAATACCCGTGTTGCTTCAGCTTCGACAAGGCCCGGCTTGGGCACCGTCACGGCATATTCATGAAAATCGGGCATGGCCAGAGGCTGCAACAGCTCGCCTCCGTTGGCATGCGGGTTGGATCCCATGCGGCGGCGACCCGTCGGTGCAAGAGCGGCCAATTCATCCAGGAATTTGCCTTGCTTGTCGAATAACTCATGCGGCCGGTAACTCTTCATCCACTCTTCGAGTTGCCTCAGATGTTCGGGGCTCTTGAAATCGGCGATAGGTACTTGATGTGCACGCCAAGTGCCTTCGACTGGCTTACCATCGACGACCTTCGGCCCCGTCCAACCCTTGGGCGTGCGAAAAACAACCATGGGCCAGCGCGGGCGTGCCGGGTTTTGCGTGGTAGGAAGAGACCGCGCGGTGTTCTGAATCTGACGAATCTGCGCCAGAACCGTGTCGAGCGTTTTGGCAAGACATTGATGCACGGCCGCCGGGTCATCGCCCTCCACAAAATAGGGCTCATAGCCATAGCCGCGCATGAGCGCCGCCAGTTCTTGATGGCCGATCCGAGCCAGCACCGTCGGATTAGCGATTTTGAAGCCGTTAAGATGAAGGATCGGAAGAACCGCGCCATCATGAGCTGGGTTTAGAAACTTATTGGAATGCCAACTGGCCGCCAACGCTCCGGTTTCGGCTTCGCCGTCGCCTATGATGCAACTGACAATCAAGTTCGGGTTGTCGAAAGCGGCCCCATAGGCGTGCACCAGGGAATAGCCCAGCTCGCCTCCTTCGTGAATGGAGCCAGGAGTTTCGGGCGATACGTGGCTAGGAATCCCGAAAGGCCAGGAGAATTGACGAAAGAGCCGCCGCATCCCATTGCGGTTTTGCTCGATCGCAGGATAGCGTTCTGTGTAAGACCCCTCCAGATAGGTCTGCGCCACCAGCCCAGGACCGCCATGGCCCGGGCCAATGATATAGATCATATCCAGATCGTTATCCTTGATCAATCGGTTAAGGTGAACATACAGAAAGTTCAATCCTGGTGTTGTCCCCCAATGGCCCAGCAAGCGCGGCTTTATATCCTCAAGCGCAAGCGGCGAGTCTAGCAACGGATTGCCCTGTAAGTAGATCTGGCCTACCGAAAGGTAATTCGATGCGCGCCAATAGGCATCCATTTTTTGCAAAAGCTCTACTGATAGTGGGCCGGACATGGCGTTCTCCAAATTGATATCGAACAAAAACAAATACGTCGCTAACGCAGCTACACCTTATTTCCCACTATCGATGATATTTTTTCTATCCACCGCACAAATGGCCTCCACGGGGCCGCATCGGTCGGTTTGACGAGATCTACCGTTGGGGCGCCCGGCAGGCTAAGACCTCCACAACCCGCGCCACCGTGGAGGTAACGGTGCCGCCTGCCTCGATCCAGGTCCAGCCAGCCGGGCTATTTTGACTTGCCAGTTGTGTGCGCACTACGTCTACAGTCGCATCGGATGCATCGCCTCGTCGCGCATCAACCCGGGCAATAAGCGTATCGGGCTGAGCATGAAGCCACAGGCCTGTGAAAGGAACTTCTGCATCGAGCGCAATTTGTTCGACCCGTTCACGATAGGCTATCTCAGCAAACACAGCATCGGCAACTACCGCATGACCGTTGGCAAGAGTCGCCCTCACGCTTTGCATCAAAACAGCGTAGATCTGTTCTGAAACCTCTGGGTGATACGCCGCTACCGGCAGACGCACCTCTGCGGGTACACCGCGAAGGTGTTTGCGGATGCGGTCGCTCGCCAGTATCCGCGCCCCCGGTGCTGGTCCAAGCTGATTCGCGACGGCCGCCGCCACGGTTGATTTACCTGTGCCGCTCAAGCCTCCAATCGCGACCAGCCGTGGTGGCGCCGGCGCAAGAAATCGAAATGCCAACGCTATATAAGCCCTGGCCTCGCGAACAAGCTCTTCGTAGCGTTGGCCCGTAGCCTGCCCAGCCTGCATGGCAATAACATGAGCACGGACGGCCGCTCGTATAGCCATGAAAAATGGCAAAAGCGGCAACCCGTCGACCTCGTCGCGTTCATCAACGTAGCGATTAAAAACCAGATTGGCGCCCGACTCAAGACCGCGATGCCACAGATCCATAATTAGAAAGGCAAGGTCGTACAGTATGTCGATCGTCGCAACTGCCTCATCGAACTCAATGCAGTCGAAAAGGGTCGGGACGTCATTTACGAGGCAGATATTGCGCAAGTGCATATCTCCATGGCAGTGGCGTACCTTGCTTGCGCGCTCGCGCGCATTCAGCAACGCCTCGTGGTGGCCAAGGGCTGTCCGCAATTTCGCAGTCAGCGCGGCAATCGTGGCCGATGTGAAGATATTCGCCTCCGCAAGCGCCTGCTCGTTGCTATCCAGCACGGACGCGATGCTGGCGGCTCCCGTTCGGCGATGATCGATGGCCGCGTTCGTATGAAAGCGTGCGACGGTACGCGACAGTTCCGTCAGCAATGCCGACGTTAATTGGCCGCGCGTTGCCATCCTGTCGAATAGTGTGTTTTCATCGAAACGAACCATTTCAACCACGGCATCGACAAGTTCGCCGTGACCATCGAACAAAAGACGGCCATCGGCCTCGCGGGTAATGCACCGCACGCCCACATAGAGCGTCGGTGCGGTCCGCCGATTCAAGTCTAACTCCTGGCGGCAAGCAGCCAAGCGTCGAGCGGCGGTCGAAAAATCGACGTAAGGCAAGTGCACTGCACGCTTTAACTTGAAGACACGTTGTCCCACGAAAACGATGACGGAGATGTGGGTATCAAGGGTGGTTACCCGCGCCACCGACTCACCATAACTGGCCGAGTCCTTCAAAAACGCGAGAACAGAGGTCTGATCCTGAACAATCATGCCACATCCTTTGCGTCGGGAGTCAAGACAACGCAAATCTCAAACAATGCCGACATAACGACCGGGCGCATCCTCGAACTCAGTCATTTTCGAACTCAGCTTCTCCGATATAGGCAAGGCGGCCACCGCCTTCGATGATCGGCAGGCGAGCCACGCCTGCCATGCTGGCCACCAGGATCCCTCTTGTTGGTCCGCCTGCAATAGCCACGCCTCAGGGTCAATATACCGACCCTCAGGAGCACGTGTCATAATTTTGTAAGAATGGCCTGTGTGTTTCGCTGATTCTACAGGTGGATTGACGATACCCACATTATGCCCGCCAGTGGTCAAAACGTACGTCGTTTCGCAATCCGTCAGTAAGTGCACCTTGAATACCGATTTCCATGGCGAAACATGATCGCTCTCTGTACCTACCACGAATATGGGCAACCGAAGATCTTGCAAGGCTATGGGCTTGCCATTGACCGCGAACCTGCCCTCAGCCAAATCGTTATTCAGATAAAGCTTGCGTAAATACTCGCTGTGCATGCGGTAAGGCATCCGAGTAGCGTCGGCATTCCAGGCACGCAAATCGGTCAGAGGAGTCTGCCCGCCCATCAGGTATTCATGAACCAATTTTGACCAGACCAGATCTTTGGAATTAATCAATGCAAAGGCGCCAGCCATCTGACGGCCATCCAGGTAACCTTGCGCTGCCATGATACTTTCCAAATAGGCTATCTGGCTTTCGTCGATGAACAGGCCAAGCTGGCCGGGCTCTTTGAAGTCCAATTGGCTAGCCAGCAGAGTCATGCTGGCCAGGATGCGATCGCCGTCACGCGCCAAAGTCGCCGCGGCAATTGCCAGGAGAGTGCCCCCCAGGCAATAACCAACCGCATGGATCTGTTTTTCGGGCGTCACTTCCTTTATCATGCGCAGCGCCGACATAATCCCCATATCAAGATAGTCGCTAATGGCCAGGTCGCGGTCATCTTTGGTCGGGTTATTCCATGAAATCATGAAAACCGTATGACCATGGTCCACCAGGTATTTGACCAGCGAGTTATGAGGCGACAAATCCAATATGTAATACTTCATGATCCATGCCGGCACAATCAATACAGGCTCGGGAAACGTGGTTTTCGTGGTCGGTGCGTACTGAATCAGCTCAATCAAATGATTTCTATAAATGACCTTTCCGGACGTCAAGGCAACGTCTTTCCCGGGCAGGAAGGTCTCGGTGTCCCGGAGCTTGCGATGAGACAAAAGATCCATCGTATCGCGCTGCCAATTTGACGCGCCGCGCACCAGATTGTCCCCGCCTGATGCAAGCGTATAACGCAGTACTTCGGGGTTGGAGGACACAAAATTGGAGGGAGACCAAACGTCCAGCCACTGGCGTGTAACGAATTCGGCAACATTCTGATGGTGCAGCGATACCCCTGGAACGTCAGTCATGGCGTCGGACCACCATTGCTCCATCGATAAAAAAGCTTGTACAGACCAATTAAATGGTATTTTTCCCCATGCCGCACCCCGAAAACGTTTGTCCTGCGGCTGTGGCTGCGCACACGGAGCGCAATTCCCCATCGCAGAATTCGATACGTACATTACCCACTGGACCCATTTCCTAGCCGCACTTTCCAGCATGTCACGCTGTTTGCCGGGCGACACCGCCAGATGACTGGCCCAATCAAGATAGGCACCCACCAGAGAAGCTGATGCAATGCCATGCGTGATCGGCAGCATGGTTTCATGAATCAGCGCATCAGCCAATTGTGTCCGCGTTTGGTTTTCCACTATCTTTTCCATTTATCCCTCAGTACATGTGCTGGCCGCTATCCGGATAAATGCCTCGACAAGGTGATTACTGCCCTGACTTCACCATATACTGAACAGCCGACGCCAATGTCGCGTCATCGACCTTGGCCGCTCCGCCTCTGGGCGGCATGGCGCCCTTGCCCTTGATGGCCGTGGCCAAAATGGTGTCCATACCTTGCGCGATAATGGGTGCCCACGCCGTCTTGTCGCCCAGCTTGGGGGCGTTCGCCGCGCCCGTGCCGTGACACACAAAGCAGGCCGATTTATATAGCTTCTCGCCATCGTGATTCACGGTAGCGGTTGTCATGGCCGAAGCGGACGCCACGACCTGGGCAGAGGTCAGCGCGGGGGCGACGCACACAGCCAGGGCAACTCCCAACGCGACGTGAACAAGCTTGAACATAAATTTCTCCAGTAATGGCTGACAAGAGGCTTGCCGCCAGGCAAACCTTCGTATGAAATAAAGAGCGGCGATCACGCTTGAGTGATGGGGCCGGGCGCCTTGACTTGTTTCATCAGATCATCATTCCACTTGCCTTCGACCTTGACGTGGCCCGCCGCGCCCAGCAAAAAGGATTCGATCAGATTATGGTTCAGATAGGCGTAAATGCCAGGTTGCTTGAAGGTATACAAGGCCACCCCGGCGGAACCGCCCGGAACAAACCAGGTTTCAAGCCCTTTTAGCGGAGGATTATCGAACTTGCCCAGTTCCCACACCCAATCGCCGTGCCCACCAATAAGGTGCGGGCGCGTGTCCCGATTGGCCTGCGAGTGAATGAATAGTACGGTTTCGCCCACATTGGCCAGCAGAGCGTGTTCGCCCGTCAGCGCGCCCACCTTGCCGTTGAACACCACATGGGTGGGAGTAAGGGTCTGCATCACCTCGACGGTATCGGCATAGCTCGCCGCCGGCGTGTCATAGTCTTTGTAGTTACCCTTTTCATCTTTGGGGATGTACAGGTCAAACTCGCCTATGGTATAGGCCCGATCGTAGTGCAGGGGTTTGCCGTTCGCGTCTTTCAACCCGTCGCGCGGCAAAACCATTATGGTGCCGCTCATACCCGATACCACATGCCAGGCCACCGTGCCTTCGGGGGCACAATGATACACAAAAGCACCGCTGCGGTCGGCTTTGAAACGCAACGTAACTTGCTGGCCAGGATTGACATTGGTCAATTTGGCGCCTCCCAGTGCGCCGGTCGCCGCATGAAAGTCAATATTGTGCGGCATGACGTTCGTCGCCGGATTAACCAGGGTCAATTCAACGTAATCGCCTTGATGCACCACCATGGTGGGGCCTGGCATGGAGCCGTCAAAGGTCATGGCCTGCATTGTTGTACCCTTGTCGTCAATCACAATCTTTTTTTCTTGAACCGTCATGCGAAATTCAACCACTCTGGGCGTCGAATCAACGGTCTGCTCGTGTGCATGAATCATGGGCGGCGCCACAAGGTCAACTTTGACCCGTCGCAATGTTGATATGTCGTGCGCAATGGACGCTTCTTTGGAACTCGGGCCAGAATTGGTTTTTGCCAAAACAGGGCCGGTGATAATGGCCGACCCGGCGAGCGTGCCCATGCCTACTTGCTTCAGAAATGAACGCCGTTCCATCATGAAAACTCCTTCGTTGTAGTGTTGACCTGTTGGATCCATTTAATACCTGTCTTGCCGCCCATTTCTTGATCTAGCTCAAGCTTGATGCAGATTAATACGGGTTTTCCCTAATCAGCAACGGGCCCAACGACAGACCGTTCCAGTTCAACCCTATTTGATGCAGCGCCCTGGTTAAATCAATTGGCGGCGTCACGAATAAGCCTGAATCCAAGATTGCTGGGCGGAATACCGACCGAACATGCGCCGCCGCGGGGGTCGCGGATAAAATCGGCAATATATCCACGATGCCGGCCCGCCACGACTCGAACGCCGCAGTTTTGTTCGGGTGCGGCATCTTCATCGATAATCTGACGAGTGCTGCACGTGTCGGTCCAATCCCATACGTTGCCGGCAATATCCAGCAACCCAGTGGAACTGACTCCATAACTGCCAAAGACCTTAGGGCGAACATCCCCTGTCGTCTTGCGACGGGCTTCGATCGCATATTCGGCCAACCAGCGCTGAGCTGGATTACTCGGATCAGACGGTTCGATAACGTCCTCTTCCTTGTAAGCCGAACCGGCGGCGAACGCCCATTGTGCGTAGCTCGGGAGCCTGTAATGGTGGCCAGTCCTGGCCGACAACCAGGCGGCATAAGCGGTTGCATCCGCCCAGCTCACCCCAACCACCGGCAAATCAGGGGAAACGGCGCCTCGTTGCGCCCTATCCAAAGCCTTGCAGGCGCCATTGCCGACGCACTGCGCATATTCCGCCTGGCTAACCTGTCGTTTCATGATCAAGAAATCGCTCGGAAAGTGCACAACGACAGCGGGCGGATCCACTGGGTCATTACCCCGCAAGTACTCACCGGCGGGGCGATATGTAAAGTTGCCCCGCTTGATCATAACGAGTTCGGTTGAGTCATTTGCCGCACGTATATGCGTCGGAGCCCAATACACAAGGGCGGCCGCGGCCAGCGCTACGGCGATTGCAATGTTGGTTAACCGGTGCATCCTCTTTTACCTTCCATTTAGGCGATGCGCCTAAGCTTCCAACCATTATCCAGTGACACAATACGCGAGTCTTGATTTACATCAAATCGTGAACGGATGTCAGATGCCGGAAGCATCACATTGCAATAATTTCGACGTATTATTAGCTCGAAACATTTAGCTGAAATTAATTACAAATCAATGACTTAGAACAAACCACAAACACTTAAACTTTTGACATAAATCAATTTTTTTTCTAAAGTACAACCTTACACTTGACGCAAGAACTCCCAACTACATCCGCAAGTGATTAATCGTATATATGGATGGCAAAGCTCAACTCGTTGTCCACAGCCATGTTCATATGCCGGAACTCGGGCACGGCTAATTATTCTCTCTGTTTTGCAGTGAGTCATCAGAGCTGTGTGGTGGTTATACCGTGCCAATCGGCACAATAAACCGAAGGATCATGATGAATACCCTTAAGCTTGCAGAGACGTGGGCTGATTCGCGGAACGACGTGGTTCCACACTCTCGGCCAGGATACGCCAAACTCTTTTTCTCCATTCAGGATATCGGCGAGTTGTTGCGACTTGATGGCCCTCAAAAACAAGAAATGAGCGAACAGGGTCCGCAATTTCATCCTCGACGAGTCAAGGCTGGCGAGCTAATCTATCGCTTGGGACAACCGTTTGAATCGTTATACGTTGTACGGTTCGGATTCTTAAAAATCGTGCTGCGCAATTCCGAAGGTGATGAACGAGTGCTCTCCTTCCCGATGAAGGGTAATCTGCTGGGTTTGGACGGCCTTTTCTGCAATCGATATGGCACCGAAGCCGTCGCGTTGACCGATTGCGAGTTGATAATTATTCCCTTCAAACAGATACTGGCCATGGGACATTCCTGCCGCGAATTGGAGCAAATGATCTATCTAGCCACCAGCCGGGAAATTATGGAGGAGCATGCCGGCATTAGCCTGTCGGGCCCGCTCAAGTCTGAAGCGCGTGTGGCCGGTTTCCTGGAAGAGCTCGCCAAACGGTATGCGGCGCTTGGTTATTCCTCGCAAGAAATGTCGCTGCCCATGACCAGGCGCGATATAGGCTGTTACCTGGGCCTGACACTGGAAACGGTCAGCCGCACCTTGTCCGCCCTGGCTGAGGCTGGTGCGATCTCGGTACGTCGAAAAGACATCCAAATACTAAAGCCCGAATTGCTCCATCTATTTCAATCTTTCCGTTCCCTACCCCAGCAGAAAATCCGACTCAGCCAACCTTTATTTTTTTGCTCGACCACTGTTCAATAAGGCAAAGCCGGCGAGTCGGTTGGGCTTTTGAACACGCTTCATCCCTATATTTGGACCACAAATTGTCCACGGTGCAAATTTACGAGTTGATCATGCCCGAGGAGGTTCCGTATGACTGACTCGACTCAACACAAGGCTCTGCAAGAGGCCATTATGCGTGGGGCCAGTTATCGCCTTGCCCAGGAAGATCTTGAGTTTTTGGCGAGCGATGATTTGCGCCCGCTTCGATTGCAGCTAGAGCTCCAAAAGCCCGAGGCTGCGCTGCGCAAGCTCAACATCCATTCCACCATTGTCGTATTCGGTAGCGCAAGAATAATTCCGCCTATAGAGGCACGCGCTCAGTTGGCTCGGGTTAAAGCCCTGGCACAGGCCCAGCCAGACGACCCGGGCATCCAGCTTGAACTTACCAAGGTTAAACGTCGGCTACTGTATTCGCGCTACTACGACGAGGCACGACGCTTCGCGCAAATGGTCTCAAGTCATTTCCAGGATAAGGAGCAGCATGATTTTGTGATCGTAACGGGTGGCGGTCCGGGCATCATGGAGGCCGCCAATCGGGGCGCTTTCGAAATGGAGGCGCACTCGATCGGACTCAATATTACGCTGCCGCATGAACAGGCGCCCAATCCTTTTATCAGCCCCGAACTGGCATTTCGTTTTCACTACTTCGCGCTGCGGAAGATGCATTTTTTGTTGCGGGCACGAGCACTGGTCGCTTTTCCAGGAGGCTACGGTACTCTTGACGAACTTTTGGAGGTTCTGAATCTTGTGCAGACCAGCAAGATGGCTCGCATTCCCATCGTGCTCGTCGGCAGAGCTTTTTGGCGGCGGGCGGTCCACTTCGACTTTCTCGTCGAAGAAGGGATGATCAGCGAGGCCGACGCGGCATTGATCACGATCGTCGAAAATGCAGAGGAAGCTATTGCAATTTTGCATGATTTCTATCAAAGCATCCTGCCCTGACACTTCACACGATGTGAACATAACGGTCTGAGGCGCCCTGGAAACCAGCCAACCCCAATGCCAGGCCCTCATTCCTTGGCTAGAGGCTCGACAGTTGCCTTTTGCGGAATCAATAGCACGGGCCTTGTTGATTGTCTGATAAACGCTTCGGCCACACTGCCCAGCATCAACCGCTTAAAGCCGCTGCGGCCGTGAGTACCCAAAATCACCAAATCAGCTTGAAACTCATCGGCCACATCCTGGATTTGACTCGCCGTAGGCCTAATAGAGGGAAATTTATCAGCTACACGAGCCTTGCCATCTATACCCTCTTTTTTCAAACAGGCATCAGCCTCTGCTGCAACGCGGTCGCCCTCGGCACGGAGGGCCTCATAAATTGGCGTCAGATCATACCCAATACCTGGATCATAGATATTCGGATACTCAACTACATATAGAGGTAACAACTCAGCCTTTTCCGCCTTAGCCAGTTGCAACGCGGTTTCAAAAGCGCCGTTGGCCACATCACTCCCATCAATGGCCACAAGAATTTTCTTGTACATGACTAAGTCTCCTTCGTTCTTTGGATGGCTAGCATTATGATTCGCTGAAAACACAGATTGACACTTGATCTGTATTAAGTTTGGTAAAAGAAGAACTGTGGATTCATCGCAATTCGGCTTCTTCCCGATCCTCCGCAACATGACAAGACCAGCCTAATTCGTCTTTAATCCGCAACCTCAGGGTATCCGCCGCTTCGGGCTCGCCATGAGCTAGGAAGGTCTCTTTGGGCGGTCGTTGAAAACCCCTTAGCCAACGCATGATTTCGTCGGCGTCCGCATGTGCCGAAAGCATTGAGAGATTGTGTAATTCCGCGCGCACGGGAACGTATTCACCATAAATCTTGACGGTTTGAGCACCATTGAGCATCTTTGCACCGCGCGTTCCCGCGGCCTGGAAGCCGGCGAACAATACAGCCGATTGCGGATCCGGCGCAAATCGCTTTAAGTGATGTAAAACTCGCCCCCCCGTTGCCATGCCGCTGGCCGAAATAATCACTTTGGGCATTGGTGTGGCATCGAGTCCTTTGGACTCCTCGACATCGCGAACATAATGGGCCACTCCATAGGCCGCCGCGTAATTGACCTCGCCTAAGCGCAACTGGTCTGGATAACGGCGATAAATATCGACCGCGTTTACCGACATCGGACTGTCCAGATAAATAGGTAAATTGGCCGGCAGGCGCCCTTGTTGTTTTAACTGGTACAGGTGCAGTAGTAATAATTGAGCACGTCCGACTGCGAATGCTGGAATCAAAACCGTGCCGCCCCGCCGCACAGTTCGCTGAATAATTTCGGCCAGCCGGTTTTGTGGGTCTTCGCGCTCATGAAGGCGATCGCCATACGTTGATTCCGCTATCAAGTAATCCGCTTCTTCCACGATAGCGGGGTCAGACATTAATGGGTCGTTATATCGACCCAAGTCGCCGGAAAATACTATGCGGCGCCCTTGCCAATTTATTTCGACAATGGACGCGCCCAAAATGTGTCCAGCATGATGAAAGATTATTTCGATGCCGGACTCGAGTCTATGCAAGGTATTGAATGGCATTTTTTTAAAAAGACGCATCCCATTATTCACATCGGCAACGGTGTACAACGGCAATGCAGGAGCATGTTTCGACAGCCTGTGCCGATTGGCGAAATCGGCATCCGATTCCTGAATATGGGCGCTATCAGTCAATAAAATGGCACACAGATCGACGGTCGTCTCGGTTGCGTAAACCGGCCCACGAAAACCATCTCGGGCCAAGCAGGGTAAGTAACCCGAATGGTCCAGATGGGCGTGTGTCAGCACGACGGCGTCGATACTGCTGGGAGTAACCGGAAACTGCGCCCAATTACGCAAGCGAAGCTGCTTCAACCCCTGAAATAACCCGCAATCAATAAGAATCCGCCGCCCGTCTGCTTCGAGCAGGAACCGGGATCCGGTCACTGTGCCGGCAGCGCCAAGAAATGAGAGTTTCATAGATACTCGCTTACTCGTACTGAATACGTAACCGCCCGGATGCCGCCAAACAAACGACACCCATGCATCCAGTTGCCGATTGGGCGTTCACACCCTTCTTTCTGCCGGGACGTGTCTGCTGAGTGTCGCCCGAAACCATGATCAAGCCGGCGCGCCCGACGGCTAACACGAGCAAGCCATGATTTCGGCGCCGTCGGATCCCATCTTAGTTACGCTAATTAGTTGACCGTCAGCATTTTTGCACCGCTGCTGCCCGATTTCTTGGGTAAGGACAACTCCAACACGCCATCCTGGTATTTAGCGACGGCTTTTGAATCGTCTATCTCATGAGCAAGAGTGAAGCTGCGCGATTGATGGCCAAAATAGCGTTCGCGACGCACTACCGTTTCACCCTTTTTCTCTTCCGTCTCGCGCTTTGTCTCAGCGGTGATCGTAACCTGATTACCTTCGACAGCTACCTTTACGTCCTCTTTTTTAATACCCGGTATTTCGGCTTTTACGGTATAACCCTGATCTGTTTCAGATACATCCATCTTAATGCGCGGTTCGGCGTCAAGATTACCCAAGGCCGGTCGCAAGCGGAAATCCTTGAATAAATCCTCAAAGCTGCGTAACGGCGAAAAATGAGCAATATCGTTAAAGGGATCGAGTTGCATTAAATTATTAGCCATGATGAACCTCTCCAGGAAAAAAACGATTTCAATTCCCACTGGCTTTTACCTCTGTGACAAGCCAAAGCGGCGAGAGCCTTAAACGTGCTTTGCACTACATGCATGGTCATACTATCCTGATGGAAACTACGGTAATTGATCAGCATCAACAACACTGCGGTTTTTATTCCCGGGCATTGCATTCGGCCCGGCTCTCATTTGGTTTAAATGATAGATGGATTGCTATGAGTGCGCCCGTTACCAATACCCAACCGGGGTCGCCTCAGAAATTTAGCCTTAGCCAGGCATGATCATTCGTATCGCCGCTGCTCCCATCACTCCAGTTGCAATCCAGCCAAGAACGATTGTCGGCCGACCGACAGTAAATTCGCCCATTACTGACTTCTTTGAAACCAATACAATGATCACAACCATCAACGGCACAGCGACCACGCCATTGATGACCGCACTCCAGAACAAGGCCTTCATTGGAGCGATTGGCGAATATTGAATCAGAAGCCCAGCAAGCACACTGACGGCAATAACGCCGTAAAAACCGCGTGCATCACGTGCTTTGCGTTCCAGGCCGGACTTCCAACCCATTGCCTCCGATAGCGCATAGCCAGCGGAGCCGGCCAACACCGGCACACCGATCAGGCCGACCCCTAAGATGCCGAGAGCGAAAAGGGTATATGCGAAGTCGCCAGCAAGCGGCCGCAACGCGCTTGCCGCCTGCGCCGCAGTCTCAATGTCTTTGACCCCGGCAGCGTGAAGCGTGACAGCGGTTGCCAGAATAATGAAATAGGCCGTGATGTCGGAATACAACATGCCGCTCCACGTGTCCCATTGAATGCGGCGGAGTTCTTTGCCAGCTCCTCGACCGTCACTCAGCAGCGACACGGCACCAAGCTCCCCTTGCATATTTTCGACCTCCTCGGACGCCTGCCAGAAAAACAAATAGGGGCTAATGGTGGTTCCGAAAACCCCGACAATCACGGCGGCGCTTGTGGAATTGAGTTGAAACTTCGGCCATATCGTACGTATAGCCACTTCCGCCCAAGGGACATGCACCGTAAACAAGACCGCCGCATAAGCCAGTAGGGAAAATGTCAGCCATTTCAAGAAAAAGACATAGCGGTGATAGGGAATGAATACTTGCAGTATCAGCGTGCCAAATACAAAAAATGCGGTCATGAGATGACGATTCAGGCCTGTGACCAATTCCGCCACCTCTCCCATGGCGGCAACATCCGCAGCAATATTGAGAATATTCGCAATGAATAGAAGCACCACGACAAACAAAAGCACAGCAGGCGGGAACGCGCCTTTGATATTGGCGGCAAGGCCCTTCCCAGTAACCCGGCCGATACGTCCGCACATGGACTGAATCGCAGCCATCAGCGGAAAAGCCAGTGGCATCGTCCACAGCATGTTGAGGCCGAACTGCGCACCCGCCTGGGAGTATGTGGCAATCCCGCTGGGGTCGTCGTCGGCCACGCCAGTGATCAATCCCGGGCCGACCCACGCCAAAGGGTGTTCCTTCAAGCGCTCCCATATGGCACGATTCACATGTGAATTAACCGGCACGGCTGATGCCTTTATTGTTTTTGCTTGACAAGCAACACCGGCACCGGAGAGGTACGGGCCACCAGTTCCGCATCGCTACCCATCATCATTCGCTCGAATCCGCGTCGTCCATGCGTGCCCATCACAATAACATCAGCACCCAGGGATGCGGCGCGTTCAACGATGACACTGGCGACTCGCCCGTCCAGATTTTCCCGCAGATCAGTATCGACAACAACGTTGCTCGCTTCCAGAAGCGAACGGCTGCGGGCCAGCATGTCTTCGGCCGCTTTTATTGCATGCGGCTTGATATCTCTGAAATAAACTTCCGCCTGTTCGAAACCATTGGTATAGGCAGTCATGTCAAGTACATGCAACAGGTGCACATGCGCGGAGCACATTAAAGCCAGTTTTCCCGCTTCCGCCACTGCGCTGCCCGATGTCGGGCTACCATCGACCGGAACTAAAATTGTGTTGTACATGATCAATGTCCCAGGTATCAAAAATTGAAACTAGCTGCTAACGCAGATAAACAATACCGTATGCGTCGCTACTATCCTTTAAGGGCACTTAATTGATGAGCCACCGGAAATGTATGCCAAATGATACCTAACCAGATTATGGGCAATCTGATCCAGGACAAAATTATTGGCGTTATTTTTGCTTAACACAAGGCGTGACTCCATTTTGAAAAAGATTTGATATGTATCAATACAGGCAAATATAAGACCGCCATAATAAAGTTGTATGACATTCGTCGGGCTGCAAATATTCTCTTGCCTATGCTGAGATTAAAAGTGCTGCAGCGGCGTAGGTCGCTGCGATTTTAAACTTCGAAGGAGCAAATTATGTCAACAGGTACTGTTAAGTGGTTCAACGATTCCAAGGGTTTCGGCTTTATTACTGCGGATGATGGTAGCGGAGATCTTTTCGCGCACTTCTCAACAATCCAGATGAATGGATTCAAGACCCTCAAGGAAGGCCAGAAAGTCAGATTTGAAGTGACCGAGGGCCCAAAAGGTAAGCAGGCTTCTAATATTCAAGAAGCGGCTTAAGGTACAAAACTACACTATTGATTAAGAAGGGTTGAACAAGGTACTGGCTTACCGAGAAAGTTTTTGGCTATCGGACGACAGGTTTGCTTTATGCGTAGATATCATCAATTTCAGCATGAAAATGCTCAAGCAAGGCATTGCGTTTAAGTTTCAGTGTGGGTGTCATCAGGCCGTTCTGAAGCGACCACGGCTGCGTCGCGACCCGTACAACACGCGGCACCGCATAACCGGGGAAATGCTTGCTTGCCGATTGAATCTTCTCCAGAATGAGACCCCGCATTAATACCGAATCCAGCTTGACGCTACCGCTAACGTCAAGCTTCAATTGGCGCAACAGTGTGTCCAAACCGCTACGGCTAAGCACAACAAAAGCGGCGATGAACGGTCGGTTATCGCCAATCACGAACGCTTGCTCGAATAGCGGATCGGCCGTGATCGCCAATTCCAGATCCGCCGGCGCAATCTTCTCGCCGGTTGACGTGACGATGATCTCCTTGATTCTGCCGATGATGCGAATGCGCCCTCCTTCCAAGACGGCCTGATCGCCGGTACGCAACCAACCATCGCCGGTCGTCGCCTGCGCACTGTCTTCCGGCCGCTTCCAATACCCTGCCATGACACCGCCGCCGAGGACCTGCAACTCATTGCTCTCACCGATACGTACCGCGACGCCTTCCAGTGGTTTTCCGACCGTGGTCGGCCAGTTGTCGACAGGCGTATTGCAGGAGACCACCGGTGATGTCTCTGTCATACCGTAGCCCTGCACCAATGGCAAGCCCAACGCAAGAAAACATTCTGCTACCGCCTGCGACAAAGGTGCCCCGCCGCACACGGCCACACGCAAGCATCCGCCGAACTGCGCCAGCACCCTGCGCGCCACCAATAAATGCAAAATAGGAGACAGCAGCGGATCCAGCCAATCTAGAGGGGTCTCATCGCAAGGCAAATGCTGGCGTCGACAGAAGCGTCGCCAGCCTATCGTTTGCGTAAGCGCGAACAAACGTCGCATCAAATAGCTGGATTGGGCAAGCGACTCCTGCAATTTCAAGTAGGAGCGCTCATAAATTCTCGGCACCGAAACCAGTATCGTCGGCCGGACCGTTGCCATGTCTTCTGGAATCTTCGCTACGGACCTTACATAAGCGACGCAACTGCCGGCCGCAATCGGCAGGTAATATCCAACAGTACGTTCGAAAGTATGCGATAGCGGCAGGATCGACAGGAACACATCGGACGGAAGCACGTTGACCCGTGCCATCATTGCCCGGATATTCGACAGTATATTGTGATGGGTCAGCATGACCCCCTTAGGCTTGCCGGTAGTTCCCGACGTATAGACGATTGCAGCCAGGGCGCCGCCCGACACCGGAGGCCTTGGGGCACTGTTAGGCAAGTCACCATTGACCAACCAGGTCGCTAATGGAACCACGACTCCTGGAGCAGGAGGTGGCGAGCAATCATTGGCAAAATGTTCATCGCCTATGACCAATACCAGCTTCAACAACGGCATCGCTTCGCCGATTGCGGCAATTGCCTCCCATTGCGCACGAGTCGACAACACCAACATTGATGCATCACAGTCCTTGACGATGTAGGCGATGCTGGCTGGATTGTCCAGCGCATGCATCGGCACCGGGACCAGGCCCAGAACCAGGCTCGCCTGATCAATGCAGACTGCATCCAAACCATTTGGCAGCAACACGGCAACCCGTGCGCCAGGCGCCAGGCGGGATGCAGCAAGCGCGCTGTGCCAGGCCCTCACCCGCACCCCGATCTGCGCCCAGGTATGAGAATGCCAGCACCCTGTCTCTGAATTGAAATGGCGGTATGCCTCATTCTCCGGCGTTTGTCTGATTCGCCAGTCAAACAGGTCTCCAAGCGTCGTGATACGTTCCAGGCTGGCTGAAATAGCAGTTTTCATGGTGTCTATGTGAACGTTTCCCAGCTTCCAAAAGTTTTCGTTTGTTTCGACAAACAGGCGCGGGCGTTCGCATGTTCTTCAGCACTGCCATCCACCCTCTAAAGTCAGCGTAGTCACTTCGGAAATACGCGTATTGATCCAAATCAAATGACTGTCGCACAAGAGCAACTACGGATTCAAAATCCTCGGCTATATATTTCCGTTGGCAAGTCACTTGCCGGAAAGCATAGTATTGAAAAACGCTTCCCGAAAACAGTTAATAACGTGATAAAAATCACGATAAAACATGACTAATATGGCATGCTATATCTGCCGCCGCGCCAATCCAGTTGAAATGCCGCCTAGAAGACGGACGTTTATCCAATTGATAAAGGAACGTCGTATGCTTATCCATAATGCAGATGTGGCAACCATTTTTAATCAGATCGCCGATTTGCTTGAAATCAAGAGTGACAACCCGTTTCGGGTCCGAGCCTATCGCAATGCCGCAAGAACTCTGAATGCGCTGACATCCAGCGTACAGACTATGGTGGCAGAAAAACGCGACCTGACGGATTTGCCAGGCATCGGCGTCGACTTGGCCGGGAAAATCGTCGAAATAGTCACAACCGGAACATGCGCCCTGCGCGAACAGTTGCACCGCCAGTTTCCACCGTCGGTTCACGAATTGCTGACAGTGCCCGGACTGGGGCCCAAGCGCGTTAATACACTGTACCGGCAACGCAATATCCGAACATTGGACCAACTATACAGTTCCGCTCACAATGGCCAGATTAGAAACATCCCAGGATTTGGCGTACGCGCCGAGCAACGTATCCTGGAGGCTCTCCGAACGCAACAGTCAAAGAAGAAGCGCTATCGATTGGATCTAGCCGAATCGATAGCCGGCTCACTCTTAGAGTATTTACGAGCGCCAGGGGACATCAAAAAAATCGAGATTGCAGGCAGTATCCGCCGCAGGCAGGAAACCGTCGGTGACCTGGATATTCTGATCAGCTCGTCTCGTCCACGCTTGATAATTCAGCGGTTCGTCAAATTTGAAGGAGTTACACAGATTCTGACACAAGGGATAACACGCGCCAGCGTCGTACTGCGCCAAGGAATGCAAGTGGATTTGCGAGTTGTGTCAAACGACAGTTTTGGCGCTGCGCTACATTATTTCACTGGATCCAAATCACACAGTATTGCGGTGCGAACGCTAGCCCAGAAGCGGGGATTAAAGATGAACGAATACGGTGTGTTCTCCGGGACGCGGCGTATTGCGTCCGAGACCGAAGCTGCAGTGTTCCAGGCGGTTGGATTGCCATATATCGAACCGGAGCTGCGCGAAAATCGCGGCGAATTCGCCGCAGCTCAGTCAGGAAAATTGCCGCAACTGATTCACTTGGCGGATCTAGCCGGGGATTTGCATTCGCACACCAAAGCATCGAATGGGCGAAACAGCTTACGCGAAATGGCGATCGAAGCAAAAAAACGTGGATTATCTTATCTCGCCATCACCGATCATTCACGCAGCTTGACTGTGGCGCATGGTTTGAATGCCGAAGGCCTGACAAGGCAGATGGATGAAATTGACCAACTGAACACAGAGTTGGGCCTTAAGCTGTTAAAGGGCTGCGAAGTCGAAATCAATGAGGATGGCACCCTCGATTTGCCCGATAGCATTCTTGAGCGCCTGGATATTGTCGTCGCTGCAGTTCACAGCAAATTCGGATTGTCCAGAGAGCGGCAAACCAAGCGTATCTTGCGAGCGATGGATCACCCTTGCTTTACTTTGCTGGCTCACCCATCAGGACGCTTGATTCTTGAACGGGAACCTTACGATGTCGATATGCAACAGATCATCCTTCATGCTAGGCAGCGGGGTTGCTTTTTAGAATTAAACGCTCAACCAAGTCGCCTTGACCTGACCGATACTTACTGCATGATGGCCAAAAGTGAAGGTGTCTTGATCAGCGTGAATTCAGATGCGCATAGCATCTTCGATTTTGACAATCTGCGGTTCGGCATCGGTCAGGCTCGACGAGGATGGCTGGAAAAGAAAGACGTGTTGAATACTCTATCAATTGCTCAATTGCTTCTTTCCATTTCACATTCTGGAAAATAATTTCATTATCTGCCGCAATCGCTGGATGTTATTTGACGCAGATCAAGATGACTGAAATCATCGGGGCTCCGCGTGCGTACCCATACCGATTTACGCCTAGAATTGATCCGGTATACGAATCCGACCTGCTACGTCCGATGGTTGGCTGGGCGAACGGGTTGATATAGGCAGGACATTGTTTTGGACGAATAAGTTTTTTGCATCGGCATTCGAGCCTGGATTTTCGGCAAGAATTTCCGTGTAGGCTAAAAGGAGCCTATCGTATGGTGAAGCTCAATTCCAGGCCCTCGATTGGCTTGGCCCTTGGTGGCGGAGCAGCGCGTGGTTGGGCTCATATAGGAGTCATACTGGCGCTTGAAGAATATGGAATCCGGCCCGACATCGTATGCGGCACCTCAATCGGCGCCCTTGTCGGAGCCGTATATTCAGTAGGCAAGATTGACCGCTTCAAAGAATGGGCTGTCGGACTCACCATTAAAAACGTTATTTCGTTTATGGATATCGCGCTAAATGGCGGTATGTTAAAAGGCGAACGTTTAATGGAATTTTTCCGCCAGGATTTCATTGATTGCTCCATCGAAGACTTGAAGGTTCCTTTTGGGGCCGTTGCGACCGCTTTGCACACAGGCGCCGAAGTATGGTTACGAAGCGGACCCACGCTGGACGCGATACGAGCCTCCATTGCCTTGCCGGGGCTATTTTCACCGGTCTGGCATGCAGGACAACTGCTGGTCGATGGTGGATTGGTAAACCCTGTACCTGTTTCACTTGCCCGCGCAATGGGCGCGGATATTCTGATCGCTGTTGACCTGAGTTCCGACACACTAGCCCGGCATTTGGTGCGGGACTCTGCTGCGGCAGCCCAAGCGGACTCCCCTGGCTACGAATGGGTACGAAAAATGAGATCAGGATTCGGATCTCTTCTATCCGATGAAGATAAAAACGAACAACGCCTACCGCGAATGCTCGATGTCGTGGCGTCAAGCCTAAACATTATGCAAGTGCGTATTACCCGTAGCCGGATGGCGGGCGAGCCGCCGGACATAATCATAACTCCGAAGCTCGCTCACTTTGGCTTACTGGATTTCCATCAGGCACAAGAGGCTATCGAGGCGGGCCGCCGGTCGGTTGAATCGTGCCTCCCGGCGCTAAAAGGATTGGAACTCTCAGGTTTTTAGGTCCGTCATGCATGATTTGACTTCTACGACAATGCGCGCAATGGTTCTCCATCGTCTTGGCGATGAGCTCCAAATTGAACAACTACCGCGCCCTGTGCCAGGGATCAATCAAGTCCAGATCCAAGTGGAAGCTTGCGGCGTCTGCCGGACCGACGTGCACCTTGTCGATGGAGAACTGCCCAATCCCGCTCTTCCAATCATCCCCGGCCACGAAATCATCGGCCGTATTTCCGCGCTCGGGCCTGGTGTTAAGGGCTTGACGGTCAATCAACGAGTAGGAGTCCCCTGGCTGGGCTGGGCTTGCGGTAAATGTGATTTTTGTTCAAGTGGACAAGAGAATCTTTGCGACTCGGCTCGCTTCACCGGCTATCAGATCAATGGCGGCTACGCCGAATACACTGTGGCAGACGCCCGCTATTGCTTTGTCCTGGCGGACGAATCCCCGAACACGCCCTCTGCGATGGAATTAGCGCCTCTTATGTGCGCCGGCCTGATTGGCTATCGCGCACTTCGATTCGCGGGCGAGGCAAAACGAATCGGTCTCTACGGGTTTGGCGCCGCAGCCCATATCGTCGCACAGGTGCTGCGCTCTCAGGGGCGCGTGTTTTACGCTTTCACACGGCCCGGCGATACGAAAAGCCAGCAATTCGCCCTTCACTTCGGGGCAGCGTGGGCCGGGGGATCGGACAAACCGGCGCCGGTAGCGCTTGATGCGGCCCTGCTTTTTGCGTCCGCTGGCCCGTTGGTGCCGCTCGCCCTGCGACAAGTAAAAAAAGGGGGATGTGTAATATGCGCAGGAATCCATATGAGCGATATTCCCACCTTCCCTTATGCCGACCTTTGGGGAGAGCGAACAATCCGTTCAGTTGCCAACCTTACGCGTGAGGATGGTCTCGAATTCCTTAATTTGGCGCAGAAGATTCACATTCGGACGAAAATCACTATTTTTTCACTGGAAAAGGCAAACGAAGCTTTGGCCAGCTTGCGCTCCGGTGGATTACAGGGGGCAGCCGTGTTGGCGATAAGACCTACTGACTCAGATTGGCATCAGTCCGCGTAAGCCATCGGCTTCGCAGGTAAGCGGATCGTGACCGGTCATGCAATCTTTAGCGTATTTATTTTAATTTGCCGCACCTGCCTTTTGCGGAACCAATGACACGGGCCTTGCCGATTGCCTGTTAAACGTTTCGGCCACACCGCCCAGCATCAACTGATTAAAACCGCTGACTGGTTGCAGGCCTAGCAAATACGCAATTGCATCATCGATAACAGCGTGCGCCGAAAGATCCGCCTACATCTTGATCCAAATCAAATCTTATAGTTCAGCATTGGCATAAATTGAGGCATCGATATGTAGTTGCTTAACCACAGGAGATCGCCATGCTCGGACGTATTGCACTTGACCTGACCAACGACGCCAACCGGACACGCCGCATACAAGCAGCAATCCAACTGGCAGCACACCACAAGGCCGAGCTGATCGGAGTTTGCACCGACCCGCCAACGCCTCAATATATGTATGGCGACGGGGGGGCAGCGGCACAGATCCTGGCTACGCTGCTCGAACAGATTGCACAAGAAAGAATCGAAACAAAAGAACGTTTCCTGAAGCAGGCAGCACTGGCGGGTATCAAGGCCCAATGCCGAATGCCCAAAGGCCCCATCGAGGAGGTTCTGGCCCTTCACGCGCGCGCTTGCGATCTGCTGATAATGAGCCAAACCGACAATGTCGAATCGACATGGACAATACCATCGAATATCGCCGAGTCGGTCATTACGTCGGCAGGACGGCCCGTCTTGATGATTCCCTATGCCGGAGATATACAGCGCCCTGTCGGCCAGCACGTGCTATTTTGCTGGGACTATGGTCGCCGCGCCGCCCGGGCTCTGGCCGACGCAGCTCCGATTATCCAACAAGCCTCGGAACTAACTATCCTTACCGTTGATCCTCAACCCGAAATGTTGCGCTCGCGCGACATCGAAACTGATGATCTATTGGCCTACTGTTCCATACACGGTTTCCCGCAGCCCAAAGAAGTTCACGCGCAGAGCGGGGATGTGGGTGTCGGGAACTGCATACTTAACGCGGCAGCCGACTATGGCTGCGATTTGGTCGTCATGGGCATCTATAACCGTAGCCGGGTACGCGAGTGGATATTGGGCGGAACCTCGAAAACCCTGCTCCAATCGATGACCGTGCCCACCTTGTTTTCACATTAACAAACCACAAATTCCAGATTGCCTCCCCATACTTCGTATGCGGCGGCTCATTCACAGAACAGGACCCGGATTAAGACGGCTTCGTCACGGTATAAGTTACCAATTGTATCGTTACTTGAATTGGACGGCAAAGGAGTCCGTAATTGAACTGAAGTTGTACTTATAATCACCAAGTCAAATCTACGGCTCAGGACGGCATGAGAAAAACCATTTCCGTCGCGCCAGACTCTACCCATTGCTCCACCTGCGCGTTAAGTGAACTGTGCTTGCCTCTAGGCATGTCGCGCGAGCAACGCGTCAAACTCGACCAACTTATCACCAAACGCATCCAGGTAAAGAAAATGGATGCCCTTTTTCATCTGGGCGATAAGGTCGAAGCCGTGTACGCCATACGCTCTGGGTCCATCAAAACCCAGCTTGAAGATGCTGCCGGTCGAGCGCAAATCACCGGGTTTCTGCTGCCTGGCGAAATCGCCGGCCTGGATGGCCTGATTGAGCTACAGCAGCCGTCACATGCAATTGCCATGGAAAATACTGAAGTATGCGTAATTCGCCTTGATGAAATGGATGCCCTGGCTCCGCACTTACCTATTTTGCAGCAACAGTTCAGGCGGCTAATGAGCAAGGAAATACAGCGCTCCCATCAGATGGTCATGTCTTTGGGGCTGTTACTCTCCGAACAGCGTGTGGCGGGCTTTTTATTGAATATGTCGCAACGCCTGTCGGCTTTGGGATATTCATCAACCCAGTTCGTCCTACGGATGAGCCGCGAAGACATAGGTAATTACCTAGGCTTGACATTGGAAACTGTCAGCCGTCTATTTTCACGTTTCGGGCGCGAAGGCCTAATACGCGTTCATCAACGCGAAGTTCAGTTGCTGAACCTTGACGCACTGCGAGAACTCGCCGGCGCTTCCTGCGATTAGACATCTGTCGCCGCACGGTATGTTGAGCTAAATCAATTCCCATAGTTTGCCGCTGACGTAGACTGAAACATCGGTATCCGGCCATCTCAACATCCATACTCAAATTTCGTGCGACTCAATTTACAGCTCGCCGTGAGGCCAAGTTAATCGGCGTGCGCGTCATTAATCAGTCGGCAGTGATGTTGCTCAAAAGGAGATTCACCATGGAAATCAGTGTGCGTGACCTGTGGACCGTGTTTCACGGGATGGGTTTTGGCGCGTTGTTCATGCTGGCATTTACTGGCGCAATTGCCGAATTGTTTCGAATGTCCGCGCCCGGTTCAGCTGCAATTCCAAGTCACAGGGATCAGATGTTGCTGCGGTTCTATCTAATCGGTATGGTCGTGCTGGCCTGGCTGGCCGTTTTTTCAGGCGCTTATATCGTCTATCCGTGGTACCGCGCTATAGCGCCGGCAGGGACGGTCGATCTGACGGGCTACCCTCAAAGGCTGTTGTTGTCGAGTCCAACCACAAGCGGATGGCACAATTTTGGCATGGAATGGAAAGAACACGTGTCCTGGATCGCCCCGATAGCGATGACGATGGTCGCCTACGTGTTCGGGAAGTACGGCCGCAGCCTTGCCAAACATCGCGATTTGCGCAAGGCTGCGCTGATCTTCACGCTGGCGGCGTTCCTGACCACCGGAGTCGCGGGGGGATTCGGTGCCTTTCTCAATAAATACGCGCCGATCCGCGGTGGGGCAACGATTCACTTGATGCATGGAGAATAATCATGGCAAACATTAATGAATCACCAACGGATAAAGACTTGCCCAATGGCGCCGGCGCAGCGGCGATTCTGGCCGCAGGTATAGGATGCGCCGCGCTAGGAATTCTCGCCTTGTTGGGCGATGCTTTTTCCACTATAAAAAATTTACTGAATTTCTACAATCCCACTGGTCCCCTCTCGGGCGTGACAACAGTGGCCATCGTTGTGTGGCTGGCAAGCTGGTTCATATTGGCGCGGAAGTGGGACGGCCGAGACGTGGCGCTGAACAGGGTCGGCGTTATAGCCTTCATTCTGTTGGCGCTCGGCCTTTTCCTGACCTTCCCGCCTGGAATGGACCTGCTGCAAGGCAAGTAATACGTGGGCAGGTCACTGGGTGAGTCGGTAAAAGACCCAACGACGCCGCGGGGCCTGACTGCCGCCGAGGCGAAGCGCCGGCTCGTGATGGAAGGCCCCAACGCGCTGCCTGGCAGCGCTCGGAAGCCAATTGCGACTATCGCGCGCGATGTGCTCATTGAGCCAATGTTTCTGATGTTGCTGACAGCTGGCGGCATCTACCTGGCTCTGGGCGACCGCGCCGAGGCGCTATTCCTGCTCGGCTTCGTGGTGGTGGTCATAGGCATCACACTTGCGCAAGAACGCAAGACACAGCGTGCGCTGGAATCCCTGCGTGATTTGTCAGCGCCACGGGCACTTGTCATTCGCGACGGGAAAGAGCAGCGCGTCGCGGGGCGTGAAGTTGTGCGTGGAGACATTCTGGTGCTTCGCGAAGGCGACCGTATCGCCGCCGACGCGCTCATGTTCAGCGGTCATCTAGAGGTGAACGAATCATTACTCACCGGCGAAGCGGTGCCCGTTGCCAAACTAGCACCCATCGAGGAAGGGAACATCACGGCAACAGCGCCCGACACGCTGAAAAATGACAACACAACCGCGGTATTCGCAAGCACCGTCGTCACTCGCGGACTAGGCCTGGCCAAAGTCGTCGCAACCGGCACCGGCACCGCGGTAGGGCGCATCGGCGCCGACCTCGTCCATACAGCTGAACCAACATCTTCGTTGCAGCAAAGTTCACGCAAACTGGTACGCGGGCTGGGTGCAGGCGCTCTGGTACTTGCAAGCATCCAGACATTGCTCGGCTGGTTGTGGGACGGCCGGCCGCTGCTCGATAGCCTGCTGGCGGGTATCGCACTGGCGATGGCGATCCTGCCCGAAGAGATTCCAGTCATCCTAACGGTATTTCTGGCGATGGGCGCTTGGCGCATCTCGAAGCAGCGTGTGCTTACCCGGCGCGTATCGGCAGTCGAAGCGCTTGGCGCCATCACAGTGCTGGCCGTGGACAAGACCGGCACCCTGACGCTGAATCACATGGCGGTAGCCGAACTCAACAGCGCTAACCAACGCTTTATGCCCGACGCAGCCACCGATCTTCCTGAGGTCTTCCACGAATTGATCGAGTTCGCCATGCTAGCCACACCAGGCGACCCATTCGACCCCATGGAGAAGGCCATTCAGGAATTCGGCCACCACTGGCTGGCGGGCACTGAGCATGTACATGACGATCGCGTTCCGGAATTCGAATATGCACTTTCGAGCCAGATTCTGGCAATGACGCGGGTGTTCGCCAGTGTCGAACCAACCCTGCATCTGCTGGCCACCAAAGGCGCGCCAGAAGCTGTGGCCGACCTTTGCCATCTGGATGCTCGAGCGCTCGAGGCAATCCAGCTTGAAGTTGAAGCAATGGCCGAGCGTGGCCTTCGCGTACTGGGCGTGGCCCGAGGGCGCTGGAACGGCGGCTCGGGCGGACCTGGCACCGGCTCAGCCTGGCCTGAGAGCCAGCATGACTTCAACTTTGAGTTTCTCGGCCTGGTGGGGCTCGCCGACCCTCCGCGGCCAGAAGTGCCTGCCGCTGTCGCCGAGTGTCGGGCCGCCGGAATACGCCTGATCATGATGACCGGCGACCATCCCTCTACGGCGCTCGCGATTGCACGCCAGGTGGGCCTGTCCGACAGGCCAGACGTTCTCACGGGAGCCGAGATCACCGCGTTGGACGACAAAGCGCTGCACGAAAGGCTTCAGGGCGCAGACCTGTGCGCCCGGTTGCAACCGGCGCACAAGCTACGGCTGGTACAGGTGCTGCGCGCCGCGGGCGAGGTCGTGGGAATGACCGGCGACGGCGTCAACGACGCGCCCGCGCTCAAAGGCGCAGACATTGGCATTGCAATGGGCGAACGCGGCACTGATGTCGCGCGCGAGGCGGCCGCTTTGGTATTGCTGGATGACAGCTTCGCCAGCATCGTCGCCGCCATTCGACAGGGCCGGCGCATCTCCGACAATATCGACAACGCTACCCGCTTCGTATTTGCCGTACACGTTCCAATTATCGGGCTGGCGCTAGTGCCGGCGATGCTACAGTGGCCGATGATATTGCTGCCAGTGCATATTGTGCTCCTTGAACTGCTCATTGATCCCGCGTGCTCGATCGCCTTCGAGGCCGAACCGGAAGCAACCGACGTGATGTCCCGTTCGCCGCGGGCACGTCAAGCCTCGCCCTTTTCAAGAGACAACTTGCTCAACGGTGTACTTCAAGGCTTTGGATTGGCGGCCATCCTGCTCGCCGGCTATGGCATGCTGATAGCCGACGGCGTTGCCGTGACGCAAAGCCGCGCCGTAGTCTTCGTTTCACTGATACTAAGTGTATTGCTTTTAATCCTGGCAAACCGCAACCCGGCGGGCGTGACGACTGATGCGAGAAACCCGTGGATCGGGCGCATGGCCGTTGCGGTGGCTCTAATGCTTATGTTGGTAGTCGGGCTGCCTGGCCTGCGCGAAATCATGGGGCTGGCGCTGCCCGGATCGGCTGAACTGGCAGCGATTGGCTTGCTATCGGTGCTATGTGCCGGCTGGCTTGCAATGGCACGCCGAATCTCACTTGACGCACCTCAATACGATTCGATATAAGGGAAGCGGAACAAACACTTCCCTAAGCCAATCAAGCCGTATTCATTTGGCAAAAAATGAGAGAATAACCGACACGTAAATCTCATTTACGTATCTCCTGAAGGGAAACGACATGCCGAGCACTACCGCAAGCGCGACGAAAAGCGCTCGGGTCAAGGACATCACAGCAGGATTGTCGATTGCAGGTCTATTGTTGCCGGAAGCCATTGCCTATGCAAGCATCGGCAACCTGCCTCCGCAGATGGGCATTATCGCCCTACTGGCGGGCCTGGTCTGTTACTCCCTCGTTGGTTCCAGCCGTTTTGCGATTGTCTCCGCCACTTCATCTTCCGCCGCCGTCCTCGCTGCGGCAACTGCATCCATAAGCATAAACAGCGGCGACGTCGAGCATCGACTAATGCTGGGCGTCGGCCTAGTTATCGTCACCGGAATATTTTTCCTATTGGCCGGCCTGGCCCGTGTTGGGGAAATATCGAGCTTCATTGCCAAGCCGGTACTGCGGGGCTTTGTATTTGGCCTAGCCATTTTCATTACACTTAAGCAATTACCCCAAATAGCCGGGGTACACACAAACCATGATGACCTGATGCAGTTTCTCCCCGAGCTGTTCGGTCAGATTCACGCATGGAATGCGGCGAGCATAATGGTGGGGGTCATTGCCCTCGGACTACTGTTCCTGCTTTCGCGCTTCCGGCGTTTGCCAGGCGCGTTGATTGTTGTCGTATTGGGTATTGCTTGCAGCGACAGGATTGATCTGGCCCGCTATGGGGTCAGGATGGTTGGAGCGATTTCGCTGCAACTACCATCGCACGCCCTTCCAATGCTGTCAGGCCGTGAATGGGGGCAGCTCAGCGAGCTTGGCCTGGCCTTGGCAATGATTCTTTACGCCGAATCGTACAGTTCGATTCGAAGTTTTGCTGTTAAGCATGGCGACACTGTATCGCCCAACAGGGACTTACTGGCCTTGGGCGCCGCCAACGTCATCTCCGGCTTACTGCATGGCATGCCGGTGGGCGCGGGGTTTTCCGCCACTTCGGCCAATGAAGTAGCGGGCGCGGCAACCCGGTTTGCCGGTACCTTTGCCGCAATAGTGATCTTAGTTGTGGTTCTGACATTACTGCCCGCCGTTGCCTTGATACCAGAGCCGGCATTAGCCGCAATCGTCATTCATGCGGTCAGCCATACGCTTAATCCTTCGATGTTTCGACCCTACTTTCGTTGGCATCGCGATCGCATCGTAGTGATAGCCGCCGTGGCGGGGGTGCTGATGCTGGGGGTAATGGATGGCTTGCTTGCCGCAATCGCGGTGAGCATCCTCATGATGCTACGGCGATTTTCGGACTCCACCTTATCGGTCCTGGGCCAACTTGGGGTCAGCCACGATTTCGTCAACGTCGCCTTGCATCCCGAGGCAAAATTATTACCAAATATTGCCATCTTACGTCCGAATGAGCCGTTGTTCTTTGCCAATGTGGATCGTATCCTTACCCAAGCACGGCACTACATTGGCGGCGAAGGTGCGTCCGCCCAGGTCATAATCCTAAGTCTGGAGGCCTCTCCCGACCTCGATAGCTCCAGCCTGGAAGCGTTAGGCGAATTTTTTGAATTTCTGACCAGCACAGGTAAACGCCTGCTGTTTGCTCGATTGAAATCTCCAATACAAGAAATCCTCAAGCGGGCGGGTATCCCCAATCTGCCATCTTCATCCATTATTGAACTGAGTGTCGACGATGCGGTGCAAATCGCGTTGCGAGAACTCGGCCCGTATCCTGCCAAGCGTTAATCAAAGTTCCCCCGAAGTATGCGCCCACTGTGAAAAGCTGAAGTCCTCAATCACATGTTCAAACGGGTATAACGCCTCGGCCAAGCGCAGGCGCAATAATCACAACGTGAATTCAACGCCGGGTTTGAAGCGTTTAAGTCATACTGAAATTATTTGAATTGATTTTTCCTGGAGCCCTTTAAAAACCTTGCTCCGAGACATAAGAAACGTGCTGTTGAAAGAATACAAGTTGGGTTAAACCAATTCCGTGCCTGTAAGAGTTAGAGGTATCTTTAAGTTTTGGGTAGCCATAAAAAAGGGAGGCATAACCAAATCGAAGAAAAAATGTTCGCTTTGAGTCTGTGGCCTTATCAGTGAAATCGAGAAAAGTGGAAGCTGCATTCCCTGATTTGCCTCGCCTCCTTCCACCACACCCAGATAAGTAGCCTCTTCGATCAAAGCAGTAGGTAATGCGAGCCACTGAGTGAAATTTTCAGCAGAAAACTGAACTGATGATGCGGTGACGTCTTTCAGCGCGCCCACAATAATCAATGGGTCGGTCGGATCGGAAGTCGCAAGTTTGGTCATTCAAATCTCCGGTAAGAAAAACAAATGGCCGCTTCAATTCTCGCCAGTTTTAACTGCTGCGGCAAGTCAAAGTGCCTAGCATTTTGTACGCGTTTTTGCACACTGCATGCAAAATCATGATAGTCCTGCCTGAATGACAGAAATTGACTAGCATCAACATCATTGCAATTTTCATGATGGAACAACTGCCGCGCACTAAATTAAATTCGTGGCCCTATTTGACACACGTCAATATGACTGAATGCTGAGTTCAATGGCTGGAGTTCAAGTCAAGGCAAATATCGACAACGCCATCATGATGCGAGGAAAGCGTAAAACCGAATTTCTTGGCCAAACTTAACATTCGGGAGTTTTCAGACAAAACCGTACCTATAATATTGGCCGTTCCGCGTTCCCGACAATAATGAATGGCTTTGGCCAACAATTTAGATCCAAGACCTTGCCTTTGAAATTCGGTGCTTATGGCAATCCCCATATCTGCCTGCCGATTGTCCGGATCAGTAACCAATCGTATTTCTCCAAGAATTCCATCCGTTCCAGATTTATCCCTACCAATGATTACCAACGTCATTTCACGGCTGTAATCAATTTGAGTGACCCTTGCCAATTCTGAATTGGGCAGCCGATGCAGAGTGTAAAAGAAGCGATTTCGAGAATCCTCCAGGCAGAGCGACTGCAAAAAACGCTGATAAAGCTCCGAGTCGGCTGGAAGAATGGGACGCAATAATACAGTGCTATTCTTCGCCTTTTCCAGCTTAAAAGTCTCTTCAAGTTCTCTCGGATAAGGCCGAATAGCCAGGCGATCAGCACCCTGTAACAAAGACGGCGCGATGCTTATTCGCGCGTCGAGCGCTATTGCGCCATGCTCATCCAGCAAAAGCGGGTTGATATCCAATTCAACAATCTCAGGGATATCAATTACCAACTGAGAAAGCTTAATCAAAATCAGATACAAACCAGATAAATCGGCTTCGGGACGACCACGATACCCCTGCAACAGTTTAAATACGCGTGTACTGGCCACTAAATTTTTAGCAAGAGCCATATTCAAAGGCGGCAAGCTTACGGATCGGTCATTGATAAGTTGTGCGGCAGTTCCTCCATGGCCAAACAAAATAAACGGTCCGAACGTTTCGTCGTTTGCCACCCCGAGAATCAATTCATGTGCTTCAGGCCGGTTAATCATGGCTTGGACCGTAAAGCCGGTAAGCTGAGCGTCTGGACGAAGCTGACTGAATCGGTCAAGCATTTTCTGAGCCGCCGTGCGCACGTCTTGCACAGACGCCAAGTTAAGTACAACGCCACCTAAGTCTGACTTATGGCTGATATCAGACGAAAGAATCTTGAGAACGACAGGGAATCCCATTTGCTGCGCCAGTTCGGCGGCGGCTTCGACGGTCTCCGCAACCCGAGTTTCCACCACAGGAATACCATAGGCCGCCAGCACCGATTTGGCTTGCACTTCATTAAGAAGGCGGCGTCGATTTCGCAAGGCATCCTCCACGATTTTTTTTACTTGCGGTGCGTCGACCAGGAAATCGAGTGGCTGGGAAGGAGGAACTTCGAGCAGCAATTCTTGATTACGCCGATAAGCAAGCAAATGCAAAAACGCCTGCACCGCCTCTTCTGGTGTTTGATACGTGGGTATGCCGGCTTTATTGAAAACATGTCTTGCCGCCGATACCCCCTGCCCGCCAAGCCAGCAGCCAAGCAAATTGCGGGGCGACGCCGCAATTAACGAAGCACATTCCAGAGCGATGTCCTCGCTTCCAACGATTGCGGTAGGGGCATGTATGAAAAGTATCGCATCGGACCCTCCATCACCCAGCAAAGTCGACAGTGCCTTGCTGTAGCGCTCAACAGGCGCATCTCCTATGATGTCGATAGGATTGGCTTTCGACCATGTGGCTGGCAATACAGCATTGAGTTTTCGTCGGGTTTCATCGGACAGAACCGCCGGCGTTTCTCCTGCGAGGTTCAACGCGTCGGCCGCCATAACTCCAGGCCCACCACCATTGGTTAGGATAATCAGCTTATCGCCATGCAAAGGTTTGGCGCGCGATAAGGTTTCGATCGCACTGAATAAGTCTTGAGTCGTATCGACCCGCAACATTCCTGATCGCCGGATTGCTGCATCGAATACGATGTCGGATCCCGCCATGGCACCCGTATGCGATGCAGCCGCTATTGCACCAGCCGCAGACCGTCCCGCTTTAACGACAATAACTGGCTTATTGCGGGCAGCGGCACGCGCCGCCGACATGAACTTGCGAGCGAACTTAATTGACTCAATATAAAGCAAGATACTGCGCGTATCCGAGTCGCTGGCCAGATAATCTAGTACATCACCAAAATCGACATCAGCGCTATTGCCGATGGAAATGAATTTTGAAAAACCAATATGATTGCTTACCGCCCAATCCAGCACGGCAGTCGTCAGCGCGCCAGACTGCGACACAAAAGCAATATTTCCGGGCAATGAGGTTGCACTGGCGAAGCTGGCATTCACGCCGATGCCAGGAACGATCAGCCCTATGCAATTAGGCCCCAGAATCCTGAGCAAGTAAGGCCGGGCCGCGTCCAGCATGGCCTGCTGCATGTTCACTACCCCGCCAGTGAATAGAGTGTCGGATCCCGCTGTCAGGACTATGGCCGCTCTTGTTCCTATATGGCCAAGCTGTGCTATCAAGCCAGGCACCGTCGATGGCGGTGTGCACACTATGGCTAAATCTGGAACAGTAGACAATACAGATAAATCGCGAAAGGCCGGAAGGCCGGCAACATTATCGTACTTGGGATTGACCGGCATAATCGGCCCCCCGAATCCAGCCTGCGTCAAATTATGCATGACTGTCGCACCCACGCTATTAGGGCGGTCTGTCGCACCTATCACGGCAATAGAACGGGGGCTAAACAAATATTCCAAATTGCGTATGCTCATCCTGGACACCAATCAAAAGCGTGTTCATGCCTAGCGGGCGGAAGGTTTACCCTTTAGCATGGGCGCTCCCTTTTTTGCTGGTAGGAGGAGTATTGCTGGGTTCAGGTGCGGAAAGCGGAAGGGCTTTGGCCCCAAGACTGGCAAGCTCCATCGTATCCTGAAAAGCTTTGTGCCAGGCGGAGTAGCAGGTTTCCGCCAAGCCGGTGGCGCCGCCGGTCGTGTTCATGGCTCCCCATAACGATTTATCCTCTATTTTCAAGGTACCAACGTGCTTACTCAAAACTTCGTTGATCTTGGTTTGTGTTTCAGTAACCACGCTTAAAATCTGCTGTTGAGCTTTAATAAGTTCTTCGGGCGAATGCGAAAAAAAGGCAGAATGCAAGGCTGCCAGTTCCTTGGGTTCTCGAACAGCCGTTGTTGCGTGAAAAAATTTCAATTGCTCTTTAAATATCTTGCGCGTTTGTTCAAGCCACATGTTTTCCATGCGACCTGTACCCTCCAAAAATGCCTCAGATATCTCTCGCATCGTCGCTATTTGCTGCTGATACGCGTCAGGGATATTATTCGTTTCGACTTTCATGATATCTCTCCAAATAAAGCGAACATCTCACACGATGTGAATATGGCAACCTGGCTCATCGGGCCATAGCCTCTACCCACGACTGGTCCATTAGCAATAGCCTGTAAAAATCAGTTGCCCAGTACTCTTGTCATGAATACCTCAGTACATGTGTTGGCCACCGTTAATTGCAATATTGGCACCCGTAATGAAAGCTGCATCGTTCGAAACCAAAAAGGCCACTAGAGCGGCGACCTCATCGGGCTCACCCAACCGTCCTACGGGTATTTCCGGCAAAATCCTTGTTTTAATAATTTCTTCTGGAACTTTTGTCACCATCGAAGTACGTAAGTAGCCGGGCGAAACTGTATTGACCGTCACTCCTTTTTTAGCTACTTCCAAGGCGACGGATTTGGTAAAACCATGAATTCCTGCTTTAGCGGCAGAGTAATTCGATTGCCCAAATGCACCTTTTTGCCCATTAATGGAGGAAATATTGATAATTCGACCCCATCCGTGTTCCACCATGCTGTCCAATACCTGCTTAGTCATATTGAAAACACTGTCCAGATCGGTGTGAAGCACAACACGCCAATTGTCCAGCGTCATTTTACGAATTGATGCATCTCGAGTAATGCCAGCGTTATTAACAAGCACATCAATCGCACCCATTTCAGCCACGATTTGTGCTGCGGCGCTCTGGCAAAAATCGAAATCGGTCACGTCCAGACGAAACGCTTTAAACTCGAAACCATCATGCCGTTGTTGAGCGAGCCACTCTGCAACATGGTCATTGTCGGGCGAATAGGTCGCTGCAACCCTCATGCCGCTTCTCGCCAAATGTTGGCACAATGCGGTCCCTAGCCCTCCCATTCCACCGGTTACCACAGCAACCCGGGCCGAAGCTTGAGTAGAAACTTCCATGCATTTTCCCCTGCTCGAAATCATTACCGCGATTCATACCCGACACGGTAGTTGGCAACTTTAGCGTACTCCTCGATCCAGCGGATATATTGCGCAATGTCAATAACAGTGCTTGGATTAAAGGATTGAATTGATGCATTAACGTAGGGGTCGGGTTTCCTTTTTCTCTTCACAAGCAGCACATCGAGTGGCCACAGGTAGCGCTAACAGGCGTTCACGCGTGATGGGTTCGCCACAATCAGCGCAGATTCCATAACCTCCTTCCATCATTCGATGTTCCGCCTCTTCGATTTTATGCAACATACTGCGATCGATCTCTATCTCCGAGCGGCGTATTTCTTCGAAACGCAAGGTCTCAATGTCATCGGAGCGACTCCCAGCTTCCCGGTATTTGGCGGCCAGCGTCGACTCAATCTCTGCCTCTGCCGTTTCGATCTCATCAAGCGCTTGCTTTCTCATAAAGGCGAGCCGTTGCTGCAACGTGCCAAAGTCTTCACTAGACAACTGATTCATGGCCATTCCTTCATTTGAAAGCAATTCTGAATACGTTTGGAACCACTACAGCTATGCGTCATGTATTGCTAATAATTACCTTCAGTGCTTTTTCGGCCGCGGCATTGCCAAAAACGTCGTAGGCTTTCAAAAACTGGTCGAACGTAAAACGATGAGTGATCAGGTTTCCTGGCACGAGTTCCTTGGACTCAACGGTTTTGAGCAACATCGGCGTAGTGTTGGTATTGACCAGACCGGTAGTCAGGGTGATGTTCTGGATCCACAGCTTCTGGATCTGGAAATCCACGCTTTTGCCGTGAACGCCAATATTCGCTATATGGCCGCCGGGCCGCACAATATTTTGGCAAATATCGAATGTTTGTGGCATACCCACCGCCTCGATCGCCACATCAACCCCATCCTTGGTTTGCGCAAGAACGATTTCAGCAACATTGCCGCAGGCACTGTTAATGGTTTTCGTCGCACCAAATTTCTTCGCCATGCTCAAACGTGATTCGTCCACATCGATCATGATGATCTCACTGGGGGAGAAAAACCGAGCCGTTAATAAGGCGGCCATGCCCACCGGCCCTGCGCCGACGATCGCCACAATATCTCCAGGTTTAACGGTTCCATACAAAACACCAATTTCAAAACCAGTAGGCAAAATATCACTAAGCATCACCAGCGCTTCTTCATCCTCACCCGGGGGAACGTGATACAAGCTGTTGTCCGCATGCGGGATTCGGACATACTCAGCTTGTGTGCCGTCAATCAGATGCCCAAGAATCCAGCCGCCATCTTCGCAATGCGCATACATCTGCCTTTTGCAATATTCGCATTTCCCGCAGGACGTGATGCACGAGATCAAGACATGATCACCCTTTTTAAAATTGCTGACGGCATCGCCTGTTTCCTGGATGATGCCTATCCCTTCATGACCCAGTATCCGGCCCTTGGTCACCGCGGGAACGTCGCCCTTCAAAATATGCAAATCAGTGCCGCAAATCGTCGTTTTGACAACCCTGACAATAGCGTCGGTCGGCTTTGAAATATGCGGCAAGGGAACAGAATCCCAGGACTTTTCCCCCGGCCCATGGTAGACAAGAGCTTTCATTAATGGTGAATGGGTCATGGCTATCTCCTTGTACCTAAGCCGATACTCAAAGGGTACCGGGAAGGCCGCGATAGAAGTTGATCCAGGTCAAGCAATCTCTTTATTATGATGCGTTTGTCCGCTTCCGTAATGCAGCCCGACCACTATAACGATTTGCGGACACTGCGTGGCACTATACCTTCTGGGCCTGTTCGATCAGCCCTCGAACCAATTTTTCCAGCTCGGCTGCGGGAAGTGCGCCGCTTGTGCGACCCAGCTCGCGCCCGCGAAAGAACGTTGCCAGTGTGGGAATTGAGCGAATATTAAATTTTGCCCCAATTTCCTGATGGGCTTCAGTATCCACCTTGACGAAAGCAACCGTGCCCCCCAGTTTTTCGGCCAACGATTGATAGGTTGGAGCAAACCTTAGGCACGGACCGCACCACGGCGCCCAAAAATCCACCACAACAGGAATCGCGCTTCCTGCGATCAGTTCGGCAAGCATCTTTGAATCGGCGTTTATCGGGCTATTTAAAAGCAGGTTGTGACACTTGCCGCAGGTGGGGTCGCCATCCAGATTGCCGGCCGGCACACGATTACGCTGGCCGCAATGCGGACATTTAATTTCCATGACAGCTCCTTACATTGATCCATCAAAGCACATTGATTGGAATTTTTAAATAAGCCGCACCATTGGCCTCTTCGGGAGGCATTTTCCCGGCACGAACGTTCACCTGAACGGCAGGCAGAATCAGGGTTGGCATGTCAAGCGTGGCATCCCGTTTTGTACGTGTAAGCACGAACTCTTCTTCAGTCACGCCATCGTGAATGTGGATATTGCCGGCGCGTTGCTCTCCAACCGTTGATTCCCACCGAACGGGACGACCAGCGGGCGGATAGTCATGACATGTGAATAGCCGCGTCCGTTCCGGTAAACCGTACAATTTTTGGACCGAGCGGTACATCATATGGGCATCGCCGCCGGGAAAGTCACACCGCGCAGTGCCGGCGTCGGGCATAAACAATGTGTCTCCGACAAACACGGTGTCGCCGACCCGATAGGCAACGCATGCGGGGGTATGCCCCGGCACCGACATGACGCACCCCGTCAGATTGCCGATGGCGAACTTTTCTCCATCACGAAATAAATGATCAAACTGACTGCCATCCGGCTTGAAAGAAGGTTCTAGATTGAAGATTTTCTGGAATACCCCTTGGACAAGAGTAATGTTGGCGCCAATTCCAATCTTTCCACCCACTTGCTTTTGAATAAACTGCGCGGCCGAAAGATGGTCAGCGTGAGCATGCGTTTCCAAAATCCACTGGGCCTGAAGGTTTTTCCGCCGGATGAACTCAACCACCTTATCGGCCGACCGAGTGCTCGTGCGCCCCGACTTGGGATCGAAATCCAGTACGGAGTCAATAACCGCACAGCAAGAGCCCGCCTTCTCGAAAACCACATAGGTCATGGTGCCTGTCGTCGGCTCAAAAAATGCTTTTACGGTGGGGTTCATAACGCACTCCGGCAGGCCTTGAGAAATTCAAAATATTATATTGAATAATATTATATTTGTAAATATAATATAAATGGCCTAGATAAAGGAGTGGTTTCATCATGATGCGACACGCCGTCATGGATATGGATGTAATGCGCAACTCTGCAGACGCAGCCTGTCGCCTGATGAAGGTTCTTTCAAACCCGGATCGATTGCTTCTGTTGTGCCAAATGACGCAGGGCGAAAAGTGCGTCAGCGAGCTTGAATCCCTTGTGGGTATTGAACAACCGACGCTGTCACAGCAACTGGGTGTGTTGCGCGCAGAAGGGCTTGTCGCCACACGACGCGAAGGAAAAAACATCTACTACCGGATTTCCAGCACGCCAACTCGAGCCATCATGGAAGTGCTGTACGCACAATTTTGCAACCGGCAAAAGGAACGCTGATGCTGTCAATCGACTGGATTCATTTCACCCCGTGGGCCTCGCTCGCCGGCGGACTATTGATCGGGCTCTCGGCGGCTATATTCATTCTCGTAAACGGGCGTATTCTGGGCATTAGCGGAATTGTAGGTGGATTACTGCGACCTCGATCGGGCGACTTAGGCTGGCGTCTGTCGTTTATTCTCGGGATGCTCGTCGCGCCAATCCTATGGATATTTCTGATGGGTCCTCCCGTCTCGCACATCGACTCTGGCTGGGGCACGTTAGTGATCGCCGGGCTGCTGGTGGGGCTAGGCACCCGATTGGGCTCGGGCTGCACCAGCGGCCATGGCGTATGCGGCATTTCCCGCTTATCGCCTCGCTCTATTGCAGCCACCCTGATTTTCATGGCCGTAGGGTTCATCACGGTGTATCTCGTCCGTCATGGTCTGAGCTGAGCCAATTTTCGACCAAGGAAATGAATATGCAAGGTTTTCTGGTATTTCTTGTGGGCTTGGTGTTTGGCATCGGGCTGATCCTGTCGGGTATGGCCGACCCTGCCCGAGTACTCGGTTTTCTCGACCTGTCCGGGTCATGGGATCCGTCCCTGGCGCTGGTCATGGGAGGCGCCATCATGGTGGGTTTTTTCGCCTTCCAAATGGCCCAGACACGTACCCACACCCTCATTGGCAATGTCATGCACCTGCCCTCCCGCGCCACGGCCATCGACAGGCGCCTTGTGCTTGGCAGCATGGTATTTGGCGTAGGCTGGGGCTTAGCGGGGTTTTGCCCGGGCCCCGCTATCGTGGCAATGGGGTCTGGGCATCCAAAGGCCGTTGTATTTGTGGCGGCCATGCTGGCCGGCATGTTTGTATATGAATTGATAGATCGCTATGCTGATCGGCATAGGAAAGCGCCAAACGCCACAGGTTCTTGATTTAGGTCAAATTCCATAATCCGGGCATATGCTACGCTATTTGTAACATTTTCCTATTGACGGGCCCGATTGATATGACCATTCTTCAGGATGTCTGCAATTTGCTGCGGCTCAATTTTGCATTAAAGCCACGGACAAAAGGAGAGCCGGAACTGCTATTCCAGCATCGCCAATTCAAAGCCGGCGAACACATCTATCGTATGGGTCAACCCTTTACCGTTCTTTATATTGTGCAATACGGTTTCCTGAAAACAGTGCTGCGCAACACCGAAGGCGATGAACGAGTCCTCTCCTTTCCGATGCAAGGCGATTTGTTGGGATTCGATGGTATTTATCGAAACCGATATACCAGCGACACGGAGGCCCTGACCGACTGCGATCTGATTACCTTACCTTTTAAGCAGTTGCTCACTCCCGGGCATGCCAATGGCGAGCTGGAACAAATGATCTACCTGGCAGCAAGCCGGGAAATAGCGTTGGAGCGCTGCGGAATGGGTTTGTCGATCACGGTCAAATCAGAAGCACGTGTTGCCCGCTTTCTGGCGATGCAATCAAAGCGCTACACGAATCTTGGATATTCATCCAAGAACTTCCTGCTGCCAATGACCCGACGCGATATGGGCAGTTACCTCGGATTGACACTTGAAACCATCAGCCGTTCACTCTCCACCCTGGCTACAGCGGGCATTATTTCAGTGAACCGGCGCGATATCCACATTTTGCGGCCGGAGCTACTAATTTTGCCACCTAATTTTCCCGCGCTGCCGGAAGAAATGAATAAACCAGCAGCATAGAGCAACCGCCAACACGGCTACGACAACACAAAGCTGACGGTACGGGCAAACGCCACCACGGATATTTTTCACAGCTACGTCTGTTGATTTACGTCAACAATATTCCCAATTTTAAATGCAACAATCACAAAACAGAGAGCATCGATTGCTATCCTGAGATAGGCATTCCAGGCAACAATTCGAAAACATTGATGGAGAGAATCGGTGGATGCCACAATAGCTTCCAAAAGGATTCGGATTCACGATTTTTTGTCCGGACTAACGCTATTCAATGAATTGGATGACAGCGAGCTTGATGACTTCGCTCAAGCTAGTGTGGAAATTAACGTCGATCGCGGAAAATCAGCGTTTCAACGAGGAGACCCGTGTAATGGGTTTCATATTGTCATGTGCGGCCAGGTCAAGCTTGCTCTGATTTCGCCGCAAGGCAGCGAAAAGGTGATGGGCATCCTGCACCCGGGCCAGAGTTTTGGCGAGGCGCTTATGTTTATGGAAAGACCATACATTATGTCGGCGCAAGCTCTTGTCGATACGAAATTGCTGCATGTGCCCAAGACGGTCGTGTTTGCCCAACTGGCCCTTGATTACCGTTTCGTGCAAAAAATGCTGGCCAACTTAAGCCAACGCCTGTATGAATTAATAAGCGATATCGAAGCCTATTCCCTTAAATCAGGGTCACAGCGCGTTGTCGACTACCTGCTTCAATGCAATCAACACACTACTAACACAAGCTCGTGCCATCTCGAGTGCAGCAAGGCGGTGGTCGCATCACGCCTGAACCTGACCCCTGAACATTTTTCGCGTGTCCTGCACGGCCTGTGCACAAACCGACTGATTCGCGTCAAAGGCCGTGCTGTAACCATCGTAGACGTTGAAAAGCTGCGTGGTTATCGGGGCAGAATCCTGCCATAGGTTTTTGGCAGCCACAAGGGCTGCCGCTACGTGTCGGAATTTTCTGGCGGATACGTGATGACCAAACCATCCACCTTGGCAAAAGGCGTCAGTTTGTGCGCCTGCAAACGTTTTTCGCTGATGATTTCTTCCACGCATACGCCATGAACCACCAACGCGTCGGCGATTAGCGAACGGTGGCAGCGCCACGGCACCGCTTCGGCGCACATCAGCGCCACTCGATCGTGCCGCGCCTTTTCGATCAAGACGGCCAGATTCTCGGCGAACTCGGGTGTTTGCATATAGTCGGCATAGCCCCGAAAGGAGATATTCCGCCAACCCATATTCGGCGACCCCGGATAGGTGCGGCGAAAACCGCCCAGCCCGGCGATGTGCTCATAAGCTATGCCTGCCTGCTTTAGCGACAGGGGCAGCGTATCGAGATTGAATTGAGGATTATGGCGTGAACGCGGCACCGTACGCACGTCGGTCAGCCGCGTGACGCCATGAGAGGTCAGAAGAGACATGAACTCGGCAATGGGCCGGGTTGAATGGCCCACTGTCAACACCCCAAGCGGTGAACTCTGCATCATGCAACCAATTCAGTTTGTCTGTCTTTCCGGTTGGTATGGCCCAGAATCGCGCCCGCCCCTGGAGTCCCGATAAGAGTTGTTACGATCATTGGACCGGCGCTGCTGATCCCACCCGCGGCTGGAGCGATCGTTGCGGTCCCGATCGTCGCGTCGATAATCGCCACCCCGATAATCGCTGCCGTAATAATCACCGTTTGAATAGCCGCCGCGACGATAGCCGCCATCAGGCCCCACAACGCATCCTGAAATCATGGCGGTAAGAACCGCAAGACAAACATAGATATAAACACGCATCTCGTGCCCCTTATGAAATCAGAGCTGTCAGTATAGTTTTTTCCGGCGTCGATACGGGATGAACATGAAACAATTTCACATGCCTGCCCTGCACGCATTGACCATCGCTCAAGCAGGCACTACGATAAAAGCAGCCAAACAAAACCAAAAAGCCGCCTCATGAACTCAACACTTTCCACCGCCGCACTGGATCAACTGTGCGTCAACACACTGCGTTTTCTGTCGGTCGATACCGTACAACAAGCCAATAGTGGGCATCCGGGCTTGCCGCTGGGCGCTGCGCCCATGGCCTATGTGTTGTGGACGCGTTTCCTGAAAACGCATCCGGCCAACCCGCATTGGTTCGACCGCGATCGCTTTGTGCTGTCCGCAGGGCACGGATCGGCCCTGCTCTACAGTCTGCTGCACCTGACGGGCCATGATTTGCCGTTGGCCCAGCTCCAGCATTTCCGCCAATGGGGCAGCATCACGCCGGGTCATCCCGAACGCGGCTTGACGCCAGGCGTCGAGGTCACTACCGGGCCTCTGGGCCAGGGGTTTGCCAACGGCGTAGGTATGGCGATGGCCGAAGCCAATCTGGCGGCACGCTACAACCGCGACGGGCTACCTGTCATCGATCATTTTACGTACGGCATCGTCAGCGACGGCGACCTGATGGAAGGAGTAGCCTCGGAAGCCGCGTCGTTGGCGGGCCATCTGCAATTGGGCAAACTCATTTATCTGTACGACGATAATCAGGTCACCCTTTCGGCCGGCACAGACATCACCTTTACCGAAGACCGTGCGTCGCGTTTCGATGCCTACGGCTGGCATACCCAACATGTGGAAGATGGCAACGACTTGGCGGCCATTGACGCCGCCATTAACGCCGCGCGAGCCGAAACCAAGCGCCCTTCTCTCATTCTGGTCCGCACCCACCTGGGCTACGGCTCGCCCAACAAGCAGGACACCTACGAAGCGCATGGCTCGCCCCTGGGCGTGGAGGAAGTGCGCCTGACCAAGCGTAATCTCGACTGGCCCGAGGACAAAACCTTTTATGTCCCGGACGCGGCACGCGATCATTATCTGCAAACTCAAACTCGCGGCAAGCAGGCCGAAACGCACTGGCACGATCTGTATGCCGCGTACGAAAAACAGTATCCGCAACTCGCGCTCGAACTGCAGCAATGCATACGCGGCGAATTGCCTGACGGTTGGGATACCGGAATAGCGCCCTTTCCGGCCGATGCCAAAGGCCTGGCCACCCGGGTCGCATCGGGCAAAGTCATGGCCGCCCTCTCGGCGCGTTTGCCCACACTGATAGGCGGTTCGGCCGATCTGGACCCGTCCACGTATACCGCGTTAAAGGGACTGGGCGATTTCGAACCTGCCGGTGTCAATGCCCAGGACCGCCAAGGTTCCGATGGCGGAGGCTGGAGTTTTGCCGGCCGCAATCTGCATTTTGGCGTGCGTGAGCACGCCATGGGCGCCATCATGAACGGCATGGCGGCGCACCGCGCCGTCCTGCCCTTTGGCGCCACCTTCATGGTGTTTTCCGACTACATGCGCCCTGCCATCCGCCTGGCGGCCTTGATGGGCCTGCATGTCGTGTACGTATTCACGCACGACAGCATTGCCCTGGGCGAAGACGGATCCACCCATCAGCCGATAGAGCAATTGGCCAGCTTGCGTGCGATTCCGCACCTGATTGTGATACGTCCGGGCGATGCCAACGAAACCGCCATCGCGTGGCGCGTAGCCGTGGAAAGCGCCGACAGGCCGGTAGCGCTGATTCTGACACGCCAGAACATCCCTACCCTGGACCGCGGCCAATATGCCTCGGCCGATGGATTGCGGCGCGGCGCCTACATTCTGGCCGAGGCGGCCAGCGGCAAACCCGACCTGATTCTGATCGCGACCGGCTCCGAGGTGACGCTGGCCATAGCCGCGCAGGCGCAATTGCTGGAAAAAAATAATATCCAGGCGCGTGTGGTCTCCATGCCCAGCTGGGAGCTGTTCGACGAGCAGCCACAAGATTACCGCGATGCGGTGCTGCCGCCCGCGCTAACGCCAAGGCTGGCGATTGAAACCGGTGTTTCACAAGGCTGGCGCCGTTATGTGGGCGACCACGGAGATACGCTGACGATAGATCGCTTCGGCGCCTCGGCGCCCGGCGACGTCATGCTGCGTGAATATGGTTTTACCGTTGAAAATGTGTGCCAAAAGGCGGCTGCGCTCGTGCACTCATAACCAGCCGCCGCTAAAGCCCGCTCGGCGCAAGCCTTGGACGATATAGGGGCAACCACGCATCAGTTGCCACAACATTTCGCTGCGATAGTTTTCGACCATGAGTATGATCGGCCCCTGGTTGATCCCGAAATGCCAGGGTGATACCCAGCCGTAGGGGTTATGGGATTTGACAGGGTACGTGGGATTGAATGACGACTTGAAACCATACGGATTACCGGCCTTCAAATCGATCTCATGGACGAAGTGGTCGATGGCGGGCAGGACGATTTCCGGGGCAAACGGCAGCGAAGCCACGACCACCCAGGGCGCGATAGTTCCATCGTCGGGTCCATGCGGTACGCCGCGCGCCACATAATCAAAGAATTCATGCTTGCGGCCGTTAACGTCCAAGATCGCGGGGCCCGGGCCGTCGCTGGCGGTAATGCCCCAGCAACATTCACCATACCCGGCAAAGCCAAGAGGGTTATCAATGGCGTATTTTTGCTGCACCAGTGTGGCGCGACGGCTGTTTTCGAAGTAATCCAGCCCCTTGGCCCGCATGACGGAATCTTGTATGCCGCGAAAATCCACCCAGATGTGCGATAGCTGATGGGTAAATAGCGAGCCGGCATACAGGTATTCGTAGCCGTAGCTGCTTTCCCAGCGATAATCGGACGCCCATCCTTCGTAGCTGCCGTCGGTCAGCGGATGCGAGGGCGAGCCCAGCCCCAGGATATACAGCAGCAAGGCTTCGTCGTAGCCCCTCCAGCGATAGGGCAGAAAACCCGCCTCCGGCGTCCATCCCAACGACACCGCCTCGCCCGCATCCTGCGCCCAGGACCAATCGGCGCGCTGATATAGCGCATCGGCCAGGCGGCGAATTTCACGTTCATCGGGAGAAGCCGCGCTGAAGTACTGTGCGGCCGTCAGCGCGCCGGCGAATAGAAATGCACTGTCTATCGTTGATAACTCGCATTCCCAGGCGCGGCGGCCGGTATCCATGTCCAGAAAGTGGTAAAAAAACCCCTGATAGCCCGTGGCATCGGGCTCGGGGCCGTGCGGACTATTCCAGAAAAAGCGTAAGGTGGTCAGAATGCGCTTGATGGCCATCGTGCGCGAAATGAAGCCACGCTCCACCGCAACAGGGTAGGCAGCAAGCGCCAGGCCCACCGCCGCGATGCTCGCAGGCCATCCCGGCGCCGTTTTGTCGATGACCAGACCGTTCTCCAGATTGGTCTCGTACATGAAATAAGTGAAGGACTCGTGCTGCAGCAGCCTGAGCTCCGCATCGGTACTGAGTGTCTTTGGGGCCACTATTTCTCCGTCAGTGCGGCGTCCACCATGGCCTGCGCCTCTTTGACGATAAGGCGCAAATGATCTTCTCCGCGAAAACTCTCTGCATAAATCTTGTATATATCTTCGGTGCCCGACGGCCGCGCCGCAAACCAGCCACTGTCGGTGGCGACCCTCAAGCCGCCGATGGGGGCATCGTTGCCCGGTGCCTTGGTCAGAATTTGCGTGATCTTTTCGCCCGCCAGTTCGGTGCAAGTCACCTGCTTGGGTGAAAGCGCCAACAGTTTCTTTTTTTGCGCCGGCGTAGCGGCCGCTTGAACCCGATCGGCGCAAGCCTCGCCCAGGTCGCGCGTAAGCTGTGCATAGGCTTCTCCCGGGTCGCGTCCGGTGCGCGCCGTGATCTCGGCTGCCAGCAAAGCCGGCACCAGGCCATCCTTGTCGGTCGTCCAGACCGAGCCGTCAAGCCGCAAAAACGAGGCACCGGCGCTTTCTTCGCCGCCAAATCCAAGCGACCCGTCGTACAGGCCATCCACAAACCATTTGAAACCCACCGGCACTTCATAGAGATTGCGCCCCAATCGTTTGCACACGCGATCTATCATTTGAGTGCTCACGACCGTTTTTCCCACGCCCGCGCTCTTTGACCACTTAGGCCGGTTCTGGAACAAATAATCAATCGCCACGGACAGATAATGATTGGGCGAAAGCAAGCCGGCCCGATGGGTAACGATGCCGTGCCGATCGTGGTCGGTATCGCAGGCAAAGGCAATGTCGTAGTGGTCTTTGAGGCCTATCAGGCGTTGCATGGCGTAGGGCGAGGACGGGTCCATGCGAATTTGGCCGTCCCAGTCCACGGTCATGAACCGGAAGGTCGGATCAACCTCAGCGCTGACCACTGTCAGGTTCAGATGATATTTTTCGCCAATGACGCCCCAATAGTGCACGCCAGCGCCGCCCAGCGGATCGACACCCATATGGATATTGGCGCCGCGTATCGCTGCCATATCGACCATCTGGTCGAGTTCGCTCACATACGTGTTGAGAAAATCGTAGCGGTGCGTCGTGGTCGCGCGCAAGGCAGCCTCGAACGACATTCTTTTAACGCCCTTGAGGCCCTCTTTCAGATACAGGTTGGCCTTTTTTTCAATCCAGCCGGTAATGTCGGTATCGGCCGGGCCGCCGTTGGGCGGGTTGTACTTGAAGCCGCCGTTGTCGGGCGGGTTGTGCGAAGGGGTGACCACGATGCCATCCGCAAAGCCTGTGGCACGATCGCGGTTGTACATCAATATGGCCAGGGAAACGGCGGGTGTCGGCGTGTATTCATCGTGCTGGGCCAGCATGACGTCCACACCGTTGGCCGCCAGCACTTCCAGCGCGCTGACATAGGCCGGTATCGACAAGGCGTGCGTGTCTATCCCCAGGAACAGGGGGCCGCTGATTTTATGTTTGCCGCGATAGTCGCAAATGGCCTGGCTGATCGCCAGCACATGCCATTCGTTGAAACTGACTTCGAAGGCCGAGCCGCGATGACCCGAAGTGCCAAAGGCAACACGCTGTGCGGGCACGAAAGGGTCCGGCGTTTCAGAGTAATAGGCCGTGACAAGTTTGGGCACATTCACCAGAATCGTCGCGGGCGCGGGTTTGCCAGCCAACGGGCTGATATTCATAGCGCGGCTCCCGCCGCGGTTTTGAAAACACCGACCCACTCGCCATAATGCCGCGCGATACGGGTCACGGTGTCCTGTCGGGACACCTTCTTTGATTCATAGTCGGCGATGGCGTCCCAAAAGGTGGTGCGCCCGACGGCAAAGCCTGTAAAGCCCGGTACCTGCGCGGCAACCTGAAGCCATTGCACGACCTTTTTTTCATCGGCCCCGCGGCCCAGGACGATACAGCTGACATCATGGCGGCCCTCGCGACGCACTGTCTGAACCATTTGTTCACAATCTTCCCGACGATCGAGGCCTTCGATCTTCCAGATATCGGGTTCGATTCCCGCGTCCTGCAAGGCCCTGATGGCCGTACGCATCAAGACGGGGCGAAGTTCCATATCGTAGGCATCCTTGTCGTTGCCAACCCGTTCCATTTGCGGTTTGCTGGCGGGTACCAGCAGTTCGAACATAAACGACTGGTCGGCCGCCCGGCAATAATCGGAGAGCCGCTTCAGGCGCGCGGTCTGGCGCTGGTTAAGCACCGTGTCGCCCTCGGGGTTATAGCGCACCAACACCTTGGCAAAAGTGGGCTTGACCGCTTCGATATGCGTGGCAAATGCATCGCCATACTCGAATTCGAATTCATCCGAGCCGCTTTTTTCGACCGAGACTGCGGTGACATAGCCTTCCCGGTTTGCATCGCGCAGTATGTCGGCGCCAAACTCTTCATCGACCAGAATCCCCGCGGCGGCAGCGGGCACGGCAGGGCTTAGCGCCTGCAGGAATCCATCATAGATAACACGCTTGCTGTCGGCCACTGCCTGCTGCTGCTCGGGCTTCAAGGGTGGGTCGAAATGAAACATCTTGCTCACGTAGGAACTCCGATGATCAAACGGCAGCAAGTACAGTGGAGTGGTATAGCCCAGGCTCATGATTGTCCCCTTCTTAGTTGACGATAGCGCCGAATCAGGGCATTGGTGGAACTGTCATGGGCAAGCGCCGGCTCATCGGCGTTTTCAAGCTCGGGAATAATGCGCTGCGCCAGGATCTTGCCCAACTCGACCCCCCATTGATCGAAAGAATCGATATTCCAGATGACCCCTTGGGTAAAGACGCTGTGTTCGTACAGCGCAACCAGTTGCCCTAGCGTCTGCGGGGTCAGGCGCGGGGCCAGGATTGTGTTGGTGGGACGATTGCCCGCGCAAATTCGATGCGGCGCAAGCCAGGCTGGCGTCCCTTCGGCCAGAACCTGTTCTTTTGTTTTGCCAAAAGCCAATGCTTCGGTCTGCGCAATCAGATTGGCCAGCAATAAATCGTGGTGACGGCCCAGCGGGTTCAAGGCTTGACCAAAGCCGATGAAATCGCAAGGAATGATGCGCGTCCCTTGGTGGATCAACTGATAGAACGAATGTTGGCCATTGGTGCCCGGCTCGCCCCAGTAGATCGGCCCGGTACATACATCGACTGTTGCCCCTTCGAGCGTAACGTGCTTGCCGTTGCTTTCCATGGTCAGTTGCTGCAGATAGGCCGGAAAGCGCTTCAGGTAATGCTCATAGGGCAGCACGGCGACCGTTTCAGCACCCAGGAAATTGTTATTCCACACCGCCAGCATGCCCATCAGTGCGGGCAGGTTTTGTGCAAACGGCGCCGTGCGAAAATGGTTGTCCATCGCATGAAAGCCAGCCAGCATGGCGTGGAAATTATCGGGGCCAATCGCCAGCATCGTGGACAGGCCCACGGCCGAATCCATAGAGTACCGACCGCCCACCCAGTCCCAGAAGCCGAACATATTGGCCGCGTCTATGCCGAACTTGGCCACGCCCTCGGCATTGGTCGATACCGCCACGAAATGCCGCTGCACCGCCTTTTCATCTTTCAGTTTTTGCAAACACCAATCACGAGCTGTATGGGCGTTGGTCAGTGTTTCGAGCGTGGTAAATGTCTTGGAACAGATGATGAACAGCGTTTCTTCAGGATCGAGATCGCGAGTGGCTTCGAAGAAATCGGCGCCATCCACGTTAGAGATAAAACGAAACGTCATATCGCGCTGGCTGTAATGGCGCAACGCTTCATAGGCCATGACCGGCCCCAAGTCGGAACCGCCTATGCCGATATTGATCACATTGCGGATGGCGCGGCCGGTAAATCCCGTCCAGCGACCGCTGCGCACGCTGTCGCTAAAAGCGGCCATATGATCCAGAACTTCGTGCACTTCGCGCACCACGTTGACGCCATCGAGCTCGATCCGATCGCCCTCGGGGGCGCGCAAGGCGGACTCCAGCACCGCCCGCCGTTCGCTGGTGTTGATTTTCTTGCCGCTGAACATCGCGTCGATGTGGGCAGCCAGGCCGCACTCATCGGCCAGCCGTGCCAGCAGTTTCAGCGTCTCATTGGTGATCCGGTTCTTGGAGTAATCAAGATAGAGGTCCGCGGCCTGGACAGTCAGGCGCTCGCCCCGCTTCGGGTCATCGGCAAAGATCTGCCGCAAATGCATATCGCGCATGGGTAGTGCGTGAGCCTTCAAAGCTCGCCAGGCCGGCCGATCGATAAGCCGTGGCGCGGAGCCGGAAGCGTTATTGGCCATCATCAACCCTTCTTGCTTTCGCCGCTATGGGCCAGGCTTGCGCTTTTGCCGGCGATGACCGCCATTAGGTCACCCCAGGATTTGCTGAACGCAGCAGCCCCTTCGCGCTGCAACTGCGTGGCCAGTGCGGCGGCATCCACGCCGGCCTGTGCGAACTCGACCAGCACCTTTTCCGCAGCTGTCACGTCGGCCGCCATGGCGCCATGCACGACACCATGATCGGCAAACGCATGCAGCGTTTTTTCGGGGACGGTGTTGATGGTGTTGGGCGCGGCGAGCGCTTCCAGGTAGAGCGTGTCGGAGGCCGCCGGGTCTTTGGTACCGGTGCTTGCCCACAGCAAACGCTGCTGCATGGCGCCGGCGTCAGCCAGCTTGTGCCATCGCGGCGACGCGAGTTGTTCAAGATAAGCCTGATAAGACCGCTGCGCGATAGCGATGCCCAGGCGATTATGCAGGGCCTGTGGAACAAGGTCTTTGACGGCAACATCCCAGCGGCTGACGAAGATCGAGGCCACCGAGGCCACTTTGGGGTCGAGACCTGCGGCGATGCGCCGCTCGATGCCGCGCATATACGCCTCGGACGCGGCCAGATATTGTTGGCGCGAGAAAAGCAAAGTGACATTGATCGGCACACCGGCAAAAATCGATTCTTCAATAGCCGTTATGCCGGCGGGCGTGCCCGGTATCTTGATGAATAGATTGTTGCGCTTGGCACGGCCATGAAGCCGCAACGCCTCGCGCGCCGTGCCTGCCGCGTCGTTGGCCAGCAGGGGCGATACTTCCAGGGAGACCCAGCCGTCCACGCCTGCCGTGGCCTTGTGGATGGGCTGGAACAGATCCGCCGCCCGGGTCAGATCTTCGAGTGCGAGATCGAAAAACAAGGCCTCGCCCGATTTGCCTTCCGCCGCCTTGCGAGCAATGGCTTCATCGTAAAAGTCGGTCTTCCCGATAGCCTGATCGAAAATCGTAGGGTTCGATGTCAGCCCGGTAACGTGAAAATTGCGCAGATATTGGGCCAGCGTGCCACTGTCGAGCAGCCCACGGGTAATGTTGTCCAGCCACAGGCTTTGGCCGAGTTTATGCAAATGTGCGGTGCCGTTCATAATATATTCCTTCCGGTCATGCCTGCACGGGCTGCGTTCAACAGCGCAGGCAAGCGATAGTTAAGTAGATCGCCGATATGCTCTACGGTCAAATCGGCCGCCGGATACGCAGCGTTACTTTTGGCGTCGAACGCGTAGTGCCCCTGGCGTGGAAAGACCGTGGTCAGGCGATCCCCCATAATGGCTTTCATGTCTGCCAAAATGCGCAGCTTGTCATCGACTATCACGTAATGTTCTGCCGGATAGCGTTGCTGAACATCATCGAGCATCTTCTCCTTGTGTATATAGATCAGTACCCGGCCTTCGACGGCCTGCCACAGCCCGGAACGCTGGATCTTGCGGGGCTGGAAGACCACGTCTCCATCAGACAGGATGACCGTAGGCCCCCAGCCGCCCAAATGCTTGACGGCCTCGATGGCATGAGGATAAAGCCGGTCGGCAAACGGATAATCGATGAGAAATGCGGACATTTGCAACAGGTGGGGGTCGCTCATTTCATCGGCCCGATAGCGTTGCAAGGTGCCCAGATAGTCGGCGTAGCCCAGCTCGGTACGCAACTGCTCGAATATTTCCCAATAACGGCCGGCGCTTGCGGCGCCGAATTCGCGATCAAGGTGCGCCTGAAGGTCATTCTGAACATGATCGTTGTCCAGCAAAGTGTTATCGCAATCGAACAGGAAAACGACTTCGTCGGTAGGTTTCATGATGACACCGCCTCTGGTTTTGGATCGTGCCAACGATCGGCGCCCGCAATGACCCGCGCCGTTTCGACGGGGCCCCAGGCTCCGGGCTGATACTCGATAATGGGTACGGCGTTGCCCAATATCGGCTCCACCACCCGCCAGGCCGCTTCAACCGTATCTCCACGCGTAAACAACGCGGAATTGCCGGCCAGCGCATCGCCCAGCAAACGTTCATAGGGAGTCATTTCGTCATCCGGGTGATGATGCGCAATGAGCTCGGTATCGGTGCCTGTCATGGATTTTCCCGGTGTTTTGACGCGGGCGCCCACAGTAATCAAGACATCGGGGCTAAGCCGGAATCGGAAATAGTTGGACGCCGCCCCATCATCGGCATCAAATACCGGGGGTGTCGGGGGTTTCAACTCAACCAGCACCTCGGTGCAGGTAACCGGCATTTCTTTTCCGGCCCGGATGTAGATGGGTACGCCCTTCCAGCGTACGTTGTCGATATGCAGCCGCAACGCGGCAAACGTCTCAACCTGAGAGTCATGCGCCACACCGTCTTCTTCCCGGTATCCTTGAAACTGGCCGCGCACGACTTCCGTGGGCAGGAGTGGGCGCATCGCATTCAGAACCTGCAGCTTGGCGTCGGGTATGGAATCAGGGTCGCTGTTTTTTGGGGCTTCCATGGTAAGCAAAGCCATCACTTGCAGCATATGGTTTTGCACCACATCGCGTATGGCGCCTACCTCTTCATAAAAAGCGCCCCGCCCCTGGACGCCGAATTGCTCGGCCATGGTGATTTGCACGCTGGCCACGTGCTGCCGGCACCAGACCGGCTCCAGAAATGTGTTGGCGAAGCGGAAATACAGCAGATTTTCGACCGCCTCTTTACCCAGGTAGTGATCGATGCGAAAAATCGCCTCTTCGGGAAACGATTCGTGCAGGGTCCGATTAAGCGATTGCGCCGACGCAAGGTCGCGGCCGAACGGCTTCTCGACCACCACGCGGGCATTCTTGGCGCAGCCCGATTTGGCCAATCCCTTTGTAACTGCCTTGAACATGCTGGGCGGAATGGCCAGGTAATGCAAAGGCCGCTGGGCCTGCCCCAACGCGTTATGCAGTTGCTGATAGGTTGCATCGTCCTGATAATCGCCACTGATGTACTGCAGCCGGGCCGACAGCTTTTTGAAGGCATCCGCATCCACGCCGCCGTGTTTCTCCAGGCTGTCTCGTGCGCGATCCCTCAACTGATCGTCAGTCCATTTCGATCTGGCCACGCCGATGACAGGCATATCGAAATGGCCGCGCTTAATCATCGCCTGCAAAGCCGGGAATACCTGCTTGTAGGCGAGATCTCCGGTCGCACCAAAGAAAACAAAGGCGTCGGAATGAGGGCTTGTTGTCATTAGCTATCCTTTTTGAGGGGCGCCGTCTTTTCAACGTGGCCGCCAAACCCGTGGCGCATGGCCGACAAAACCTTGTCGCCAAAATCGGCATTGCCGCGCGAACTAAAGCGTTGAAAGAGCGCTGCGCTTAAAACAGGCACGGGTACAGCTTCGTCGATGGCCGCATTGATTGTCCAACGGCCTTCACCGGAATCGGACACGCGGCCCGCAAAATTTTCCAGCTGCGGGTCTGTCAGCAATTCTTGTGCCGTCAGGTCGAGCAGCCACGAGGTGATAACGCTGCCCCGCCGCCAAACCTCAGTGATTTCCGCCAGATCCAGATCATATTGGTAGCACTCGGGGTCGCGCAAGGGTGTCGTCTCGGCATCGGTGTCGTGTTTCTGCTTGCCCACGTTGGCGTTTCGCAGTACGTTCAGGCCTTCGGCATAGGCGCCCATCAGGCCGTATTCGATGCCGTTGTGAACCATCTTCACAAAATGCCCCGCTCCTTGCGGGCCGCAATGCAGGTAGCCCTGTTCGGCCGTGCTACCTGGCTTGTTCCGGCCGGCCATCGGCGGAGCGGCGCCAATCCCTGGGGCCAGCGCCGCGAAAATCGGCGATAAATGCGCAACCACCTCTTTTTCACCGCCGATCATCAGGCAATAGCCGCGTTCAAGGCCCGCCACGCCGCCGCTCGTACCTACGTCCAGGTAATGGATTTTTTGCGCAGCCAGCTCGGCACCGCGGCGAATATCGTCGCGATAATATGAATTTCCGCCGTCAATGATAATGTCGCCGGCATCGAGCAAGGGCGCGAGCCTGGCCAGATCGGCGTCGACAACCGCAGCCGGCACCATCAACCATACTGCGCGCGGCTTGCTCAGCTTGGAAACAAGGTCTTCAAGGGACGACGCGCCGGTCACGCCAGGTTTAATGGCCGCCTTGACGGCATCGGCCTTCAGGTCGTACACCACGCATTCATGGCCATTTTTTGTCAGGCGTTGCACCATATTGGCGCCCATGCGCCCCAATCCAATCATGCCGATCTGCATCCTGAAACTCCTTATGTAATGAAACGTGCAACGCGGGTGTCGACTATATACGGACTTCAAGGCGATGAGTTTGCTTGTCGTCGGCCAGCTTGATCGCCGAACCCGGCTGTGCGATACCGTCCAGGGTCATCATCGCGTCCCCCTCTTTCGAGTGCATGAGCACGGTCATGCGATAGGTCGTTTGACGGTAACGATAAACCAATTCGAACGAATCCCAGCTGTCGGGCACACAGGGGGCAAAATGCAATTGATCGGCGTCGACCCTCAGGCCCAGAAGCGACTCCGTGATGAACTGGTACATCCAGCCGGCCGACCCGGTGTACCAGGTCCAGCCGCCGCGCCCCACGTGAGGCGCCAGCGAATACACATCGGAGGCCAGCACATAGGGCTCGGTTTTGTAGGTGGCAATCGCCGCGGCCGATCCCGCGTGATTCACCGGATTGATCATCGTGAACAACTGCCAGGCCCGATCGGCGTCGCCCAGCGCGGCAAACGCCATGGCGGACCAGACGGCGGCATGCGTGTACTGCCCGCCATTTTCACGCACTCCGCGCAGATAGCCCTTTATGTAGCCGGGATTGGGCTCAAATCGGTCGAACGGAGGGTCGAGCAATTGAATCAAGGCCGCATCGCGGCGCACCAACTGCTGATCGACGGCGTCCATCGCCTGGCGCGCGCGCGCCAGGTCCGCGGCGCCGGAGAGAACCGACCAGCTTTGCGCAATCGAATCGATGCGGCATTCCGCATTTTCGCGCGAACCCAGCACCGATCCATCGTCAAACCAGGCGCGGCGGTACCATTGCCCATCCCAGCTGCATGCTTCAATTGCCGTGCGCAAACGAGCCGACTCGGCAATACACTGCCGGGCAAACTCAGGGTCGTTGTGGCTTTGGGCCAGCGCGCTGAATTTAGTCAGCACCGAGCACAGGAAAAATCCAAGCCATACGCTTTCGCCTTTGCCTTTGGCCCCCACCAGGTTCATGCCGTCATTCCAGTCGCCCGCACCCATCAAGGGCAAGCCATGGCTCCCAAAGCGCAAGCCATGTTTGATGGCGCGCACACAGTGCTCATACAGGCTGGCCTGCTGATTCGACTGTTTGGGAAGTTCGTAACAAGACTCCTGATCGGCCCCGAGCGGACTGCCGTCCAGAAAATAAACGGGTTCGTCCAGCACCTTGATGTCGCCGGTGACCTGTACATAGCGACAGGCCACCAAGGGCAACCAGAGATAGTCGTCCGAACAATGGGTGCGTATGCCCTGCCCTGCGGGCGGATGCCACCAATGCTGCACATCGCCTTCGGGAAACTGGCGCGAGGCGCTAAGCAGCAGATGCTCGCGCACTTGCGCGGGCGCCGCATGGACCAGCGCCATCACATCCTGCAACTGATCGCGAAAGCCAAAAGCGCCACTGGCCTGATAAAAAGCGGTGCGTCCCCACAAGCGGCAGGCCAGAATCTGATAGACCAACCAGCCATTGGCAAGCAGATTAAGAGATGGGTCTGGCGTATTGACCTGCACAACGCCAAGGGTGTCTACCCAGTATCGCTCGACGGCGTCCAGTGCCTGCCGCGCGCATGCCGCACCGCGTGAGTCTTGAATCAGATCAAGCGCCGCCTGAGCATTTTTTTCGGCCCCCAGGCGGAAAACAATTTCGCGTTGTTCGCCTCGGCCCAGTTCAAAGGGCAGACGGATGGCGGCGCACGGATCGAGCGCCGGGCCTACCCGGCCGTCCAGAGCAGGCTGTCCCATGGCCGCCGGATGGCGCAAATCGCCGTCCGCGCCCAAAAATGAGGCGCGATCGCCCGTGGCGCTACCCTGCCCCGCATCGTCGGCCGCGAAAAACGCCGTGCGTCCGGGAAACCCGGTGTTGTAGGCGTTGTGCGCCAGCACAGCACCGCTGGCCGGATCGGTGTGGGTGATGACGTGCATACGTGTTTTCGCGGATTCATCGCCAAGCACCCATTCCACATAGCCCGTCACAGACAGGCGGCGGGCACGGCCCGACATATTGCACAGCCGCAACCGCGCGAATTTGATGGGCGCATCGATCGCCACATACACGCATAGTTCAGAAGCGATTCCATCTTCGCTGTGTTCAAAAACGCTATAGCCACGGCCATGCCGGCTTATGTAAGGCGCGGATCCGCCCGCGGGCGACGGCGTAGGCGACCAGAAGCGGCCGCTTTCTTCGTCGCGCACGTAATACGCTTCGGTATTGCTGTCGCTCACCGGATCGTTGGACCAGGGGGTTAGGCGAAATTCGTGCGAATTTTCACTCCAAGTATGTGCGCTGCCGCTTTCGGTGATGAGGCTGCCAAAGGAGGAGTTGGCCAAAACATTGACCCAGGGCGCCGGCGTCATTGCGTCCTGTGTGGTCCTGATGACATATTCGCATCCGTCTGTGGTGAATCCCCCCAGCCCGTTGTCAAAAACCAGTTCGCGTTCGGGCAGGGCCACAGCAGGCGACGATGAGGCGGCACCCACAAGGGGTGCCGCTACAGGAACGCGTCCTGGCCGTTTGGTATGGCCCCGCATGGCCTCCGTGTGGAGGACAATCTGCTGCGCCAGCGCGCCATCGCTGTCGTTGATGACAATGCGGGCGACCGATTGCAAAAGTATCAGGCCTTTATCGTTGATCTGACTGGAAGCCCGCACGTAGATGCCGCCACGCTGGTCGAGCTGACCGGCTTGACCGGCGGCGTCGACCAATTGTGCGATCTGATCCTTCAGAGGCGCCGTTTGCCCGGCGCCGTCTTCGCCCACAATGACCAAGTCGACGGCCAGCCCATGGCGGCTCCAATATGTATGGGCCTGCACCAACTGGCGGACGAGTTCCAGGCCTGCGGAGCGGGTCACGCGCAGCAAGGCAATGGGTAGATCACCCGAAATGGCATAGGGCCACAGGCCCGGCTGACCCAGCTGATTTCTACAAAGCGTGCCGGCATCGGCTCGCCATGACGCACTGGGGTAAATAATGTGGCTGGCCAGGTGTTGATACCACTGCGCTTGAACAGGCGTCGCGTGCAGAGCGCTTTGGACGCTCGTCTCATAGTTGGATGCTTCGGCCAAAACGCGGTCGGTGCGAGATTTATCGCGGTACTTTCCGGCCAATTGCAGACAGGCCTCGCGCGTCTGCCCTACCCCTGTCGCAAAATCCAGTACTGCGGTTTTACCTGGGTCGATCGAAACACGACAGCGAATCGCCGCGACCGGATCAAGCACCGGGCCGGCACTGCCCGACAGGTTCTGTCCCGCATCCAGCGCCTGCGGACAGGCCACGGAACGGCCGCGGCCGATGAAACGCAAACGATCCGTCTCAAAGGATATCCGGCCCTTTACGGGCGTATGCGCCTTGAGGGTATGAAACATGAGCGGCGTGGACTCGCCCACGGCGCGCGGCCGTCGGCGCCCCAAAACAGTCTGATCGTCCGCGATAATTTCAGTTTCGACAAAGAGCTTGTTGAACGCCTGATGGGCGGAGTCGGTGGCCGGCTGACTAAGGACTACTTCGAGGTAACTGGTCAGTTCCAGTGTTTTCCTCTGCGTAGAACGGTTCGTAATGGAAAGACGGCGCAATTCGACGTCATCGTCTTGCGAAACGACTATATCGCTGCGTGTTTCGACGTCGCCGTCCGTCCGGCGAAATACCGCGCGTCCCGCCGAAAAATCGACCGCGTAGCGATCCGCCGACTGTCGCGTCGGCTGATGGCCCGCCGACCAGAGGTGATTGCTTTCGGTGTCGCGTATATAGAAAAAGGCGCCCCACTGATCGCGGGTCTCGTCTTCTCGCCAACGATTGACGGCAAGACCGTTCCATAGGCTGTAGCCGCCTCCACCGCCAGTCACCATGACGTGGTACCTGCCGTTTGAAAGCAAGTGCGTGTACGGTGAATTCGGCTGATGGACAGTCATGGATAAGCCTCGCATTGAATGATGGGTGGCGTCAGCATGGCACTGCTGATGTTTCCCCGTTCTGTTAGTCAGGCTGACACGAATCCAGTTCCCTGAGCGCACAGGCAATCGGCGGCGTACGGCCTCTACAGGGTACACCAAAAGCTGCAACTTTCTGTACGCTACCCGTCGTATAGCCGCCCGCAGCGCAGCTCTGCTCCGATTTCATCACTACGTAACATTCAGACGCAAATATCTTCGGGGTGCGTGGCGTATCATCGTAGTTGGTCCGGTCGCCAGCCGGCTGGCCGGGTGCCAAAACAAATGGCACCCACAAGGGGTGCCGCTACGGGCATAGCAGAGATGCCGCTACAAAGACGTGCCCGCCGCTAATGTAGCGGCAGCCCTCGTGGCTGCCATTTATCTTGGCAATCAAGACGGTATCTGCAAATGACGCCTACGGAAGGTGCTGCTGCAAATGGCACCCACAAGGGGTGCCGCTACAGGCACCAGAGAGATACCGCTACAAAGTCCTATCCGCCGCTACTGGCATCAATGCGAAGACTTGCATAAAGAAGGAGCGAAGTTGAAATCAAATGTCCAGACTATCGCTAAGAATTTGTTCGGCTGGGTAAATTCGGCAGTCAAGCCAAAACACCCGCAGCGCGCGCTGCAACAAGAGCCGCCTCTGCGTTCAGAGCTGTTTAGTGCGCATCAGATGGAGCAGCACGGCCAACGCCTTGCCAGCTCGCATAAACTAAGCAGCGCCTCCGCACAAGATCAACTGCTCGCGCGCCTGTCCGATAACGAGCGCATGCTGGGTGAAGCCTGCGCGCTGCTGCTCACTGCGGTTGAGGCAAACCGCCAAGTTGAGCCTGCCTCGGAATGGCTGCTGGATAATTTCTACTTTATCGAAGAACAGATTCGAACCGCCAAACGGCACTTGCCAAAGGGCTATAGCCGCGGCCTGCCTCGATTATCGAAAGGCGTGTCGGCCGGCTTGCCCAGGGTGTATGACATTGCACTTGAAATCACCTCGCACAGCGACGCCCGCCTTGACCCCGAAAGCTTAAGCCGCTTCGTGGCCGCTTACCAAAAAATTACCCCCCTTAAATTGGGCGAGTTATGGGCGATACCCATTATGCTGCGCCTGGCACTTATCGAAAATCTGCGGCGGGTAGCCGTTTGCCTACTGGACAATCGAAATAGCCGGAACCTGGCCGGCATATGGGCCGACCGCATGAGGCAGACGGCCGAGAGCGACCCCACCAGCCTGATTCTGGTCATCGCCGACATGGCGCGTTCCGACCCGGCCATGGCGGGTTCTTTTGTGGCCGAACTGGCGCGGCGCCTGCAAGGCCAAGGCCCGGCGCTCGCTTTGCCCCTGACATGGATCGAACAGCGTCTTGAGCAGTCGGGCGCCAGCATCGAGCAATTGATATCGGCGGAAGTCCGGCAGCAAGCGGCCGACCAGGTGTCCATCAGCAACAGCATCGTCAGCCTTCGGTTCCTGGCAACCATGAACTGGCGCGAATTTGTAGAAACCATGAGCATCGTTGAACGAATCCTGGAAAAGGACCCCGTCGGCGCTTATAGCCAAATGGATTTCGGTACGCGCGACAGATATCGCCACAGCGTTGAAAGGATTTCTAAATATTCCCGCTTTTCTGAAGAACAGGTAGCGGAAAAGGCGATCGCGCTGGCTACCGACAGTCTGGTCGAGCACGGCGATAACGCCCGCACGGGCCACGTCGGGTTCTATCTGGTCGACAAGGGGCTGGCTACGCTGGAACGCGACGCCCGCGCAAAACTTGCGTTTATGGAGCGGGTGCACAGACGAGCCAGCCGAGCGCCGCTGTTTTGCTATCTTGGCGGCATAGCGCCACTGACCCTGTTGTTTGCAGGCGGCCTGATCGCAAAAGCCTATTTGGCAGGGATAAGCGGGTGGGCATTGGCGCTGATGGCCGCCTTGTCGGTTGTTGGCGCCAGCCACTTGGGCATCGCCTTGTTTAACTGGTTATTCACTGTGCTGGTGCAACCGAAACCGTTGCCGCGCATGGATTTTTCCAAAGGCATCCCGTCCGAGTCGCGCACCTTGGTGGTTGTCCCCACCATGCTCGTGGATCTCGATGAAATCGATAATTTGAGCAGCATGCTCGAGGTCCGCTTTCTGGCCAATCAGGATAAGCACCTGCATTTTGGCCTGCTGACCGATTTTACGGATGCACAAACTGAAGACCTGCCGCAGGATGATTCCTTGCTTGAGCGCGCCAGGGATAATATCAATGAGCTGAATCAAAAGTACAGTAGAGGCGACGAAGATATTTTTTTCCTCTTTCATCGCTCGCGTCGCTGGAATCCGCAAGACAAGATCTGGATGGGGTACGAGCGCAAGCGCGGCAAGCTATCCGATTTGAATGGATTCTTGCGCGGCAGTTCAGACGACGCCTTTTCGTGTGTGGTGGGCAGGACCGAAGCTCTCTCGAACGTCAAATATGTGATTACGCTGGACACCGACACGCAGTTGCCGCGGGACGCGGCGTGGCGGCTTGCCGGCGCGATGGCGCATCCGCTAAATCAGGCTCGCTACGATAGCAAAAAGGGCCGCATCACCGAAGGCTATGGAATTTTACAGCCACGCGTGGCTGCCAGCCTGCCGGCATCGGGCGCATCGCTCTATGCGCAATTGTGTAGCGGAGAGCCCGGCATCGACCCTTACACACGCACCGTGTCGGATGTGTATCAGGATATATTTCACGAGGGCTCGTTCATAGGCAAGGGAGTCTACGACGTCGATGCCTTTGGACGGGTGCTCGATCATTGCATACCGGAAAACGCGGTGCTTAGCCACGACTTGCTCGAAGGCTGCTATGCCCGCTGCGGGCTGCTGAGCGACGTCCAACTGTATGAAGAAGAGCCGTCCCGATATAACGCGGATGTCAGCCGGCGGCATCGCTGGATTCGTGGCGACTGGCAACTGACAGGGTGGCTTCTTCCTCGCAGCCCGCGTGTCGACGGCAAACGCCCGAAGAACCCGCTATCGGCCTTGTCGCGCTGGAAAATATTGGACAATCTGCGTCGCAGCATCGTTCCGCCCGCGCTGGCGTTGCTGCTGATCCTGGCCTGGACAATGATGCCAAACCCCTGGTTCTGGACTGAGGCGGTACTGGGCATCCTGTTCATACCGCCATTCATGGCTTCCTTGCTTGACCTGCTGCGCATGCCCGACGATGTATTGCTCAGGCAGCATCTTGCCACGTCAATGCAATCGGCGGGCCGCCGCTTCGCGCAGTCGGGGCTTACGCTGGCCTGCCTGCCCTACGAAGCGTTCTACAGCCTGGACGCCGTTTTGCGCACTCTTTGGCGGGTGCGGATCAGCCATAAGCGGCTGCTCCAGTGGAATCCATCGAGCCAACCCAACCACGATGATGCCGGCTCGAACCTGGGCAGCGCATATGCGGCGATGTGGGTTGGGCCTGTTCTGGCGGCTGGCACCGGTTTTTACCTGGCCCGCTGGCAGCCCGAGGCGCTAATCCTTGCGGCTCCCTTTTTGCTGCTGTGGCTCCTGTCCCCCGCCCTGGTCTGGTGGCTCAGCCGGCCTCTTGCCACCGGCAAGATCGCCTTGACGCCCAAACAAGCCCTGTTTCTGGGCAGGCAGGCCCGCAAAATGTGGGCTTTCTTTGAAACTTGGGTCGGGCCCGACGATAATTGGCTGCCTCCGGATAATATCCAGGAGCATCCTGTCGAGAGCATCGCACATCGCACGTCGCCCACCAATATCGGGCTAGCCTTGCTGGCCAATCTGGCTGCCTGCGATTTTGGCTACATCCCGGCCGGCCTGATGATGGAGCGCACCGGCAATTCCCTGCGCACGATGGCCGTCATGGAGCAGCACCAAGGCCATTTTTATAATTGGTACGACACCCAGAGTCTGCAGCCGCTGCACCCGTACTATATTTCGACAGTCGATAGCGGCAACCTGGCCGGGCACCTGCTGACCCTGCAATCAGGCCTGCTGGGCACGGTTCATCAAACTATTTTCGTCGAGCATTTTTTCGAAGGCTTGCGCGACGCTTTCAACGTATTGCTGGGCACTCTGGAAAACAAATTGCCCAGCTCACTGGCGATCTTTGAAAAAGATCTCGAATCAGCCTGCAAGAACCGCCCTGCCACACTGTGGGCGGTTCGCGATACGCTCGATCGCATGGCTCTGGCGACTACACTTTATTGCGCCAGCCTGGATCCCGATCTGGACCCGGAGACAAGCCGCTGGAGTCAAGCCCTGAACAGACAATGCCAGCAAGCATGCGATGAGCTGGCGTTTCTGGCGCCTTGGGCCGAACCCGGAGCGCCCACTCAGTGGTTGACGCAATTTCCCGAATTGAACCTGATCCCCACGCTGCACGAGCTTAGCCAATACGAAACGGTGTTGTGGCCCGAGCTTGAGCGGCAGCTTGAATCAAGCATTGCGCCCGATCAAAAAGAGTGGCTGAACAAAGTGGCCACATGGCTGCCGCAGGCTACCCAGAGAGCCCAAGAGCGCATTGGCACGCTGACACAACTTGGCCTTCAGGCGTGCGAACTGGCGCGCATGGATTACGATTTCCTGTACGACAAGAGCAATCATCTGTTGACGATCGGTTATAACGTCGACGAGCGCCGCCGCGACGACAGTTTCTACGATTTGCTGGCCTCGGAAGCCAGGCTATGCACCTTTGTCGGAATAGCTCAAGGCCAATTACCCCAGGAGAACTGGTTTTCGCTAGGCCGGCAATTGACTGCAGTCGGTGGTGAACCCACGCTCCTGTCGTGGAGCGGATCAATGTTCGAATATCTGATGCCGCTGCTGGTCATGCCTACGTTTGACAAGACCCTGCTTGACCAGACTTACAAGTCGATGGTGAAACGGCAGATAGAGTATGGCGCGCGACGCGGCGTGCCGTGGGGGGTTTCGGAAAGTGGCTTCAATACTCTGGATGCTAACCTGAGCTATCAGTACCGCGCGTTCGGCGTGCCTGGCCTGGGCCTCAAACGCGGGCTGGCCGATGATCTGGTCGTGGCTCCGTATGCCTCGATGCTGGCCTTGATGGTTGCACCTGCCGAAGCCTGCCGTAATTTACGACGCCTGTCGGCCGAAGGATTCGAGGGCCGGTTCGGTTTTTTTGAAGCCATCGACTTTACGCCTTCACGCCTGCCTCGCGGTAAATCCTGTGCCATTATTCGGTCGTTCATGTCCCACCATCAGGGTATGGGTTTCCTGTCGCTGGCGTATGTATTGCTGGACAGGCCCATGCAGAAACGCTTTGAAGCCGACCTGTCGTTCCAGGCGACCCTGCTCCTGCTGCACGAGAAAATCCCCAGGGCCGCCGCATCGTATGCAGAACACACCGAGCTGACGGTCATACGCAGCGTTATCTCACCGGGGCTGGAAACATCGGCGCGTACCTTCAGTAACCCCAACACGCCTGTTCCCGAGGTACAGCTCTTGTCAAACGGCCGCTATCACGTCATGGTGAGCGCCGCCGGCAGCGGCTATAGCCTCTGGAAGGATTTGGCCATCACCCGTTGGCGCGAAGACACCACGTGCGATCAGTGGGGCACGTTTTGCTACCTGCGCGATATCACCGGCACGGCGTTCTGGTCTACAACCTATCAACCGACCCTGAAGCCTCCACGACACTATGAGGTGATTTTTTCGGAAGGAAGGGCCGAGTTCAGCCGCGACGACGCCGACTTCGACACCCATACCGAAATCGTTGTCTCGCCCGAAGACGATATCGAACTGCGCCGTTGCCGTATTATCAACCGCTCCCACACGACCAGAACGATCGAGCTCACCAGCTATACCGAAATCGTCCTGGCGCCGGCCGCGGCCGACGCAGTGCATCCGGCATTCAGCAATCTGTTTGTCCAGACTGAAATCCTTCAATCGGAAGGCGCGATCCTGGGCACCCGCCGCGCGCGCTCGCCCGACGAACACCCGCCCTGGATGTTCCATCTAATGGCGGCCCACGGCGTTGAAGTCGAACATGTCTCCTACGAAACCGATCGCTCCAAATTTTTGGGGCGTGGCAATACACTGCAGTCGCCGCAAGCCATGCGTGTGTCGACCCCTTTGTCGGGAAGCCAAGGCTCGGTGCTCGATCCGATCGCCGCCATTCGCATACGGATCACGCTGGGGCCTCACCGAACAGCCGTCGTCGACATGGTGACGGGCGCCGCGCAAAGCCGCGATGCCAGCCTGGCCTTGATCGACAAGTACCAGGATCGTCATTTGGCAGACCGTGTTTTCGAACTAAGCTGGACTCACAGCCAGGTGGTGCTGCGACAGCTTAATGTGACAGAGGCCGATGCCAATTTATTTGGCAGGCTTGCGAGCTCCATCATTTATCAAAACCCGTCGTTTCGCGCCGAAGCAAGTGTCCTGATCCAGAATCGCCGCGGGCAATCCGGCCTGTGGAGCTATGCCGTTTCGGGCGATTTTCCGATCGTGCTGCTACAGATCAAAGATCCGGCAAACATCGATTTAGTGCGACAGATGGTGCGAGCGCACACGTATTGGCGTCAAAAAGGACTCGCGGTCGATCTGGTCATCTGGAACGAAGACCACGCGGGCTACCGGCAACTATTGCAAGATCAAATCATGGGGCTGATTGCGGCTGCGGTCGAAGCACATATCATCGACAAGCCCGGCGGGATTTTTGTACGCCCCGGCGATCAGATTCCCAATGAAGACCGGATCCTGCTGCAATCCGTGGCTCGCGTCATTATTGCCGATAGCGCGGGGACGCTGTCTGAACAGATCAACCGGCTTGGCGTGGCCGAACTGCGTATCCCCAGATTCGCGCCGGCCAAGAGCTTGCGCGATAGCGTGCCGGATATCCCGAAGCTGCCGCGCCGCGATCTGATTATGGGCAACGGCCTGGGCGGATTCACGCCTGACGGCCGCGAATACGTCATCACCCTCACCCCCGACATGGGTACGCCGGCGCCGTGGGTCAACGTACTGGCCAATCCGGAATTCGGCAGTATTGTTTCAGAAAGCGGCCAGGCGTATACATGGGGCGAGAACGCCCACGAATTTCGCCTGACTCCGTGGGGCAATGACGCAGTCGGCGACCCAAGCGGCGAAGCCTTTTATTTGCGTGATGAAAGCAGCGGCCAATTCTGGTCGCCGACAGCCCACCCCTGCGGCGGCCTGTCGCCCTATATAGCGCGCCATGGCTTTGGCTACAGCGTGTTCGAACATTCGGAAAACGGCATAGATTCGGAACTATGGGTTTATGTGGCGCTGGATGCGCCGGTCAAGTTTTTTGTTTGGAAAATACGCAATGAATCGGGCCGATCGCGCGAGCTTTCGGCCACGGGCTACGTCCAGTGGGTTCTGGGCGACCTCCCGGCCAAATCGGCCATGCACATCGTCACCGAGATCGATCCCGGCACAGGCGCCCTGTTTGCGCGTAACGCGTACAACACCGAATTCACCGGCAGGACTGCCTTTTTTGACCTCGAAGCAGGCAATTCGCCACGCACCATCAGCGGCGATCGCAAGGAGTTCCTTGGCCGCAACGGAACGCTGCAAAGCCCAGCGGCTCTCAAACGCCTGCGGCTATCGGGCAAGGTCGGCGCGGGCCTTGATCCGTGTGCGGCGATTCAGACGTCGTTCGAGTTAAAAGATGGCCAGGAACGCGAGTTTATCTTCAGGCTCGGGGTATCGGGCAGTAGCGGCGACGCCAGTCAGTTAATTCAGCGTTTGCGAGGTTCCATAGCCGCGCGCGGTGAGCTCGATGCGGTGCGCGCTTATTGGCTCGATGCGCTGGGCTCCGTGCAAATCGAAACGCCAGACCGATCGCTGGATATCCTGGCCAACGGCTGGCTTATGTATCAAACCCTCGCCTGCCGTCTTTGGGCGCGCAGCGGCCACTATCAATCGGGAGGTGCATTCGGCTTCCGCGACCAGTTGCAGGATGTCATGGCACTGGTCTACACAAAACCCCAGTTGGTGCGTGACCATTTGTTGCGCTGCGCGGCCCATCAGTTCGTCGAAGGCGACGTACAGCATTGGTGGCATCCTCCCAGCGACAGAGGCGTGCGCACCAAATGCTCCGACGACTACCTGTGGCTGCCGCTGGCGGTCTGCCGCTATGTCGCCAGCACTGGGGACCTTCCCGTTCTTGACGAATCGGCGCATTTCCTTGAAGGGCGCCCGGTCAATCCAGACGAAGATTCTTACTACGACCTGCCCATCCGGTCTGGACAGTCAGCCAACCTTTATCAGCATTGCGTACGCGCCATCGAACGAAGCTTCCGATACGGACGACATGGTTTGCCGTTGATCGGTTCCTGCGACTGGAATGACGGCATGGACAAAGTGGGAGAAAAAGGCCGAGGGGAAAGCGTTTGGCTGGGATTCTTCCTGTTTGACGTGCTCAAACGATTCGCCGACCTTGCACGGACTTACGGCGACTCGTCATTTGCCCAACGCTGCGACAGTGAAGCCGGACAGTTGCAGCAAAACCTGGACGCAAACGGATGGGATGGCGCGTGGTACCGGCGCGCGTATTTCGATGACGGCCGGCCGCTGGGTTCGTCGACCAACTCCGAATGCCAAATCGATTCCATCTCGCAGAGCTGGTCGGTATTGTCCGCTGCGGCAAACCCTGTTCGCGCCCGCACGGCCATGAGCGCGGTCGATAAACATCTGGTCCGGCGCGACGACCGGCTGATTCAACTGCTCGACCCGCCCTTCGAACATTCGGACCTGAATCCGGGCTATATCCGTGGCTATCCGTCGGGAGTCAGGGAAAACGGCGGCCAATATACCCATGCCTCCATATGGGCCGCCATGGCGTTCGCCAAATTGGGCGACAGGCAGCGCACCTGGGATCTGCTGCAGATGATCAACCCCATGAATCACGGATGCTCGGCCCGGGACATCGCCGTTTATAAGGTAGAGCCCTACGTGGTCGCAGCAGATGTCTATGCCGTCTCGCCGCATATCGGACGCGGCGGGTGGACTTGGTACACGGGGTCGTCGGGCTGGATGTATCGGCTGATCCTGGAGTCGCTGCTGGGCCTGCGGGTCGAGGTGGATCAATTGAGCTTCGTGCCCTGCCTGCCTCCAGGCTGGAACACGTTCACGCTGCATTATCGCTATCGCAGCACGATGTATCACATCACCGTGGTGCAAGAAGAAGGTGAGGACGATGTGCCGGAGGAGGCGCCCAAGGATATGACCGAGGAAACCCCCGACGATATGCCGGGCGATGCCGGAGCGGGTGTTGCGACCGGGGCTGAAAATATGCCGAATGATGCCGAAGCGGACGTTGTGACGGATGCCGAAGTAAAAACCATGGTGGAGTCGGTTGTCTATGCCGCAGTCTGTAAATCCCGTTTCATCATCGATGGCATCGAGCAAAAAGGCGAAAAAATTCGCCTCGTCGACGACCAGAAACCGCATACGGTCATAGCCAGAATTTTTGTGCCACCCACGAGGGGTGGCGCTACATGATTCACGGGCACGTCCTTAACTATCGCCTTAATCCGCAACCAGAACCGGCGCACCCGCCGCAGGATCGGTTCGGCTGCCATGGCCCGTTTCCATGTGCCCCGCATAGCGACGTTCGTAATTCGCGTGGCCGACCAGAGTCACCGAAATATCGTACCAATGATGGTTGCTCGCAATATCCCATTCGGAGACGAATCCGGACTCCGGCAATAGCGTTAATTCCCGGGGAGGCGCTCCGTAGGCCTTGTCGGTCAAAACGATGAACAAAGGTTCGGCGGCGCGGTTATTCAGTTCCAGCAGGAAAACACCGGCCTGATTCCTGTACCCGTCGCGGACCGTCAACATGTCAGGCGCCGGGCCGCCATTGACCGCGGCGGCCGCTACGCCTGATGCCGCATCGGGTACCCTCATCCACCCGTTAAAAATGCGAACGAAACCGTTCGGCCCGTATACCGTCCAGGCATATTTTCCCGATCCCGTATCGACAGGAAAGTCATCGGCCAGGGATTTGCCCGCTTCAACCGTGTAACGGCGAGGCGCTTGCGCGGGATCGCTGGAATACGCCCAAAAATGGGCGCCCTGCCCACCCCGATTGTCAAACTCGAGTTGCAGGAGTCTCTTCTTGATATTAACGGTGTCCGTAACCCGAAAATCATAGGGTATGGGCCGCGCAGGCCGCGTACCCGGCTCCTGCGCATGGAAAGCGATTTCATTGCCGGCGGGCGCTTGCGGCTTGGCCAGGCTGCGGCATTGCTCGTCGGCCAGGGCCCGATAGCCTCGCGTGTCGGGCAGGGGCGGCAAGTCGATGTGGCGTGTGGAAAAATCCAGCGCAGCCGTCAAATCGCCGCACACCGCGCGGCGCCAGGCACTGATATTGGGTTCGATCACGCCAAAGCGCTGTTCTATAAAACGAATGACCGACGTGTGATCAAACACCTGGGAGCACACAAAACCGCCCTTGGACCAAGGCGAAATCACGATCATCGGCACGCGGGGCCCGAGTCCATAAGGCAGATTATCGGCCTGATAAACAGGCTTGTGATCGGGATTGACCACCGTGTGCAATTCATCGGCCACCGCGACCGTGCTTTTACCCGAACGCTGGTCGCCTGGCGGTTGCGGCGGCACGATATGGTCAAAGAACCCGTCGTTTTCGTCATACATAAGAAACAAAACCGTCTTGCTCCAGACCTCTGGGTTAGCCGTCAGCGCGTCCAGGGCGCGCGCAACATAGTTTGCGCCATAAGCCGGAGTCCACCTCGGATGCTCGCAGAACGCCGCGGGCGGCAATAGCCAGGAAACCTGCGGCAGCGCATTGTTTTTTACGTCCCGGGCAAGCTGGGCCAAAGGGCGGGCCGTCATGGCACGACGATGCAAGGCCGACCCGTCGGCAGCCTTAACGAAATTCTTGAAATTGGCCAGCACGTTCAGGCCGTAGTTACCTTCGTAATTATCGTGAGGGTCGGTGCCTTCCTGATATATCTGCCATGAGATGCCGGCCTTTTCCAGGCGCTCCGGATAAGTCGTCCAGGTAAAGGCCGGCAGGCCGGGGCGATCGACCAGATCCCGATTATCGATCAAGGGGCCGCCGCCCTTGCCCGATGGATCGTTCGTGCCCGTCATTAAAAATAGGCGATTGGGATGCGTCGGTCCGGGCATCGAGCAAAAATAATGATCGCACACTGTAAAGGCATCGGCCAGCGCATAGTGAAATGGAATGTCCTGGCGCAGGTGATAACCCATCGTCATATCGGTCTTGTAACGTGGCCACTGATCGTAGCGGCCATCATTGAACGCCGCATGTGTTTTGCGCCAGCTGTGATCCAGATCGCCTATGCATTGAGCGCTGGTGGTGCGAGTATCCAGATGAAACGGAGCGATGGTTCCTTGGAAGGCGTCGCTTCGTGGCTGCATCCATACTGTCTGCTTGCCGGCAAGCCGGACAGGAAAACGATCGTTATAGCCTCGTACTCCGCTCAGATGCCCCAGGTAGTGATCGAACGATCGATTCTCCTGCATCAGGACGACGATATGCTCGACATCCTTGAGCGTACCGCTTGCCGAGTGGGCGGAAACAGCCAGCGCCTTGCGGATCGATGCCGGCAAAGCAGCCAAGGCCGTCAATGCAGCGGCCGAGCGTGCCGTACGGTTTAAAAAATCGCGTCGAGTCGACTGATTCATGAGAATCTACCGTTTATCCGGATGATATAATTAACTTTAAAATAACTTAATAATATATTGAAATATATACAGTTATTTAAATAATCCCTCTTTCCGGATAAGGAATTTGATCAATGATGCGCTGATAGCCCATGGCGGACAAATCCAGAGTTTGATAACGACCTTCGCAGATCAGCTCGGCCATCGCCCGCCCTACCGCGGGCGCATGCATCAACCCATGCCCGGAAAAACCCGCCGCCACATAGAAATTGGGCAGGCCGTTAACCCATGGGCCAAGAATCATATTGGTGTCGAGCGCATTCTGATCGTACAAGCCGCTCCATGAACTTTTGAGCTTGACCGCCTCAAAGCTGGGAACGCGATGCGCAATGGCCGGCCACACCACATTTTCGAAATAACCGTGGTCGACATCAAAGTTGAAGCCGCGAGGCTCGTTCCAGTTGGGAACGCCCGCGGTAAAACCACGCCCCTCGGGCCTCATCGCCAGGCGCGCCATGTCCTTGACGTAAGGCAAGGGCTCCACCGGCACGTTGCATTCAAAATAATGATCGAAACGGCGCATCGGGAACACGGGCAAACGCATCCCCGCCATATCCGATACCTGCGAAGCCCAGGCGCCTGCCGCGTTGACGACGACATCGGCGTCGATCCGCCCCCCCGACTCAAGGTCGACGCCACGAGCCAGGTTTGAATCCGAAACTATCCCAACGACACGGTCTTGCACGTATTGCGCGCCCAGCGCGACCGCCTTCTTTCTAATGCCCTGGAGCAGGGAGTTCGGATCCAGCCAGCCATCGTCCGGAGAATAAGCCGCCGCACCGATATCGCCGGTTTCAAGAGACGGGAACTTGCGCTTGAGCGCGTCCCCATCCAATAGCTGGACGTTCACGCCAAGCGCGCTTTGAGTGCGATAATTTTCTTCAAGCACAGGCAGAAATTCCGGCTCGGCAACGAATAGATAACCTTGGCGCTTGATCTGCAGACCCGGCGCCACACCGTCGACGGCCACCTCCCGCTCGAAATCATTAAAAAAGCCGATGCTGTACTGTGACATCCGGATGTTTTCCGGGCTTGAAAAGAGCCGCCTGAAACCTCCAGAAGCCCTTGGCGTGGAGGCCAGGGCGTAGGTAGGGTCGGGTTCGATCACTACCACCCGCCCGGCGCGCGGGTGCCGCATTAAATACAGGGCAATGCTGGAACCGACAAGCCCGCCTCCCACAACCAAAATATCCGCTTTCACTCGTCCGGCGCTCCTTAATCTGTTTTGCCAATATGGCGCCCACAAGGGGTGCCGCTACAAAAACGTACCCGTCAGTACTGTAGTGGCAGCCCTTGTGGCTGCCAAAACCCCAGCAAGCACGCCGGCATCCACCTACGACCCCTTGCATTCCATGCAGGCAGGTTTTAGCATAAGGCTACGACGCAAGCGCATTTTTGCGGGGGCTCGCAACGGCAAACGCACAATGTGATTGCAACGCCTTGGAGAATCAGCCATCAAGCCTCATCTGTCAATCCCCACCCTATTTCACGGACTAGCCGCACTGGCATTGATCGCCCCATTGGCAAGCCAGGCGGCGCTGGAAACCGGTGCCCAGGCTCCGGACTTCAGCGTCCAGGCCACACTGGGCGGCAAGGTCTTTCCTTTTTCTTTGAACGACGCGCTGAAACAAGGCCCGGTCGTCCTGTATTTTTATCCCGCCGCCTTTACAAAAGGGTGCACCATCGAGGCCCACGATTTTGCCGACGCAACCGACGAATACAAACACTATCACGCAACCGTACTGGGTGTGTCGGCCGACAATCTCGATAAGCTGAAGAAGTTTTCGGTAAGCGAATGCCGCAGCAAATTCGCGGTCGGCGCCGACCCTCACGCAAAAATCATCAAGGCTTATGACGCGAAGGCCGCCTTTATGCCCAATATGGCCAGCCGCATCTCTTATGTCATCACCCCCGACCACAAGATCTATTATGAATACAGCAGCATGAGCCCCGACGACCATGTAAAAAACACCATGGCAGCGGTCAAGAAATGGGCTGCGGCTCATCCATAGCGAGGCCCAGGCTAGCCATCTGCTTTTTGGCACCCACAAGGGGTGCCGCTACATGATTCACGGGCACGTATTTGTAGCAGCAGCCCACATGATTCACAGGCACGTATTTGTAGCAGCAGCCCACATGATTCACAGGCACGTATTTGTAGTGGCAGCCCTTGTGGCTGCCATGTTTCCACCATCGGGACACCTTACTTATCGGCAAGCATAGTCGTTACTACCTTGATTCAGGAGCCTTTCTTATGGAACGCAAAAAAGCCAGCGACTTTCCGCCGGGCGTGCTGAAATTGTTCGATTCGTACGTCCATGGCATGATTGACCGGCGTGCCTTTCTGGATCGCGCCGCCAAGTTTGCCGTGGGCAGCTTTACAGCGGCGGCCATGCTCGAAAGCCTCAAGCCCAACTATGCCTTTGCCCAGCAAGTGGCTCCCAACGACAGCCGCATCAAGGTCGAGTATTTAAGCTACCCGTCGCCACAGGGCTCCGGCACGGTACGCGGATATTTCGCCATGCCGGCCAAGACGGGTGGAAAACTGCCAGGGGTACTGGTCGTGCACGAAAATCGCGGCCTCAATCCGTATATCGAAGATGTGGCGCGCCGCCTGGCGCTGGAAGGTTTTATCGCCTTTGCCCCCGATGCGCTGACTTCCGTGGGAGGCTATCCCGGCGATGAAGAAAAGGCGGCGAAACTTTTTTCCGGGCTCGACCCCAATAAGCGCATCGAAGACTTCGTCGCCGGAGCGGAATTTTTAAAGTCACGCCCCGAATGCACCGGCAAAATTGGCGCAGTAGGCTTTTGCTACGGCGGCGGCGTCGTCAACACGCTGGCGGTGCGCCTGCCCGATTTGGCGGCGGCCGTCCCGTTTTACGGCAACCAGCCCAACGCGGCCGACACCGCCAAGATCAAAGCGCCTTTACTCATACACTACGCAGGCTTGGACGAGCGCGTCGACGCCGGCTGGCCAGCCTTCGAGGCGGCGCTCAAGGCCAACCATATTCGATATCAGGAATACATGTATGCAGGCGTCCAGCACGGTTTTCACAACGACACCACGCCACGCTACGACGAAAAGGCAGCCACACTGGCCTGGTCGCGTACGATCGCCTTCCTGAATAAATACCTCAAATCCTGAGCCGCTTTGGACACAGGCTCGGAAACCCGTGCTGAAATCGCTGCAATCACTATATAGGGGCATGGACTGTCCCCTTTTTTTGCCTTAAAGCCGTCAAGCTGCGCATCAAGGAAAGACCATTCATGGAAGGCACAAACGTGTTGTTGCTGGCCCTGGTTTACTTAACCGCCGGGGTCGTCGCCGTGCCCATCTCGCAGCGGCTTGGACTTGGGTCGGTATTGGGCTACCTGATGGCCGGGGCCGTCATCGGACCTTTTATTTTGCACCTGGTCGCCGATCAGACCAGTGTGATGCATTTTGCCGAATTCGGCGTGGTCATCATGCTTTTTCTGATTGGGCTGGAAGTCCGTCCATCCCTGCTATGGGGTATGCGCCGCGTATTTTTCGGGCTGGGCGGCGCGCAGGTGCTGGTGACCGGCCTAGCGCTTAGCGGGATCGGCATGGGCCTGGGCATGCCGTGGCGCTCGGCCACAGCGCTGGGATTCATTCTATCCCTATCGTCTACGGCCATTGTGCTGCAGACTTTCGAGGAAAAAGGGCTCAGACACACGGCGGCAGGCGCGGCCGCTTTCGGCATCCTGCTGTTCCAGGATGTATCGACCATCCCCATGTTCGCCGCCCTGCCTCTGTTGGCCGCGAGCGGAGGCGGCACCTTGAGTATGCCCGAGCAAGGATTGCTCGCCGGCTTTCCTGCCTGGGCACAGGCGCTGGCCGTACTGGCCGCCGTCATGCTGATTATTGGAGCGGGACGCTATCTGACACGACCCGCCTTTCGTTTCATCGCAAAGACACGGTCGCGCGAAATCTTTACCGCCTCGGCGCTCTTGCTGGTTATTGCCGTCGCTCTGCTAATGGAAGCGGTCGGCTTATCGGCAGCCCTCGGGGCATTTCTGGCGGGCGTCGTGCTGGCCGACAGCGAATTCAGGCGAGAGCTGGAAGGCGATATCGAGCCGTTTCGCGGTCTGCTGCTGGGCCTGTTCTTTATTTCCGTAGGCGCGAGCATGGACCTGGGGCTGGTGGCTTCAAGACCGGCCGCCCTGCTTGCATTGGTGGCTGGACTGATGCTCGTGAAGATGGCGGCGATCTACCTCATCGCCCGCCTTTTCGGCGTGGAAGGTCGGGCGGCGGCTTTAACCGCCGCAGCGCTTGCCCAAGGCGGCGAATTCGCCTTCGTACTTCTGGGCATCGCCTCGGCGCTGGGTGTTATCCCGGCGGACATCTCCGCGCTGGCGACCGCGGCGGTGGCCGTGTCGATGGCCTTGACGCCACTGACGCTGATCGGTTATCAAAGCTGGTGCTCCCGAGGCTTGTCGAGCCTGCCCGAGCCTGCCAATGAGGCCTTTGACGATCGGCCCGATGCGATCGTCGCCGGCTTCGGACGCTTCGGCCAGATTGCTGCTCGCCTGCTGATTGTCAATGGTTTTAAAACGTCGACGCTGGACGCCAGCGCCGAACAGGTGGAGTTGGTGCGGCGCTTCGGCCGACGCGTGTATTACGGCGACGCCACGCGCCTGGATCTGCTGCGCGCATCAGGCGCAGCCGACGCCAAGCTATTGATAGTGGCGATAGACGATCGAGATCAGGCCGAAAAGCTGGTCGAAATTGCCGCTCAGCACTTTCCCGGCCTGAAAATACTCGCCCGGGCCTACGACAGGCGCCACGCCTACCGCTTGCTGGACAAGGGCGCGCATATCGTCGAACGCGAAACGTTCGAAGCCGGTCTTACCCTGGGCGCCGAAGCGCTGAAAACATTGGGATTCAAAGATGCTCAGGCAGCGCGCGCCACACGGCTATTTCGTCGCCACGATGAAAACATGTTCCAAGCCCTGGCTCAGGTGTGGGGCGATGACGAACGCTTCATGATAGCCACCAAGGAAACCAGCGAGCGCATGAATGAACTGCTGGCGGCCGATTTACAAAGCATGTTGCAAGAGCCCGAAAACGAACAGGCATGAAGCGCCATGGCTCATTGCGGTCAAGGTTGTGCCGCCATAATCGTTGCCGGAGCATGGTTGATAGGGGTATGGATAAAGGATTCACCGCCGGAGGCCGGCGGCGGCGACAAACGCTGCGGGCGCTGCCATTGGCCCTTTACGCGAGTCCAAAGCCGATAGGTCTGCGCACTCTCATTGCTGCGCGCGAACACGTACAGCGAATTATCTATGACCCGCAAAACCGGGGTCGACTCGACGTTGCCGCCCAAGGTGACCAGGCCCGATGCGTCCGCCAGCCAAATTTCCCCATCGGCATGGTCCAGGACAGCAACCACGACCCTGCCCTGCTCGTCCAAACCGATAGCCGGATGGCCTACGTAGGAAAAGCCCATATCGATGGCGGCTTCCCACCGGCCATTAGCCGCGCCAGGCTGCGACTGGCTTATTTTCAGTAGATGGCCTGTCTCCTTGTCGCGAGCGTAAAGTTCGATCAGCCTCTGGCCATTGCGCAAGGCGGCTAAACCGCCCGAGGTGGATATGTCGTCGATTTGCCGCCACGGCGTCCAGACGCCTGCACCCGGCGCGCTTTGCGAGCTGATCCAAAGGTCGCCGCCCCGATCGGCCGCAAAAACCGTCAGGCGTCCGTCGGCATCGGGCGTAACGGCTACATCCGGCAAAAATCGAGCCAGCGCCGGCAAAGCCGACCACTGCCACAAGGCGTGCAGATCGGCGGATCGCGGCGCCCCATAATGAAACAACCCATCGCTGCCCAGCGCCAGCAGCGCTAGCCGGCCATCGGCATTGTGGGTCACAAACGGCACGCTCACAATAGTAGGACCATTCAGATTCTGCCAACCCGGCCATGCCCGGCCGCCCGTTTGCACCTTGAACCACAAGCCGCCTGTCGCATCGCGCGCCAGCACGCCGGCCGCGCCATTATTCAGATTGAAGGCCACCACATGGCCGGCTATGCGCCCGCCCAGCGACTGCCAATGCCTGTCGTGACCGGCGCGCACATTCGCCGCCGAATTGGCTTCACCCACCGCAAACAGGAAATAGCCGCCGGCCGGGTTGGACGCCACGGCGGGCGCCGCGTTGCGCCGTATCACATAATAGGTTCGGCCTACCCACGACGCGGCCGTGCCGGCAGGCTCTTTACAGGTAGCCGGGCCTTTGGGGCAATAACGATAATCGTCCCACGCGTAATGCCTGAACGCTTTGGTTTTCTCGGTGATTTCGGCCGCGGTCAAATTAGCGGGACGCTCCTGAGTCGGGTAATCGACATACCCCACCTCGGCATAATTGCCCGGCTCCACCTTGATCGCGTCGCGCACCAGACGCGCGCTGGCGATGTGATCGGGATGATCGCTGCCGGGGCAACGCCAGCACAGTTTGGTATAAGGAATCGTAATGCTTGCGTCCATGTGCCGCACAACCGTGGGCTGATAGTCTTTGATGATATCGGCAATCGTCGCGACAAGGTCTTCGCGGTTATAGATTTCCACATAGGGTCCAAGCGACTGCGCTGTGGCCCCAGGCACCGATTCAGCCCGGCTGAGAGGAGTCAGGCTGCCCCATCCCTTTCCAAGCCAGGGATCCTGAAGACGCATGTGGATCATGGACACACGCGGGTTCGCTTTCAACACAAAACGCGCCAGCGGCCGTTTATCGAATACGGCGACGTCCTCGACCCAGTTATCGGGTTTGTCCGCCTGATAGGCATAGGCCGCGCGAACTCCCCGCGCCCGCCCCAGCATATATTGTTCACCCTCGCCGCGCTCGGCGGCGGTCAGATAAACGACCTGCACGCAACCGCCGGCATTGATGGTGGTGTTGATGTCGGGATTCATGAAAAGCAAATCGTCGTCCTGGTGCGCGACGAAAACCAGATCGCGCATGCCATGGCACTGCGCCAAAGACGCACTCCATGCCGGTGCCCCGACACCGGTTAAAACCAGCACGCACCACACCGCAAGCCACCGTACACTACTCACTTTGAACCCTTGCCCTTGGATGGTTTGGCCTGGATACGAGGTGTGGGCGACCCGGTCCAGCTCAGCTGATACGCTGCCGCACGGCGCACATTGCCCACCAGCGCCGGGCGAAAGCAGGCCAGATTAGTGCCGCCCTCACGCCTGACGCTGGGATAAACAATGCCCATCGAGCCTATATCGAGCAGATGGGCGGCCAAATCCTGGGAAGCCATATAGCTGTCAGGGCGCAGGCACGATGCGAAACCGCGGGTTCGGCGGATATCGTGGAACTCGCTGCTGAAATCGGCCAACAAAGTCTGGTAGCTGACCGAGTCATGAAAATAATCGATCTCCTGGTATTCCACCGTCTTGTGGAAAACGATCTCGGCCAAGGCGGTGTCGATGTCGAAAGCGCAATACCAGGCGCCCCGCGTGCCACTATTGAAACGGCTGCCTTCCGGGCGGGGATAGGTATAGGCCGCGTTGATAATGCGAAAATTGGGTACGCCAAACACCAGCTCGTCAATGCCGATGTCTGGCAGGCCACCCCGTTCGCCCACCAACCTTTCATTGGTGGCATTATCCAGATCGAATAAGTCGATAAGATGATCAGCGTTGTCCGCCAAAGGCGCGAGGACAGAATTTTCCCGGTCGGCAAAACGCGACGGTATCAGGCGGCAGGTATCAAGTTGACGCAACATGCTGACAGGCGGAATACGCATCGTTAAATTCCGCCGCGACGAGCGTCCAGGAGCTTACGCACCGTTTGCATGGCCAGCAAGCCGCCGTCGAGCATATAGGCCAGAGGTGTCTTGCCGGCGAAAATGACATTACGATTAGGAAGATTTACCCAGCGGTCGGCCAGGTCGTCGCCATAGAGAATATGCAAAGCCTTGTAAATGCCTGTTAAATACGAAATACGCGTAATCCGGTCGACTTCCAGAAGCCGGTCAGGTTTTTTTTTCCATTCGTAAAAAGCGCTGGTAGATACCCCACCCAACAAGCCGCAGGCATCTTCATCGCGCAGCGACCATGCCTGGGCAAGTTTAAAAAAACCTTTGAGCGCCGAGGCGGACAGCCGTTCACGCGCCCCGCGGGAATTCAAATCCACGACCAGAGCCGGCTCGAAATGGCTGACAGGGTAGGCGTAGGCCAGATTCATGCAATAATCTCCATATGTGAGGTAATTATACTCCGTTTATGGACAGTGAATCCAGCTCCATGACGGGACGCTAATCTCTACCGGCACTAGGTTCAACGAGATCCTATTTTTCTATAAGGGGGCGCGATGCGCCGTTCCGTTCGGGCTTTGTTTAATGACACGGCCATCGAGGTGAAAGGGAAAACGATCAGCATGGTTGTCCTGCTGCTCGCTTTCAATCTTGGAGCGTGGGTCTGGGCATTCGTCGCTTTGCGCAACTATCCCTTATTGATGGGAACCGCGGTTCTGGCCTATGGCTTTGGCCTGCGGCATGCGGTGGATGCCGATCATATCGCCGCAATCGATAACGTGACCCGCAAGCTGATGCAGGAAGGCAAGCGCCCCGTTGCCGTCGGCTTCATGTTTTCTCTAGGACACTCGACGGTCGTGATTCTGGCGTGTGTAGCGATTGCGGCTACGGCATTGGCGTTCAGGCAGCAGATGGACTCGGTGAGGGAAATAGGCGGAATAATCGGGACGTCGGTCTCGGCTTTTTTCCTGTTTATTATTGCGCTCATCAACCTGATCGTACTGCGCTCGGTCTATCGGGCATTTCAAGACGTGCGCCGCGGAAAGCCTTATGTCGAGGAAGACTTCAACGTGCTGCTGGCACGCCGCGGTTTCCTCGCACGTATTTTTCGCCCGATGTTCAACATGATTAACCGCAGCTGGCATATGTACCCACTGGGCATGCTGTTCGGCCTGGGGTTCGACACCGCCACCGAGATCGGTTTGCTAAGCATTTCCGCCACCCAGGCATCCGGCGGCTTGCCGATATGGTCGATCCTGGTATTTCCGGCGCTATTCACGGCAGGCATGTCGCTGATCGACACGACCAACAGCATCTTGATGCTGGGCGCTTACGGCTGGGCGTTTATCAAGCCCATTCGCAAGCTTTATTACAACATGACTATTACCTTCGTCTCGGCCGCGGTTGCGCTAGTCGTCGGCGGCATTGAAGTGCTGGGCCTATTGGTGGACAGGCTGCATCTGACGGGTTCCTTCTGGGGCCTGATGGGCAAACTGAACGACAATTTCGGCATGATCGGCTACTTCATCATTGGCGGATTCATAGCAAGCTGGGCCATGTCGCTGGCCTTTTATAAATGGCGCCGCCTGGACGATCTCGATCCAGGCCGCACTGTTGCGCGCCACGAATAGGGGCTACGTGCCGCATGGCCGATCGAAGTGCGGGCGCCGGAGCTGTCAGTGCTGAGCCAGCAACACCACGCCGGTGATAATCACGGCGCACCCGGCCAAGCGCAAGCGGCTTACTTTTTCCTTCAGAATAAAAAACCCTGCCAGCGTACCGATCATGAGCGACATTTCGCGCAAAGGAGCGATCAGGCTGACCTGGGCGCCCTGTTGCAAGGCGTACAACACCAGGATATATGCGCCAGGCGATAAAATGCCCACCGCCACCGCCAGCCGCCATTTCCCCTTCATCTGCCGCAGCACGATTTTGCGCCGGGTCCATCCCGTGGGCACCATCATGGCGGTAATGGCCAAGCCCATAAACCAATCGAGCACCACTGGCGCAACGTTCAAATGCTTGATGTTATAAGCATCGACGAGGGTATAGGAAGCAATCAGCAATCCAATCGACAAACCCCAGCGCACGCCTACCCAAGCCTGGGTTTGGACAAAGAGACGCCAGTTCCCTCCCGTGGCAATAAGCAGCACGCCGCCGACAACACACAGCATGCCGACAACTCCCGATAACGAAGGTTGTTCGCTCAACCACAGGAAGGCGCCGATGCTGGACAGAAACGGACCGGTGCCACGAGCAACCGGATAAACGACCGAAAGATCCGCAAGCTGATAGCCGCGCTGCAAAGCCAAGCTGTACACCAGATGAATCAAACCGGACAGCACGATAAATGCCACCATCGGGATGCTCCACGATACACCGTCGACCCAGACAATATAAATGACCCAAGGCGCAAACAACAACGTTGACGACAGGCGATACGCCAGCACAAACGACGCTCCGGCGGAAGCCGCACGCTTGGAGATCAGGTTCCAACTGGCGTGGAATACGGCAGATAAGGCAACTAATGCAAAAATTTCCGCTGACATGAAAAGGGCTACATAGACGCTTATAAAACAAGGCGATGAGAGGTACCCGCCATAGTAGCTGATTGAAGACCTCTTTCCGGCCGGCCCCGGAAGTCCGCTCGTTTCACCCCATCACACCAGCGAGCGCGGCCGTTCAACATTAACTCGATATACGTTTGCCGCCACCGTTGCTCCCTGTTAAAGTGTGCCTAGGCTAATCATCGCTTTACGAGGCGTCCATTCATGGCATCGATCGATTCATTTTCCGCACCCGCATTGGCCGGTGAAATGGTTGATTTCTCACGCTTTCGCAACCAGGTCGTGCTGATCGTGAATGTCGCGTCGCAATGCGGCTATACACCCCAATACGAGGGGTTGGAGGCACTGTATCGCGATTACAAAGATCGTGGCTTTACGGTGCTGGGCTTTCCCTGCGACCAATTCGGCCATCAGGAGCCAGGCAGCGCCAGCGAGATCCAGGATTTCTGTTCACGCACGTACAACGTCACCTTCCCTTTGTTTGCAAAAATCGAAGTCAACGGCCCCCATGCCCATGCTATCTATACCTGGTTGAAAAACGAAAAACCAGGGGTCCTGGGCACCCAGGGCATCAAGTGGAATTTCACCAAATTCTTGCTGGGCCGCGACGGCCAAGTGCGCGCGCGTTACGGATCGAGCACCAAGCCCGAGGAATTGCGCCCCGCCATTGAACAGGCTCTGGACGATGCCCCTGCCGACCCGCAGCCCTGACAGCCCACGCATGATTCAGGCGCGTTCTGGCACCCACAAGGGGGTGCCGCTACAAAAACATTGGCGATCAGGACACGCCCGTGGCTTTTGTAGCGGCACCCCTTGTGGGTGCCATCCCCGCACCTAACCCATCATAAAGCACCAATGAGACTTCCCCTGCACACCCTGCGTCCCGCGGTCATGCTGTTTGCACTGGCACTGTTATCCGCCTGCGCGAGCGGCCCGCGCAATAATATTTCTCTCATACCGGGCGACCAGGTTGCCGCACAGACAAGCAAAGAAGGCCTATTTACCCAGCCGGTTAAATGGGAACATAAAAAGCCTGGCTGCAAGGGCGAATGCCCCACCATCAAACTCGATTCGATCGTATTTCCAGGGAATAAAAAACTGACCGAATTGGTGGACCATGCACTGGCCACCATGACCGGCATAAGTACCAAAGGCGTGCAACCTTACGATTCCGTTGCCGGCTATCAAGACTATTTCTGGAAAACCGCGGCGCCGCGCGACTCGACGCTGCTGTCCGCGAAAACACGCTATCGCAATAAAAACCTGACGGTTGTTGAGCTCAATACCTGGCAGTACTTGACCGGGGCCGCTCACGGCATTTCGGCTACGCAATTCTTGAACTGGGATAACGACCACCATATCGTACTGGCCCTGGAACAGATCCTGCAGCCGGGGAAACTACCCGACTATGTGGCCGCCTTGAAGGCTGCGCATCAAAAGTGGCTGGCCGGCAACGCCGACGCCCGGCACGACCCGCAAACCTACAACCGCCTCTGGCCTTTCCAGGCCAGCGAGAATTTTGCATTTACGGACCAGGGCCTGGTGATCAAATACGATACGTACCAGATCGCACCCTACTACTTCGGGCAGCCCGAGCTCTTGCTGCCCTATAGTGAACTGCGGGATATTTTGCAGCCGCAGTACCTGCCGGCCCAAGGCTGAGTTGCCTGGTCACGGCCAATTCGTCTGGCCACGGCAAGGGTGCTGGGCAGCATGGCAGCCACAAGGGCTGCCTCTACAAAACGCGTAGATGAATGTCGCGGCAAGACGCGTGAATTATGTAGCGACAGGCCTTGTGCCTGTCGTCCACGCAAAATACCGTCTTGATCACCGGCGGGCGACCACAAGCGTCACCCTGCGACGTGCCACCGGCCGTTCTTAGTGAACCTTCGCCGGGCCGGCGTTGTCCTCGGAATTGAAATACTGCGACGTGCCGCTGCCATCGCCACCGCCCTTCCTGGAAGCGGGCTGCGCATTTTTGCCAACAGCGGAGTCGCCTCCCGCCGCGCCAGGCTTGCCTGCAGCGCCCGCGTCGGAACTCCCGGTGATATCCACCGTAGGTATCGTTGCAGCACCCGGTGCTGTGCCCGGCGCAGCGGCGTGCGCCGCCTCCTCGGCCATATTCTTGTCATGCTGCGCCGCCTGCTCGGCCAGTGTCTTCTTAATGAGCGCATCGAGTCTATCGGCCAAGGCATCATGCTTGCCCTGACGCGCCCAGTCGGCGGCATTGTGATGACCCAAATTTTCAACCGTAACGACGGCTCCCGCCGCAAGAAGCGCCCGCACTATACCGTCGCTGCCCGCATAAGCTGCCAACATCAGGGCTGTCGTGCCGTCGGGCGAAGGGGCATCAATAATGGCTTTGTGCGCAATCAACATCTGCACTGTATCAAGATGCCCTTTGGATGCAGCATATTGCAGAGGCGTCCACCCCAGGCGGTTCACCTCGGCTCCACGGCCAATAAGCGCTTCGGCTCTTTGGGTTTGCCCGACCACGGCCAGATACATTAATGGCGTTTCGTGGCTGATATTAAGGGCATTGACATCAGTTTTCCGATCAGCCGCCAGAACATCGTAGACTTTCCAGGCACCGTCGCGCACCGCCTGCATAATCGACGGCTGTCCCTTTGGGCTAAGCGCGTTGGGATCGGCGCCCTCGGCCAGCATGGTTTTGATATCGGTGGCGCGATCGTTGGTGATGTCGATCCACCAGCCAGCCGGATTCGCCGCCCGGGCCGCCGTGCAAAGCAACAAACCCGCCAGGCACGCCAGCAAACCCACGCCGTTAAGGTATTTGAATATCGACGAAATAATATATTGTTGTTTCATATCAATTATTTACAAGTAATATTTAATGTAATTTAGTTAAAGTAATATATCTATAATTTACTTTAATTTATTTACCTGCTTTATTGAAAAGACTGAAAAAATTTCGCTTTGAATGGCGTGCTACATCCAACACGGGTATGCCACGCAAATCGGCTATTTTTTCGGCCACATGAACCACTTTGGATGGATCGTTCAACTTGCCGCGATACGGCACCGGGGCTAGGTAGGGAGAATCGGTTTCAATCAGCAGCCGATCCAGCGGCAATTTTCTGGCCAGATCGTGCAGATCCCGCGCATTTTTGAAGGTCACGATTCCGGACAAGGAAATATAGAAATTCATATCCATGGCGGCTTGGGCGACATCCCAGGACTCGGTGAAACAGTGCATGACGCCACCGCATTCGCCCGCCCCTTCTTCGCGCATGATGCGCAGGGTGTCGGCGCTGGCCGAGCGTGTATGGATAATCAAAGGCAAGCCGCTGCGCTTGCTGGCTCGGATATGCGTCCTGAAGCGTTCGCGCTGCCATTCCAGCGGCTCGGACAAGCGGCAATAATCCAGGCCGGTCTCGCCTATGGCAACGACCTTGGGTGCTTGCGCCAGGCGCACGAGTTCGTCCACCGTAGGTTCGGGCGTATCTTCATAATCGGGATGCACGCCCACCGAGGCATATAAGTGCGCATAAGGCTCGACCAGATCGATGATCCCAGGCCAATCAGGCAAGTTGACGCTGACGACCAGCGCATGGCTGACGCGATTTTGTTCCATCCGGTTCAATATATCGGGCAGATTTTTGGCCAGCTCAGGAAAATTCAGGTGGCAATGAGAATCAACGTACATAATCGCTTCGGATACGGATTAATCGAAAAGCGTCCGCCTAACGAGCCGGCAGACACGCCAGCGCCACGCGCTGCAGCACGCTATGCACCAGCAACTTGGCGTTCAAGGGATGGCCGGCGACCGCGCGCTGCTGGCCCAGCCATTTGCCAGTATCGCTCAGATTGGCCAGCGATGCGCGGGCAGCCGCCGCCCTTATGCTTTCTCCCAGCGTCGGAAAATAGCGAACCGGCACGCCGGAGGCCGCGAGCGACATATCCACAAACAGCCTTTGCAAGGTATCGATCCACACGCTCGGAGGCTCTTTCTCAAGCCCATCGGCCAAACCGCCGATATCGGGGTTCTGTGCCCGGGCCAAGGGATCGACCAACTGTCGCAGCCAGTCGGGACAGGCGGCGGTGCCGCTCTGGGCCAGTTGCAACGCCGACAAGGGTGCACCTCCCGCGGCCGCAAGCCACGATTCGGGGGCATCCAGGCCTTGACCTCTTAACCACTCCAGGCAGACCTCGCTGGGCGGACTCGCCAGCGGCAACCTTCGGCAACGTGACACCAAGGTTGGCAGCAAGCGGTCCGGCGCCTCGGCAACCAGCAAGAATACGGTATGTTCTGGAGGCTCCTCCAAAACTTTAAGCAGGGCATTGGCCGATATGCTGTTGAGCGCCTGGGCCGGATACAACACGGCCACACGCCATCCTCCGCGATGCGTCGCCGTATTGAACCAGGAGCTTAACTCACGCAACTGGTCGACACGTATTTCCTTCGACGGCGCTTTCTTCGCGGTGGACGCAGTTGCTTCTTCTTCGGCAACCGCCTCGACGCCCTCATCCTGCGCAATCGCATCGGGCCGAATCCGGCGCAAATCGGGATGATTGTTGCCGGCCAGCCAATGGCAGGCCGCGCACTGGCCGCAAGCCAGGCCCTGAACCGGAGCCTCGCACAAAAGGCTGGCCGCCGCCGCCAACGCAAACTGGCGCTTGCCGATGCCGCCCACGCCATGTATGAGCCACGCATGGGCAAAACGTTCACGCTGGCCCAGCCATGATCGCGCCAGATCTTCTTGCCAGGACAGGAAACGCGGAATGGCGCTCATTCCAGAGCCCCGCCTGAAGAGGGCGGCACGACGCCATAAGCTTGTATCAGAGCACCAAGCTGCTGCGCCAGATCGGCTCGCACCACGTCAATGGGCCGGGTCGAATCGACAATATGCAAACGCCCGGGCTGCTGCCGCGCGCGTTCATGATAGGCCTGCCGGGTACGTTCAAAAAATGCCGAGCCCTCTTGTTCGAACCGGTCCAGTTCGCGTGTGTGGGCCAGACGTTCGCGCGCCACAGCGAGCGGTACGTCAAACAACCAGGTGCGATCAGGCTGCAAACCGGGGTGAACCCACTGCTCCAGCGTTTCGATCATGGCGCCGCCCAGTTCCCGCCCGCCACCTTGATACGCATAACTGGCATCGGTAAATCGATCGCACACGACCCAACGGCCTGCCGCCAGCGCCGGCTCAATCACGTTCTGCAGGTGCTCGCAACGCGCGGCAAACATCAGCAGCGTCTCGGTTTTAAGATGCATGGGCTCGCTCAGCACCATTTGCCGCAACTGCTCGCCTAGCGGCGTGCCGCCCGGCTCGCGAGTGGCTATTACAGAAATGCCACGCCGGCGGATTTCGTCTATCAACCAACGCACATGCGTGCTTTTGCCTGCACCGTCCAGGCCTTCCAGGGTTATAAAACAGCCGCGCCGGTTTTGCATTATCGATTGGCTTTTAAAATGTACTTGGATACGGCACGATTGTGCGCCGGCAAGTCTTGCGAAAACTCGCTGGTACCGTCACCACGCGACACGAAGTACAGATAGTTGTGTTTGTCGGGATGCACTGCGGCAAGCAGAGAAGCCCGGCCTGGGCAGGCGATGGGCGTAGGAGGCAGGCCCGTGCGCGTGTACGTGTTCCAGGGCGTGTCCGCCGCCAGGTCGCTTTTGTGGATTTTCCCTTGATAGGTATCGCCCATGCCGTAGATAACGCTAGGATCGGTCTGCAGGGGCATATCGAGCCGCAGGCGATTGACGAACACCCCCGCAATGCGGCTGCGATCAGCGCTCGCGCCGGTTTCTTTTTCGATAAGAGAGGCCAGTATCAACGCCTGATACGGTGTGGTGATGGGGAGGTTCGGGTCGCGTTCATCCCAGATCGACGCCAACTGCTGCCGGCCCGCATGATAGGCACGGCGCAAGATGTCGAAATCGTCGGAGTCCGGGACGAACACATAGGTATCGGGGAAAAACAGGCCTTCGAGACTGCTTTGATCCGACCCAAGGCGCTTTAGCAATTCGACATCGCTGACGTTGCCCAGAGTCTGCCGGATTTGCGGGTTGTCTCGCAGGGCTTGGCGTATGCGGGCATACGTCCATCCTTCGACCAGCGTGATATGCGTTTGAGTCATCTCGCCACTGGCCATGCGCTCGAGCAATATCAAAGGCGTGTCGCCCTGCACAGCCTCATAGCCACCGGCCTTGATCTGCTTGTCGAGCCCAGTCAACCGCGCCAATAGAACGAACGCATCTTCGTTTATCTGTATACCCGATTTCAGCATGGCACGGGCAACCGTCCGGGGCCGGCTGCCGACTTCCACCAGGTAATCGATGCGATCGGCCTTGAGTGTCACGGGATGATGTGTCCAGTACCAGGCCGCGCCCGCAGCAGCCGCCGCGAGCACCACGCACAGTAGAAGAATCAGCCGAAATAGGGTTCGCAATTTTCTCATTACTCCAGAGTGTAGCCGAGCCGCGAAAGCAACAATTCCACAAGCCCGTTATGATAAACGCTTGTGTCTCTTGTACTAAGCGTTGCTGCATCCATGAACGATTTGTCACTTTTTGCTATTCCTCTCGATGACCTGGCGGTCATTGAAATAACAGGCGCCGACGCCATCGGCTTTATGCATGGCCAGATCACGCACGATATCGCCAACTTGCCTGAAAATGCGGCCCGTCTGGCAGGCTACTGCAGCCCCAAGGGACGCCTGTTGGGCAGCCTGGTCGTCTGGCGCGCCGATAACCCGCAAACCCCCACCCTTCGCGCCCTGATCAAGGCCGATATCGCCCAGGCCATCGTCAAGCGCTTATCCATGTATGTACTGCGCGCCAAGGCCAAACTCAGCCTTACCCCTCTGTCCGTGCTGGGCGTGCACGTCGTACGCAACGCCCAATCGTCAGGCGGCGCAAACATTCCAGAAAGCGGCAAGGCGTCCCTGGCAAACGATATGGTCCAGCTGCCGGCCAAACCCTCGGCCTGGACGGTTGTCCACACTGACGCAGGAACCTGGATTGCCGCGCCGTCGGCCGATACCGCCGTTGACCGCTGGTGGCATATCGGCTTGGACCCTGCGGCTTCAACTCCAGGCTCGGCATCGGGCGCAACTGCGTCAAACCCCGACCAGCCTGAAGTATCGCCGGCGGCAGGCCCCAGCGATGAAGCCAGTGCGTGGCAGGTGGGGGATATCGTCGCCGGCCTGCCCTGGATCGTGGCGGCAACCCAGGATGTCTTCATACCGCAAACATTGAACCTGGACCTTATCGACGGGGTGAGCTTCACCAAGGGCTGTTATCCCGGCCAGGAAATCGTGGCGCGCAGCCACTACCGGGGTACGGTAAAAAGACGCATGGCGTATGGATGCGTGCAAGCAGGGCTTGCACCCGCGTCCGCCGCCCTGCCTAATCAGGATATTTACGACGCCCATCACCCGGACAACCCTTGCGGGCGGGTCATCAATGCAGCTTACGACAGTCGCCTGCATTTGTTGCTTGAAGTGCAGTTGTCGGATCTGGACTCGGCCGCATTCAGATTGGGGCGGGCCGATGGCCCGGCTATTACGCTGCAAGCACTGCCCTACGAAATCAAGGCCGAGGCCTGATCGGGTTGCTCCGGGTGTAGGCGTCGATGGCACCCACAAGGGGTGCCGCTACATGATTCACGGCTACGATTTTGCCGCGGCTCTCTCGATTTTGTAGCGACAGGCCTTGTGCCTGTCATCCATGCAAAATACCGTCCTGACTATCAACAAACAACCACAAGGGTCGCCCCTACGGGGCTACACCGTCGCATCACTTCTTGAACAAATTCAGGATACTGGAAAAATCCAGACGGCCGTTGCCCTGCGCACTGTGCAAAGAATACAGATTGCGCGCCAGTTCCCCCAGGGGAATTGTCGCCCGGGCGTGCAGCGCCGATTCGGCCGCCAGTCCCAGATCCTTGAGCATCAAATCTACGCCAAACCCACCTGCGTAAGCCTTGGATGCCGGGGCATTTTCCATGACACCCGGCCAGGGATTGTAAAGCTCGGTGGCCCAGTTGCGGCCGGAACTCTTGGCGATGATATCGGAGAGCACTTTGGGATCCAGGCCATTGGCCACGCCCAGGGATAGCGCTTCCGAAGTGCCCGCCATCAAAATGCCCAGCAGCATGTTATTGCAGATTTTGGCCACCTGCCCCGCTCCAGCCGCTCCGGCGTGGAAAATGTTCTTGCCCATTTTTTCCAGAATCGGCATGGCCGCCTCCAACGCCGCAGCATCCCCGCCCACGATAAAGGTGAGCGTGCCGGCCACGGCTCCGCCTGTGCCTCCCGACACCGGCGCATCGATCATGCGTATGCCACGGGCCTGGGCAGCTTGCGCCACTTTGCGTGCCGACTCGGGAGAAATCGTGCTGCACTCGAGCACCAGCGAAGAAGGATCGATATGCGCCAGCAAATCGGTTTCGCTCAAGTACAGGCCTTCGACATGCTGGCTGGCCGGCAACATCGAAATAACCACCTCTGCGCCCTTCACGGCGTCCTGCGCGGTTTGGGCGGCGCGCGCGCCAGCGTCGGTCAGGGTTTTGATGGCTGCGGGAACCAGATCGAACACCACCAGTTCATGCCCGGCACGGGACAGGTTCAACGCCATCGGGCCGCCCATGTGGCCCAGGCCTATAAATGCAATGCGACTCATGTTATCTCCTTCGTTACAGGGTTTGTCTTCTATTCGGAACGACTTCGGTATTCAACTTGCGGCCGGCGGCCGCTATCCCATATCCGCCAGCGGATGGCCTTGCGTATCCGGCCAGGGCGGCACAAAAAAGCGCTGCACCCAGTCGTCGGTCGCATCGGCCAGCCTCGCCGGCTGCCATTTGGGCTGTTTGTCTTTGTCGACCAGCAAAGCGCGTATTCCTTCCTGGAAGTCCCCCGCCACGCCACATTGCAGGGACACGATATATTCTTGCCGGAACGCATCGGCCAAAGACAGCAAACGAGTCCGGCGCAACAAGGCAAAGCAAAGACGCGCCGAGCCTGGCGCACCGGCCTTGAAGGTGGCCGCCGCACGCTTGAGCCACGGGTCGTCATGCTCGGCCAGCGCCGCAATGTGGGCGCACACTGCTTCGAAATCCGCGCCGTCGCACTCATCGTTGATCCGCGCGTAATGTGCCTGCAAAGGGCCGGCCGGCAGGCCGGGGTCGGGTTGCAGGCGCAGCAGCAGATCGCGCAGCTGCACATCGTTGCGGTTTCGGGAATCCGACCATGAGCTACGTTGAACGCCGTCTATAAAATCGGGCCAACGCGACGCTGCAAGGGTATAGTCGGTCAGGCCGAGGTGACGCAGATCGGACGCACCCAGCTGTGCGCCGGTCAGCGCCAGAAACGTTCCTATGCCGCGCGGCAGGCGGCTTAGCATCCACGTGCCCCCCACATCGGGAAACAGGCCTATGGTGATCTCGGGCATGGCAAAACGCGTGGTTTCGCTCGCGACACGATGACTGGCCCCCATCATCAGACCGACGCCGCCACCCATGACGATGCCGTTGCCCCAGCACAGTATAGGCTTGGGATAGGTATGGATCTGGTAATCGAGGCGATACTCTACGTCGAAAAACTGCCGCGCATAAGGGTTGTCCCACGCCTGGCCACCTTGATTGGCCTGCATCGCCTGGTACAGCCCATGCAAATCGCCTCCCGCGCAAAAGGCTTTTTCGCCCGCCCCTTTCAGAATGACAAAGGCAATCGACTCGTCATTTTCCCAGCGACTTAACTGCTGGGCCAGCAATTGGCACATTTCGAGCGACAGGCCATTCAAGGTCTGGGGCTGATTCAGGGTTGCAACCCCGGCATTCTTTCGATTGGCGGTTGATAAAACGTCGAACTGAACCGGGGAATTCATCGAATGTCAGCGCCTTTTTCCAGAATTTGGCGGGCCACGATGACCCGCATGATTTCGTTGGTACCTTCGAGTATTTGATGAACGCGGCTGTCGCGCACCAACCGCTCCAGCGGGTAATCTTTCAGGTAGCCATAACCGCCATGAATTTGCTGGGCATCAAGGCATACCTGAAAGCCCAGATCGGTTGCCAAACGCTTGGCCATGGCGCAATACGTCGCCGCCTGGGGGTCTTCCTGGTCGAGTTTGGAGGCCGCCAGACGCACCATCTGGCGCGCCGCCACAATATGGGTAAGCATATCGGCCAGCTTGAACTGCAGCGCCTGAAAACCGGCCAGAGGCTGGCCGAACTGTTTGCGCTCGCCCATGTAGCGGCGCGCCGCATCGTAGGCTCCTTGGGCGGCTCCCACCGAACACGTGCCGATATTGATGCGCCCGCCATCCAGGCCCTTCATGGCGAATTTGAAGCCATCGCCTTCCTGGCCCAGCAGGTTTTCAGCAGGCACCTCGACGTTTTCAAAGGTAATGGCGCGCGTCGACTGGCTATTCCAGCCCATTTTGTCTTCCTTGCGCCCGTAGGTAATTCCAGGCAGGTCGGCGGGCACCACAAACGCCGAAATGCCCTTGGCGCCCGCGCCGCCCGTGCGCGCCATCAGCACCAGGACATCGGTATCGCCCGCGCCGGAGATAAACGCTTTAGCGCCATTAATCTTGTAGACGTTGCCGTGTTTTTCAGCGCGTGTCGTCAGGGACCCCGCATCGGAACCCGAGCCAGGCTCGGTCAGGCAATAGGAGGCCAGCTTTTCGCCGCATGCCAGAGGCGGCCCCCAGGCGTCGCGCACGCTCGCGCTGGCCCAGGAACCGATCATCCAGGTCGCCATATTATGTATGGTGAGAAATGCCGTAGTGGATGGATCGTAAGCGGCCATCTCTTCAAATACCAGAGTGGCATCCAGGCGGGGCAAGCCCAGCCCGCCGATAGACTCAGGGGCGTAGATAGAGCAGAAACCCAGGGTGCCCGCCCGCGCAAAGGCCTGGCGCGGAAAAATGCATTCGGCGTCCCACTTGGCCGCATTGGGCGCCAATTCGCCTACTGCGAATTCTCGGGCGGCGTGTGCAAACGCCTGTTGTTCGTCGCTAAGACCGAAATCCATGCTTGTCTCTCTCAAACACTATGACAGGCATCGTCGCAAGGCTGGTGCCCGCTTCAATGCCGCTTTTTTACTATAGCACCCGGTGGCTTGCAAAAATGAATGGCGGTTGCGGGATGGCACCCACAAGGGGTGCCGCTACATGAGCTACCGATACGTATGTGTAGCGGCACCCCTTGTGGGTGCCATCGATGTCAACAGCCACCTCGCGTCTGTAGCAGCCCCCCTTGTCGCTGCCAGAATCAATTGAACGCCTGCGCAACCATAACGCGCAGCCGTCGTTTTTTTTGTCATATGCATGACAATTTGCCGGGAAATCCATCTGCGGTCCCGCCCTGCTTAATCAGGCCCGCGGGCCGGAGCCTCGGCCCGGCGGGCACGCTCCTGGGCCGCCAGCTTGGCCTTGCGCCGCTTGGGGCGATTCTTGGGCTTGGTCATAAAGGCTTTACGGTGTTCCGCGCGGCGGCGTCGCGATTCCAGCGGGTCGAAGACCAGTGAGCGATAAACCTCCAGCCGATCGCCATCGGCCAGGCAATGGTCGAACGCACACGCTTGCCCATATATTCCCAGGACGGCTTCATCATAAGGATAATTCGGAAATTCTCGCGCAAACCCACTGCCTGCCAAGGCTTCACCGGCCGTAGTTCCCGCCGGTACGTTCATGTTTTGCCGCCAGACTCGCTCAGGGGCGGCGTAGATAATCAGCACACGCGCCCGATCGCCGCAGTCAGCGTCCGTTCCAGGCTGCCCCGGAGCGCAGGGCAACACACCACCGCGATCAATCGGAACCATAGCAGGCCTGGGCACGGTGGGTAAACGAGTCGATAAAACTGGTGGCGATGCGGTTGAATACCGGCCCGACCAGTGCTTCAAGCGCGCGGCTGGAAAAGGCATATGCCATGGTGTAGACCACCTTGCAGGCATCTTCGGCCAACGCATTGAACTCCCATTTGCCGGTTAGCGCCGAAAACGGCCCATCAACTAGGTGAAAGGTAATCAAATGCGGGTATTCGTGATCGTTGCGTGTGCTGAAGGCCTGCTTGACACCCGCAAAGCTGATGATGATGGACGCCTGCATGCCGTGCTCATCGCGCGAGTGCACGCTGGCCCCCCCGCACCAGGGCATGAATTCGGGGTATTTTTCCACGTCGGCGACCAGATCGAACATCTGCGCGCAACTATAGGAAACCAGGACGGAGCGCTGTACGGTGTGCATCAAAAGTGGTTAATGGATAGAATGGGCTGATTTTACCTTCTATAGCCGCATTGATACATGAGCATTGTTGAAAACCGCAAGGCAACGCACGACTATTTTATCGAAGACCGTTTCGAGGCGGGCCTGGTGCTGGAAGGCTGGGAAGTCAAAGCCATACGGGCCGGGCATGTGCAGCTAAAAGAGAGCTATGTCATCGTGCGCGACGGCGCCATGTGGATCATGGGCATGCACATCAGCCCATTGCCCACAGCCTCGACGCACATACACCCCGAATCGACACGCACACGCAAGCTGCTCTTGAAGGCCGAAGAAATCAGCAAACTGATCGGCAAGGTTGAACAACGCGGCTACGCGTTGGTACCGCTTAACCTGCATTACAAGGGTGGGCGCGTCAAGCTGGATTTCGGCCTGGGACGCGGGAAAAAGCTGCACGACAAGCGCGATACCGAACGCGACAAGGATTGGGCGCGGGAAAAAGAACGCGTCATGAAGCACGACACCCGCAAACGCGTCGGGTCTTGAGGGCAGGTGCAGGCGCCGGTGCTGGATGGCAGCCACAAGGGCTGCCGCTACAAATCTACAAAACCTTGCCGGTATTTTTAACCACCGCCATGGCGGTGGCGATCAGGCCGCCCATGTCGGCCAGATTGGCGGGCAGGATCAGGGTATTGCCGGTTTTGGCCACATTGCCGAAGGCTTCGATATAGCGTTCGGCCACTTTCAAATTGACGGCTTCCATGCCGCCTGGGTGACGCACCGCGTCGGCCACTTGCGTAATGGCTTTGGCGGTGGCGTCGGCCACCGTTATGAGCGCTGTCGCTTCGCCTTGCGCCTTGTTGATTTGCGCCTGCTTTTCGCCTTCGGAACGGGCAATGAACGCTTCACGCTCGCCCGTCGCAATATTGATCTGCTCTTGACGGCGCCCTTCGGACGCGGCGATCAGCGCCCGCTTTTCACGCTCTGCCGTGATTTGCGCCTGCATGGCGCGCAGGATTTCGTTGGGAGGAGTGAGGTCTTTGATTTCGTAGCGCAGAACCTTCACACCCCAATTCAACGCCGCCTCATCCAGGGAGGCCACAATGGTGCTATTGATGATGTCGCGCTCTTCGAACGTGCGATCCAGCTCCATCTTGCCGATGACCGAACGCAGGGTAGTCTGGGACAACTGCGTGATGGCCGAAATATAGTTCGACGAGCCGTACGAGGCGCGCATGGGATCGGTCACCTGGAAATAAAGCACGCCATCGACCTGCAGCTGGGTATTGTCCCGCGTGATACACACCTGACTGGGCACATCCAGCGGAATTTCCTTCAACGAATGCTTGTAGGCCACGCGCTCGATAAACGGAATGACAAACCCCGCGCCCGGCGACATGGCCCGATCAAATTTTCCCAGGCGCTCGATGACCCATGCATGCTGTTGCGGGACAATGGCAATGGCCTTGATGACGACGACGAACACCAGCAGAACCAGCACAGTCAGGACTATTGTGGAAAAATCGGCATCCATCATACGTACCACCTTTTAAAACTGAAATTGCCCTATCTGCGCAAGATCGCGACAGACAGACTAATGAGTTGGAATCGACGGCTCAACGATCAGCGTGGACCCCCGGATTTCAACAATGCAGTGTTGCCCCGCTTGCTTGGTCGCACCCGGCATCAGGCCGACCTGCCAATACGCGCCGCGATACCAGACGCGGGCCGTGTTGTTATCGTCCCACGACTGCACGTCTACGATCTGCCCGATGTCCAGATTAACGTTCTGATTGCGCGCCGCATTGATTTCGTGTTTTTTCAACACACCGGTTTTACGCAAGCCCACCAGACCCGCTGCGGTGATAAGCGCTACGGTGACGATTTGCCAGGCCAGTGCCGCGCCCATCAACGAAGCCAGCCCGGCTGCCGCCAGGCCCAGCGCAAAAAGCAACAGGTAAAACGTGCCCGTCATGACTTCGCCGATAAGCGCGAGCACCGCAAATCCAAACCAGAACCACATTGCCACAGCCTCCGCCATAATGGCCGGCAGATAACGCTTGGAGCCCGCGAAATCGAGGAACCGGCCTTCTCGATTGTACCTGCTTGCACAATGAAAACATCGTGCTATTGCAAGGCAAAACCTTCGAGCTCAAGCAAGGCCACCTTGCGTTCAAGGCCGCCGGTGTAGCCGGTCAACGTGCCCGTGCCCGACAAAACGCGGTGGCACGGGATAATAATGGTTATGGGATTGCGCCCCACGGCCGCGCCTACCGGTCTTGAATGCTGCGCCGAAAACCCCGCCGTACGCGCCACATCTCCATAAGACACTGTCTGGCCGTAGGAAATGGTACGCAATGCATCCCATACTTTTTTCTGAAATACGGTGCCCGACAAGGCCAGGGGGATATCAAATGTTTGACGCTGCCCCGCAAAATATTCGGCCAGCTCTTTTCGCGTTCGCTCAAACAACGCTACCGTGGCCGCCGGCGTGTCGGCTTGCATAAGAAGCATCTCGGACATCTCCGCAGAGGCCGCATCGGGCGCGCCAACGTTGGCCTGCAAATCAGCGGTGGCGCCCTTCTGCTCCAGGCAGGCAGCCGCCTGGCTGAACAAATCGGCTTCCGCGTCCCTTTTGGAGGCCCTGAAATTCTTGATCGCAAGGCCATCCATCATGCCCGCCGATGGGCCGCCGGAATGAGGCTTGTACGCAGGCATCCCGTTTATCACCGGACAATCGGACTGGCCTATGAAATACAAGCCGCTCAGGCACGCGCCCTCGGAACAGAGAAGAACAGGCCCCAGAGGCGACGCAATTTGCGCATGAAATGTCATTGGGTCCTCCGTCAGTGAAGCTTCACCCGCGGCGCACCGCGTTTGAGCAATAAACGGCCCACAGCCAAAGAAGTTGTGCGCACCAGCCCCAAAAACGCCAAGTGATGCATCAAATGCAGACTCATGTACATAAACCGGGCAAAGAGGCCCTCCACAAAGAGGCCCCGCCCAGCAAGGACGCCCATCAGGCGGCCCACGGCGCGATTATGCCCCACAGAGATCAAAGAGCCGTAATCCTTATATTTGAATATCCGCGTTGGGACATCCCGCTCTTGAATACGATCGGCCAATACACCGCACAGAAACGATGCCTGCTGATGAGCGGCCTGAGCCCGTGCCGGAATGAATTTCCCGTCCGAGCCCCATGCCGCCTCGGCGCAATCTCCCAACGCATACACGTCGGGATCACTCGCACGCAGGCCGGCATCGACTATAAGCTGATGGTTGCGATTACTGGCCAGACCCAGTTGCGACAGGAAAACAGGCGCCTCTATACCCGCGGCCCACACGCACAGATCGGCAGGAAACCGCCCACCTTCGACGTCATGCAAAGCATCGGCGCCGACCGAAGCAATACGCACCGATGTTTTCACGGCAATGCCACGGTCCAACAGCAACTGATGCGCCGCCGCCGATATTTTTTCAGGCAGGGCCGACAAAATGCGCGACGCGCCCTCAAGCAGGCTTATCTTCACGTCTCTGGACGGATCAAAATTATCCAGCCCATAGGAAGCCATCTCTGAAAAGGCCTGCGTCAATTCGGCGGCAAGTTCTACCCCGGTCGCGCCTGCACCCACAATGGCAATCTGCAATGCCCGGTCAGAGCTGCCGTTCTTGTCGCGGTTCAGACGGGCCACGGTGTGCAAGAGTTTCAGCCTGAACCGTTCAGCCTGCTCGGTCGAGTCAATCGTCAGCGCAAATTCGCCGGCGCCTGCCGTACTGAAGAAATTCGATTTGCTCCCCACCGCCAGAACCAACGTGTCGTAAGCAATCTCCCGCGCCGGGAAAACCTCTTCCTGCTGCGGGTCCAGAACGGCATTGAGGCGGATGTTTTTCGTCGTGAGGTCAACGCCTGCCATCTCGCCCAAAGCGAAGGTAAAGCCGCAGTCTTTGGCCAGCATGAAGTACGACAGGCCTTCGCGGTGTATATCCAGCGTACCTGCCGCCACCTCGTGCAACGATGGCTTCCAGATATGATAGGCCGCACGATCGACCAGGACGACGTGCGCCGGCCCGAACTTGCGGCCCAGCTTTGCCGCAAGTTCAAGCCCTCCGGCGCCGCCACCCACGATAACGATTTTGTGAAGTGCCGCCGTCATGCCCGTACTCCGCTTCGCCTCGCTCGAAAAAGCCCAACAGCCTTACTTCAATGCCAGGCGCTGCCAGGTATCGACTACCGTATCCGGATTCAGCGACATCGACAGTATGCCTTCGTCTCGCAGCCAATCGGCCAGATCGGGGTGATCGCTGGGCCCTTGCCCGCAGATCCCAACGTACTTACCCGCTTTCAGGCAGGCTTGTATGGCGCGCCTAAGCATGAACTGCACCGCCAGGTCGCGTTCGTCGAAATCGGCTGCCAGCAGCTCCATGCCCGAATCACGATCCAGCCCCAGGGTGAGCTGGGTCATATCGTTGGAGCCGATCGAGAAGCCATCGAAATACTGCAGGAACTCGTCGGCCAGAATGGCGTTGGAAGGCACCTCGCACATCATGATCAGCCGCAAACCGTTTTCACCGCGCGCCAGGCCATTCTTGGCGAGCAGGTCGATGACCTTGGAGGCCTGTTGCAGCGTCCGCACAAACGGCACCATGATTTCGACATTGGTCAGCCCCATTTCGTCGCGCACCTTCTTGAGCGCTTCGCATTCCATGCGGAAGCACTCTTCGAATTCGGCCGAAATATAGCGCGATGCGCCGCGAAAACCCAACATGGGGTTTTCTTCCTCAGGCTCGTAACGCGAGCCGCCCACCAGTTTGCGATATTCATTGGATTTGAAATCCGAAAGCCGCACAATGACCGACTTCGGGTAGAAGGCCGCCGCGATGGTGGCGATGCCTTCGGCCAGTTTTTCGACAAAAAAGGCGCGCGGGCTCGCATAGCCGCGTGCCGCCGACTCGACCGCCTTCTTCAGGTCGGTATCGACATTGGGATAATCGAGCACAGCCTTGGGATGCACATTGATATTGTTATTGATGATGAATTCCAGCCGCGCCAGCCCCACGCCCTGGTTGGGAATTTGCGAGAAATCGAAAGCCAGTTGGGGATTGCCCACATTCATCATGATCTTGATTCCGATCTCGGGCATCTGGCCCCAGCGAACCTCTTCGATCTCGGTTTCGATCAGGCCATCGTAAATGCGGCCTTCGTCGCCCTCGGCGCACGATACCGTGACTTCCCGGCCATTCCCCAGCACCGACGTTGCGTCGGCGCAGCCGACCACGGCCGGAATCCCCAACTCACGCGCAATAATGGCGGCATGGCAGGTGCGGCCGCCTCGATTGGTGACAATGGCCGACGCCATTTTCATGACAGGTTCCCAATTCGGGTCGGTCATGTCGGTCACCAGCACATCGCCGGGGCGAACCTGATCCATTTCGGAAATATCGGCCACGACACGAACCTTGCCCGAGCCGATCTTCTGGCCAATGGCGCGCCCTGTCACCAGAACCTCGCCCGTTGCCTTGAGGTGATAGCGCTCTTGTACATCATGCTGGTTTTGCTGGGATTTTACGGTTTCGGGGCGAGCCTGCAAGATGTAAATCTTGCCATCGATGCCGTCGCGGCCCCATTCGATATCCATGGGGCGCCCATAATGCTTTTCGATAATGACGGCATAGTGCGCCAGTTCGATGATTTCATCGTCGGTGAGCGAGTAGCGATTGCGCTCGGAAACCGGCACATCCACGGTACGCACGGCCACGCCGGCGGTGCGCTCGGGATCGAACTCCATCTTGAGGAGCTTGGAGCCGATGCGCCGTCCCACGATCGGGTAGTGCCCAGAGGCCAGGGTGGGTTTGAATACATAGAACTCATCCGGGTTGACGGCGCCCTGCACAACGGTTTCGCCCAGGCCATACGAAGAGGTTATGAACACCACATTATCAAAGCCCGATTCGGTGTCCAGCGTGAACATGACGCCGGCGCTGCCGCGGTCGGAACGGACCATGCGCTGGATGCCCGCCGACAAAGCGACTTCGGAATGCGCATAGCCTTTGTGCACGCGATAGGAAATGGCCCGATCGTTGTATAGCGAGGCAAATACATGGCGAATTTTGTCGAGCACATCGTCGATGCCGACCACATTCAAAAATGTTTCCTGCTGACCCGCAAATGAGGCATCGGGCAAATCTTCGGCGGTTGCCGAAGAACGCACCGCAAAGGACCCTTTGCCGTCGCTGTCGAGCTGTGCGAATGCGCCGCGCACGGCCTGCTCGAATGCCGCGGGAAACGGCGTATCGATAATCCATTGACGAATTTCCGAGCCCGCCGCGGCGAGTGCGCGCACGTCTTCAGAATCCAGCGATGCCAGACGCTCGGCAATGCGCTCGCCAAGAGAGGTGGATTTGAGAAAATCGCGAAATGCGTCGGCCGTCGTGGCAAACCCGCCCGGCACCCGTACCCCGGCGCCTGCGAGTTGGCTGATCATTTCACCGAGCGATGCGTTTTTTCCTCCTACCGAGTCAATGTCCGTCATGCGGAGCTGCTCGAAAGATACTACATAAGACATAAAGTCACCTTTGAACTATAAAAGAAAGCCTGTTTGCTTAAAACACCATCGCGACACGCCCGCTACCGGATGATCGGTGCAGACGGTGCGCTAAGCAAACCAGCCTTGCCTCTGGTTAGGGCGACTGTTAATCTTCGATTGTACTGGTTCTCACCTTTTCTGCGGTAACAATTCTCATGACAGCTCCCCTCATCGAACGCACCGTGTTCATTGTCTCTGACAGCACGGGCATTACTGCTGAAACATTCAGTCACTCCGTGCTTTCCCAATTTGAACAAATCAACTTCCAGCAAATTCGCATCCCGTTTATCGACAGTGCCGAAAAGGCGCTCGAAGCCGCCAACCGGATCAATCGCTGCGCGCAAGAACAAGGCCAGCCTCCCTTGGTATTCAGCACGCTGGTGGAGCCCGAAATATCGCTGCCCATACGCGAGTCGAACTGCACGTTCCTGGACTTGTTCGGTACCTTTGTGCAGCATATTGAAATCGCGCTGGGCATGAAATCCAGCCATACGGTCGGCCGCTCCCACATGGGCGGGAAATCCAAGCAATACAACAGCCGGATCGAAGCCATCAATTTCAGCCTGGCCCACGATGACGGGCAATTCATTCACGGCCTCAAACAGGCCGACGTCATCCTGGTGGGCGTTTCACGCTGCGGTAAAACGCCCACCAGCCTCTACCTGGCGATGCAATACGCGATCAAGGCGGCCAATTTTCCGCTTATACCCGAAGATTTCGACCGCGGCTCATTGCCGGCCACGCTGGCCCCCTTCCGGCAAAAGCTGTTCGGTTTATCGATACAGGCAGCGCGCCTGGCCGAAGTGCGCCACGAACGCCGCCCGAACAGCGAATACGCGTCCATCAAACAGTGCCGTCACGAAATCGCAGCCGCCGAACGCCTGATGCGTATGGAAAACATACCCTGGCTGTCGACCACGACCCGATCCATCGAAGAAATTTCCACCAAGGTTCTTGAAGAGGTCGGGTTGAACCGTCGGACGTATTAGGGATGGCGGCGGCGATAATGACGGCGATGGCAGCCACAAGGGCTGCCGCTACATGAACGACGGGTACGTTTTGTAGCGGCACCCCTTGTGGGTGCCAAAAATCAGTGACGTTACAGGGCATTCCTGAAATCGGCCGCCTGATCCAGCCACTGCCGGCGATGCTCAAACAGGCAAACTGCCGCCGCCGCGGCGACATTCAACGACTCGACTCCCGGCGCCTGGGGAATGAACACCCGTTCATCCGCTGCAGCCAGCAGGGCCGGCTGCACGCCCTGCCCTTCATGGCCAAACAGCCACGCGCAATGCCGCGGCAGGGCGAGCGTGTAAATAGACCGCGCCTGCGCGAGAGCAGTAGCTATCAGCGGCACCTTCAATTTATCGCGCTCGGCCAGTAAATCGACGCGCTCGTAGATCGACAGGCTGAAATGAGCCCCCTGGGCGCTACGCAAGACCTTGGCCGACCAGGCCGCGGCACTGCCCTCGGAAAGGTAGACATGATGGATACCCGCCGCGGCCGCGGTACGCAACAGGGTCCCCACATTGCCGGGGTCTTGCACGCGATCCAGCCACAGGCAGCTTTCGGCCACGGATGCAGGCCGCAAGGGCTCGGGCACGCTGACTAAAAAGCACACGCCCTGACCGTGCTCCACCTGGGACAGATTGCGCATCAGCCGAGAGTCGCAGCTTAGAGCCACGCGTGACCCAAGTGCTTGCGCCAGCGCGCCCAGCTCTGCGTTTTGCGCCAGGCGCTCACCATCGAAGAGCGCCAATTCGGGCATACCATAGCGATCTACCCATGTTTGGCATACATGTATGCCTTCAAGCATGGTATGACCATCGCGCTTGCCGTCTCCCAGACGTGCCAGGCGCTTGTACAAGGGATTATCGCGCGAGCTGATGTGTTTCACGAAAAAAACCGTTTAACCGGCGCAAAGCTGCGGCGATGCGCCGCGCACGGCCCATGCAACCGCAAGCGCTCCAGATGCAGCGCCGTCCCATAGCCCTTGTGCCTATCGAAACCATAATCCGGATAGCACCGATGCAATACCAGGCAATCCGCATCGCGCGCCGTCTTGGCCAGAATCGAAGCCGCCGAGATCTCGGCCACGCGGGCATCGCCTTTGACGATCGCCTGGGCCGGACACGGCAAACCCTTGGGCAATTGATTGCCATCGACCAGAACATGATCAGGCCGTATCGCCAGACCCGCGCATGCGCGGCGCATGGCCAGCAAAGTTGCCTGCAGGATATTCAAGGCATCGATTTCTTCCACGCTGGCGCAGGCAATGCACCAGGCCTGCGCACGTTCGCGTATCAGGGCCGCCAATTGTTCGCGGCGGTTCGCGCTCAAGGTTTTGGAATCCGCCAACCCTTCGATCGGCCGCATCGGGTGAAGAATGACGGCGGCCGCAAAAACTGGACCCGCCAAGGGGCCTCGCCCAGCCTCGTCGATACCCGCCAGACAGGTCACATCGGGGTAGCCAAACAAATCATCTTGCACCATGCATCGCCTCCCCGATAATCGCCTGCGCAGCCAGAGTGGGAGTATCGCGCCACAAGGATCGGTGCAGCGCCGTAAAGCGCTGAACAAGGGTTTGCGCGCCAGTAATGTCCGTCAGAGCCGTCCAGGTTGCGGCAGCAAGCGCCTCAGGGGTCGCGGCATCCTGCAGGAGCTCGGGCACCGCAAAATCGTTCAACAAGACGTTGGGCAGGCCTACCCAGGGCAAGGACGGCCCTGACTGGCCGGATTTCCACTGCATCAGGCGACGCATGGCGGGCGACAACACATAAGAAATCACCATAGGTCTTTTGAACAAGGCGGCTTCAAGGGTTGCCGTACCGCTGGCCACCAGAACTGCGTCGGCCGCTTCCATGGCATCCCAGGCAATCGGTCTGGACAACTCCGCCTGATCGAGTATGCGCAGATTGGCCACCGGGTGGCGCTGCAGCAAAGCCTGGAACTCGCGCCGGCGCGACGCATTGACCATAGGCACCAGTATCTGCAGCGTGGGATCTTGCCCGAGCAAACGTTGCGCTGCCTCTAAAAAACGAGGTGCCAGCAACCTTATTTCCGAAGCCCGGCTGCCCGGCATCAGCGCCAGCACACGCACATCGGGAGCCAACCCCAGACGAGCCCGCGCCGCCAGGCGGTCGGGCTGCATGGGGATCACCTCGGCCAGCGGGTGGCCCACATACGTGACCGGCACCCCTTCTTTTTGATAAATGGCCTCTTCAAACGGAAACAGGACCAGCATGTGCGAGACGGCGGCGCGAATTTTGTGAATACGCTCGTAACGCCAGGCCCATATCGATGGCCCCACAAAATGCACCGTAGGCACACCCGCCTGTTTTAGCTGATGCTCCAGACGCAGATTGAAATCGGGCGCGTCGACCCCCACGAAAACGTCCGGCACCTGCCTCAACCAGCGCCTTTTTACACTGAAATAGGTATTTAACAAGCTGGGCAGGCGCCCTATCGCATCCGCGTATCCAAACACGGTCAGCGCATGCATGGGGCGCCACATCTCGAAACCCTGCTCTTGCATCGCCGGGCCGCCTATCCCCTCGCAGCGGCTGCCCGCTGCCTGCCGGGCAATGCCCTGCATGACACGAGAGGCCAGCAAATCACCTGAAGGCTCGCCAGCCACCATGCCGACGCGCAGGCTCATGCGCGGACGATGCCCCGGGTCGAGGCATTGAGAAAATCGATAAGCACTTGCAAGGCGTCATGCGCCAGTGGTTGCTGCGCCTGCAGCACGCAAATCTGCTCGAGCGCCTGGGCCACATTCAGTTCGCGGCGATACAGCAACTTATAGGCTTCTTTAAGCGCGGAAATCGCTTCAGGAGCAAAACCTCGCCGGCTTAAGCCTTCGGAGTTGATCCCTACGGGCCGAAAAGGGTCGCCGGCTCCGATCACATACGGCGGGATGTCCTGGCGGACGGAGCTTGTACCACCTATCATGGTATGCGCTCCGACACGCACAAACTGATGAAAGCCCGACAAGCCCCCAACGATGGCGTAATCGTCGATATGAATATGGCCGGCCAGTTGCACGCTATTAGCGATCACGGTGTGGTTCGCCACTTGGCAATCGTGCGCAATATGCACGTAGGCCATGATCCAGTTATCGTCCCCAATCCTTGTCACGCCTACGTCCTGAGCGGTACCGGTGTTAATCGTTACAAACTCGCGTATCGTATTGCCATTGCCGATTTCCAGACAGGTGGGCTCGCCGGAGTATTTTTTGTCTTGCGGTATGCCACCTATGGAACAAAAGCGGTAAAAATTATTGTTCGCACCGATAGTGGTGTGGCCATCGATAACACAATGGGAACCGATCACCGAACCGGCGCCTATGCTGACATGCTCGCCTATCAGGCTATAAGCCCCAATGCGGACGTCAGGAGCGATACGGGCTCCCGGGGCCACTATAGCGGTCGCATGGATCAAGCTTGTCATCAGTCCTCCAGCACACGTATCGCGCACATCAGCTTGGCCTCGGCGACAAGCTGCCCATCAACGGTAGCCTTCCCTGCATATTTGCAGATGGTCCGGCTAATACGTTCGGCCACGACATCGAGCCGCAACTGATCGCCGGGCACAACCGGGCGGCGAAAGCGCGCGCCATCGACACCAACCAGGTAGTAGGCGATTTTTTTGTCTGCCGGATTAACGCCGCAATCATTCTCGAACGAGAACAGCGCAGCGGCCTGTGCCATGGCTTCAATGATCAACACACCCGGCATGACAGGGTGATGCGGAAAGTGGCCGCTGAAAAACGGCTCGTTGAAGGAAACATTCTTGATCGCGACAATGCTCTTGCCAGGGACCATCTCCAACACGCGGTCGATCAACAGCATCGGATAGCGATGCGGTATCCGATCCATGATTCCCTTGATGTCGAGTTCCATTTTTTTTATCCTACAGGCAAGAAAGTAAATGAGGGGGCGATTAAAACCGTTTTAAAAACGAGGCAAGATCATTCGGGCTTTTCCAGTGCCCGTATCCGCCGGCGCAATTGCGCCAGCTGCGATACAACAGCCGCGTTACGCTGCCATTGCCGATGGTCGGCGAAAGGATATACCCCGGTGTAGTGTCCCGCCTCGCTGATGCTGCTGGTGATGGCGGTGCCGCCCGAAACCTGGATATCGTCGGCCAGCACCAAGTGGCCGGCAATCATCGATGCTCCACCTATGGTGCATCGCCGTCCGATCCGCGTCGAACCGGCCACGCCCACGCATGCCGCCATGGCCGTGTGATCCCCGATGTGCACATTATGGGCAATCATGATCTGGTTATCGAGCTTGACGCCGTTACCGATGACCGTATCTTCGAGCGCGCCACGGTCAATGGTCGTATTGGCGCCCACTTCAACATCGTCGCCCAATCGCACCCCACCCAATTGAGCTATCTTGGCCCAGGCGCCACGCTCCTTACGAGGGTCCGGCGCAAAGCCGAACCCGTCGGCCCCCAGCACCACGCCCGTATGCAGAATGGCCCGGTCGCCCACCGTCACACCGTGGTACAAGGTGACCCGCGCATGCAGCAGGCAGTCACGCCCGATGACCGACCCTGCCCCCACCACGCAGGCGGGCCCCAAGTGCGATCCTCGGGCGATGCGGGCGCCCGCTTCGATCACACAATGCGGCCCGATACTGGCGTGCTCATCAATTTGGGCCGAATCAGCAACAACGGCCGTCGGATGCACCCCTGTAGCCAACTGATCGATTCGATGCTGGTCGAACCACTGGGCCAGCAAGGCATACATGAGATAAGGTTGGCTGCATATGACCCGCACGCGCGGACGCCCGCCCGCAGGCAAGGCTGCGGCGACACTTTCGGTGACGATGACCGCAGCCGCGTTGCACAAGGTCAATTGGGCCTGCAGCTTCGAGTTGGATAAAAAGCTGATTTCAGCCGGGCCGGCCGATAATAAAGAGCCCAGGCCCTGGATACAAGGCATAGGCTCGGTAGCGCCGACAATTTCACAATCCAGGCCTACGGTATTTGCAGCCCTTAACAATTCAGGCAGTGTCGGCGCCTGATCGGACGCTAGCAATACCGGCATATGGCTTAGCCGCCCAGCGCTTTCATCACCTGATCGGTGATATCCACTCTCGGGCTAACCGTAACGGCATCCTGAATGATCAGATCGTAACCTTGAGTCTGCGCGATCTTCTTGATTGCGGCATCGGCCTTCTCGACAATGCTGGAGAATTCTTCGTTGCGGCGGCGGTTGAAATCTTCCTGGAATTCACGACGCTTGCGCTGCAGGGTGGAATCAAGGTCGGACAGCTGGCGCTGGCGCTTGACCCGTTCCGACTCGGACAATACAGGCGCATCCTTGTCGAGCTTTTGCGCCTGCGCGCGCAGATTATTGGCCAGAGTTTGCAGTTGAGCGTCGCGGCTTTTGAACTCGGCTTCGATCTTGGCTTGCGCAGCCTTGGCCGGTTTGGAGTCACGCAGAATTTTTTCTGTGCTGACAAAACCAATTTTGGTGGATTGGGCAAATACAGGAGCGGCAACCATTGTTGCAGCGCCCAGAGCTAACGCCAGTACAAAGGCGCGATTACTGCGCCGAACGCCACAAGTTAGCGTAGAAAGTTTTAATGCGATTTGAGACTTCATGAAAAATCTACCTTGCAAAGAAGCAGAGAGATAAAAAAATTAATGCGTCATTATAGATGCGGCGTCAGAAGCCCGTACCTATCTGAAACTGGAAGGATTGCCTGTTGTCGCCCTGCTTGGCATTCAGCGCCCGGCCGTAAGACAGCTGCAGCGGTCCCAAAGGCGATTGCCACGAGAAACCAACGCCGGTAGAGTAACGCCAACCGCAAGGATCTTCGACAGGGCCGCTAATTGGCCCGGTCGCGCAGGTCCCGTCGGTATTGCTGACCTTACCGGCATCGGCGAACACAAACCAGCGCAAAGTACGGTCGCGCGAGGCCCCCGGGAACGGCAGGTATAACTGCACGGTGCCGACGACGCGCTGCGAACCGCCCAGATAGTCGTTGGTGGCCGTATCGCGAGGACCGATGGACGCACCCTCGAAGCCGCGCACCGACCCGATGCCGCCAGCGTAGACATCTTTGATGATCGGGAATGGCTTGCCACTGCCGCCGTACGTCTTGCCCCAATCATACAGACCGTTGAACGCCAATGTAAAGCTGCGGCCCAAAGGCAGATAATACTGCTCCTGAGCGCTTAACATATAGTAGCGCAGGTCCATGGTCGATACATTGCCCGACAGCTTTGTGTAATTGCCCTTGGTCGGTGCAACAGCGCTGTCGCGGGTATCTTTGGACCAGCCCAGATTGAAGATAAAGGAATTCGTTTTGCTGCCATAGGCATCGACAAAATCTCTATAGGCCTGCGGCGGCGTATCGAGCAGATTGATGCTATTGCGCTCGAAGCTGACGCCCGAAAATATGCGGTCATATTCCGAGATGGGTATGCCGAAGTTCAATCCGGCGCCGATCGCTGTCACGGCATACGTTCCGGTGGCGCCCCCGAAAGTGTAAGGCGTCGTGCGGTTGTAGTACAAGGACGTCGTTTTACTGATGCCATCCTTGGTCCAGTATGGGTTGGTGTGCGATATCACCGCGGCCCGATTGATTGCGCTGGTATTAACCTGCAGGGATAAGGAATCGCCACTACCGAAGGCATTGTCCTGACTGATGCCGGCCGACAGCATGACTTTATCGGTCGTACCATAGCCCACCCCCAGATTCACCAAGCCAGTGGGCTTTTCCTTGACGTCGACGTCGATATCCACTTGGTCGGGCGACCCGGCCACCGGCACGTTATGCACATTGATGTCGTTGAAATACCCTAACCGGTCAATCCGATCACGAGAGGCCTTGATGCTGGTGGAATCGTACCAGGCCGCTTCTTGCTGGCGCATTTCGCGCCGTATGACTTCATCGCGAGTGCGCGTGTTGCCGCCGATCTGGATTCGGCGAACATAAACGCGCCGTCCCGGATCGACATAAAAAGTAAGGTCGGCTTCATGCTTTTCGCGATCCAGCACCGGATTCGGGTTGACATTGGCAAACGCATAACCCAGGCTCCCCAGGTAGTCGGTAATGGCCTTTGCCGTCGCGTTGGTTTTGGCGGCCGAAAAAGTCTCGCCGCTTTTGATCGTGACCAGCTTTTGGATCTTGTCGTTCAACCCCAGCAGATCTCCCGCAAGTTTGACGCTGGTTAACTTATAGGGCTTGCCCTCGTGGATCGTAAGGGTTATGAAAATGTCGCGGCGATCCGGGGAAATGGTCACCTGCGGAGCTTCGGCCGAGTATTCAAGATAACCCCGGTCCAGATAATAGGAACGCAGACGCTCAACATCGCCTTCCAGCTTTTCGCGCGAATATTTGTCAGTGCCGGTATACCAGGTCATCACCCCCGGGGTGGTCAGTTGCAACTGATCGAGCAGAGTGCCCTCGGAAAATGCCTTATTGCCGACAATGCTTATCTGCCGGATTTTCGCCAGATCGCCTTCAAAAATATCGAAACTGACGCCCACCCGATTGCGTGGCAACGGTGTAATGATGGGATTGATCTCGACCGCGTATTTGCCTTTGGACAAATACTGTTGTTTGATCTCGAATTCAGCACGGTCGAGCAGCGACTTGTCGAACACGCTGCCTTGCCCGAAACCGACCTGGCTTAGTGATTTGGTAATGGCCTTGATGTCGAATTCGTGCATGCCGTTGAACGAAACGGCGGCAATGGTCGGACGCTCTTTGACCGTAACCACCAACACATTGCCCTGCGCGTCGATCTTCACGTCATTGAAGAGCCCGGAAGCGTACAGGCGCTGAATGGCGGCACTGGCCTGGGCGTCAGTGAACTGCTCGCCGACCTTGACCGGCAAATAACTGAATATCGTGCCTGCGTCGACGCGTTGTATGCCATCGACCCGAATATCGCGCACCACAAAGGGAGCAAAAGCGTTGGCCAAGCCAGGAGCGAGCAAAGCAGCGAATAAGACAGGCAAGGCGCACTTGGTAAATGAGAGATTCGGGCGAAGCGACATCCTGGAGGATCCTTGGTCGATCAAAAGGTGAAAGATTGTAAGGCAGAAAGCCCTTAGCTGAAAAGGCGCGCGAAGTCGTTAAAAAAAGCCAAAGCCATTAAAGCGCCTAAAAAACCCAGCCCCACACGTTGCCCCGTCTCTCGCCATTTGTCGGGCACCGGTTTGCCGCGCACAACCTCGAAAAAGTAATACATCAGATGGCCACCGTCAAGCAGGGGAATAGGCAATAAATTCAGCACACCGATACTAACACTTATCAGGGCCAGAAAACTGATATAGGCCGCCAGGCCAATACGCGCCGTCTGGCCCGCATAATCGGCAATAGTGACCGGGCCGCTGACATTGCGCAAAGACACCTGGCCCACCAGCATGCGGCCCATCATTTTCAAGGAAAACCAGGCGGTATCGGCCGTGCGGGACACGCCGCGCTGCAGGCTGTCAAGCAAGCCATAGCGCACTGTAACCATGGGAAAGTCGGCCCCCAGCAATACACCGATGCGGCCGATTGTTTTGCCATCGGCGCCCTTTTCAGCCCTGGGTGTAATCGCCAGACGCGTGGGCACCCCGCCGCGCAGCACTGTCATGGCGAGCGTCTGATTGGCGTGCGACTGGATTTCCCGCACCATGGCATCCGCGCCTGGATGGTCCTGCGCCCCCACCGCTTGCACCACATCGCCCACCTTCAGGCCGGCCGCATCGCCCGCGCTTCCTGCCGTAATTTGTGTCACGATGGGCTTGGCCGCCGCCAGCCGCAGGCCAGCGTCGGCCATCAGGTCGGTTTTTTCAGAATCGATATGGCCTGGGGCCAGTTGCAACACCCGCTCCCGCGCCACGCCCGAGGGCGAGTCTACCGCCACGGTCAACTCGCCACCCGTGGTGAGGGCATCGAGCAGACGCCAGCGCACTTCGCCCCACGACTGCACCGCTGTGCCATCGATGCCGGTAATACGGTCGCCCCCTTGAAAGCCCGCCCGGGCCGCGGCCGTATTGGGCGCAGGCACAGCCAGAACGGCGGCCGGCTCACGTGTGCCCGCCATGCTGAGCAGAGCATACAAGATGGCCGCCAGCAGCAGATTAGCCATGGGGCCGGCCAATACGATGGCAAAGCGCGCAGCGACAGGTTTACGATTGAACGCCTGATCCGCATCGCCCGGACTGGAATCAGGCAAAGGATCGTCGAGCATCTTGACGTATCCGCCCAGCGGAATAGCCGACAGGGCCCATTCTGTGCCATGACGATCGGTGTGCCGCGCCAGCACGCGGCCAAAACCCACGGAAAAACGCAACACTTTGACGCCGCAACGCCGGGCTACCCAATAGTGGCCCAGCTCGTGAAATGTGATCAGCACCCCCAGGGCGAGGGCAAAGGCGAGCAAAGTGAAAAGCATGATATTCCAGAATGGGTTGGCAACTAAGCGGCCCCCCCAGGCGACCCCGTTTTTATGGGTTCATTTTACATGGCACAACTGCGAGGCGAAACTGCGCGTTTCGGCGTCAAGCGCCAGAATTTCTTCCAGGGAATCCAGCCCCGAACGCACCCGCCCCACTTCGCGATGCAGGCATCGTTCAATAATGCGAGATATCTCGGTATAACGAATTTTCTGCTTCAGGAAGCAATCAACGGCAATTTCATTGGCGGCATTGAGCGTCACGCACGACGCCTGCCCCGCCCGCAGGGCCTCGAATGACAAGCGCAAGCACGGGAAACGATCCAGATTGGGTTCTTCGAAATCGAGCCGCCCCAGGGAAGTCAGGGCCAAAAGGCCGACTCCGCTGGCGATACGTTCGGGAAAACCCAGTCCATAGGCAATAGGCGTACGCATGTCGGGCTGACCGAGTTGCGCGAGAATGGAACCGTCATCGTATTCGACCATGGAATGCACCATGCTTTGCGGGTGCACCACCACCTGGATACGCTCCAGAGGCATGGCAAACAACCAATGCGCCTCAATCACTTCCAGGCCCTTGTTGAGCATGGTGGCCGAATCAACCGAAATCTTGCGCCCCATACGCCAGTTCGGATGGGCGCAAGCCTGATCGGGTGTGACATCGGTCAATTTTTCAAGCAAGGTCGTGCGAAACGGCCCCCCCGACGCAGTCAGCAGCAAACGCCGGACTCCTTTGGCCGGATGGGTGGCCGCGCCCGCTCGGCCAAAATGAGGCATGCACTGGAAAATGGCATTGTGCTCGCTATCGATAGGCAATAATTCGGCGCCGCTGTCGCGCACGGTTTTCATGAACAATGCGCCGGCAGCCACCAAGGCTTCTTTATTGGCCAACAAAACGCGTTTTCCGGCCTTGGCCGCCGCCAGTGCGGCCGGCAGCCCGGCCGCCCCCACGATGGCTGCCATGACGGTGCTGACCTGTGAATCGGCAGCGGTATCGGCCAGCGCCGCCGCCCCAACCCGAATCTCGGGCAAGGTGCGGCCGGCCGGCCACGCCGCGGTAAAGCGTCGGCGCGCGGGCTCATCAGGCACGACCACCACCGCCGCGCCGGTGGCAAGCGCCTGTGCCGCCAACTGTTCAATCCGGCTATACGCACTCAGGGCATACACCGACAGCGTCTCCGGGTGCCGGGCAATCACATCCAAAGTATTGACGCCAATCGAGCCGGTAGAGCCCAATACATATACCCGCTGGAATTTCATCAAATCATTCCCAAGGTGAGCAACAAGGCGATCGGCGCCACCGGCAACAAAGCATCCAGCCGATCGTAAACGCCGCCGTGGCCCGGCAACAGCCCACTTGAATCTTTCACGCCCGCGCGCCGTTTGAGCAAAGACTCGAACAAATCGCCGACGATGGACAAGGCTCCGAGCGCCGCGGCGGCGACGGCCACCAGCCACGCCGGCCAGTGCCGCATCAGAAGCGCGCCAAAACTGCCAGCCCAATGCGCGCTTAACATTACCCATAGCATACTCGCAACGACGCCACCCAACGCGCCTTCCCACGTTTTTCCAGGGCTGACCCTGGGGGCTAGCTTATGCCGGCCAAATGCGCGGCCCGTAAAGTACGCGGCAATGTCGGCGGCCCATATCAAGGCCAGCAGCGAAACCAGAAACCAGGCTCCGTGCAATACAAACATCTGCACCAGAGCGGCCCAGGCCGCCAGCACGGCCAGAACGCCAAATACACATAGCCAGGCACTGCCGCGTACGCCGGTATTGCCTTGAACCACGATAACGCTGGCCCCCAGTACCCAAACGGCACTCACAAACGGCACCAGCCAATGATTGACAACAATTTGAATAGCCGGAAACCGAAGCGGCGCCGCCATGTTCATCCACGCGGCTCCGCCGGCGCATAAAGCCACTAGCGCCAGTGTTGCGGCAAGCGGCGCCATGGGGTGCGCTTGCGGCCAGGTCAGGCGCAGCCACTCCCATAGCGCACAGGCGGCGGCAACCGTCAAGAGCGCAATCAGAGGCCAAGCCCCAGGGGCCAGCAACGCCGCAAACAGCACCACCAGCAGTGCAATGGCGGTGATGACGCGTTGCCTTAGCATGGACATTCCCTACTTGCTTTCGGCCAACTGGGCGCTGGTGCGGCCAAACCGGCGCTCGCGCATCCGATACCAGTCAAACGCCTGATCAAGCTCTTTCGCACCGAAGTCGGGCCAATAATTATCTGAAAAATACAGTTCGGTATAAGCAAGCTGCCAGATGAGGAAATTTGAAATGCGCTGCTCGCCGCCCGTGCGTATGAATAGATCGGGTTCGGGCGCCCATGACATCGACAGGTACTCGCCAAGCGTTTCTTCGGCGATGGCCTGCGGCTGGCTTGCCAGATGCGGGTGCGCCCGCAGCATCGCCTGCATCGCCTGCAGAATATCCCAGCGGCCGCCATAATTGGCGGCAATGGTCAGGTTCAAGGCTGAATTATGCGCGGTACGCTGTTCGGCCGCCTGAATCAGATTTTGCAGTTTGGGCTCAAAGGCGGACACATCGCCGATGACGCGCAGGCGCACGCCCTGCTCGTCAAGTTTGCCCACTTCCTTTTCCAGCGTCTGTATGAAAAGACGCATCAACAAAGACACTTCTTCTTTGGGCCGGCGCCAGTTCTCGGTACTGAACGCGAACAAGGTCAGGTACTCCACCCCACGTCTGCCGCAAGCCTCTACCACTTGACGCACCGATTGCACGCCGCGGGCGTGCCCGGCATTACGGGGCAGAAACCGCTTGGTCGCCCAGCGGCCGTTGCCATCGATAATTATGGCCAAGTGCCGAGGGGAATCGGCGCGATCGGGTACGACGAGGGTTGAGCTGGTTATCATGCTTTCTGGTATGGAACTGACGTTCAAACCGTCATGATGTCGGCTTCTTTCTGCGCAACCAGCCGATCGATTTCAGCCACATTGCGGTCGGTCAGCTTTTGCACGTCGTCTTGGGCGCGCCGCTCATCATCTTCCGAAGCCTCTTTGTCTTTGACCAGTTTTTTTAATGCTTCGTTCGCGTCACGGCGCAAATTACGCACGGCAATCTTGGTGTCTTCGCCCTCGCTGCGGGCAACCTTGGTCAGCTCGCGACGGCGCTCTTCGGTAAGAGCCGGCATGGGGACACGGATATTGTCTCCCATGGACTGCGGATTCAAACCCAGATCCGAATCGCGTATGGCCTTCTCGACCAGGGCGGACATTTTCTTTTCCCAGGGCTGCACGTTGATGGTGCGCGCGTCGATCAGATTAATATTGGCCACCTGGCTGATGGGCACGGGCGATCCATAGTAATCGACCATGACGTGATCCAGTATGCCGGCATGTGCCCGACCTGTGCGAATTTTCGACAGATTCAGTTTCAGTGTCTCAAGCGACTTAGTCATACGGCTTTCGGCCGATTTCTTGACCTCTGCAACGCTCATTGCCATTCCTTTATCAAACGTGAACCAAGGTGCCCTCATCTTCGCCGCTTACCACACGCTTGAGTGCGCCGGGCTTGTTGATTGAGAATACCTTGATGGGTAATTTCTGGTCGCGACACAAGGCAAATGCCGTGGCGTCCATGACTTCGAGGCGGCGCACGATCGCTTCATCAAAGCTGATTCGGGCATAACGGGTGGCGCTGGGATCTTTATTGGGATCGGCGCTGTAGATGCCATCGACCTTGGTCGCCTTCAAGACAATTTCAGCGCCGATTTCAGCGCCACGCAAAGCTGCCGCGGTGTCGGTGGTAAAAAAAGGATTGCCGGTGCCGGCGGCGAACACGACCACCTTGCCTTCTTCCAGATAACGCAAGGCCTTGGGGCGGATGTACGGCTCTACGACCTGGTCGATATTCAACGCCGATTGCACGCGGGTATCGAGGCCGCGATGTTTGAGCGCATCTTGCAGGGCCAGCGCATTCATCACCGTGGCCATCATGCCCATATAGTCGGCCGTGGCCCGATCCATGCCTTGCGCGCCGGGGGCGACACCACGAAATATATTCCCGCCGCCGATGACGATGGCCAGCTCGACCCCCAGGGTGGCGACCTCGGCAATCTCTTCGGTCATACGCAAAATAGTCGAGCGGTTGATTCCAAAAGCATCTTCTCCCATCAGCGCTTCGCCGGAAAGTTTGAGAAGAACACGCTTATACGCTCTGGTGGTCATAGATAGTCCCGAATAAACAAGCCAAGAAAGTGGTCGCCGCCACCGGCCGGGGAATCAACGCCCGCCGGCACGGTTTACGGCGTATCAGGCCAGGCCAGCCGCCGCTGCAGCCACTTCGGCCGCAAAATTGTCGACTTTCTTCTCGATCCCCTCGCCCACCACATACAGGGTGAAACGGCTGATCGAAGCGCCTTGCTCTTTAAGCATTTGCGCCACCGTTTGCTTGTCATTCTTGACAAACGGCTGCGACAGCAGTGTAACTTCCTTGAGAAATTTCTGTACGGAGCCTTCAACCATCTTGGTGACGATATCGGCAGGCTTGCCCGACTCGGCGGCCTTTTGCTCCGCCACCGAGCGCTCGGTGGCGATATCGGCGGGCGCCACGCCAGCGGCATCGAGCGCACGAGGCTTGGTCGCTGCAATATGCATGGCCAGGTCTTTGCCTATACCTTCGTCTCCGGCAAAATCGACCAGCACCCCGATTTTTCCGCTATGGACGTAGCTCGCCAACCGATGCTCGGTAGCCAGGCGTTGGAAGCGGCGTACGGCGACATTTTCGCCGATCTTGCCTACCAGGGCGGCACGCGTGGATTCAACCGTGCCTTCTCCCATGGGCAACGCAGCCAGCGCGGCCACATCGGCAGGATTATGCCGAGTGGTCAGTTCAGCCACTTCGCTCACAAAGCGCACGAAGTCGTCGTTTTTCGCCACAAAATCGGTTTCACAATTGACTTCGACGACCGTACCCTGCTTGGCGTCAGGCGAAATATACAGGCCGATCAGGCCTTCGGCCGTCACGCGGCCCGCCGCCTTGCTGGCGCGGTTGCCAAGCTTGACACGAAGCAATTCTTCGGCTCGCGCCAGATCACCGTCGGCCTCAGTGAGCGCCTTTTTGCATTCCATCATGGGCGCGTCGGTTTTTTCGCGCAGTTCCTTGACCATCGATGCGGTAATTTGAGCCACTTCTTTTCTCCAATTCACTAAAACTCGCCCCGGCATGACCGGGGCAGAAATACAGGCCGAAGCACTGCGCGGTAGCCATCACCGGCAATGCGGCGCCCGGGCATCGCGCCCGGGACCATGTATTTACTCGTGCTCTTCGTTCAACTCGACGAACTCTTCGCCGCCCTCGGCAATTTCCTCGACCACGCCATTGAGGTGCTGCTCGCGACCTTCAAGCACAGCGTCGGCAATACCGCGGGCATACAAGGCAATTGCCTTGGTCGAATCATCGTTCCCGGGAATGATGTAATCAATGCCATCGGGCGAATGGTTTGTATCGACCACGGCCACAACGGGAATGCCCAGAGTGCGGGCCTCGGCCACGGCAATCTTGTGATAGCCGACATCGATAATGAACAGTGCATCGGGCAAGGTGTTCATATCCTTGATGCCGCCAATGGCCTTGTTCAGCTTGGTCAGTTCGCGGTCGAACATGAGCCCTTCTTTTTTGCTCATGCGCTCGGTGGCCCCGTCAGCCAGCGCCACTTCCATCTCTTTCAGGCGCTTGACCGAGCTTTTAACCGTTTTAAAGTTCGTCATCATGCCGCCCAGCCAGCGGCTGTCGACAAAAGGCATGCGGCAACGGGCGGCCTCGGCGGCAATCAGCTCACGCGCCGCGCGCTTGGTGCCCACAAACAGAATGCTGCCGCCACGTGCGGCAATCTGACGTGCAAATTTGGTCGCTTCCTGGAATTTGACGACTGTTTGCTCAAGGTTAATGATATGAATCTTGTTGCGATGGCCAAAAATATAAGGGGCCATCTTGGGGTTCCAGTAACGGGTCTGGTGACCGAAGTGCACGCCCGCTTCCAACATTTCACGCATCAAAGACATAGATTTCTCCAAGGGTTAGGTCTTGTGCAGGGCCAGTATCCGGAAAACCACCAGACACCCTATGTGATAGGCCAAGCACGCGATTTACGTATTGCACGTCATGCAGCTTCAGTTGTCGCAGTACAGTTGCCACAACAATACTGTTACCACAATTCAGTTGCCACTTCAGTTACCACAATACGCATGTTTTCCTGCTTTTACTGTTGTTTCCTGCAGTTTCATACTGCTTTCCTGCTTTCGCAGCGCTTTCCTGTTTTTTAGGAAAGTCTATAATTCTACTATCTTTAGCCCACTTCATTCAAGCCACTATGAGTAGTATTGTTACCGACCCCGCCGATCTGGACAAAATGCGCGCCGCCTGCAAAGACGCAGCCAAAGTTCTGGATTTCATCACGCCCCACGTCCGCGCCGGCATCAGCACAGGCGAACTTGACCGCCTTTGTCTGGATTACATCAATAATGAGCTCAAGGTCATATCGGCCACGGTAGGCTATGCCCCACCCGGTTACACCCCTTATCCCGCCTCCATCTGCACCTCGGTCAACCACGTTATTTGCCACGGCATCCCGGGCGACAAGGTCTTGAAAAACGGCGACATCATGAATATCGATGTCACGATCATCAAAGACGGCTGGTTCGGCGATACCAGCCGCATGTATTACATCGGCGAACCCTCCATTTTGGCCAAACGGCTGGCGGAGGTTACCTATGAATGCATGTGGCTGGGCATACAGCAAGTCAAGCCGGGGGCCACGCTGGGCGATGTCGGGCATGTCATACAAAAGCATGCCGAGGGCCAGGGCTTTTCGGTGGTGCGGGAATATTGCGGCCACGGAGTGGGTCGTAAATTTCACCAAGATCCCCAGGTTCTGCATTACGGACGGCCCGGTACGGGAGTGAAGCTGGTGCCCGGGCTGATTTTCACCATCGAACCCATGATCAATGCCGGCCGCAAGGATATACGCCAGTTAGCCGACGGCTGGACCGTGGTGACCCGCGACCATAGCCTTTCGGCGCAATGGGAGCACAGCATCCTGGTGACCGACGACGGATACGAAGTGCTTACCGTCTCCGAAGGGATGCCCCCGCCTCCGCCCTTCATAGGCGCGCCTCAATAGCGCCAAAACATGGACGCGAGCCTCGCCTCCGCTTTGCGTGAACGCCTCAACGAGCGGCGAAACGCAGCCATCGGGCAGTTTCGCGAACAGTTGCACCCGCAAGCGCTGCTCACCGCGCTGCGCCGCGCCACCGACCAGGCCCTGCGCGAACTGATCAAGCTGTGTCCGCTGCCCCGCAACGCCACCCTGGCCGCCGTCGGCGGGTACGGACGCGGCGAACTGTATCCGCATTCGGACATCGATGTCCTGATCCTGCTGCAATCGCCCCCCTCAGAGTCCGACACGCAATTGCTGGAAACACTGGTGGCCGCGTTGTGGGATCTGGGCTTCGATCTGGGCCACAGCGTGCGCACCGTCGACGATTGCCGGCGCGAAGCCGCCAACGACATTACCGTTGAAACCTCGTTGATGGAAGCGCGCTGGCTGGCCGGCAGCAAAGACTTGCTGCAAACGCTCATGCACGCGATGCGTGAGCAACTCGACGCACAAACTTTTTTCCAGGCCAAGCGCGCCGAAATGCAGCAGCGTCATGCCCGGCACCAGGACACGCCTTATGCGCTCGAGCCCAACTGTAAGGAGGCGCCCGGCGGCCTGCGGGATCTGCAAGTCATCCTTTGGGTGGCGCAGGCAGCCGGCCTGGGGCGCACCTGGCGCGAAATAGAGCGGGCCCAATTGCTGACGCCATCCGAGTATCGGTCTTTGCGCCGTGCCGACCTGGCTTTCAAACGCCTGCGCATCGAATTGCACCTGCTCACCGGACGGCGCGAAGATCGGGTGCTTTTCGACCTGCAACCCTCATTGGCGGCGATCTACGGATTTACCGCGGCCAAGAACCGGCGGCCCAGTGAAATCCTGATGCAGCGCTACTACTGGGCGGCCAGGGTCGTCAATCAGCTCAACACCATATTGATGCAGGCCTTCGAGGAGCGGCTGTTTCCTCAGCCCGACGCTCCCGTGCAAATCATCGACGACGATTTCTGCATGGTGCAAAACCGCCTCGAAATCCGGCACGAAGACTGCTTTGCGCGCAACCCAACCCTATTGTTGCGCGCTTTCCTGGTCATGCAGGAACACGCCGAGTTATCGGGCATGTCGGCCCAGACCATGCGGGCCATGTGGCATGCGCGCCGCCGCATCGATCTGCAGTTTCGCTGCAATCCGGTCAACAGGCGGCTATTCCTGCAAATACTGCAACAGCCTCGCGGCATCGTGCATGCGCTGCGGCGCATGACCATGCTCAATATCCTGCCTCGTTATCTGCCCGTATTCAGAAAAATAGTCGGGCAGATGCAGCATGACCTGTTTCATGCCTATACGGTCGACCAACACATCCTGAGGGTCATACGCAACCTGCGCCGCTTCACCATGCCCGAGCACGCGCAGGAATACTCGCTCGCCAGCCAATTGATGGCCAATGTCGAACGGCATTGGCTCTTGTATATTGCCGCCCTGTTCCACGATATCGCCAAAGGGCGCGGGGGCAATCATTCGGAGCTGGGAGCCCATGACGCGCGCCGCTTCTGCCTTGATCACGGTCTGGATCACGCCGACACCGAACTGGTCGAGTTTCTGGTGCGCGAGCATCTGACGATGTCCAACTTCGCACAAAAACGCGACCTGAGCGATCCGCGCGTCGTGCACGAATTTGCGCAGCGAGTACAAAATGAAAGGCGCCTGACGACACTCTATCTGCTGACGGTGGCCGACATACGTGGCACCAGCCCCAAGGTGTGGAACTCCTGGAAGGGAAAACTCCTCGAAGACCTTTATCGGCTCACACTGCTGGCTCTGGGCGGCGCACAACCCGATACCCGCACCATACTGGCGCAACGCAAGGAGAGCGCGGCCGCTGAAATCCGCCTGATGGGCCTGCGCGACGAAAGCCGCGAAGCCTTCTGGCAAGAACTGGACGTAGCCTACTTCCTGCGCCATGAAGCGTCCGAAATCGCCTGGCATACCCGCCATCTGTACTACCGGGTGTACACCACCGAGCCTGTCGTCAAGGTCCGCGTCATCGGCGCCGCAGAAGGCCTGCAAGTCATGGTCTACACTCACGACACCCAGGATTTGTTCATCACCATCTGCGGCTATTTCGACCGCCGGGCGCTCAGCGTGCAGGAAGCCCGCATCCATACGACGCGCCACGGGTGGGCGCTGGACAGTTTCATTGTTTTGCCGCCGCGCCACGAAACCGACTACCGCTCGCAAGCCAGCCTGATCGAACACGAACTCGCCGGCCGGCTGGGCCAGACCGATCTGCGAGCACTAACCTCTGACCCGGTGCGCCGGCCCGGTTCGCGCCGCTCCCGGATATTTCCCATTGTGCCCAACATCGAGCTTCAACCTGATGAAAGCGGCGCCTCGTGGCGTCTATCGGTGACCGCGGCCGACCGCTCGGGCCTGCTATACAGCCTGGCCCAGGCGTTTGCCGAGCATTCGATCAGCCTGAAAATGGCCAAAATCATGACCCTGGGCGATCGGGTGGAAGATATTTTCATCATTGAAGGCACTGTATTGGGGCATCCTCGCCTGCAATTGCAATTCGAACGCAGCCTGCTGGCCAAACTCGACGAGTTCAGCGCATAATCCCACAACCCACCAGGCGCGCCCTATGACCCTCAACGATTTTATCGCCAACTTCGGACGCAGCTTCCTCTTCGCCCTGGCCACATTGCTGCCCATCCTCAATCCCCCTGCCGTGGCGCCGCTATTTTTAAGCCTGACCGAAGGCGCGAGCGCAGCGGTTCGCGCGCAACTGGCCAAGCGGGTGTCCATCAATATTTTCGTGATGCTTACGGTCGCGATGGTGGCCGGCAATATTGTGCTGGATTTCTTTGGCATCTCGCTACCCATTGTCCGGGTGGGAGGAGGCCTGCTGGTGATCGCCAGCGCTTGGCAACTGGTGAGCGCATCGGCTCCGGATACCGAGCATGTTCAAACCATGGCCGATGCCTATACGCCCGAACAAATACGGGCCAAAGCGTTCTATCCACTGACGTTTCCCATGATCTGCGGGCCCGGTTCGCTTTCAACCGCCATTACGGTGGGCGCGACGCTGCACGACCAAAGCACTTACGAAAGTCTGACCAAGCTGGCGGGTTCCATCCCGGCCATCGTGGTTGCGTCGCTAGTCGTGTATTTATGCCTGCGTTTTGCGGCCCAGTGCCTGCATAAGCTGGGCGCCAATGGCACGGCGATCCTGATGCGCCTGTCGGCCTTCATTTTGCTGTGTCTGGGCGTGCAAATCGTGTGGGATGGCGCGCATGCGTTGCTGCTCAATTTGCTGCAAGAAGCAGCAACGATCGCCGGCCATTCGTAGTGGCAGTATGATTGTGCGTTTGCCTCCCTATAACCTCGTCGCCACCCGCAAAATGATCGCCTCTTCCCGCAAAACTCTTCATCTTATCGCCCTGTTATGCCTCGCGGCCGTGGGCATTGCGTTGATATCGCAGCACGTGTTCAACATTCGGCCCTGCGCCTGGTGCGTATTGCAGCGCCTGATTTATCTGGTGATTGCCGTGGTTTGCTGGCTGGGTTTGCTGCTTGACCGTATTGGTGCGCTGCGGCGCCTGGCGGCGCTGGTCGCCGCTGCACTCAGCATAGGCGGCATGATGGCAGCCTGGTATCAATATAGCGTGGCGGCAAAGATGTTTTCATGCGACCAGACCTTCGCCGATAAATTCATGGTCGGCGCCGGGCTGGACGCACACGTGCCCTGGCTCTTCGGGATTTTTGCGTCGTGCATGGATGCAAGGATAAAAGTTCTGGGCATCGAATACGCCATCTGGAGCCTGGGCCTGTTTGCCGTGCTGGGCGTGCTAAGCCTGATCGCGCTGGCTCGGCGGGATTGATTCTTGCGCGGTGTGCCCTGTAACGCCATCATGGCTAAAACCTTCGTTCTAAACCCGCATCGTGGGCGCTTAAGCTGGTTCGGGCTCTGACGGACACGGTTCTGGCTGCGCCAGAACTTCCCGCGCGCAGAACCTGGTTCGGGGCGGCGTGCGAACTCGCG
>NZ_SMAJ01000001.1 GCF_004346225.1 Paralcaligenes ureilyticus | reverse complement strand
CGCCCGCCTGGACGAGGCAGACCCGGGCAGTCGGAGCGCGCAGCGCCCCGACCGCTGGACGGACCGGACGGTACCCACCCCTCGCCCTGCGGCGTTTTAATAGAACGACCTCACCACCCAAAACGGCTCAAAAAAACAGCGACGCGAAACGCGTTCAATTCCGTAAACGCTTCAACCGAAAACGCCTTAAATCGTTTCGGCGTAAAGATCGTATTCGTCCGAGCCGGTAACCCGCACACGCACTTTGTCGCCGGGTTTAAGTTTGCGCTGGCCGCTGACAAACACATTGCCGTCGATTTCGGGCGCATCGGCGCTCGACCGTCCGATGGCGCCGTCGGTATCGATTTCGTCGACCAACACGTCGATCTCACGGCCTACCTTGCGGGCCAGGCGCGCGGTGGAAATGGCCTGCTGGTGCGCCATGAAGCGATCCCAGCGATCCTGCTTGACCTCATCGGCCACAGGGTCGGGAAGCTGATTGGCGCTGGCGCCTTTTACGGGCGAATATTGAAAACAGCCCACGCGATCGAGTTGCGCTTCGGACATCCAGTCAAGCAGATACTGGAATTCGGCCTCGGTTTCACCAGGAAAACCGACAATAAAGGTTGAACGCAAGGTCAGATCGGGACAGGCCTCGCGCCATTTTTTGATGCGCGCCAGGGTGCGGTCTTCGAACGCGGGGCGCTTCATGGCCTTCAGAATACGCGGACTGGCATGCTGGAACGGGATATCCAGGTAGGGCAGGATTTTGCCCTGCGCCATGAGCGGGATCACTTCGTCGACGTGCGGGTAGGGGTAGACGTAATGCAGGCGGGTCCATACGCCCAGCTCGGACAAGGCTTCGCACAACTGGGTCAGGTGGGTCTTGATCGGCCGGCCGTTCCAGAAGCCACTGCGGAATTTGACGTCAACGCCATAGGCGCTGGTGTCTTGCGATATGACCAGCAACTCTTGCACCCCGGCCTTGACCAGGCGTTGGGCCTCGCCCATGACATCGCCGATGGGGCGGCTGACGAGGTCGCCGCGCATGGACGGAATAATACAGAAGCTGCAACGATGGTTGCAGCCTTCGGAAATCTTCAGATAGGCATAGTGGCGCGGGGTCAGCTTGATGCCTTGCGGGGGCACCAGATCGACGTAGGGGTCATGCTGAAGATCGGGTGGTGCCGCGGCATGCACCGCGCGCACGACCTGCTCGTACTGCTGGGGGCCCGTCACGGCCAATACGGCCGGATGGAGGTCGCGAATCATCGCCTCTTCCACACCCATGCAGCCGGTGACGATAACCTTGCCGTTTTCGGCGATGGCTTCGCCTATCGCCTCGAGCGACTCGGCCTTGGCGCTATCGATGAAACCGCAGGTGTTGACCACCACCACGTCGGCGTCGTCGTAGTCCGGCGTGATGCTGTAGCCTTCGGTGCGCAGTTGAGTCAGGATGCGTTCGGAATCGACCAGCGCTTTGGGGCAGCCCAGGCTGACGAAGCCGACTTTCGGGGAACTCATGAATAACCTCGTAGAGCCTTCAGGCTCGCTAAAGAGGGGAATTTTAACGGGTATGGCCCGTTACCGACAGCCTGGCCGCGATTTGGTGATAAAGTCCGCTACAGAACCTCTCGCCAAAGGTGTTATTGCTCGTGCCCGAATCCTCCTCCAAGCTGTCCCGAATTTCCTTGTCCGATACCATGCTGTCAAGCGCGCACAACGTCGATGCGGTGCTGTCGGGCAGTTCCTTGTCGGACAGCCTGGCGGCCACGCCTGGCGAGCTGCGTGCCGCCAGCCAGGCCATCAGTTTTCATGTGATGCGCCGTCTGGGGCTGGTACGCGCCGTAAGCGGGATGCTGGTGGAGCGCACGCCCCCTTATCCCTTGTTCAATGCTTTGTTGCTGGTGGCGCTTGCCCTGCTCGACACGGCCTGTCAGGCGCTCGCTCAGGCCGGGGAACCCTTGCGGCGCGATATACCGGTCTATGCCGTGCATACCGTGGTCGATCAAGCTGTGGAAGCGGCCGCCGGCCATCGCAAAATGCGGACGTACAAAGGCTTGCTGAACGGAACCCTGCGGCGTTTTCTGCGTGAAAGAGAGGCGATCCTGGCGCAGGTGCTGCAACAGCCCGAGGCCCGATGGAACCATCCTGCCTGGTGGATAAAGCAGCTTCAACATGCCTACCCGCAGGAATGGGAACGGTTGCTGGAGGCGGCTGATCAGCCCGGCCCGATGACCTTGCGGATCAATCTGCGCCGCTCGTCGCAGGCGGCGATGCAGGAAGCCCTGGAGGCGGCAGGCCTCGAATCGCAGCCTCTTGGAGAGGCGGGCCTGGTGCTGGGCCATCCTCGCCCGGTGCAGCAAATTCCGGGTTTTGCGCAAGGGTGGTGGTCGGTGCAGGATGCCTCAGCACAGCAGGCTGCGGGCCTGATCGATCCGAAGCCCGGCATGCGGGTGCTCGACGCCTGTGCGGCGCCGGGCGGTAAAACGGCGCATTTGCTGGAATGGGCCGATGTTCAATTGCAGGCGCTGGACGCCGATGCGGGCCGCCTGGAGCGGGTCGAGCAGAATCTGCAGCGTTTGGGTTTGATGAGGCCTGGCGTGACGCTCCATTGTGCCGACGCAGCCGATCTGGACTCCTGGTGGGACGGCCGCGGCTTTGATGCCGTGCTGGCCGATGTGCCGTGTACGGCGTCGGGCATTGTGCGCCGGCACCCCGATATACGCTGGCTGCGGCGCGAGGCCGATGTGGCCAAAACGGCCGGCCTGCAACGCAAGATAGTCGATGCCTTGTGGAAAACGGTGAGTCCGGGAGGGTGTCTCCTGTATTCAAGCTGTTCTATTTTTCCACAGGAAGGAGAGCGGCAGGCCGAGCAGTTTTTAAAGCGCCATGCCGAGGCGTCCCGTTTGCCGGCGCCGGGTCAAATATTGCCGCTGGCCGATGCCGGCCGGATCAGTCTGTATGATGGTTTCTTTTACGCCTTGTTTGCCAAGTCGCCTTGAGTCGTCAAAAATAGCGGTCTGCTGCTGTGTATCGTGTTTGGGTGCCCGATGATAGTTCGAGTTCTGCTTTTTCTGGTTTTATCCGTCGGCCTTGCGTCCCAGGTAGACTGCGCGTGGGCGGCCGAGCCGGCTCAGGTGGTCAAGATAGATCCGGTCGCGCGCGACGGCAAGCTGTATATCGACGCCGACATCCAGTTCGACGTCAGCCGCGAGTTGCGCAATGCGGCGCAAAAGGGTGTGCCCATTTATTTCACCGCCGATCTGAAAATCACCTCCAGGCGCTGGTGGTGGTTCGACCGTACACTGGTCGACAAGCAGCGCACCTGGCGAATTGTGTATAACGCCCTGACGCGGCAGTGGCGTGTTGGAACGGGCGACCTGTCCTTGCCCGAGTCATCGCTGGATGACTCCTTGTCATTGATACGCCATATCCGTGGCTGGGATGTTATCGACACCCGCAGCATGGATCCGGAGCACGTCTACCACGGGCAGATTCGGCTGCGGCTCGATACGTCGCGCCTGGCTCGTCCTTTTCAAATCGATGCAATCAGCAGTAATGCCTGGTCTTTAGCGACTCCATGGAAAGATTTCACATTTTCGGTCTCCGCTGGCAAGCCCGATCCCTCCTGAAATGGGGGCTTCGGCTGGCGCTGGTCGTTGCGGCGATCAGCGCTTTGGCGTTGCTTGGACTACTCGTCTGGTCCACGGGCAACGCGTCGCGCTACGCGCAGCAATACGACACCCTGCTGCTGCTCAATGGCGTATTTGCCGTTGCGCTGATCTTCTGGGTGCTGGTGCTGTCTGGGCGGCTGGTGCGCCAGATTCGCCGTCGTCAGTTCGGTTCGAGGCTGACGGCGCGCTTTGCCCTGTCATTCGCCCTGATTGGTGTCTTGCCCGGGGCCCTGATTTATGTGTTGTCGGTGCAGTTCATGTCGCGGTCCATCGAGTCCTGGTTCAACGTGCGGGTCGACACCGCGCTTGAGGCCGGTTTGAATCTGGGACGCGCGGCGCTCGACTCTCAATTGGCCGACCTCACCGCTCGGGCCAAAGATATTGCTTCCAAGCTGGGCAATTCGGGCGATTCCGACATGACGCTCGCCATTACGCGGCTGCGCGAAGCCAGCGGCGTGGCGGAGGCTCTGGTTTTTACAGGCAGCGGCCGTCCAGTGGCGTTTTCGTCTTCGTCCTATGGGCGGCTATTGCCCGATGTCCCGCCGGCCAGTGTCTTGAATCAGCTACGGGTATCGCGCAACTATTCGGCTGCCGAGACCTACGATGAGAAAGGGCAGGACCCGGCCAGCGAGAACACGGGGCTGCGCCTGCGAGTCGTCATTCCACTGACTTCCGCGGATCGGTTCACCTCGGCCTTGGGTGTGGCGCCCGATGTGCGGTGGCTGCAGGTGATTCAGCCTGTACCCGAACAGATTGCGCGCAATGCCAATGAAGTGCAGCAGGGCTTTCGAGATTATCAAGAACTGGCCTTGTCGCGGATGGGCTTGCGCAAGCTCTATGGGATTACGCTGACCCTGGCTTTGATTCTGGCCGTGTTCGCAGCCATCGTGGTCGCACTGGCCTTGTCGCGCCGTTTGGTGCGGCCGCTTCTTTCCCTGGCGGCTGGAACGCAGGCCGTGGGAGTGGGTGATTACCGGCCTTTGCCCGAGCCTCCGGAAAGAGACGAGGTTGGGCAACTGACACGTTCTTTTAATGCCATGACGCGCCAGCTCGACGAGGCCAGGCACATGGTGGAGAGCAACCGGCAGCAGCTTGAACGGTCCAACGTCTATCTTGAATCGGTCTTGAGCAATTTATCCTCGGGTGTCCTGGTGTTTGACGAAGCCTTTCGGGTAACGATGTTCAACCAGGGCGCGCAAGCCATTTTGCTTACCGACCTGCGCTCGGTAAAGGGCCGTCCGCTCGAGACGGTCGACGGCGCGTTTGAGCTGTCCAAGCTAATACGCCAGGCCTTTGTGACGCACACCGCCGTGGGATCCGAGCGCCTGTATTGGCAGCAGCAGTTCGAGCTCGAGGTCGAAGCCGCAATGGACAACGAGAAAAAGAAGCATGTGGTGACGCTGCTGTCGCGTGGCACGCGGTTGAGCGTCGATGGCCGCAACAATGGCTATTTGGTGGTGTTCGACGATATCAGCGAGGTTATTTCGGCTAATCGCACGGTGGCCTGGGGCGAGGTGGCGCGCCGCCTGGCTCATGAAATCAAGAATCCCCTCACGCCCATCCAGTTGTCCGCCGAGCGGCTTGCGGTGAAACTGGCCGATCGCCTGAACGAGGCTGATGCCGCCATGCTGATCCGTTCCACCAATACCATCGTCAATCAAGTCTCGTCGCTCAAACAGATGGTGGACGATTTCAGTGAGTACGCCCGTACGCCGCCGGCGCAGATGCAGCATATCGATATCAATGAGCTGATTGCTGAGGTGCTGCTGCTGTACGGCTGGGACGCGGGCGGCGGCGCGGTGCGCGACGACGGGCACAGCGTCAGGGTCAATGTCGAGTTTGACCCCGACCTGCCCATCGTCGAGGGCGACCCGACTCAGTTGCGGCAGGTCATACACAATTTGCTGGCCAATGCGCGCGATGCCGCCAGTCAGGAACAACCTTTGGCGGATGCGTGTATTTACGTACAGACTACACTGACGCATTCACGCACGAATGAGGGCGCCGAGCATCCGGCCGTTCGCCTGACGGTGTCGGATAATGGTCCGGGTTTTGCGTCGCAGGTTTTGCCCCGGGTATTCGAGCCTTACGTGACAACCAAGGCAGCGGGAACGGGTCTGGGCTTGGCTATCGTGAAAAAAATTATCGAGGAGCACGGCGGTCGGATTGATATTTCCAACCGTCGTGAAGGTGGTGCACGCGTTTCCATTCTCTTGAACCGTCTTGCTGTTTCATCGCCTGCGATGGACGTAGACGCGCAGGGGAACGATAATGCGTAAAAAAGAAGGGTGACGCTATATGGCCAGAATTCTGGTGGTTGACGACGAGATAGGGATACGTGAGCTTTTGTCCGAGATTCTCTACGACGAAGGGCACACGGTCGAATTGGCCGAAAACGCGGCTCAAGCGCGGGCCGCGCGTTTGCGTGCACGTCCCGATCTTGTCTTGCTCGATATCTGGATGCCTGATACGGACGGGGTCAGTCTGTTGAAGGAATGGGGCTCGCAGGGCTTGCTCGATATGCCGGTCATTATGATGAGCGGACACGCCACCGTTGACACGGCCGTCGAGGCTACGCGTATCGGGGCTGTCGATTTTCTTGAAAAACCCATTACTTTGCAAAAGCTGCTCAAGACTATTGCGGCAGGCCTGGCGCGGCCGGTGGTTACGCCAGGTATGGCGGCTATGGCGCGCTTGCCGGAAAAGCGCTCCGAATTTGGCCCGCCTCACGCGGCGGCGCCTGTCTCGGAGCCTGTCGAGCGTGTCAATGACGCCGGCAATTCTTTGCTGGGCAGCATTCCGCTCGATCAGCCTTTGCGCGATGCACGCGATGAATTCGAGCGTATTTATTTTGAATACCACCTGGGGCGAGAAAATCACAGCATGACCCGCGTCTCTGAAAAGACCGGCCTTGAGCGCACCCATTTGTATCGGAAATTAAAGCAACTGGGCATAGACTCGTCGCGCAAGAAAAACAATTAGCGCCGCCGTCGTACACCTTTGTAGCGCCACCCTCGTAGCGCCACCCCTTGTGGGTGGCATTCGCTGCAGGTGGCATTCTTTTGATATCGCCCTATCCGCATAAACCTTCTAGCCCCGCGTCGTGGCCAGTTAAGGCGGATCGGGCTCTGACGGTCACGGTCATGGCTGCGCCATGACTTCCCGCGCGCAGAACCGGCTTCGGGGCGGCGTGCGAACTCGTGGGGCGAATAGCCCACTGGGCTATTCGCAAACGTCCCACCCAAACAGTGCACGCCTTGGATCCCCGAATCCGGCCCTGCGCGCGGCGTGCCCGAATCGCCCGCCCCACCTTAACCGCCCACGACGCTCGATCGTTGGATGATTGGGAGATTGTTGATAATTGACCGTCAATGAATTTGATTGACGTGACCGTCGCTGATGTAGCGCCACCCCTTGTGGGTGGCATCGGCGTCCAATAAATATCGCCTCGGTTATCAACGGTTTTGGTAGCCACAAGGGCTGCCATTCCCCGCAACTCTCATCTTTCCCACGCCTCCGCCTCTCTCACGGCGTCGATTTTCGTTTGATCGACTCCGTTGGCACGCGTGCTTCGCCGGGGATGAATCGCCGCACCGGCAGGCGCCAGGCGTGGCCGTAGGCGACTTCCATGCTCAGGTGTATGGTGCCGTCCTGGTGGCGCTGTTTTTCCAGCGCGGCCAGCAGGCGATTGCGCCACTGCCGCCCAGGCAGCCCGCGTGTGCGGCCTATGCTGGGGTTGCCGCCCAGCGCCTGTACGTCTTCCAGCAGCTTTTCGGCGCTGCGATACGTCAGGGTGAGAATTTCCTGGTCCATGACCGGATCGGCGAAACCTCGGCGTATCAGCAGGTCGCCGAAGTCGTGCATGTCGACGAAACTGGGCGTGGCGGTCGCAAGCCCTGTTTCGCTCAATGCGCGCCGCAGTTCTTGCAGCGAGCCGGGGCCGAGGCAGGAAAACATGACCAGCCCGCCGTTTCTGATGATGCGCTGCCATTCGCCCAGCACGTTGTGCGGCTCGGCGTGCCAGTGCAGCGCCATGTTCGACCAGACCAGGTCCTGGCTTTCGGAGGCCAGGCCGCTTTGGGCCAGGTCGGCCTGGATGAAATGCACCTCTTGTGTGGGCTTGTTGCGCAGCTTTTGCCATAAGCCTGGTTTGGATGCGTAGCGTTGCGTGGCGACCTGCAGCAAGGGGGCGCAGGCGTCCAGTCCGGTGTAATGCATGTCCGGATAGCGCGAGCGCAAGGGCTCGAGCGCATGTGCCGCGCCGCATCCGGCATCGAGTACGTCAGTGGGGCTCAGGCGTATGTAGCTGAGGCGCCGCAACATGCGCTGTGCCACTTCGCCGTACAGAAACTGTGCCGCATCCAGGGGGCTGCGGCGCGCAAATTGCAAGGTAACGTGGGATGGGTCTATGGGCAGGGTGGGGGGCTGTGATATTGGTGCGCGCATCGGCTGGTCGCGATAAGGGATTCGTGTTTAGATGAAGGAGGCAGGCTGTGCAGCACTGTTCCGGTGGACACACTATTATGGCTTATCCTTCTTTTCCGCGCGAATCGACCCTCGATCGGGCCCTCGCCCGGGTGTCTGGTGCGGGCCGTCTGGTTCGCCATGGCTGGGAACGCATCTTGGACCGGGTGCCAGCCGATTGCGCGTTATGCGGGGGTGCTGCGCGTGGGCAACCCTTGTGCGATGCCTGCCGTATCGACGTGACGCGGACTATGGCGGGCTCCGTAATTCGCTGTCCCTTATGCGCTCTGGCACTGACGCAGCCCACGTGCCCGGATTGCAGTGCCCGCGCACCGGCTTTTGATCAGGTGATTGCCGCGTTCGACTACGCGGCGCCCGCAGACTTGCTGATCCAGCAGTTCAAGCAAGCCCATCGTTTTTCACACGCCCGGGTATTGGCCGATATGCTGGCGCGAGCCGTCTTGGCTCGAAGCCCGGCGCTGCCGCAGCATACAATCATGGTTCCGGTGCCTGCAAGCCGTGTCGCGTTGCGGCGGCGTGGTTTTAATCCGGCTGCCGAGTTGGCTCGCGGTTTGGCTCATCGTCTGCCCTATGCTCTGCGCCCGGAACTGTTGTGGCGCGTCCGTGATGGGGTGGGGCAAACGGGTCAGTCCCGGGCAGAACGGATGCGTAGCGTGGCGCATTTGTACAGTTGTCCGGAACGGGTGGAGAATGCGTCCGTTGCCATCGTCGACGATGTCCTCACCACAGGCAGTACGCTTAATAGCATTGCACGTGAGTTCAAGGCCGCGGGCGCGAGCTATGTGGTCGGTCTGGTGGCGGCGCGCACGCCTTATTCCGTTTCCAAATAAGCCGTGCGTCGGCTTCGCTGGTCGTATTTGGTTGTGTTGATGGCAGCCACAAGGGCTGCCGCTACACCCGCTGCAGGTACGTTTTTGTAGAGGAGTCCCTTGTGGATGCCATTTCAACGAAATTGAGCAATCAGTACGTTGTTGTAGTGGCACCCCTTGTGGGTGCCAGGTTAATCAACCCGCAATTGATTTAAATGGAATTATAGGTAAGGAAACATGTTTCACATTATTTTGGTGGCCCCGGAAATTCCTCCCAATACGGGGAATGTGATCCGGCTGGCGGCCAATACCGGCGCGCATTTGCATCTGGTGCGCCCTTTGGGTTTCGATCTTGACGATAAGAAATTGAAACGGGCCGGGCTCGATTATCATGAATGGGCCACGATGCTGGTGCACGACACCTTGCCGCTGGCGTTGGCGCAGGCGGGCGCCCCCGCCCAGCGCTGCTTCGCCATGACCACCAAAGCCCGCCGCAAGCTGGGTCAGTGCGAATTCCAGGCCGGGGACGTTTTTGTATTCGGGCGCGAGACCGCCGGCTTGTCGGCCGACGAGATGGCCTTGTTTGTACCTGAGCAGCGGCTGCGGCTGCCTATGATGCCGGCCCAGCGCAGCCTGAATTTATCCAACGCGGTGGCCGTCACGGTTTACGAAGCGTGGCGGCAGGCGGGTTACGCAGGCAGCGTCTAATCCAGCGATAGATGCAGTCTCTGAATGACCGCGCCCCAGCGGCCGGTTTCTTTGTGCACCAGTTCGCGAAGCTGTTCTGGCGTTGACGGAGCAGGCGTGAAATACAGCGCGGCCATTTTCCGCTCGATATCGGGCTGGCCGAGGATTTGGGTAATGGCCTGATTCAAAAGCTCCAGTATGTCGGCGGGCGTGCCGGCCGGCGCATACATGGCGTCCCATGAAATGGACTCGAATCCAGGGTAGCCTTGCGAGGTCATGGTGGGCAAGCCAGGCAACAATTTGCTGGGTTCCAGACTGGTAATGGCCAACGCCCGCGCTTTGTGGGCATTGACTTGCGGCATGGCGATGCCCGGCACCATGAACCCGGCCTGGATATCGCCGCTGATAATGGAAGTGATGATTTGCGGGAAACCGGTATAGGGGATTTGTTGCAGGCTGATACCGGCCTGGTGTTCCAGCATGGCCATGCCCAGATGAGACGAGCTGCCCGGCCCTACGGTGCCGTAGTTCAGGGCACCGGGCTTGGCTTTGGCCAGGGCGACGAATTCCTGGACGCTTTTGGCTGGGGAGTCATTAGGCACCACCAGTACATTGGGGCTGGTGCCCACCAGCGTAATGGGTGCAAGGTCGGTATCGGGCGTGTAGCCCAGGTTTTTGTATAGCGCGGGGGCGGTAACCATGGGGCCGTTGATGGTCATCAGGATCGTATAGCCATCAGGCTTGGCCTTGCTGGCGTAACGGGTGCCGATATTGCCGCCGGCGCCAGGCTTGTTTTCAACGATAACGGGCTGCGCCAGCTTTTTGGACAGCGGGTCGGCAATCATGCGCGCCAGGGTGTCGGGGGAGGAGCCGGCCGGAAAGGGAACCACCATCTGGATGGCGTGGTCGGGCCAGGGCCCAGCTGCGGCCGGTGCGGCAAAGGCTAGAGTTGCGCTGGCTGCAATACCCAGGGCTGCGCCGGACAGGACTCGGTGAGCAGAAGAAAATGGGGACATGAAAATTCCTTGGTTGGAAGCGAAAACAGGTTTCAGGACTCTGGTGTTTCGGCCCGGGCTTCGCGGGCCAGCAGGCGGGAAACGGCCTGTTTGGGAGCGACGCCGTCAAATAATACTGCGCACACCGCCTCGGTGATGGGCAGGTCGATGCCGTGACTGTGGCCCAGGGCTCGGGCCGCGCGAGCGCAGCGCACGCCTTCGGCCGTCATGCCGCTCTCCAGGATGCGGTCGAGCGCCTGGCCTTGCCCCAGGGCCACGCCTACCTGGCGATTGCGCGATAGTTCTCCGGTGGCGGAAAGAACCAGATCGCCCAGGCCGGTGAGGCCGGCAAAGGTATCGGCATGCCCACCGAGCGCGATTCCCAAGCGCTGCATTTCGGCCAGGCCGCGTGTGATCAGGGCGGCTCGGGCGTTGGTGCCCAGGCCCAGGCCGTCGCCGATCCCGCATGCGATGGCCATGATGTTCTTGAGCGCGCCGCCCACCTCGACGCCAATGATATCGTCGCTGGTGTAGATGCGTGCATTGCCGCCATGCAAGGCGGCAATGCACGCATCGGCGACCCAGGCCTGATGACTGGCGATCGTAAGCGCCACCGGCAAGCCTTGCGTGACTTCGCGTGCGAACGAAGGCCCCGACAGCACTCCCACTCCTATTTGCCACGATGACGCGCCTGAGGTTGAGTGTTCGTCCGGCAGGGCGGCCTGCGCGATTTGATGCGGTAGTTGTCCGGTTTCGTGCTGAAAGCCTTTGCAGGTCCAGACAACGGCCAGGCGCCGCGCAGTGCGGCCGTCCGGCTGTGCGCCGGCTTGTTGTGCCAGGCTTGCGGTCAGGCGTGCGCAGGTTTGAGCCAGGCCGGCCACTGGAACGCCCAGGATGATCAGGCCCGTGCCGCTGCAGGCATGGGCCACTGCCCGATCGAAATTATTGGTGCATGACAACGAGTCGGGCAGCGCCAGATCGGGCAGATAGCGGGGATTCTGGCGTTGCTCGCCAATGTGGCGCGCCAGCGCCGCATCGCGCGCCCACAGCAGAGTGTCGGCACGAGCACATGCCAATGCGGCCAGCGCCGTGCCCCAGCTTCCCGCGCCGAGTACGGTTACAGGAATGCGGGTTGGCGCGGTCATGGCGCAGGGTTTACTGGCGGGTGACGCCAGGCGGGAGAACGAGTCCGGAGTCTTGTTCGCCCTTTTCTTGCGCCGCCTGCGCCGTGCGTTGCTCGTACAGGCTTTGGAAATTGACCTCGGCCAGGTGCAGGGGAGGCAACGAGGTGCGGTTGATGGCGTCGGCGACATTGGCGCGCAAATAGGGGTAGAGCATGGTGGGGCACACGATGCCCAGCAATGGCTCGAGTTGTTCGGCAGGAATGTTGGCGGCCTCGAAAATGCCTGACTGCGTGGCCTCGACCAGGTACAGCACTTTGTCTGTAATGCGTGTGGTGACGGTGGCGGTGACGGAACACTCGTAGACGGTTTCGGCCAGTTGCTGGCCGCTTACGTTGATGGACACCTCGACGCTGGGGCCTTCCTGCTCGAGAAAAATCTGCGGAGCATTGGGCATTTCCAGCGACAGGTCCTTGATGTAAGTGCGTTGCAGGCTAAAGCTCGGGTCTTGGCTGTTTTGCTGCGCGTTTTGGTCTTGATCGGCCATGAGATTTCCAAAAAAAAAGAATGTGGGTGATTGATTTAAAAATGGAGTCAGGAGTTGAGCAGGGGAAGCAGACCCTGGGCGCGGTCCAGCGCCCACAGGTCATCGAACCCACCGACGTGAGTGTCGTTAATGTAGATTTGAGGCACCGTGCGTCGACCTGTGCGTTCCATCATGGCTACACGCTGGGCCGGGTCTTGATCGATACGGATTTTGTGGATGTCGGCGACGCCGCGTTGCTTGAGCAGCATTTCGGCGCGAGAGCAATATGGGCACACGGCGGTGCAGTACATGGTTACAGTTGACATAATATTGCGTTAGGTAGCAGTCTTGTTGAATGTAGCGGCACCCCTTGTGGGTGCCACGGCGAAAGCGGATTCTCAGGCTTTTTTGCTTAAGGGCAGGCCGCCGCTGGCCCAGTTGCGCACGCCGCCGTCCAGGCTGAAAACATCGGCCATGCCTTGCTTGCGCAAGGTGGCAGCCACGCGTGCCGAATCGCGGCCCTGATCGCACACCACGATAATGGGTTTGTTTTTGGGCAGGGACGCGAGCTTTTCCTGGATATCGGCCGCCGGCAAATTGCGGGCCTGCGGGATGCTGCCTGTTTTAAACTGTTCGGCGCTTCGAACGTCGATGAAGACAGCCTGCTTCTGGTTGGCCAACTGCACGGCCTCGGGCACGCTGACCCCGCTGCTGCCGTGGCTTTTACGCAGGTTGGGCCACAACAACATACCCCCCGAGACCAGGGCAATGATCAAAATATATAGATTGTTTTGGCTTAAAAGAAAGTCCACGATGAATCCCGAATTGACTCTTGGAATAAGAGTCGAACAAGACAATTATAAAATGGAGAAGATAATTCATCTTTTAGGCGGTTTTTACCATGCATAAACTTGTGCTCATGCGTCACGGCGAAAGCCAGTGGAATCTTGATAACCGATTCACCGGCTGGACCGATGTGGATTTGACCGAAACCGGGCGCGGCCAGGCCTGGCAGGCCGGCGAGCTGCTTAAACGCAATGGCTTCGAGTTTGACCTGGCCTATTCTTCACTGCTCAAGCGCGCCATACGTACGCTTTGGATCGTGCTTGATGCCATGGACGCCATGTATACGCCGATTGGCCTTAGCTGGCGCTTGAATGAACGCCACTATGGAGCCTTGCAGGGCTTGAACAAGGCCGAAACGGCCGCCAAATTTGGCGACGAGCAGGTATTGATATGGCGCCGCGCGTATGCGATTGCCCCCGATCCGCTGGCCCACGACGATCCGCGCCACCCCCGTTTCGATCGCCGCTATGCCAAAATTGCCGCCGATAAGCTGCCCGACACCGAATGTCTGAAAGACACGGTAGAGCGTGTAATTCCCTTTTGGAACGAATCGATTGCGCCGGCGATTCGCGCCGGGCGCCGCGTCCTGGTGTCGGCTCATGGCAATAGTCTGCGGGCCTTGGTCAAACATCTGGACGGCGTCTCCGACGACGATATCGTGCATATGAACATCCCGACAGGCCAGCCGCTGGTCTACGAGCTGGACGACGAACTGCGCCCAATCCGCCATTACTATCTGGGAGATCCCGCTGAAATAGAAGCGGCCATGGCCGCAGTGGCTGCCCAGGGCAAAGCGAAAAAGAATTAGCATGCGGCGTTTGCTTGGCGCGGCCTTGCTGACTTTATGCGCGAGCTGGTCGGCTGCGGTATGTGCCGCGGACTCGGCGGCGGCGCTTGCTGCCCGGCAGGCGCAGGCCCGCAAGCAGCAGGCCGAGCTGCAGTCGCGCATTGCCCGAGTGCAAAAAGAAATCGATAGCCAGGAGTCGTCGCGGCGCGATGCGGCCGATGAGCTGAAAACATCCGAATCGGCCATTTCGTCCATCGACCGGCGCCTGGATGAATTGGCGCGTCAAAAGCACGATGCTCAGGCCGATCTGGCCGATATTGCCGGTGAAACGGTCGAGCAAAAGCAACAATTGGCGCAACGCCAGAGCGAGCTCGCCGATCAGCTAAGAGCCCAGTACGCGAGCGGCCTGTCGCCCTGGACTGCACTGCTGTCGGGCGACGATCCGCAAGTGATAGGGCGTGAGCTGGGCTATCTGGGATATATCTCCGAGGCCCGGACGAAAACCGTCAAGGCGATACGCAACGCCATTAATCAGTTGGCGCAGTTGCAAGCCCGGTCCGAAGCTCGCAATAAGGAGCTTGAGGCGGTCGCGCATGAGGTGCAGACTCAGAAAAAGTCGCTCGAAGAGCAAAAGCAGGAACGCCAGCAGGTTTTGTCCAAGATCGAATCGCAGTTAAAAGTGCAGCGGAGTCAAGCGCAAACCCTGGAGCACAACGACCAGCGTCTGGGCAAGCTGATCACCGGCCTGGATGCCGCCATTGCTCAGCAGCGGGAAGCAGAGCGCCTCGCCCAGGAGCAACGGCGCGCCGAGGCGGAGCGCCGTGCCCAGGAGGCTCGCCGCGAGGCGCTGGAGCGCAAGCGCGAAATTCAGCGCAAGCAAGAAGCGGCCCGTCAGGCGCAGATTGCGGCGCAGCAAGCCCAGGAGCAGGCGCAAAACAAACAGGATGAGCTGGACGCGAAGAAGGCTCGCGAGCAGGTCGAACGGGCACGGGCTCAGGCGCGTGCGGCCGAGCAGGCGGCCCGCGAAGCCGACAAGGCCAAACCTGCGCCCGCCGCACAGGCGCCCGCGGCACAGGTGGGGCCTGCGGGCAGCGGTCTGAAAAAAGGCCTGCGCTACCCGGTTCAGGGCGAGGTGCAGGGTCGTTTTGGTATGGGGCGCCCCGATGGCGGGCTTTGGCGCGGCATTGTGCTGCGAGCCGCTGCCGGCACGCCGGTGCATGTCGTTGCGGACGGGCGCGTTGTATATGCCAACTGGCTAAGCGGTTTCGGCAATATTATGATTGTTGATCATGGCGACAAGTATCTTAGTATTTACGCCTATAACCAGAGCCTCCTGAAGCGGGTGGGCGATATTGTTCACGCGGGGGATACCATTGCTACGGTGGGAGCCACCGGCGGACAAGTGGAGTCCGGTCTATACTTCGAGATTCGGCATCAGGGCACGCCGGTGAATCCTCTGCTTTGGTTGGGCCATTAATTTAGGTACTATTTGCCTTGCGTTGGTCGGCTGATCGACGATCTTAAAAATTTATCCGGGAACGTGCATGGGCGCTCGCAGGTTTGGCAACTTTGGTTTGGTAGGTTTGGGTTTGGCAGGCGGCGTTCTGCTTAGCTTGGGCATTTCTGCGGTGGCGCAGCGTAATCAGCCGCTTCCGCTTCAAGAATTGCAGCAGTTTGCGAACGTGTTTTCCGCGATAAAAAGCAGCTATATCGAGCCTATGTCCGATAAAGTGCTGATCAACGATGCCATCAAGGGCATGTTTTCCGACCTTGATCCGCACTCGGCCTATCTTGATCCTGACGCTTTCAAGGAAATGGAGCAAATTACCCAGGGCGGTTTTGGCGGGCTGGGTATTGAGATCGGCAGTGAAGACGGCATGCCCAAGGTCATCGCTCCCATCGAAGATACGCCCGCGGCGCGCGCCGGGATACTGGCAGGCGACCTGATTACGGAAATCAATGGCAAGCCCACCAAGGGCATGACGCTGAACGACGCGATCAAGCTCATGCGCGGCGAGCCCAAGACCTCGATCGAGCTGACGGTCAAGCGCGAGGGCAAAGACAAGCCTCTTAAATTTACGATCGTGCGCGATCTGATCAAGGTACGCAGCGTGCGCAGCAAGATGCTGCCCGACAATATTGCCTTTGTGCGCATTTCGCAATTCCAGGAAACCACGGTCGCCGATCTGGTCAAGCAATTGCGCGCGTTGGGCGAAAAAGGCGCACCCAGGGGTCTGGTGCTCGATTTGCGCAATGATCCGGGCGGTTTGCTCGATAGCGCCATCGGCGTTTCTTCGGCTTTCATCAAACCCAACGATTTAGTGGTGTCCACCAAAGGCCGCGTACCTTCGTCCAATCATCAATATTTCGCCAAATCGGCCGATGGCGTCTCCTCTCTTCCTGCCTGGACCAAAAAAGTGCGCATGGTCGTGTTGGCCAATATAGGTTCCGCATCGGCCTCCGAGATTGTGGCGGGTGCGTTGCAGGACCACAAGCGCGCCAAAGTTATCGGCAACCGCACTTTCGGCAAGGGTTCGGTGCAAAGTGTGCTGCCGCTTAGCGAAGATACCGGCATCAAGCTGACGACCGCGCGTTATTACACCCCAAGCGGCCGCTCGATCCAGGTGACCGGTGTCGAGCCCGACATCACGGTAGACGATACTCCCCAGGGCAATTTGTTCCGCTTGCCGCGCGAAGTCGATCTGAAACATCATTTGCTCAATAGCGCGGTCAGCAACGAAAGCGCCGACGAGGAAAAAGCCGCGGACAAGTCCAAGGTCGAGCCCAAGATGTTCGAGTTCGGCGGCACGGACGACTTCCAGTTGCGCCAGGCGGTTAATTATCTGGAGGGCCGCAAGGTTAACAGGATCGAGCCGGGCCTGGTCCTGACCGCATCCAAGAAGCCGGGCGCCTCGGTCGATAGTGTCAAGCCAGTCGAGAAAACGGGCACGGCAGGCAAACCTGCTGCGGCTGAAAAAAAAACTGAAGTGAAACCGCAAGGGGGTGTTCGCGCCCCCGCGGCGCGGCCTCCGAAGCCTTCGGCGCAGAAGGTCGAGCGCTTCAGAATCACTCCCAATGGGGTCATCGAGGTCCATTAATGGACGACCCGCAGCTGTTGCGCTATGCCCGTCATATTCTGCTCGACGAGCTGGGTATTGAAGGCCAGGAACGGCTGCTGGGGTCACGCGTGCTGATTGTGGGTGCCGGGGGTCTGGGTTCGCCCGCGGCGTTTTATCTGGCGTCGGCCGGGGTCGGGAAAATTATTCTGGCCGATGATGATGTGGTCGAGCTCAGTAATTTGCAGCGCCAGATTTTGCACACGACGGCTCGTTTGGGGTGGCCCAAGGCGGAGTCGGGTCGGCAGATGCTGGCAGAGCTCAATCCTGAGGTGCAGGTTCAGGCGTGCGTGATAAGGCTTGCCGATGAGCAACTGCATGATCTTGTCGCCCAGGTCGATCTGGTGCTGGATTGCACCGATAATTTTGTTACGCGGCATGCCATTAATCGTGCTTGTGTCGCGCATGGCAAGCCGCTGGTGTCGGGGGCGGCTATCCGTTTTGATGGGCAGATCAGTGTGTTCGATCCGCGCGATGCGAATGCGCCGTGTTATCACTGTTTGTTCCCGGAGCGCGATGGCGCCTCTGAGCTGAGCTGCGCGACGACGGGCGTTTTGGCGCCTCTGGTGGGGATTATCGGCAGTATGCAGGCGGTGGAGGCGATCAAGGTTCTGACGGGGGTGGGCAGCCCTTTGGTCGGGCGTTTGTTGTGCCTGGACGCACGCAGCATGCAATGGAGCGAGGTGAAATTCCGGCGCGATCCGGCGTGTTTGGTGTGCGGCACCCGGCCGTAGCGCCACCCCTTGTGGGTGGCATTCGCTGCAGATGGCATTCTTTTGATATACCGTCCTATGCCGCTTAAAACCTTCTAGCCCCGCATCGTGGCCGGTCAAGGCGGGTCGGGCTCTGACGGTCACGGTTCTGGCTGCGCCAGAACTTCCCGCGCGCAGGACCGGATTCGGGGCGGCGTGCGAACTCGTGGGGCGAATAGCCCACTGGGCTATTCGCAAGCGTCCCACAGCAAACAGCGCACGCCTTGGATCCCCGAATCCGGCCCTGCGCGCGGCGCGCCCGAATCGCCCGCCCCACCTTGACCGCCCACGACGCTCGATTGGTGAATATTGGCGCAATCGTCGCCCATGTAGCGCCACCCCTTGTGGGTGGCATGGCGTTTTATATTTTTATAACTACAGCCTCGCTTATCGACGATTTTGGCAGCCACAAGGGCTGCCGCTACGTTAGCCACGCCAAAGCCCTTCCTCAGGAACCTCGCACAGGCCGGCGGCCTAGCAGCAGGTCTCCGACGGAATTGACTCGCAGGCCCACGTAGCTGTCGCGTCCGCGGTGTTTGCCTGAAAAGGGCGTGCCGGGATGAAAGACGTGGACGGTTCTCATGCCGACCTGGCGTGCGGTCTTCAGGTTTTTCAGTGTGTCTTCGACCAGCACAACCCGCGCAGCGGAAGCGCCCAGGCGCGCCAGCACTTGCTTCATGAGCGAGGGCGAGGGTTTGGGTTTGATCCGGCCTTGCAGCCGCATATGGTTGATCGACCACATGCCGTCGAACTGATGGAGGATCCCCAGCGTTTTCAATACTTCACGCGCATATTTGCGCGGCGCGTTGGTGAGTAGTATCTTTCGCCCGGGGAGGCGCCGCAGTTTGGCGGCGAGGCCGTGTTCGGAATGCACCAGCGGTGCAATCTCGAATCCGTGACTGAGGTTCAGAAAGGTTTCGGCGTCGACTCCGTGGTGGCGCACCATGCCGATAACGGTGGCCCCGTATTGCCTCCAGTAGCGCGTGCGCAGCTGTGTTGCGGCGTCCAGATCGAGGTTCAGGCTTTGCATGACGGCGGCCGTCATGCTGTGGTTGATGGCCGTGAAGATGGCTCGCGACGAATCGTGCAGCGTATTGTCCAGGTCGAACAGCCAGATGGTTTCATCGGCTGCTGATCGCCGGCGGCCGCCGGCGCGCGGATGCTGGGGGGTTATCGGAGCCTGCAGAGCCCGCATTTCATTGGGGTCGGAACGCAATTAGTGCGAACTGATCATGGTTCCCACACCTTGATCGGTCAGTATTTCGAGCAACAGGCAGTGGGGTACGCGGCCGTCGACGATGTGGACGGATGTGACGCCGTTGCGCGCGGCGTCGAGCGCCGATGATATTTTTGGCAGCATGCCGCCGGAGATGGTACCGTCTTCGAACAGTTCGTCTATGGTCTGGGCCGACAGGCTGCGCAACAAGTTGCCGTTTTTGTCCAGCACTCCTGGGGTGTTGGTCATCATGACCAGCTTTTCGGCCCCCAGCACTTCTGCCATCTTGCCTGCAACGATATCGGCATTGATGTTGTAGGCCGTGCCGTCTTCGCCGTAGCCTATTGAAGAGATGACGGGAATGAATTGATCGTCTTGCAATGCCTTGACCACCGCCGGTTCGATACGAGTGATGTCGCCCACGTAACCGATGTCGAGCCACTGGCCGGGACGGTCCTTGTCGGCCAGCATTTTCTTTTTGGCCTGGATCAGACAGCCATCTTTGCCGGTTAGCCCGACGGCCTTGCCGCCCGCTTCATTGATCATCATCACGATGTCTTGCTGCACCTGTCCGCCCAGCACCCATTCGACCACTTCCATGGTTTCGGCGTCGGTGACGCGCATGCCCTGGATGAAGGTGCCTTCCTTGCCTATGCGCTTGAGCGCGCTGTTGATCTGCGGGCCGCCGCCATGCACGACGACGGGGTTGAGCCCCACCAGCTTGAGCAGGACCACGTCGTGTGCGAAGCTGTGCTGCAGTTGATCTTCGGTCATGGCGTTGCCGCCGTATTTGATGACGACGGTTTTGCCATGGAAGCGGCGAATGTAGGGCAAGGCTTCCGATAGGACATCGGCCTTGACTGTTGACGTGTGCGACGATATTTCGGGAGAAGACGGAGTGTTCATGGCGGCGAAGGAAAAGGGGTTGATGTCTTCAGGCAAAGCTTGCCCACGTTCGAGCGTCATTGTAGTCCGCCGGGGGCGGGCCGGGTATTTGAGTGGTGTTGGGTTTGTAAAAAACCCGAGAGGCGATTAGCCGGTCTCGGGTTGGGGGCGGCGGCGCGTCGCAATCAGCCGGCCAGTGCTTTTTTGACCGTGTTCATGAACGCGACCTTATCGTAGTTGCCCAGATAACGTTTGATGATGTGCCCCTGCTTGTCGATGAGGAAGGCGGTTGGGGTCAGGCTGATGTTGCCATAGGCTTTGGCAATCTGGCCTTGCGCATCGATGGCGACCGGGAACGGCAGCTTGCGGGTTTGGGCGTAGTTCTGGACATAGTTGGGCGGGTCGTATTGCATGGCCACGGCAATGGCCTCAAAGCCCTTGGGGGCGAGCGCGTCGTAGGTTTTGATCATGTCGGGCATCTGCTGGATGCAGGTAACGCAGCTGGTGGCCCAGAATTTGACCAGTACGACCTTGCCGCGCAGATCGGCGGGGGTGATTTTTTGCCCGGTAAGCGAGACGAACGTGACATCGGGGGCGGTCTTGGCCGCGCCCGCAAATTGCCACACACCGACACCCACCAGAGCGGTGAGCGCGAACAGAGTGATCAGAATTTTTTTCATTTGATAGGCATCGCTTGGGCGCCGCCGGAAGTGCTAGGGCCGGGCGCTGCGGTTGAACTGGGAGCTGCCGCATTGTCCTGGACGGGGGCGGGCGTTTGCCGTTGCAGCAGGCTCTCGGGCGAGACAATCTCGAATAATTTTACTACTTTATTGACGCCGCTTACACCCGAGGCGACGATGGCGGCCCTGTCGCCTTCATCCTGGGTGACTTTGCCCAGCAGATACACCACACCGCGTTCGGTCGTGACTGAAATGGTGCGGGTCGGGACGCCTTTGGCGTCGATCAGGGAGGCCACGACCTTGGAGGTAAGCCAGGTATCGTTGGTGCGCACGCCAAGCGGCGTGATGTCGCCTACTCGTATTTCGTTGACGACCTTTTTAACTTTTTCGACGTGGCCCGCTGCTTCTTCGGCTTGCCGTTTCATGGCGTCGGTAGGTACGTCTCCGGTCAGCAGCAAAAGGCCTCCGTAACAAGTGGAGTTGACGCGCCCCTTGTCACCCACCAGTTTGCGCATTTCGTTGGCGGATTTCAGTTCGATGGTTTTGTCTTCGACCTGTTGGCCCGTTGTGCGTCGGTCGCTGGCCACCGCGGCGCCGGTCGCCGCCCCTCCGACGAACAGAACGCCGCAGCCCGGCAGGGTGCAAAGGGTGGCGGCGGCCAGCGAGGCCACTAAAAGCGAACGGGTGCGTCGTGTGAAGGTAGGCATTAGAGAGTGTCTCCCAGTAGCAAGGCGTCAATACCGTCACACAAGGCATGCAGGAGCAGGATGTGGACTTCCTGAATGCGCATGGTGCGCTCGTGCGGGACGCATAAGTGAATGTCGGTTTCGTAGAGCAGCGCGCTGATATTGCCCCCGCCCTTGCCGGTAAGCGCCAGAACCGGCATGTCGCGCTCGTGGGCGGCTTCGATGGCGCGCAGAATGTTGGGCGAATTGCCGCTGCTGGAGATGGCTACAAGAACGTCGCCGGACTGGCCCAGAGCGCTTACCTGGCGTTCGAAGATGGCGTCAAAACCGTAGTCGTTGCCCACGGCTGTAAGGATCGAGGTATCTGTATTGAGGGCGACACCGGCCAGCGGCAGGCGGTCGCGTTCGAAACGGCCCACCAGTTCGGCGATGAAGTGCTGGGCGTCGGCCGCCGAGCCGCCATTGCCGCAGGCAAGGATTTTGCCGTTTCCGGTTACGGCGCCAAACAGCAGGTCGACCCCGGCGGCCAGGGGGCCCGCAAGCGCTTTGGAACTGGCCTTCACCGTATCGATGGCATCGTCGAAATGCGAGGTCATGCGTGATGTCATATCCATAGCCGGTATTATCTCATGTTCGATTGAAAATAATGTCATCGGACGTAACGGCTCATATTGCTTTCAGTCTATCGTAAATGCCTGTTTGATCCAGTTTATGCCATGAGGTTCCACTGTGACGACATCGAAGCGGCAGACGGGAGCGGCTCCGCCGAAGTACCGGCGGCCAAGCGCGGGCAGGAAATAATGGGCGCTGCGGATCAGGCGTTGCTGCTTGCTGCGGTTTACACTGGCGGCGGCGCCCCCGTGGCGTGAATCGTGCCGGTGCCGGACTTCGACGAAAACCAGCACCGTCCTGTCCAGGCCGATCAGGTCGATTTCGCCGGCCTTGCAGCGCAGGTTTTGCCCTACGATCAGAACGCCGGCGGCTTCGAGCAGCTCTTTGGCCTGTTGTTCGGCATGTTGTCCGACGCGCTGGGTGGGCGATAGCGCGATGAGCGTGGCGTCAGCGTGTGTGACTCTGGAGCGAGCCAGGCGCCTGCGGCGGCGCTTCACCGCGGTTTTCTGTGCGATTTGCGCCAGTTCCTGGATAATTTGATCTTCGCCGGGCATGCGTCGAGGTCCTGTTTGAGGTTTATGTCTAGTATGAGTGAAACGCCTGATTATGTGGATTCCCAAGCGACATGGAATCGTCTCATTGAGCGCGTCGGCGGGCAGGACTGGCCTGTGGCGACTTTGTATGTGGTGGCCACCCCGATTGGCAATTTGGGCGACCTCGGCCTGCGAGCCTGGCAGGCCTTGGCGCGCTGCGATGTCATCGCGGCCGAAGATACCCGCGCCAGCCGGCCTTTGCTCGATGCCTGGGGGGTGGCCACGCCGCTGATGGCGGCGCATCGCCATAACGAGGCCAGCGCGGCCGAGTCGATCGTCGCACGTCTGGCTCAGGGCCAGCGCGTGGGGCTGATTTCCGACGCCGGGGCGCCGGCGGTCAGCGATCCGGGTGCGCGGATCGTGCGCGCGGTGCGCGAAGCCGGCTATGGCGTTGTAGCCGTCCCCGGTGCGAGCGCGGTCATTGCGGCATTGATGGCCAGCGGTGCAACCTCCGATGAGAACCCGGCTTTTGTGTTCGCCGGATTCATGCCGCCCAAGGCGACGGCGCGGCAGAAGTGGCTCGCGGGCTGGTGTGCCATTGCCGCGCCGATCGTGATGTTCGAGTCCCCCCATCGGCTGGATGCCGCCATTAGGGATTTAGTCAAAGTATGCGGCCCGGACCGTTTGCTGACGCTGGCACGCGAACTGACCAAGCGTTTTGAACAGGTCGTGACGCGGCCCCTGGGCGAGGTGGCCGCATGGCTGGCCGAAGATGCTCATCGCAGCCAGGGCGAATTCGTGTTGATTGTTCATCAGGCGCCCGCGGAACCGGAGGCCCAGGCCATAGGCGCCGAAACGCTGAAATTGCTCGATGCGCTGCTGGAATCGCTAAGCGTGCGCGATGCGGCGCGCGTAGCGGCCAAGGTGAGCGGCCTGCCGCGCGACGTTCTCTACGCGCAAGCGCTTTTGCGGGCGCAAGCCCTGTAGCGGCAGCCCTTGTGGCTGCCATCCACGCCGCCTCAACGTACCGCCACGGTGGAGGCTGCTCCGGTTTGCTGCTGGATGCGCACCGCCGCATTGACGGCCGCTGTGCGGCTGGGGTAGGGGCCGATTTGCACGCGATACAGATGGCTTTCTGTCAGAACCTGGGCCGGCCGGCTTTCTATCTGGCCGATTTGCTCATTAAGTTTGCTGGCCATGTGCCGGGCGTTTTCCGGGCCGCTGAAAGCGCCGAATTGCAGGTAGATCTGATTGCTCGCGGCCATGGTAGCGGCACCCCTCGTGGGTGCCATATCAACATCCTGCGCACGCGTGGCCGGCTCCGTTTCTTCCTGTGTTTGATCCTCGGCGGCCGATGGGCTCTGCAGCGCCAGCATGACGTTGGGCGTGGGTTCAGAGGCCGACGCGGGTTCGCTGCGGCTATCGAATCTGGGCTGCTCCCTGGCGACAGGCGCGGGCTCGATGGCCACAGGCCTGGATTCGGCCGTCGCAACCGCAACGGGCGCAGCTGTCGTGGGTTGTACCCTGCCGCCTGTTGCCAGGGCAATGTCGTCCAGGTGGGTTTGCCCTTGAGCGATGTCCTGATTGGTGATCGCGTCGACGATCACCTCGCCGCTGCCGGGGCCGATAATGCCCAGCTTTGCGGCAGCCACATAAGACAGATCCATGATTCGGCTGCTGTGGAAGGGTCCGCGGTCGTTGATGCGCACAATAATCGACTTTCCGGTTCCCACCCGCGTGACGCGCGCGTAGCTGGGAATCGGCAAAATCGGGTGAGCGGCCGTCATGGCGTACATATCGTAGATTTCACCGTTGGAGGTTTTCGCGCCGTGGAATTTCTTGCCGTACCACGAGGCGATGCCTTGCTGCCGGAAGGGGCGATCCGACGATAGCGGCACATAATTTTTGCCGAACACGGTGTAGGGCCGGCTGGTGGCGCGCGAGTGGGTTTCAATGCGCGGTACCGCGTCGGGGATGGCGTCGATATTGGAGGGTGGATGGGCGCCCGGGCCGTCGTCCTTGTAGTAACCGCCTCCGCGGCGGGTGGTGGAGCAGCCTGCCAGAATAACCAGGCTGATCAGCGTCAGGGCGGCGGCGAACGAGCGCAAGGGCGTCATGGGATATTTTCAGGCGGCTGATTGCGATGCCGCACCAAAAGTGGAGCGTGATCGGAAAATTGCCGGGCGAGTTGCTCGACCACATAGACGGAACGGTGCTGTCCTCCTGTGCAACCTATGGCGATGGTCAGGTAGTTGCGGGTGTCTTGCATGTATAACGGAAGCCAGCGGCGGATGAATCCCGCGATATCGTCGATCATGGTTTGAACGCTGCCGAACTGGCCCAGCCATTTGGCCACGGGCTCGTCGCGGCCCGTTAGCGGCCGCAGCGTTCGATCGTAGTGCGGGTTAGGCAGGCAGCGCACGTCGAAGACCAGGTCGGCGTCGCCCGGCACCCCACGCTTGTAGGCAAAGGATTCGAAGGTCAGGATGACGGCGGCGCGGTCGGCCTGCACCAGGTCGCGCACCCAGGTGCGCAACTGCCCGGGAGTCAGGTCCGAGGTATCGATAACGTGTTCCTGGTCGCGCAATGGGCCCAGCATCTCGCGCTCGGTATTGATGCAGTCTTGCAGCGACGGGGATTTTCCCCCTCGTTGCAGCCTGTCGGCCAGTGGGTGGCGTCGGCGCGATTCGGAATAGCGTTGCTGCAGCGTGTGGTCGCTGGCATCGAGGAAAATGACTTTGAAGGCGGTGCCCATGGCGCGCAGGCTTGTGATGACACCAGGCAGTTCGTCGAGTTCGCCGGGAGAGCGCACATCGATGGCGACAGCGACATGTTCGAGGCCGTCTTCGCGTGTGCTGGCGATGAAGTCATGCAAGAACCGTACCGGCAGATTATCGACGCAGGTATAACCGGAGTCTTCCAGTAGCCGCAAGGCCACCGATTTGCCCGAGCCCGAAATGCCGGTTATGAGGACGATACGTAGCATGACTATAAAATCCCGCTCCACAAAGGGCCGACTGGCCGCGACGTTGGCCCGTTAGCCTTATTCTATAGGACACAGCTTGTTCTGCGCCAGAGTAAATCTTTCTTGACGCCCGGCAAAGCCTGCCTGGGGCTTTCCTATTCCTTGCGGCTACTTTCCATAATGGCCAAGGCCTGGCGCTCGATGAATTCGCCCATGGTGTCAATGCCGCGTAGCGCCAGGATGGTGTTGCGCACCGCCGCCTCGACCAGTACGGCCAGATTGCGGCCGGCCGCGACCTGCAGCATGACGCGCCGTATCTGCACGCCCAGTATCGCCTGGGTCTGGTCCTGGACGGGCAAGCGTTCGAACGCGTCGGCCGTCGAGCGGATCAACTGCACCACCAGCTTGAGTTTCATTTTGCGGCGCACCGAAGTTTCGCCAAAAATTGTGCGTATGTCGAGCAGCCCCAGGCCCCGGACTTCCAGCAGGTTTTGCAGCAGCGACGGGCAGGCGCCTTCAATCATGTTGGGGGCGGTGCGTGATAGTTCGACCGCATCGTCGGCGACGAGCCCGTGGCCGCGCGATATGAGCTCCAGGGCAAGCTCGCTTTTCCCCAGACCCGATTCACCGGTAATCAACACGCCCACACCCAGCACGTCCATAAAAACGCCATGCACGGTAGTTTTGGGCGCCAGCCGTTTACCTAGGTAGATGCGTAGCATGTCGATGAGCGCCGCGGCGTCGATCGATGTGGTCAGCAGCGGGATCTGCTGCAAGTTGCAGAACTCGCGCAGATCGTCGGGCACGGGCAGGTTTGCCGCGATAAGGATGGCGGGTACGCCGCCCGCCACCAGATCTTCAAGGTGATGCACACGCCGCTTGATTTCGAACCGGGTGTAGTACGACAGTTCTTCCTTGCCGAAAACCTGAATGCGAGAGGGGTGGATCAGGTTCAGGTGGCCCACCAGATCGGCGCCCGACATCCCGGCATCGGAGATCATGCGATGCGCGGCCCCTAATCCGGCTACCCAGGTAAAGGAGATTTTGTCGGCATTATCACTAACGAGTTCTTGAATGGTGAGCATGGTGATGGCGTCGAGGTGTTTAGCCCGCAGGCTCTTGGGTGAGCAAGCGATGAATAATAAGTGCGTCGGCTTCGGTGGCGAGCGACTGGCGTATTGCGTCATTGGACACCAGTCTGGCGATTTCGGCCAATAAATCCAGATGCAGCTGGGTGGCGCTTTCGGGCACCAGCAGGAAAAACAGCAGATTGGCGAGCCGGCCATCGCTGGCGTCGAAATGCACGGGGTTGGTCAGCCGGATAAAAGCGGCGCACGGGTCTTTCAGGCCCTTGATCCGGCCGTGTGGTACGGCAATCTGGTGGCCTAACGCGGTTGAGCCCAGGCGTTCACGCGCGATAAGGCTGTGAAAGACCGATGTGCGGGCAATTCCATGGTGATTCTCGAAAAGCAGTCCGGCTTGTTCAAAAGCCCTTTTTTTGCTGGTTGCAGCCAGATCGAGCACTATGTTTTGCACAGGCAGGATACGCGACAGTAGATTCATGCCGCCCATTATATGGGTAGAGGTATGAAAGCCCCAATCTGGATCGGAATTGGGGTTCTGGATGGCGTTTTGTTGTAAATGGCGTCTGGAAAATTTGAATGGCACCCACAAGGGGTGCCGCTGCATGTGTGTCGGATCATGCGTCCGGGTTTTGTAGTGGCACCCCTTGTGGGTGCCATTGGCCTTGACGCCTATTCGGCAGGCACTTCCTGCCGTTTGGCCGGCTCGTGGGCGTGATCCTGAATTTTGCTTTTATATTTTATGACCTGGCGGTCGATTTTGTCGGCCAGGAGATCGATGGCGGAGTACAGATTATCGTCGTTTGCTTCGCAATGGATATCTTTTCCACGGACCCTCATGGTGACTTCAGCGGTGTGCTTCAAGCGCTCTACCGAGAGCATGACCTGGGTGACTATGACGTTATCAAAGTGTCGGGAGACACGCGCCATTTTATTTAAAACATACTCGCGTATGGCAGGGGTTACTTCTAGGTGACGACCGCTAATGCTCAGGTTCATAGGGTGCTCTCCTTTAAAAGCTTGTATGGATGCGCGGACTTGCGCGTAATTTAATAAATCGATCTCCTTTAAATGAAATGGCAACAAGTCCAGTGTATAGATTATGTGGGCAAAATCAAGCGGCCTGGGCGCGCCTCATTCGGCCCCCCCAGGGAGCCCGCCATGAATCGCGGCGCAAACTTTACATCTTGAAATTTTTGCCCAGATAAACCTTGCGCACCGCCTCGTTGGCGATGATTTCGCTGGGATGGCCGTTGGTCAGGACCTTGCCTTCGCTGATGATGTACGCGCGGTCGCATATCCCCAGCGTTTCGCGCACATTGTGGTCGGTGATCAGCACGCCGATATTGCGGCTTTTCAGAAAGTGCACGATGCGCTGGATTTCGATGACGGCGATGGGGTCTACACCGGCAAATGGTTCGTCGAGCAAAATGAAGCGCGGGCGTGTGGCCAGCGCACGCGCAATTTCCACCCGGCGCCGTTCGCCGCCTGAAAGGGAAATGGCCATATTGCGGCGTATGTGGCCAATTTGCAGTTCGTCGATCAGGGATTCCAGGTTCTGGCTGATGCTGGCCGACGATATTGCCTGGCCATTTTCCTCGACCTGCAGTTCGAGGACGGCCTTGATGTTTTCTTCGACCGTCAGGCGCCGGAACACCGAAGCGTCCTGCGGCAGATATGACAGGCCCATGCGGGCCCGCTTGTGCATGGGCATGCCGGTAATGATGGTGTCGTCGATTTCGATCCGCCCCGCGTCGCTGGGGATGATGCCTACGATCATGTAGAAGCTGGTGGTTTTGCCTGCCCCATTGGGGCCCAGCAAGCCGACCACTTCGCCGCTGTCGACGGCCAGGGACACGTCGTGCACCACCATTCTTTTGCCGTACGTTTTGCGCAACCCCGTGGCGCGCAAGCGGCGCAGCGGGGCTCCTGTTGCCGGGGAACTGTTGGCCGGAAGGGGGGAAGAAGACATAACTCGCTTATTGTGGTTAGGGGCGTGGCCTTAGCCTTTCTTGGCGGATTTCTTGCTGCATTCGGCGACGGCCGCGTCGATTTTTGCAGTGGGCTGGGCTACCGAGCGCACCCGTCCTCCAGCGGCCGCGGAATTGGGCCCGCCGAAGGCTTCGTAGATATCGGTTTTCTGATTGTATTTGACGCGTTCGCCGCTGATCGTATCGAAAGGCTTGCCGCAGACAAAGCGTGTAACCACTGCCTTGCCTATCATTTCGAACTCGTCGGTCTTGCCATCGTATTCGGCGCGCAGGCCGCGGGCCTCGATCACTTCGTATTTTTCGGGCCGTTCCTGTCGCACAAAAACCAGTTTACCGGTGCCGACCGTGGCGGTTCCGTACTGAAATCCGGCGGCATCTTCGTGCATCGAAAGCGTATCGGAGCGCAGTGTCATCAGGCCGCGCGTCATCACGACGTTGCCGGTAAAAACGCTTTCTTTTTTGATGTCGTTATAGTTGAGTGTGTCCGACAGGACCAGGGTGTCGGGTTGTTCAACGGGTTTTTTCCCCGCCTGGCTTTGGCCGGCTTTGGCCGGTGATGCGGTGGCGGCCAGCGCGGTGTCCGCGCCAAGCCCCACGATCAGCGCCGACGCGGCAAGCCATGCAAAAAGTAATGGGTGGCGTCGTGGATTCATGGTTTCGTTTTACGAGAAGGTTTTGAGGTTTTTTGGTTTTCTGCATCCCGCCCCGATATTTTTGCATCGGCCGCCGAATACACTTGCAGATCGCGTGTGTTGTTATCGTAACGCATGCCCTTGCCGTTCAATGTTGAATTGCCGTTGACCACCAGCGCGGGAAGATCGGTGAACGCCACGTTTTTGTCGGGCAGCAGGGTCAGTTGCTGGCTGGTAACGTCCATGGCGGCCCGGTCGGCGTCGGGCAGGCGATGCAAGTGCGCGTTGCCTTGCATCACAATGCGCGAACCACCTTGATCCATAATGGCCACGTTCGAGGTGCCAATGGTGATGGGCGACCCGGGCTGTTGGCCGATGGCCTTGGCCGTTGTTACTTTATAGGAATCGTCGTCTGGATAATGCTGCATATAGACTCCCTCCAGACGGTTGATCGGGACGCCTTGTTCGTCGGTGCGCACCATGATGAATTGATCGGCCCACGAGTCCGGCTCGTGCGTGACGCGGCGTGGCGGGTCAAACGGAATCGCGCGCTGTGCATAGCCGGCCGCCCACCATGTTCCAATGACCAGGGCGACGAGCAAGGCGAAGGCGATCAGGGTGGGGACGCGATCTCTCATTGTTTACTGTGTCGGCCCGCTTGTGGTGAACGGCCGCGGGCCGAAAAATGCGCGCAAGCGCCCCTGGGCGGCCAGAATGACATCGCAACATTCGCGTACGGCCCCATCTCCCCCGGCGCGCGATGTTACCCAATGAGCGGCCTGTGCGACGTAGGTGGGGGCGTTGGGAACGCTCACCGCCAGGCCTGCCCGTTGCAAGACAGGCAGGTCGATAATGTCGTCGCCCATGAAACCCGTTTGCGCCAGTGTGCAGCCTTGTTCCCGAGCCAGATCGCTCAGGGCCGAAACCTTGTCTCGTACGCCTTGCAGCACAGTCGAAATGCCCAGCTCCGCCGCGCGGCGCGCCAGGATGACCCCCTTGCGCCCGGTGACCAGCGCGATGCCGATGCCGCTTTCGCGCAAAAGCGACAGACCATGTCCGTCCAATGCGTTAAAGCATTTGAGGGCTTCGCCGTTTTCGCCGTACCAGAGGCGGCCATCGGTCAATATGCCGTCGACATCGAAGGCCATAAGACGAATCCGGCCGGCGCGTTCAATGACGGCAGGTGTAATTCTGGCCAGGACGAGAGCTTCGGCAGGATGAGCGGTGGCAGGTGTATTCATGAGATTAGATGACCTTGGCGGCAAGCAGGTCGTGCATGTGCAGAGCGCCTAATAGTAGCCCGGTATGGTCAACCACGAGTATTTGGCTCAGGCGCCCCGCATCCATCAGCGTTGCGGCTTCGACCGCAAGCGCGGTGGGCGCCACGGTTTTGGGGTGATGGCTCATGCCGTCGGCCACCGTCAGGGGGCGTATATCGCCGTGACGGGCGATCAGCCGGCGCAAGTCCCCGTCGGTGAATATCCCGATGGGGTGCTGCTGGCCATCGAGAACGATAGTCATGCCCATGCCTTTGACCGACATTTCCTGCAGCGCCTCGGTGACCAGGGTGCCGGCCTCGACAATAGGCAGGGCGCTACCCTGGCGCATCACATCGCGCACCAGGGTGAGCAGGCGGCGGCCCAGCGCACCGCCAGGATGCGAGCGGGCGAAATCTTCGGCGCTGAAGCCGCGCGCTTCCAGGCAGGCTACCGCAATGGCATCGCCCAGCACCAGCGCGGCGGTCGTGCTGGCCGTGGGCGCCAGGTTCAGTGGGCAGGCTTCCTGCTGGACCTGCACATCCAGATGCAGATCGGCATTGCGGGCCAGTTCGGACTGCGGGTGGCCGGTGAGGGCGATAAGGGGTATGCCCATGCGCTTGACCACCGACAGGATGGTCAGCAATTCCTGGCCTTCGCCTGAATAGGACACGGCCAGCACGATATCCTGCGAGGTCAGCATGCCCAGATCGCCGTGTATGGCTTCGGCGCCATGCATAAAGAACGCCGGCGTCCCGGTCGAGGCCAGGGTCGCGGCAATCTTTTTGGCGATGTGGCCCGACTTGCCGATGCCGGTTACTACAACGCGCCCCTCGCAACCCAGCACCATTGTTACGGCGCGAGTAAATGAGCCGTCGATACGGGCATCGAGCGCCTGCAGCGCCTTGATTTCGACGCTCAGGGTGCGATGGGCGGAGGCAATGATATCGGACGGCGCTGGAACCGGTGTATTTTTCATGGTTCGATTTTAAACGCAGTCTGGAAGGTCCTGTTATTTGCGCGTTTTGTAGGAGGTGGGCGATTTATGCGTTTTGTAGAGGGTGGGCGAATTATGTAGCGGCAGCCCTTGTGGCTGCCATTGTCGCCGCGCTTGAATCCTCATCGCTTTACAGGTATATTCCGTATTTACAGTTGTTTCAGTAATTACCGAAATAAGAGAAATCTATGAAGCTTGGAGCGCAAGCCGAGCGATTCGTCTTGCATTTTGGCGAAATGGGTAGCCGCTGGGGCGTTAATCGCACCGTGGGGCAGATCTATGCACTGGTGTTTCTGTCGCCCAAACCCTTGAATGCCGATGAAATTGCTGAGACACTGGGTTTTTCGCGTTCCAACGTGAGCGTGGGCATTCACGAATTGCAGTCATGGCGCCTGGTGCGCATGGTGCATCAAATCGGCGACAGGCGCGATTATTTTGAATCGCCTAAAGATGTATGGGAAATCTTTCGCGTTCTGGTCGAAGAAAAGCGCAAGCGCGAAATCGACCCGACGCTGACCCTGCTGCGCGACGCTTTAATGGAAAAGCCCGCCAACGATGATGAGGTCTATGGCCAACGACGCATTACCGAGATGCTTGAACTGGTTGAGCTGAGCACCGCCTGGTTTGACGAAGTGCAGCGCTTGCCGCCTGAAACGCTCGAGAGCCTTATGCGCTTGGGCAGCAAGGTGCAGAAGGTTTTAGGGTTTGCCGGAAAATTGCGCAAGTAGTTACGAAAGTAGTTACGCGAATAAAGTTGCGGGAGCATGCAATGCCAGATATCGATGTAGTCACCCTGTCGCGAATTCAATTTGCTGCCACGGTGATGTACCACTTTCTGTTTGTGCCCTTGACGCTGGGCTTGTCATTTCTGCTGGCCATCATGGAAAGCGTTTATGTGATGACCGGGCGCGATATCTGGCGTCGCATGACGCTGTTCTGGGGGGTCCTGTTCGGCATCAATTTTGCGCTGGGGGTGGCCACCGGCATTGTGATGGAGTTTCAGTTCGGCATGAACTGGGCCTATTACAGCCATTATGTAGGCGATATATTCGGCGCGCCGCTGGCCATTGAAGGCCTGATGGCGTTTTTTCTTGAGGCGACATTCGTTGGGCTGTTCTTCTTTGGCTGGGATCGCTTGTCCAAGATTGGCCACCTGTCGGTCACCTGGCTGGTCGCACTGGGCACCAACCTTTCGGCCCTGTGGATCCTGATCGCCAATGGCTGGATGCAGAATCCGGTGGGCGCCATTTTCAATCCGATCACCATGCGCATGGAAATGACCGATTTCGGCGCGGTTATTTTCAACCCCGTGGCGCAGGCCAAGTTTGTGCATACGGTAAGTGCCGGCTATGTCATGGGCGCCATATTCGTGATGGGTATCAGCGCCTGGTATATTCTGCGCGGCCGCCATATCGAGATGGCCAAACGCTCCATGGTGGTGGCTGCAAGCTTTGGCCTGGCCGCTGCGCTCTCGGTTGTTGTCCTGGGCGATGAAAGCGGCTACCTGACGACCGAGCATCAGAAAATGAAGATCGCCGCTATTGAAGCAATGTGGCACACGGAGCCTGCACCGGCGAGCTTCAATCTGTTTGCGATCCCCGACCAGGCCAAGGAAAAAAACTATTTCGCGGTCGAAATCCCTTATATGATGGGTATTATCGGCACGCGCTCGCTGACGACGCCCTTGCTGGGGATTGATGATCTGGTCAAGCGTGCCGAAGTGCGGGTCAAGAATGGCATCGTCGCCTACGATGCCTTGCAGCAGGTGCGGGCTCATCCGCAAGACGCCGCGGCGCGCAAGCTGTTCGACGCCAATTGGCATGATCTGGGTTATGGGCTGCTGCTCAAACGCTATAGCCCCGACATCAGCCGCGCGAGCCCCGAAAACATTGCCCAGGCGGCTCGGGATACTGTCCCGCAAGTGGCTCCGCTATATTGGACATTCCGTGTCATGGTAGGGCTGGGCTTTTATTTCATCCTGTTTTTCGCGGTGGCTTTCTGGCTGGCGTCGACGGGCCGGCTGCGCAGGTATCCGCGCTTTCTCAAGATGGCCTTGTGGAGCCTGCCCCTGCCGTGGATTGCCATCGAGTGCGGCTGGTTCGTGGCCGAGTTCGGCCGCCAGCCCTGGGTCATAGAGGGCGTTTTACCTACTTACTATGCGGCTTCGGGGTTAACCGTTCTCGACCTGTCGATTAGCCTGGGCATATTTTTAGTGCTCTATACGATTCTGGCTATCGTCGGTGCCAAGGTCATGTTGCATGCCATTAAAGCGGGCCCCAGCGATGAGCGGCAGCCAGCGCCCCGATCGGGCGCGTCCAATCCGGCGCTATTGGCGACGCACTAGGAGAAACCTGATGGAACAGCTTATTCCCTTGGACTATGCAAGCTTGCGTCTTATTTGGTGGGCGTTGCTGGGAGCCCTGTTGGTCGGTTTTGCCGTGATGGACGGATTCGATCTGGGGGTGGCCACTGTTTTGCCTTTGGTGGCCAAGGAAGACGTCGAGCGCCGCGTGGTGATCAATGTGGTCGGCCCGGTTTGGGAAGGCAATCAGGTTTGGCTGATCACCGGGGGCGGGGCGGTCTTTGCCGCCTGGCCCTTGTTGTATGCCTCGTCGTTCTCGAGCTTTTATCTGGCCATGATGCTTTTGCTGATTGCCCTGATACTGCGTCCGGTGGCTTTCAAGTATCGCAGCAAAATGCCCTCGCGGCAGTGGCGGCGCGCCTGGGATGCCGTGCTGTGCGGCTGCGGGTTTATTGCGTCGCTGGTCTTTGGCGTGGCGGTGGGCAATGTCATCGTGGGCATTCCTTTCGGATTCGACGCCGTTACGATGCGTCCGCTCTATCAGGGAAACTTTTTTGACTTGTTTACGCCGTTTCCCTTGCTGTGCGGACTTTTAAGCGTGTGCATGCTGGCCATGCACGGCTCGGCCCTGCTTTTCTGGAAAACCGATGCGGCGGTGGCGATGCGAGCCAGGCGCAGCGGAATCCTGTTCGCGCTTGCCGCCTTGCTGCTGTTTGCCTTGGGCGGCTGGTGGGCCGCGCACGGTTTGGTGGGGTTCTCGATTACGAGCGTCATCGATCCGGAGCAGGTGTCCAATCCATTTTCCAAAAAGGTGGTTCTAAGCGCGGGCGCGTGGTTCACCAACTATAGCCGTTGGCCTGCGATGTGGATTGCGCCGGCGCTGGGCCTGGGCGGTGCGGCCGTGGTGGCGCTGGCGTTGGCGCTGCGGGCACAGGCGGCGGCATTTATCGCTTCATCGCTGTGCGTGACCGGTATTGTGCTGACCTTCGGGTTTTCGATATTTCCGTTTTTGTTGCCTTCGTCGCTCTCGCCCGATGCCAGCCTGACCATATGGGATGCGTCGTCCAGCCGTCTGACCTTATGGATCATGCTGTTGGTGACAGGGCTGCTATTGCCTATCGTCGCGCTGTATACCGGGTGGGTTTATCGGGTCCTGCGCGGTACGGTGACACAGAAATCGCTGGGCGATTCGCCCCATGCTTATTAACGCGGGATAAGGTGCCTGTATGTGGTATTTTTCATGGATTCTTGGGCTGGGCCTGGCTTGCGCTTTTTCAATTCTGAACGCGATGTGGTTCGAGCTGCGCGAGGGCGAGTCTCATAACCCGCTCAATCCCGACGCATTCACCGACCATCGCGATTAAGCGCGGGGCTTGGGGCGGCTTACGTGTCAGGCGCTGACGACCACCGTGCATCATCGCCATCGGACCTGGCGCGCGCCCAGTCGCGCTGGCTTTCGCAACTGTACCGCTTGGCCCCGCGCGGCATGGCCTGGGCGGTTATCGCCCCGCTTGCGGCCGGGCTGCTTTTGCTGGTACAGACCTGGGCCGTGGCGCAAGTGCTGGGCCGTGCCATTGCCGACCAAGAGCCGCTCGCGGCGGCGACACCCCTGATTGTTGCGATCGGCCTGCTCATGGCGCTGCGTGCTGTGCTGGTGTGGTCGGGCGAGCGTGCGGCCAGCCGCGGCGCGGAACGGATCAAGGCCAGCCTGCGTCTGGCATTTTTTGAACGCATGCTGGCGCTCGGCCCCCAGTGGACCCGGCAGCGCATTTCCGGAGAACTGGCCAGTATCGTCATCGAGCAGATTGAAGTTCTGGACGGTTTTTTTATTCGCTATTTGCCCTCGGCGATTGCCGCGTCGTTCCTGCCCTTGGCGTTTGGCCTGGTGCTCTTGCCAATAGACTGGATTGCGGCGCTGGTTTTGCTTCTGACGGCGCCCCTGATTCCGGTTTTCATGGCGTTGGTGGGGCGGGGGGCCGAGGCCGCCAGCCGCAAGCACCAGCTGGCGCTTGTTCGCCTGTCCGGATTTTTCTCCGACCGTTTGCGCGGCGCGTTTACCCTGAAGCTTCTTGGCCGCGCACAGGCCGAGGCCGACACCGTGCGTGCCGCGAGCGATGAGCTTGCCCAAAAAAATATGGCGGTGTTGCGCCTGGCCTTCCTGTCTTCGGCGGTTCTGGAGTTTTTTGCGGCCCTGGGTGTGGCCGGTGTCGCGCTGTATGTCGGTTTAAGCTATCTGGGGTATCTGGATTTGCGCGCCAGCGCGTTGACCTTGCCCTGGGGGCTGTTCTGCCTGCTGCTCGCCCCCGAGGTGTACAACCCTTTGCGGCAGTTCGCGGCGAATTATCACGACCGCGCCGCGGCGCGCGCGGCCGTAGGTCATATTGCGGCGGCGTTCGAAGCCTTGCCTGATGTGGACGGGGCGACGGTGGGCGGATTGTCTTTTGGTCTTGTTGGTCAGGGTCGGGAATGGCACCCACAAGGGGTGCCGCTACATGAGCCGCGGGCACGCGTTTGTAGCGGCACCCCTTGTGGGTGCCATAACCCCCGCGCAAACGAAGATACGGCCGGCAGCGCGGCATTGCTGGTACGCGGCATGACTCTACACGCCCCTAATCGCAGCGCTGCCGTATTGGACGAGGCAAGCTTTACCGTTGAACGCGGTGAAAATCTCGCGCTAATGGGCCGGAGCGGTGCCGGTAAAACCAGCCTGCTCGAAGCGCTGCTGGGCTTGCGAGCCCTGCAGTCGGGCGAAATTTGTCTTTTCGGCCGGACGTTGGCGCAGTGGCCGCAAGGCGATTTACGGCGCGTGGCGGTGTTGATCGGCCAGCAGCCCTTTTTCCTGCCCGGCTCGATCGCCGACAACCTGCGGCTGGCGCAGCCGCAGGCCTCGGAAGAGGCGCTGCATCGGGCGCTGGAAGCGGCCTGCGCCGAGGAGTTCGTCGCGGCGTTGCCGCAAGGATTGCATACCGTGCTGGGCGCTGAAGGCTATGGCTTGTCGGGGGGGCAGTTGCATCGCCTGGCTCTGGCTCGCGTGTTCCTGACTTCGGCCGATCTGATTCTGCTCGACGAACCGACCGCGCATCTGGACGCGAACAGCCGCGACAGGGTGATGCGTTCGTTGTTGACGTTTACCTCCATGCGCACGCTGCTCGTGGCGACTCACGATCCCGCCGTGGCGGCTTGCCTGCAGCGTACCCTGCGACTGCGCGACGGCAAGGTGCTGCCATGAAAACACTGAGGCTGCTTTGGCCCTGGTTCGTGCAACGCCGCCGCAGTTTGGCGGGCGCCCTGTTGCTGGCCATCCTGACGCTGGCTGCCGGGATGGGATTGTTGTCGGTGGCCGGCTGGTTTCTGACGGCTGCCTTTTTGGCAGGCGCCTCGATCAGTTTCGACTTGTTCGCGCCGTCGGCCCTGGTGCGCGGTCTGGCGCTCTTGCGCATTGTTTTCCGTTATGGCGAACGCGTAGTGGGCCATGCGGCCACGCTGGATTTGCTGGCCGATATCCGCAGCACGGTCTTTGCGCGAATCATGCGACTAAGTCCGGGCCAACTGGCAGGTTACCAGGGGGGCGATCTGGTGGCCCGCCTGGTGGGCGATATCGATGCGCTCGACACTTTGTTTTTGCAGGTAATTGCACCGATCCTGACGGCGGTGATCATGGGCCTGGTGTTCAGCCTGGTTCTGGGCGCTCAGGTTCATGCGCTGGGGTGGTTGGTGTTTGGCGCCATGCTGATTGGGGTCTGTGTGGTTCCGTATCTGCTGGCTCGCCAGGCTCGCGCGCCAGGAAGCGATGCCCAGCGTGCGTCGGCCCAGGCCAGAACGCTGATCCACAGTGCCATCGCGGGCCATGTAGACCTGGTCGTGTTCGGGGCTCAGGCCCAGGCCCAAGAGCGCTTTGGTGCGGCGGCCGCACAACTGTCGCGCGCCCGCGACCGGCTCTCGGCAATCGGCTCGATGGGACAGTTGGCGCAACAATTGGCCTCAGGGTTTTGCGTACTGGCGCTGCTGTATGGCGGTCTGCAGGCGTTTACTGCGCAGGAGATAAACGGCCCGGTATGGGTGGGCCTGTTGCTGGGTGCGCTGGGCTTGTTCGAAGTGCTGGGGCCCTTGATGCGCGGCTCGGCGCGGCTGGGGCCCGCTGCGGCGGCGGCTGCGCGTGTGAGGGCTGTTCTGGATGAGCCGGTCGCCCTGGCCGACGTCGCCTATCCGCTGGACTTGCCGGCCTCGGGGGTCATTGAACTTTCGAATTTGAGTTATGGCTACCCGTCGATGGCTGGTGTTGCGGTGCTCGATGGCATCGATCTGCAAATCCGGGCGGGCGAGCGGCTGGCGATTGTCGGCGCGAGCGGCTGCGGCAAATCGACTCTTTTATCCCTGTTGATGCGCGTGTTTGATCCCACCCAGGGCATGGTTTCGTACGGCGGGGCGCCCATCAGCCAGGTCAGGCAGGCGCAGTTGCATACGCGGTTTGCCTTGTTGTCGCAGAACTCACCGGTTTTTCTGGGGACTTTGCGCAGCAATTTGCTGATTGGCTGCCCTGAGGCCGATGAGGCCCAGCTTTGGCGGGCGCTGGAAAACGCACGTCTGGCCGAGTTTGTCCGCTCGCTGGAAAACGGGCTGGACACATGGGTTGGCGAGTCGGGTCATTCTCTGTCGGTCGGCCAGGCCCGGCGCCTTTGCCTGGCGCGTGTTTTGCTCAGTCCTGCGGTGGTGTGGCTGCTCGATGAGCCGACCGCGGGCCTGGACGAACCGGCTCAATGGGCGTTTTTTAATGATCTGGCGGCTGCGGCCGAAGGTAAAACCGTTGTTCTGGCCACGCATGCGGGGTTCCCGGATGCTGCGGTGGACCGGGTGCTGCGTCTGGGGCAAGGTGTTTTGACGCCGGCTTGAAGACCCTGTTCTCGGCGCTCAGTGTAAACTGTGCCTGCCCTGATATCGTCAACGATGCCGCTACGACAACGCAGACCCGTCGCCTTTTCCTGTGTGCCGCCAAATTCCATGAATACTGATCCCGTCGATTACATTTGTAGTGCGATTCGTAGCGTTCCGGACTGGCCCAAGCCGGGGATCACGTTTCGCGACATTACGCCGGTGCTGCAGGATCCGCGCTCATTCCGGGTCCTGGTCGATATGTTTGTGTATCGGTACATGCGTCAGCGCCTCGATCTGGTGGCCGGGGTTGATGCACGCGGCTTCATTCTCGGATCCGTACTGGCTTACGAACTGAACCTGGGCTTTGTGCCGGTGCGCAAAAAAGGCAAGCTGCCGTTTGAGACGGTGGCTGAAGAATACACGCTGGAATACGGCAATGCCACAGTCGAGATGCATACCGATGCCGTGCGCCCCGGACAACGGGTGGTGCTGATCGACGATCTGATTGCCACTGGCGGCACCATGATGGCGGCGATCAAGCTGCTGCAGCGCCTGGGCGCCAATGTGGTCGAGGCCGCAGCCATCATTGATCTACCCGAACTGGGTGGCTCGAAGGTCGTAAGGGAAACGGGCTTGCCGCTGTATACCGTGTGCAGCTTCGCTGAAGCTGCACTCTCTTACAAGAACAGCTGATAAGCCGGGTTCTCGGTTTCGTTCCAGTACGGATAACCCAGGGTTTCCAGAAAATCCTTGAACGGTCTTTTGTCGGCGGGCGGCACCTGTATGCCGACCAGAATCCGGCCGTAATCATCGCCTTGGTTGCGGTAGTGGAACAGACTGATATTCCAGTCGGGATTCATGGCGTTCAGAAAGCGCATCAGCGCACCGGGCCGTTCGGGAAACTCGAAGCGGTGCAGGACTTCGTTGCTGGCTAGCGCCGAGCGCCCTCCGACCATATAGCGTAGATGGGTCTTGGCCATCTCGTCCTGAGTCAAATCCAGAGTGGGAAAACCTTTCTTGCGAAAATGGCCGGCGATTCGGTCGGCTTCCTGCGAGGATGAGATTTGCAGTCCAACAAAGACATGCGCTTTGTCGGAACCCGATATGCGATAGTTGAATTCGGTAACGCTGCGATTTCCCAGCGCTTCGCACAGGCTGCGGAAACTGCCGCGTTTTTCGGGCAGGGTAATGGCAAAGATGGCTTCGCGCGACTCGCCCACCTCGGCGCGCTCGGCAACGAAGCGCAGCCGGTCGAAATTCATGTTGGCGCCGCTGGTGATGGCGACCATGGTTTTGTTCTTCCATTTGTTCAGCGCGGCGTACCGCTTGGCTCCGGCCAGGGCAAGCGCTCCGGCGGGCTCCAGTACGCTGCGGGTGTCCTGGAATACATCTTTGATGCTGGCGCAAATGGCGTCGGTGTCGACGGTGATGAAATCGTCAACGTATTTGCGGGTCAGCCTGAACGTTTCCGCTCCCACCAGCTTGACCGCCGTGCCATCGGAAAAAAGACCCACATCGGTCATCTCGACTCGCCGTCCGGCCTTGACGCTGCGGATCATGGCATCGGAATCGCTGGTCTGGACACCTATGATCTGGATTTCGGGACGTAGTTGCTTCACATAAGCCGCGACGCCCGAGATCAGCCCGCCCCCGCCGATGGCGACAAAAATCGCGTCGATCGGGCCTGAGTGCTGGCGCAGGATTTCCATCCCCACCGTCCCTTGGCCGGCAATGACGTCAGGGTCGTCAAAAGGATGGACGAACGTCAGCTTTTCTTTTTTCTCGATGGTTTTGGCATGCTGGTAGGCGTCGGAAAAACTGTCTCCTACCAGGATCACTTCGCCGCCGAAACCGCGCACCGCGTCGATCTTGACCTGCGGGGTGGTAACGGGCATGACGATAACGGCCCGGCAGCCTAGGCGCCGCGCAGATAGCGCAACGCCCTGGGCGTGGTTGCCCGCCGACGCGGCGATCACGCCCAGCTTGAGTTCGGCGGCGCTTAAATGCGCCATTTTGTTGTAGGCGCCGCGTAGCTTGAAGCTAAACACCGTTTGAGTATCTTCGCGTTTCAAATACACCTTGTTGCCAATTCGTGCCGATAGCCCAGGGGCTAGTTCCAGAGGGGATTCGACGGCAACGTCGTAGACTTTCGAGGTGAGAATGCGCTTTAGATAATCGGTAGGCATGGTGAGTGAACGGAGCGTGTGACGAAAAGGTAATGAAGCTAAGCAGATTACCACACAGGCCCCGCAATTCCTTTGCCGGGTTGGCCTTGTGTTTCAGGCTTTTGGCACCCACAAGGGGTGCCGCTACCAATACGTACCCGCCGCTCATGTAGCGGCAGCCCTTGTGGCTGCCATTCGAAACCGCCGCCCGCCTGTACCGCGCGGTGTTCGCAGGTACACTATCGCGCTATGGAAGCTTGGTTGCAATCATCGATACATTGGCTCTTGCTTGCCTTGGCTTTGCCCAAGGTGGGCCTCACCGCCATTTTTGTCGTGAGCCTGGTGGGCGCGACCTTGCTGCCGCTGGCCTCGGAGCCTGCGGTGTTCGGCTTTGTGCAGCTTGCCCCGCATATGTTCTGGCCTGCGGTATTGGTCGCCACGCTGGGCAATACCCTGGGCGGGATGATCAGCTACATCATGGGCGACGGGGCGAAAAAGGTGTATGACCGATGGCACGAAAAGCATGGCCATTTGCCGCAGGGCAGGCCCGATCACAGCAAAAAAGTGGGTGGGCGCTGGCACGTGCTAATTAGCGCCTGGCTGCATCGCATGGGGCCGCCCGTTCTGTTTTTCGCCTGGCTGCCGGTGGTGGGCGATCCGCTGTGCGCGGTAGCCGGCTGGATGCGCCTGCCTTTTTGGCCCAGCGCGTTTTATATGGCCATCGGTAAATTGTTGCGCTATGTGGCCATGACAGTTGGGCTTTTGTGGGTGTTTCCGTACTTGTAATAGTCGGGCATTGCGCCGCGAACAAGCCTGCCGCATCGTTTACACTGTGCGTTGGCTTTTCACTTTCCCCAACGCCATGAACGCGCCTCTTGCCAGTCATCTGCTTGCCGCTACGGCACTTCCCGCCGCTACGCCGCGCTTGCGTGAAATCCCTTATAACTACACCTCGTTTTCCGATCGCGAAATCGTGCTCAGGCTGCTGGGTGAAGATGCGTGGCAACGGCTTGGCGATTTGCGCGATGAACGTCGCACCGGGCGTTCGGCGCGCATGCTGTTCGAGGTGCTGGGCGATATCTGGGTCGTTCGGCGCAATCCCTACCTGCAAGACGATTTGCTGGATAACCCCAAGCGGCGCCGCTTGCTGGTCGAAGCGCTGAATCATCGCCTGGCCGAAATCGATCATCGGCGAGACGCCAGCGATCCGGCGCGCGACGCCAAGGTGGCAGGCCTTTTGCAGGCTGCGCGTGGGGCCGTCGAGGCCTTCGAGCGCGAGTTCGAGCAAACACGTGACCTGCGTAAAAAAGTGCTGCGGCGCCTGGGTCGCGCCACGGCCAAGGGCAATATCAAGTTCGACCCGATGTCGCGCGTGTCGCATGTGACTGACGCCACCGATTGGCGGGTTGAATATCCGTTCGTGGTGCTCACTCCCGACTCAGAGGACGAGATGGCGGCGCTGGTGCGCGGCTGCATCGACCTGGACATGACGATTGTTGCACGCGGTGGCGGCACGGGCTATACGGGGGGCGCCATACCGCTGACCTGGCGCTCGGTCGTGATCAATACGGAAAAGCTCGATGCGCTGGGCGAGGTCGAGAAAATAGCTCTGCCGGGCGTGGCTGAACCTGTTGCCACCGTTTTATGCGGTGCGGGCGTGGTCACCCGGCGCGTCGCCGAGGCGGCCGAAGCCGCCGGCTTTGTGTTTGCGGTGGACCCCACCTCGGCCGATGCGTCGTGCGTAGGCGGCAATGTGGCCATGAACGCAGGCGGTAAAAAAGCCGTGCTGTGGGGGACGGCGCTGGATAATCTTGCCTGGTGGCGCATGGTCGACCCTGAAGGCAATTGGCTCGAGGTGGAGCGCCTGGAACACAATTTGGGCAAGATTCACGATGTGGCGCAAGCCCGTTTCGAGCTCAAGTGGTTCGACGGCCACTCTGCGCCGGGCGCGCGCTTGCTGCGCAGCGAGATTCTGGTCATCGATGGGTCGCGGTTTCGCAAGGCAGGCTTGGGCAAGGATGTGACCGACAAATTCCTGGCGGGCTTGCCGGGCGTGCAAAAAGAAGGCTGCGATGGGCTGATCACCTCGGCTCGCTGGATTCTGCATCGCCTGCCCGGCCATACCCGCACGGTTTGCCTGGAATTTTTCGGACAGGCGCGCGACGCCATTCCTTCCATTCTTGAGGTCAAGGGCTACCTGGATGGCGAGGGCCGTGCTCGCGGCGCCATTCTGGCAGGCCTGGAGCACCTGGATGAACGCTATTTGCGTGCGGTGGGCTATGCCACCAAAAGCAAGCGCAGCGGTTTTCCAAAAATGGTTTTGTTCGGCGATATCGTGGGCGACGATCCCGACGCCGTGGCGCTGGCGGCCAGTGAAGTGGTGCGTATTGCCAATACGCGTCATGGCGAGGGGTTTGTGGCGGTAAGCGCCGAGGCGCGTAAAAAATTCTGGCTGGACCGGGCGCGCACGGCCGCGATCGCGCGGCACACCAATGCCTTCAAAATCAATGAAGACGTGGTGATCCCCTTGGATCGCATGGGTGAATACACCGATGCGATCGAGCGTATCAATATTGAGCTGTCCACGCGCAACAAGCTGGACCTGCTCGATGGGCTCGATGCTTTTCTGGGCGGCGATCTGCCGATAGGCAAGATCGAAGACATGGAAGATGCCGAGCATACGCGCGCCGAAATCTTGAACGCCCGCACGCAAGAAGCCATTCATACCTTGCAGACGGTGCGCGAGCGCTGGATGTGGCTGATGCAGAACCTCGATGCGCCGCTTGCGCAAAGCCTGCCGGTGTTGCAAAAACTCGGACTCGATGGCCTGACCGATGTGCTGAATCAGCGTTTGGCCGCGCAGCCCGAAGCGCGCGTCTTCGACGTGGTGCAAGATCGCACCATACGGATTTCCTGGAAGACCGAGGTGCGCGCGTTGATGGAGCGTTACTTCGCCGGAGCGGATTGCGCGGCGGTGCTGGCGGAGGTCCAGGCCATACACGACCGCGTCCTGAAGGGGCGTGTGTTTGTCGCGTTGCATATGCACGCGGGCGATGGCAATGTGCATACCAACATCCCTGTCAATTCGGATAATTACGAGATGCTGCGCCAGGCGAACGAGGCGGTGGCGCGCATCATGCAAATCGCCCGCGATCTGGATGGCGTGATTTCGGGCGAGCACGGCATAGGCCTGACCAAATACGAATACCTGACCGCCGATGAGCTTGCCCCTTTTCAGGATTACAAGCGCCGGGTCGACCCTGACGGGCACTTTAATTCGGGCAAGTTGATGCCGGGCGCCGATTTGCGCCGGGCCTGGACGCCCAGCTTCAATTTGATGGGCTATGAATCGCTCATCATGCAGCAAAGCGAGATCGGCGCCATTTCGCACGCCATCAAGGATTGCCTGCGTTGCGGCAAGTGCAAGCCGGTATGCGCGACGCATGTGCCGCGCGCCAATCTGCTGTATTCGCCACGCGACAAGATTCTGGCCACGTCCTTGCTGATCGAGGCGTTTTTGTACGAAGAACAGACCCGGCGCGGGGTCAGCCTGAAGCACTGGGAAGAATTCGAAGATGTGGCCGATCATTGCACGGTGTGCCACAAGTGCTACAACCCATGCCCGGTGGATATCGATTTCGGCAATGTGTCCATGGATATGCGCGCCTTGTTGCGGCGCATGGGCAAGAAGTCGTTCAACCCCGGCACGACGGCGGCCATGTTCTTTCTTAATGCGAAAGATCCGCGTGTGATCAAGGCCACCCGCAAGGCCATGATCGAGGTGGGCTACAAGGTGCAGCGCGTGGCCCATGATTTCTTCGCGCTGGCGGCGCGCAAGCAGACGGCGCATCCGCCGGTCACGCTGGGCCGTGCGCCGATGCGCGAGCAGGTGGTGCATTTCGTCAATAAGAAAATGCCGGGCGGCTTGCCCAAGCAAACCGCGCGCAAACTGCTCGATATTGAGGGCGCGGACTACGTGCCGATTATCCGCAATCCGGCAGGCACGTCGCCTGAAAGCGAGGCTGTTTTCTATTTTCCGGGCTGCGGCTCGGAGCGCCTGTTTTCGCAGGTGGGCCTGGCCACGCAGGCGATGTTGTGGCATGCGGGGGTGCAAACGGTGTTGCCTCCGGGCTACCTGTGTTGCGGTTATCCGCAGCGCGGCAATGGCATGACCGACAAGGCCGAAAAAATCATTACCGATAATCGGGTCCTGTTCCATCGGATGGCGACGACGCTCAATTATCTGGATATCAAGACGGTGGTGGTCAGTTGCGGTACTTGTTATGACCAGTTGGCCGGTTATGAGTTCGAGAAGATTTTCCCGGGCTGCCGGCTAATCGATATTCATGAGTATTTGCTTGAGAAGGGCATACAGTTAAATGGCGTGAAGGGCGTGCGGTATATGTATCACGACCCGTGCCATACGCCGATGAAGCTGCAGGATCCGATGAAGACGGTGAAGGCGCTGGTGGGCGATAGTACGATCAAGGCGGATCGCTGTTGCGGCGAGTCGGGTACGCTGGCGGTTTCGCGCCCGGATATTTCGACTCAGGTGCGGTTTCGCAAGCAGGAGGAGCTTGCGAAGAATACGGCGGCGGTGCGCGCGGATGGTTTCGACGGCGAGGTGAAGATACTGACTTCCTGTCCGTCCTGTTTGCAGGGGCTGAATCGCTTTGAAGATGATACGGGTATGGATGCGGATTACATCGTGGTCGAGATGGCGCGCCATATTCTGGGCGAGGGCTGGATGGAAGCCTATGTCAAGGCCGCCAATGCGGGTGGGATTGAGCGGGTGCTGGTGTAGCGCCACCCCTTGTGGGTGGCATTCGTCCTTTCGCATCAACCTTATCTTGCCTAGAACCTTCTAGCCCCGCCTTAACCGCCCACGACGCTCGTGTGGTGGATGTTTGTGGGGTCGTTGGCCATGTAGCGCCACCCCTTGTGGGTGGCATGGCGTCTATAGACAACATCTTGATTATCAACGATTTGGCAGCCACAAGGGCTGCCGCTACATCCGACGGGCACGCCTTAAACCGTGGCGATTTTGACGCCTTTGGCTTCCAGCGCCGCTCGTATTTTTTGCGCGAACAAGGCAGCGCCAGGCTGGTCGCCGTGCAGGCACAGCGTGTCGGCCTGGACTTCGATTTCGACACCTTGCTGGGTGGTTACACGCTGGCGTTGGACCATGGACAGGACCTGTTGCAGCGAGGCATCGGCGTCTTCGATCATGGAGCCGGGTTGGGTGCGCGGCGTGAGGCTGCCGTCGGATTGGTAGCTGCGGTCGCCAAATACTTCCTGGGCTGCGCGTAAACCTGCATTTTGTGCCGCGCGGATGAGTTCGCTGCCCGCCAGGCCGTATAAAACCAGGCTGGGATCCACGTCTTTCACGGCGCGGCAGATGGCGTCGGCCAACGCACGGTCTTTGGCGGCCATGTTGTAGAGCGCGCCGTGTGCTTTTACATGATGCAGCCGGGCGCCCTGGCTGGCGGCTACGGCGGCCAGCGCGCCGATTTGCACGACTACGCAGTCGTAGGCTTCTTGTGGGGAAAGGCGTATTTCGCGGCGGCCGAAGCCGAGCAGATCGGGCAGGCTGGGGTGGGCGCCGAGCGCCACGCCGTGTTTTAGGGCGGCTGCTACAGTTTTGCGCATGGTGCCGGGATCACCGCCGTGAAAGCCGCAGGCGATGTTGGCGGAGCTGACAAATGGCAATACGGCCAGGTCGTCGCCCATTTTCCAGGCTCCGTAGCTTTCACCCATATCGCAGTTCAGGTCAAGTTTGAGGTTGTCCATGGTTTTGCTCCTGATAGGGCTCAAATAGGTCGCGCAAGGAGGTCAGGGTTTGGTGCAGGCGGCCGAAGGCCTCTTCGCGCTGACTGTCCAGTTGTTGTGCGCTGACCAGATCGATTTCGGTAAAGGATAGGGTTTCGCCAGGCATGCATTGGGCGAGGAATGGCAAGTCGACGGTGGCGACGTGGGCGATCTTGGGATAGCCGCCAGTGGTTTGCCGGTCGGCCATCAGTACGATGGGATTGCCGTCGGCCGGCACTTGGACGGTGCCAAAACTCGTGGCTTCGGATAATAGTTGCTGAGGCTTTGCCAGCGCGAGCCGGGCGCCTTCGAGCCGATAGCCCATGCGGTTCGACTGGGGGCTGATGCGAAATTCCGCACTGAAGAATTGTTTGATGGACTGTACCGTGAACAGGCTACTGTGTTCGCCGCGCAGGGTCCGGATGGCTGTGCGGGGCATCAGGCCCAGGATGGCAGGCAGGTACACCCTGACATTCCAAAGCTTGGCGGCCAGCTCCTCGAGCCCTTGACCCGAAAGGGTTGTGCGCAAGGTCAACTGGTCGCCTTTTTTCAGGGCGCGCCCGTGATAGCCGCCGAATTGACCCGGCAGGTGAGTGCTGACGCTGCCCAGCACGTTCCAGAGATCCACTCCGCCGTGGAAGGCCAGATAGGCGCGGGCGCCGCTCTTGCGTTGGCCGAATTCCAGCAGGTCTCCCGCGCGCGCAATAATGGGCCGGTTGGCGGGTAGGGCCTGCCGATTCAGGCTTGGGCTCAGGTCGGCGCCGCTGATGGCGATGCAGCATGGTGCGTTAAAGCGAAGCTTGGGCCCGGTTAGCGTGATTTCCAGCGTGGCTTCATTTTCGGAGTTGCCCGCAAGCAGGTTGGCCAGGCGGTGCGCGCGCTTATCCATGGCGCCTCCGACGGGAACGCCCAGGTGCTGCGAACCCAGGCGCCCCCGATCCTGGAAACTCGACAGCATGCCGGGGGCGATCACCGTTATGCTCATGCTTGATCCCTTTGCATCGCCTTGAATTCGGCGCCGGAGATAGGCACGAAACGCACGGTGTCGCCCGGTGCCACCAGCGTAGGCGGTTCGTGCCGCGGGTCGAATAGTTTTATGGGGCTGCTGCCTATCAGGTGCCAGCCGCCGGGCAACTGATTCGGATAGATGATGCTTTGACGATTCGCCATGGCGACCGATCCGGCCGGTACGGCCGTGCGGGGCGTGCTGCGTCGTGGAATAGCCAGTTTTTCGTCATGTATGCCCATATAGGGCGCGCCGGGAGCGAAGCCGAGCATGAATACATAGACGGGCGTGGCGCTGTGCAGCTGTATGACTTCGGCTTCGCTTAGCCGGCAATGTGCGGCGACGTCGCTCAGATCGGGTCCGTATTCGCCGCCGTAGCAGACGGGTATCTCAACTTGCCGGGATACGATGGCCTGGGGATGGTCGATAAGCGCGCTGGACAACAGCTTGTCGATTTCCGCAGCCAGGTGCTTGAACCGGGTGTTGGCTCCGAAAACCCGGGGCTGGTAATGCACGGCGACCGTGTTGAAGGTGGGGACGATATCGCTTATGCCTTTGATCCCGGCCGCTCGCAAAGCCGCTGCCGCGGCGATGCAGCGCTGTCCGACGGCCATATCGATGTGGGCGCCGAAGATCACCAGCAGGGTACGGTCGCCCTGGGCAACGATGCGCCAGGCTGTCGGTGAAGCGGCGGAGGAGGGGTCCATGCGAGGCTGCTTGTTTTCCGAAAAGGCGCTTGGCTTTATTTGGCGAAGAGGGCGTCCATGTTTTTGAACGACTTGAATTCCAGTGCGTTGCCCGACGGGTCCATAAAGAACATGGTGGCCTGTTCGCCGACTTCACCTTTGAAACGCACATAGGGTTCGATGACAAACCGGGTGTGTGCGGCCTGCAATTTTTTTGCCAGGGCTTCCCATACGCTCATTTCGAGCACCGCGCCAAAATGGCGCACCGGCACGTTATGGCCATCGACGGGGCTGGTTTGGTGTGAAGTGCATTCGTCGGGCGCCAGGTGCGTGACGATTTGATGGCCGTAAAAATTGAAATCCACCCACTCGTTGGACGAGCGGCCTTCCGGGCAGCCCAGCAAGTCGCCGTAGAAGGCGCGCGCTTCGGCCAGGTCGCGTACCGGGAATGCAAGATGAAAGGGAGGGATGGCGGTCGGATTAGACATGGAGTGCTCCTCACAGGGGTGCAAAACTTAATTCTAATCGTTAATTGTTCTGCGAATGGTTTTGTGAAAAAGGTGTCCGTCGCGTCTGTAGCGGCAGGCCTGTAGCGACAGGCCTTGTGCCTGTCATCCATGCAAGACGCCGATCTTGGTTGTCAAGGTTTTGTGGCACCCACAAGGGGTGCCGCCACAACAACGGGCGGCGCCTGATTCCGGTCCTCTTTGATGGTGACGACGCGTGCGGCCGGGAAATGCAGGGTGAACAGGCTGCCGGCGCCCAGTCGGCTGTGGATGGATAGCTCGGCGCCGTGGCGCATGGCGACGTGCTTGGTAATGGCCAGCCCCAGGCCGGTGCCGCCGGTGGCGCGCGAGCGTCCGCGGTCGACGCGGTAAAACCTCTCGGTAAGCCGCGGGATGTCCTGCGAGGCAATGCCTATGCCTGTGTCTTGCACGGAATAACAGGCCTGGCCGGTTTCGGTCGTATACCAGCTGACCGTAATGGTTCCGTCTTTCGGCGTGTAGCGCAGGGCGTTGGTGAGCAGGTTGGAGATCGCCGAGGCCAGTTCGGATTCAATCCCGACAATGCCCAGGTCTTCGGCAATATTTTGAACGAAAATGTGCTGGTCGTGCGACAGCATCTCGACCTGCTTTAATGCGTTGTGGATCAGTGCGCTGACCCGCACCGGCTCGCCTTCGACCGTGGGTGAGGATTCGAGCGTGGACAGGGTGAGCAGGTCGTTGACGATGGCTTGCATGCGTTGCGCCTGATCGAGCATGAGCGTTTGATAATGGCTTCTTTGCTCATCGCTGATCGAGGCCTGCGGCATGTCGTGCAGTGTTTCCAGGAAACCCGTCAGGACGGTGAGCGGCGTGCGCAGCTCGTGAGAAACATTGGCCACGAAGTCCTTTCGGGTGGTTTCCATTTTTTCGATCTGGGTGACGTCGCGCGTCACAATCAGGAACTGTCCGACTCCATACGGGGTCAGTTGCACAAGCAGCGATTTGTCGTGGCCGCTTTGGCTCAGATGCAGCAATACCGGGGCAGGCCAGCTGTTTTGTCTGGCGTACAGGGCGAATTCGGGCGCGCGCAAGATGTTCAAGATGCTGAAATTGCGATCGGTTTGCAAATTCAGTCCGGTATGTTCGGTGGCCGTCTGGTTGCACCAGGTGACCTGCATCTCTTCGTTGAGCGTGATGGCGCCGTCGGGCAGGGCCTCGGCGGCCAGCATAATGCCGTCTACATGGCGATTGAGCTGCTCGATTTGCGCAGAATTTTTGCGCAACTGCCGGTAGATGGGAGCAAGGATGTCGTCCCAGGGTCCCACCGCGGGAGGCGGAGGCCTGCTGATGTCTTTGACCCACTTTGCAATGCGCGCAATCTGCTGGCCGCTGACCAGTATCATCAGAATCAGGCCGAACGCGAATATCGGCCAGCCCGCGGCCGGGTCGATCCAGGCGCCGCAGGCCCAGCCCAGCAGGCCCCACAAGCCGATCGATATCAGGGTTTTAATCATGTGCCTATTGTCTCACTACCGGTGCCCGGCGGGCTTGGCCAGGCTCAGACTGGGTTGGTGATTTGCGCCGTGAAACGATAACCCGCGCCGCGCACGGTTTCGATATGATTTTCATGGTGGCTGGGCTCGAGCGCTTTGCGCAATCGCCGGATGTGGACATCGACGGTGCGCTCTTCGACAAAGACATGATCGCCCCAAACCTGATCGAGCAGTTGGGCGCGCGAGAATACGCGCTCGATGTGCGTCATGAAAAAATGGAGCAGGCGAAACTCTGTCGGGCCGACCACCAGCGATGTATCGCGGCCGATGACCCGATGGGTGGTGGGGTCCAGAGTGAGTGTGCCGATTTTGATGATGTCGTCGGTCAACTGCGGCGCCCGTCGCCGTAAAACAGCCTTGATGCGAGCGACCAGTTCTTTGGGTGAAAACGGTTTGGTGATGTAGTCGTCGGCGCCCGCTTCCAGACCTTCTATTTTGTCGTGTTCGGCGCCTTTGGCCGTCAGCATGATAACGGGTACCTGGCGGGTGCGTTCATCGGCACGCAGCTTTTTGGCCAGGGTAATGCCCGAAGCGCCGGGCAGCATCCAGTCCAGCAGAATCAAGTCGGGCAATTCGGCGCGGATCAGTGTTTGCGCCTGTTCGGCATCGAATGCTCGCAGAACCTTGTGGCCGGCGAAACTCAGGTTGACGGAAATCAACTCTTGTATGGCGGGCTCGTCTTCAACAACAAGTATGGTTGTGCTCATGGCGCTCGATAGTATATAAAAAGTAATCGATGGGATTGAAACGCGATAATATGGCGTTAATGTTTCAGGTTTGTGAAAATCGCCTCATTATGAATGAGGTACGATAGTTACCATGCAAAATTCTTCCCCCAACGCGTCCGGCGCGGCTTCCGACGCCACCACTCATTTCGGTTACAAAACGGTCAATGAGGCTGAAAAGGCCGCCAAGGTCGCCGAAGTGTTCCATTCGGTGGCTGGTCGCTACGACATCATGAACGATCTGATGTCGGCGGGCATGCACCGCGTCTGGAAGGCCTTCACCATCGGCCGGGCCGATGTGCGTCCCGGCATGAAGGTGCTGGACATCGCCGGGGGCACCGGCGACCTGGCCCGTGCGTTTGCCAAGCGGGCGGGGGCTTCGGGCGAGGTGTGGCTTACGGATATCAACGATTCCATGTTGCGTGTCGGGCGCGATCGCCTGATCGACAAGGGGCTGCTCACGCCCGCGATGGTTTGCGACGCCGAGGCATTGCCTTTTCCCGACGGGTATTTCGATCGGGTCAGCGTGGCCTTTGGCCTGCGCAATATGACGCACAAGGAACGCGCTCTGGCCGAGATGCGGCGGGTGCTGCGGCCCGGCGGCAAGCTGCTGGTGCTGGAGTTTTCTAAAATCGCCAAGCCGCTGGCTCCGGCCTACGACTGGTATTCGTTCCATATATTGCCGTGGCTGGGCAAAAAGGTGGCGGGCGACGAGGCCAGCTACCGGTATTTGGCCGAATCGATCCGCATGCATCCCGACCAGGCTACCTTGGCCGGCATGCTGGAAGCCGCCGGCCTGTCGCGCGTGCGCTTCTTCAATCTCAGTGCCGGCTTGGTTGCCCTTCACGAAGGCGTGAATCTGGGTTAACTGAAAGAGGCGTGAATCCAGCGCTCTGGACTCTGCCTGCAAAAACGCATTCTTCGCTTGTAGCGGCAGCCCTTGTGGCTGCCATTTTTGCTAAACGGGGTGCAGGTTTTTGCGCCGATGGCACCCACAAGGGGTGCCGCTACAAAAACGTATCCACCGCTGCCATCTCGCAAGGAACTTATTGCCGAGCGATTCGTCTTAGTTTAAGATAGCGTTCAGGTTATAGTAAGATTATCTCTTCTCTACCCCCCATCCACAGACTAGCCCGGTACCCCGGTGCAGCAGGAGTATTGAATGTCCCAACGGTTTTCACGGCTTTTTGCCATAGCCATGCTGGTAGTTTCGGCCGGCGCGATGCTCTCGGTGTCGTATGACGCGCAGGCCCGGCGGTTGGGTAGCGGGGGCAGTTTCGGCCGGCAGTCGTCCAATGTGACGCAAAAGCGCCAGGCTGTCACGCCTCCGGCGGCCACCACAGCGCCGCGTGCGGCGGCGCCTGCGGCAGCGGCGGGCACCGCGGCGACAGCGGGTGCAGCGGCTAAAAGCGGCGCATCGCGCTGGCTTGGCCCCATAGCGGGCATTGCGGCGGGCTTGGGCATTGCCGCCTTGCTGTCGCATTTGGGCTTGTCGGGCGCCTTTCTTGAAATGCTCTCCAGCCTGGTACTGATCGGCATCCTGGTGTTTGCGGTTATCGCCTTGGTGCGTCGTTTGCGCGGCGCCTCGTCCGGCTCGCCCCTGCGCAGTGTCGCGGCGGGCGCATCGGCCCCGCCCGATCAGGCCGGCGGGCAACCGTTGCAACGTTCGATTTTCGCGGCGCCCGAACCCGCCGCGCCGGCGCCTGTGGCTGCCGTCGCACCGGTCGCAGCTCAGCCGTATACACCTGCTCCGCCGCCGGACAGCCAGTGGTTTATTCCCGGCGATTTCGACACCCCTGCTTTTCTTACCCAGGCCAAGGCGCAGTTCGTGGCGATACAGGCCATATGGGATAGCGGCGACGTCAAAAAGCTGGCCGAATACCTAACCGACGATCTGATCGCCGAGATCAAGCCGCAGGTATTGTCGCGCGACGGCTTGACTCAGACTCAGGTCGTACTGCTCAACGCCGAGCTGCTGGGTATCGAAGCCGTGTCGGGCGGCCACCTGGCCAGCGTGCGTTATTCGGGCATGCTGCGAGAATCCGCCGATACCGAGGCATTCCGCTTCGAAGAGGTCTGGAACCTCTACAAGGCCGATGGTGCTGGCTGGCTGTTGGCCGGCATACAGCAAATTCCGCTCAAATTTGCCAGTTGAAACACTATTTGAGGCATGCCATGCGCGTGTCTTGATACGAGGGTCTGTTGTGCTTGGATGCTTGGGCCGGATCGCCCAGGCATTTTTTTTGTCAAAACCGTTAAACTTGAGCTTTCGCCCGCCCAACATGGCTTCGCGCTTGTCGCGAGTTCCTACGAATGCTTCCAATCCCATCCTTTTTAACTCCTGCCGCAATCAGTACGCGCGCGCTCAACAAGTTGTTGCAGCGCGAAGACTGGGCTCGGGCGCGCCTAAGCCTTCAGGCGGGCAAGACCACTCGCTTTGTGGCGGGGCGCCTGACGCTGAATCTGACGGTGCAGGCCGATGGTTATGTGCAAAGCTGCGATCCGGCGATTGTGCCCGATGTGACCCTGACCATCCCGACTCAGAAGCTTGGACAATTGCCGGCGGTGTTGCGCGCGGGCGATCCCAACGCCATTGCCGCGCTTTTGCATGTGCAGGGCGACGCAGGTCTGGCCAGTGTCGTGTCCGATCTGGCGCGGGATTTACGCTGGGATATCGAGGCCGATCTGGCTCGTGTGGTGGGCGATGTGGCGGCCCTTCGGGTGGTCAATGGCGCCCGCTCGCTTTCCACCGGGTTTGGGCAGGCCGCCGGCCGATTTGCCGCCAATGTGGGCGAGTACTTGTCCGAGGAGGCACAGCTGTTGGCGGCGCGCCCCGCGTACGGCGAATGGAACGATCGGCTCGATGCGGCGCGCGCCAGGCTCGATGCGCTTGAGTCGCGCCTGGCCGGGCTCGAGGCCCGCGGAGCCGCTCGAAACGCCAAGCGCAAGGCGTGATGATGTTGACTTTGCTGCGCCTGATCCGGATCGTCTTTGTCGCCTTGCGTTACCGGCTCGATGAGTTGGTGCTGTCCGGGATCAAGCATCCTGTTGCCTATGGCTTGTTGCGCATTGTACGTTTTGGCCGCGCTCCCAAAATGCCTCGTGGCGTGCGTTTGCGCCTGGCTCTCGAGTCTCTGGGGCCCATTTTCGTCAAGTTCGGCCAGGTATTGTCCACACGCCGCGATTTGATTCCGCTGGATGTCGCCATTGAGTTGGCGCATCTACAAGACAACGTGCCGCCGTTTCCTTCCGATCAGGCCGCCGCTTGCGTGGAGACCGCCCTGGGGGCATCGCCGCACAAATTATTCAAGCAGTTCGATATCGATCCGGTCGCGTCAGCCTCTATCGCTCAGGTGCACCTGGCCGTGCTGCACGATGGCCGTGAAGTGGCCGTCAAGATATTGCGGCCCGGCATGCTCAACGTTATCGAGAAAGATCTGACGCTGATGCGCGTCTTGGCCGGCGTGGTCGAGCGCCTGGCTCCCGATGGGCGGCGGCTTAAACCGCGCGAAGTGGTGGCCGAGTTCGATAAGTACCTGCACGATGAGCTGGATTTGGTCCGCGAGGCGTCCAACTGCAGTCAGTTGCGTCGGAATTTCGCCCCCGGCACCGGCCGCGAAAACCTGCTGATGGTGCCCGAGGTGGTATGGGAATACACCACCACGTCTGTGTTTACCATGGAGCGCATGTACGGGATACCGGTCAGTCAGATCGACAGGCTGCGCGCCGCAGGCATCGATATCACGCAGTTGGCGCGTCTTGGGGTTGAGATTTTTTTCATGCAGGTATTCACGGACGGCTTTTTCCACGCCGATATGCATCCTGGGAATATCTACGTCTCGGATGCGCCGGCTACGTTGGGGCGTTATATCGCGCTGGACTTCGGTATTGTGGGATCTTTGTCCGAATTCGACAAAAATTATCTCGCCCAGAATTTTCTGGCGTTTTTCCAGCGTGATTATCGCCGCGTTGCTCAATTGCACATCGAGTCTGGCTGGGTGCCCCCGCACACCCGTGAAGAAGAGCTCGAGGGCGCCGTGCGCGCGGTATGTGAACCCTATTTCGACCGGCCGCTAGCCGAAATCTCGCTCGGGCAGGTATTATTACGTTTGTTTCAGACATCGCGCCGTTTCAATGTCGAAATTCAGCCGCAACTGGTGCTTTTGCAGAAAACCTTGCTGAATGTCGAGGGCATGGGGCGCGAGCTTGATCCGGGGCTTGATTTATGGAAAACCGCCAAGCCCTATCTTGAAAAATGGATGCGTGAGCGGGTGGGTCTGGCCGGCTTGCGCCAGCGGTTGGAAAAAGAAGCCGTACAGTGGACGCAGTTGTTGCCGCAAATCCCGCGCCTGATTCACGCAAATCTGGTGCGTCCCGACATGGCGCCAGCTTTGCACGCCGAAATTGAACAGATGCGCCGCGCCCAGGAACAGACGAATCGCCTGCTGGCAACCTGTGCGGCGGTACTGGCCGTAGCCGTGGGGGTCGCAATCTGGGCCTTGACCCGTCCCTAAAAAGGGGCATGCCGTCTTCGGCACAGTTGCTGACATATCATTGATACATAGCCGTTCTACTATTAATAAGTATAAATGGGTCAAATTTAAGAGAGATCTCTATGCTTTATCCAGAATTGTTCAAATCCATGGAAGCGGTGAGGTGGAATATGGCCACTGACATCCCCTGGGGGGATTTCGACTCCAGCAAGCTGTCAGACGAGCAGGCCTACACCATCAAGATGAACGCCATCACCGAATGGGCGGCCTTGCCTGCGACCGAAATGTTCCTGCGCGACAATCGTGATGACAGCGATTTTTGCGCTTTTATGTCGATCTGGTTTTTCGAAGAGCAAAAGCATTCGCTGGCGCTCATCGAGTATTTGCGGCGATTCCGCCCCGAACTCGTGCCCACCGAGGAAGAGCTCGAGCGGGTGCGGTTTGAATTCGATCCGGCCCCGGCGCTCGAGACCCTGATGCTGCATTTTTGCGGTGAAGTGCGTCTTAATCACTGGTACCGCCGCGCCGCGGAATGGCATTCAGAGCCGGTCATCAAGGCGATTTACCGGATTATCTCCCAGGATGAAGCGCGCCACGCGGGGGCTTATTTACGCTACATGAAGCGCGCTCTCATCCACCACGGTAAAGAGCTGGGTCACCAGGCGCGCATTGCGTTTGCAAAAATCGGCGTACTGATGGCCTCGGCGCACCGCACTCCTCAGGCGTTGCATCCCACCAATCTGCACGTCAATAAAGCCATGTATCCCGAAGATACCGTGCAGTCCAAGTTGCCTACTCCGGGTTGGCTGGAAAACTGGCTGGATAATCAGATTTGCTTCGATCACGAATGGGAAATCAAAGTCAGCTCGCGTATTTTGCACAATATGTCGTTGTTGATGGATAGCACCTTCAATACCGTGCAGGACCTGAACCGCTATCGCAAGGGGCTGTTGCGCGAAATGCCGGCCGGTGCCTGATTCCAGCCCGACGGAGCTCAACTTGCCGGCTTGTTCATGATGGCGCGTTTCGATTCGAAAGTACTTGACCGCCAGGCCTGCGTGGCCGCGGCGGTGGCTGGCCGGCTGCCGCGGCCCCTGGTGTTTACCAACGGTGTTTTCGATATTATGCATCGCGGCCACGCGGCTTATCTGGATGCCGCTGCTCAGTTGGGGGCGACCCTGGTCGTTGCCGTCAATACCGATGCATCGGTGCGGCGCCTGGGCAAGGGTGCAGACCGCCCGCTCAATTGTCTGGAAGACCGGGCCGCCTTGCTGGCGGCGCTTTCCTGCGTATCGATAGTGACCGATTTCGATGAAGATACGCCGCTGGAGCTTATCGAGCAGTTGCGGCCCGATATCATCGTCAAAGGCGGGGATTACGATATGAATGTGTTGCCCGAAACCGCCCGCGTCCGGAGCTGGGGCGGCAAGGCGGTGGCCATACCCTTCGAATTCGAGCGCTCTACAACCGCGCTTCTTTGTCGAATTCGCGGGCTGGATCGGCCGCCGCGGTAGCCGGGCTTCTTAAAACTTGAACTGCGATACCGCCACGCCGCGCAACGGTTTGATGACCGTATCGAAAAGGCTGATCGACTCGAAGCTGGCCGCACTGGTGCGTGTAATGCGCCGGGCGGTCATGATAGGCAATTGGCCCACCACCACTACCATGCGACCGCCGATACGCAATTGATACTTGAGCGCGTCGGGCACCGTGGGCACTGAGCCGGAGAGCAGGATGGCATCGTATTCGGTGGTTCCCCATCCGGAATGCCCATCGCCCGTTTCCACTTTGACGTTGCCTACGCGGTTGCGCTGCAGGTTTTGTTGGGCAAACGCAGCCAGGCGGCTATTGATTTCGATACTGGTGACTTGCTGGGCCAAATGCGCCAGCAACGCGGCCTGGTAGCCCGAACCCGCTCCGATCTCGAGTACGCAATCGGTGGGTTTAAGTTGCAGCTCTTGAGCCAGACGTGCTTCGACTTTCGGGCAAAGCATGGTTTCGCGTGTGTTGACCGCGTTGACTTCGAGCGGCAGTTCAACGTCTGAAAATGCGAGGGCCTGCATGGCCGGCGGTACAAAGCGTTCACGGCGCATGGCGAACAGCGCCTCCAGCACGCGCGGGTCGAGCACTTCCCATGGCCGGATTTGTTGCTCGATCATATTGAAACGAGCGTGTTCGATTTCGGGTGTAGCAATAACGTTCATGGCTTGGGCGCAGGAAGGCTGAAAAGAGGTAGGGTATTGTACTAATTCGTTGCCGGCGGTGCCGAAATGTTTGCCGCAGGTGGAATTTACGGCTGCCACCACTCATGAAAATGGTGAACGGGGCCGTGTCCGTGTCCGACCGCCAGGGTTCCCGAGTGGGCGATGGCTGCTACCAGGTAGGCTTTGGCGCGTCGCGCGGCTTCGGGCAGGTCGGCTGTCTGGGGCAGCAGGGCGGCCAGCGCGGCCGATAGGGTGCAGCCCGTGCCGTGCGTATTCGGGGTGTCGATGCGCTGGCCCGGCAGTTCAATCAGCCGGTCGCCGTTATGCAGTACGTCGACGGTGTCGTTTCCCGGCAAGTGGCCGCCCTTCAGATACACCCAGCGCTCGCCGTTGTCGCCCATCAGCCGGCGCAGTCTTTCGGCGACGCGGCGCATTTCCTTGAGGTTTTCAACTGGGCTGGAACCAAGCAGTACGCCTGCTTCGGGCAGGTTGGGAGTGATCACGGTCGCAAGCGGCAGCAGGCTTTCACGCAGTTCGGCTATGGCGCTGCGTTCGAGCAGGTGGTCGCCGCTTTTGGCCACCATGACCGGGTCGATGACCAGGTGTTTGGGCTGCCAGTGCGCCATGCGTTCAGCCACGGTTCGCGTGACGGCTTGCTGGCCCAGCATGCCGATCTTGACCGCATCGATGCGCACATCGATAAAGAGAGTATTGATTTGCAGGGCGACAAACGCGGCGGGAACGGGCGAAATGCCCGCGACGGTCTGGGTGTTTTGGGCGGTCAAGGCGGCGACGACCGCGGTGCCGTAGGCGCCCAGCGCGCTCATGGTCTTGATGTCGGCCAGTATGCCGGCTCCCCCCGAGGGGTCGATGCCGGCGATGGTAAGGGTATTGGGAATCATGCCTTGCGTGGTGTGGATGTGTTTATGTAGATGATTGAGATGTGTCCGTGTTTGCAAGGATAAACGATTTTGCAACGAATACGTTTTGTCTGCAAAAACGCGGTCGCGGCTAATGTGGCGGCAGCCCTTGTGGCTGCCATCAAGGCGTCAAACGCGCCCGATCCAGATCACGACACAATTTTTCGCTTGCATCAACCAACCTCGGCCCGGGCCGGAACAGCTCGTCGGGGTTGATGGCATAAATGTGATGGCGCAATGCTGCAGGCAACCGCAACCTGGACCAATAAGCCTGGCGCCCCTCCAGGCCGCCGGCCTGCGTGGCAGACGTAATGACCACATCCGGCCCGGCTGCGAGCACGTTTTCTGCGCTGACTTGCGGCGCGGCCAAAACGGCGCGTGCATAAACATTCTTCCCCGCGCATATGCGCAAGGCGTCATTGATGAGGGGATCGCGTCCTATCGTATAGATCGGCGCCGTGCCCACCTCGATAAACACAGAAACAGGGCGCAGCGCCGCATACCGTTTGGTCAGCGCCGCGATTCGCTGCTGCAAGCGGCCGGCTTCGGGTTGGGCCAGCGGCCCGGTGCCCAGAAGCTTCCCCAGTTCCAGCACGGCCTTGGGTATATCGGCCAGCTGTTTGGGCGCGATGTAAACCAGAGGGATGTGCAGGGCGGCAAGCGTCGGGGCGAGCGTTTGTGCCGCGCCTGAAGGTTGCCACGCCAGCACCAGATCGGGCTTTAAGGCGATGACTTGCTCAACGCTGATGTTCAGTCCGTTGCCGACTCTGGGTATGTGTTCGGCGGCGGCCGGGTAGTTGCTGCTGATTACGGTGGCGACAATTTTATCGCCGGCACCGGCGGCAAATACCAGCTCGGTCAGATGCGGGGCAAGGGTGATGACCCGGGTGGCGGGCTTGTGGGCGATTGGGCCCGCGCGCTGCGACGCAATCGTGCTGCCGGCGGCTTGCACGGTGCAAGCCGCCCCGCAAAGCGCCAGCAGCGTCAGGGCAATGCGGCCCAGGAGCGCCGTCCGCATTTACATGCGCCAGGACAGGTTCACAAACACATTGGAACCCGGCATGTTGTAGCCATAGGCATTGGTATAGTCCTTGTTCAACACATTGTTCCAGCGGACCTGAACGGCGAGACTTTTGGTCAGATCGTAGCTTGCTGTCAGGGCCAGCAGGCCGTATCCGCCCAGGCTCACTGTATTGCTCACGTCGTCGTAGCGCCGGCCCACAAAGGCGTATTCGCCGCCCAGTGTCCAGGACTTGATGCGGTGCGAGGCGCTTAGTTTATAGATCTGCCGTGCGCGGCGATTAAGCTGGTTGCCGCTGGCATCGTTGCGGGGATCCTGGAAGTCGGCGCTGGCCCGTACCGTCGTATTGCCGTAGTCCTGTTCCGCGGTAAGGGTAATGCCGCGCAGAGTGGCGCTATCGAGGTTGTTGGGCATGAAAACGGCCGGGTCGAATACGATCAGGTCGCGGACTTTGTTCTGGTAGGCGACGGCTCCCAGGCGAGTGGTGTCGCCGGTGTATTTCAGGCCAAGCTCCACGTTGCGCGATCTTTCCGGCTTGAGGTTGGGGTTGGCAAACCCCGGGTAGTACAGGTCGTTGAAGGTCGGCGTTTTGAAACCGGTGTTGGCGGCAACGTACCCGCGCAGGGTTTGCGTCAAATCGTAGCCGTAGCTCAGCCCCCAGGTGGTGGCGTTTCCAAATTGAGAATCGTTGTCCGAGCGCAGGCTGCCCTGCAGATGGTGGCGGCCGAAGTCGCCCGTATACACGCCGGTGTAGGCATTGTTATGACGTTTGGTCTGGTTGAAATTGATGAATGGGCCGGGTGCGAACGTAACCGGGTCGAACGTCGGGATATCGCCCGAGGCTCTTTGATCCAGGTGCTCGTAGGCCAGTACCAGCTTTTGATGGTCGCCAAACTTCAGTTCGTTTTGCCAAGTGTACTGGTTTTGCCGGGTGCTGAACGTGGTGTCGCTGGTTGCCTGGCGCGTCTGGTTCTTGTCCAGGGTGTAGGCGTATCGCAGCGTACTTTTCCAACTGTCGGTAAGCTGGTTTTCGCTCGCCAGGCTGTACATTTCCAGGGTCTGGATGCTGCGGTCGTTATAGAGGTTGAAGCTATCGGCGTCGATACCGCCGTTGATGATGCTGTTGTAGGCCTGGAAGGTTAACTTCTGGCCTTTTTTCCATTCATATCCCAAAGAGCCGTTCAGGTTTCTGGCGTAGTAGCTGTCTTTGTCGGGGTTGTAAATGAATTTGGCATTCTGGTTCGTGGCGTTGTATCCGCCGCTTTGTTCATATGAGCTGCCCAGGCTATAGCTCCAGCCGTCTTTGCTGCCTGCAATAGAGGCCTTGTACTGGCTGGTGGCGTAGGTCCCTACGCCGGCCGATGCTTGGGCCGTAAAAGGGCGGTCGGCTCCGCTTTTGGTAATGATGTTGATAACGCCGCCGATGGCGTTGGCGCCATACAGGCTGCTGGCCGAGCCTCGGAGTATCTCGATGTGGTCGATGCTTGCCGCGGGCAGCGCGTTCAAGGCGCCCAGGCCGCTGGTGGCGCCGTTGATGGGAACGCCGTCGAGCAGTACGAGGGTTTGAGCGGCATTGGCGCCGCGTATATAAACGCCGGTCGCCGTTTGGGGGCCGCCGCTGTTGTAGAACTCGATGCCGTGATGTTGAGCCAGGACTTCGGCGATGCTGTTTTGGCCGGCCTGCTGCAGCTCTTGGCTGTCAATAACCGTTACGTCGCCCAGCACGTTTCTTTGCAATTGCGCCGAACGGCTGGCGGTCACGACGATATCGTCAAGCTGGGCAATGGTTGGGGTGGATTGAGCCGAGGCGGCCAGAGGGGCGAAACAGGCAAGCACGGCAAGCGTGCGCCGGGAGAGTTTGATTTTCATTGTGCGATCTGATCACAACGCGCGTCCCCGCACGTTATTGGTGAGTAAATCATTCCCGGCAACGGCACCCGATATGGGCACCATCTCCGCATCTGTAGCGGCACCCCTTGTGGGTGCCATCTACACATATGGTAGAGATGGCACCCACAAGGGGTGCCGCTACATGTGCAACGGCGTCCCTAATAGGCGCCATCTCCACATTTCAGCCAGGAATGAGCCTTTGCGATCAAGGCCGGTATCGGGCTTCATGCCTGGGGCATGATTACCGTTGCGGGGGCAGCACAGTTGGCGCGCGGGATGCGCCGGGTAGGCGATCTTGCGCGGGGTGTTTCCCATTTAACTTTCGCAGGGCAGGGTGGCGTTGTTTTGAGGACAACCTTGTGTATTTCCTGCTCCGAAAGCACCTCTCTCAGGCTTAAATGTAGCATGCGCGCGCATTGAGATTGTATGGCAGCCACAAGGGCTGCCGCTACAAGAGCGGCTGGTACGTTTTTGTAGCGGCACCCCTCGTGGGTGCCATTTTCACATTTCGGCCCGGTGCGGGCACCCGGAGCGTTCCGGGCGAAGCCGTTACAATAAAGGGTCGCATCGGCCGCGCACGCCTCGTGCCGGCCCGATAGCTGTCCGGCGCGCAAGCGCTAAATTTTCCGCTCCAGGTAAACCGTGTCCTATCCTTCTTTGCCTTATCCGATTTCCTCATATACCCGCGGCGCCGAGTTTGCGCGCTTGCTGGGCTCTCGCATACTGATCCTCGATGGCGCCATGGGCACCATGATTCAGCAGTACAAGTTAAGCGAAATCGAATTCCGCGGCACACGCTTTGCGGATCACGGCAAGGATGTCAAGGGCAATAACGAACTCTTGTCCCTGGTGCGCCCCGATATCATTTCGGAGATCCACAAGCAATACCTTGAGGCCGGCGCCGATGTCATTGAAACCAATACGTTTGGCGCCACCACGGTTGCGCTGGGCGATTACGGTCTGGAGGAGCTGGCCTACGAGCTGAATCTGGAATCGGCCAAGCTGGCGCGCGCGGCCTGCGATGAGTACAGTACGCCGGACAAACCTCGCTTTGTGGCGGGCGCCCTGGGCCCGCAGCCCAAAACGGCCTCGATTTCGCCCGATGTGAACGACCCCGGCGCGCGCAATGTCAGTTTTGAAGAGTTGCGTGTGGCCTATACCGAGCAGATGAACGGCCTGCTCGATGGCGGGATCGATCTGGTGCTGATCGAAACGATTTTCGATACCTTGAATGCCAAGGCGGCCATTTTTGCGGTGGAATCCGTATTTGAAGAGCGCGGCGTGCGCTTGCCTGTAATGATATCGGGCACGGTCACCGATGCCTCGGGCCGTATCCTGTCGGGTCAGACGGTTGAGGCCTTCTGGAATTCGGTGCGCCACGCGCGTCCGATCACCGTTGGTTTGAACTGTGCCCTGGGGGCGGCGTTGATGCGTCCCTATATTGCAGAACTGTCCAAAATCTGCGACACGTATATTTGCGTGTACCCCAACGCCGGCCTGCCCAACCCCATGGCCGATACCGGCTTTGATGAAACGCCGGCCGATACTTCGGGTTTGTTGCAGGAGTTCGCCCAGGCCGGCATGGTGAATATGGCCGGTGGCTGTTGCGGCACGACGCCCGAGCATATCAAGGCGATAGCGGAGAAAGTATCGGGGCTGCCGGTGCGGCAGGTTCCGGAAATCCCGGTCAAAACCCGTCTCTCGGGCCTGGAAGCGCTCAATATCGATAGCGATACGCTGTTCATCAACGTGGGTGAGCGCACGAATGTGACGGGCAGCAAGATGTTCCTGCGCCTGATCCGCGAAGAAAAATACGACGAAGCCCTGACCGTGGCGCGTCAGCAGGTGGAGAGCGGGGCGCAGATCATCGATATCAATATGGACGAGGCCATGCTGGATTCGGTTTCGTGCATGCACCGTTTTCTGAACATGATCGCCTCCGAGCCCGATATCGCCCGGGTGCCGATCATGATCGACAGCTCCAAATGGTCCATTATCGAGACAGGCTTGCGTTGCGTTCAAGGCAAGTCGATCGTCAATTCGATATCCATGAAAGAAGGGGTTGAGCCCTTCCTGAAGCAGGCTCGCTTGTGCCGCAAATATGGCGCCGCCGTGGTGGTCATGGCGTTTGACGAGAAAGGGCAGGCCGATAGCCTGGAGCGGCGCAAGACGATTTGCGAGCTTGCGTATCGTTTGCTGGTCGACGAAGTAGGTTTCCCGCCCGAAGATATTATTTTCGATCCCAATGTGTTTGCCATCGCTACCGGCATCGACGAGCACAATCATTATGCGGTCGATTTTATCGAGGCGACGCGCTGGATTACGCACAATCTGCCTCATGCGCGGATTTCAGGCGGCGTGTCCAACGTAAGCTTCTCGTTTCGCGGCAATGAACTGATGCGCGAAGCCATCCATACGGTATTTCTGTACTACGCTATTCAGGAAGGCATGACGATGGGGATCGTCAATGCCGGCCAACTGGGCGTGTATCAGGACATCGACAAAAAGCTGCGCGATTATGTGGAAGATGTGGTGCTCGATCGCGCCGAGCCGGTGGGTAAAACCGATCCGGCCGATGAGCGGACCTCGACCGAGCGCCTGGTGGAGATGGCCGAAACCGTTAAAGGCTCGGGCGCCAAAAGAGAAGAGGATCTTACCTGGCGCGAGCAGTCGGTCGAAGAACGGCTGTCGCACGCGCTGGTGCATGGCATTACCACTTTTATTGTGGAAGACACCGAAGAAGTTCGGCAAAAGATCGATGCCGCGGGTGGGCGCACTATTGAAGTGATCGAGGGCCCGCTCATGGACGGCATGAATGTGGTGGGCGATTTGTTCGGCGCGGGCAAAATGTTTTTGCCGCAGGTGGTCAAGTCGGCGCGGGTCATGAAGCAGGCCGTCGCCCATCTGATTCCCTTCATTGAAGAAGAGAAACGCCTGGTGGCGGCCTCCGGCGGCGATGTGCGCGCCAAGGGCAAGATCGTCATTGCCACAGTCAAGGGCGATGTGCACGATATCGGCAAGAATATCGTCACTGTTGTCCTGCAATGCAATAACTTCGAAGTCATCAATATGGGTGTGATGGTGCCTTGCGCCGATATTCTGGCGAAAGCCAAGGAAGAAAATTGCGACATGGTCGGCCTGTCGGGTTTGATTACGCCCAGCCTCGAGGAAATGGCCTATGTGGCCTCCGAAATGCAGCGCGACGATTATTTCCGCAGCCGCAAGCTGCCCTTGCTGGTGGGCGGCGCGACGACCAGCCGTGTTCATACCGCTGTCAAGATTGCGCCGCATTACGAGGGGCCGGTTATTTATGTGCCCGACGCCAGCCGGTCGGTGGGCGTGGCGACCAATTTGATGTCGGATCGGGCTGACGCGTATGTGGCCGAGGTGGCCGCCGAGTACGAAGTGGTGCGTACCCGTCATGCCAATCGCAAGGCGACACCCTTGGTCAGCCTGGCCGAGGCGCGCGCCGACAAGCCTGTTATCGACTGGAGCAACTATACGCCGCCGCGTCCCAAGTTTATTGGGCGGCGTGCGTTCAAGCACTATGATCTGAACGAGGTCCTGCATTACATAGACTGGACGCCGTTTTTCCAGACCTGGAGTCTGTTTGGCCAATACCCGGCCATTCTTGACGATAAGGTGGTGGGCGAACAGGCGCGCAAGATCTTCATCGAAGGCCAGGCCATGATGAAGAAAGTGGTCGAAGGCCGCTGGCTTACGGCAAACGGGGTGGTGGCGTTTTATCCGGCCAACACGGTCAACGACGACGATATCGAGGTGTATCGCGATGAGTCGCGTTCCGAGGTGCTGTTTACGTGGCGCGGCGTGCGTCAGCAAACGGTCAAGCGTGAAGGTGTTGAAAATAAATGCCTGGCCGATTACATCGCCCCTAAATCGACGGGCGTCATGGACTATATCGGCATGTTTGCGGTCACCGGCGGCATCGGCATTGAAAAACACGACGCCGCATTTCTGGCCGATAACGACGACTACTCCAGCATCATGCTCAAGTCGATCGCCGATCGTCTGGCCGAAGGCTTTGCCGAATGTCTGCATGCGCGGGTGCGCAAGGATCTGTGGGGTTATGTCCCCGACGAGAACCTTAGCAACGAGGCGGTCATCGCCGAAAAATATCAGGGCATACGGCCGGCGCCGGGCTACCCGGCCTGCCCCGAACACGTAGTCAAGAAGGATATGTTCCGAGTCCTGGAGTGCGACGATATTTCCATGCAGCTGACTGACAGCTACGCCATGTATCCAGCCTCCAGTGTGTCGGGCTTTTATATCAGCCATCCCAAATCGCAATATTTCAATGTGGGCTCGATAGGCGCGGATCAGGTGGAAGACTATGTCAAACGCAGCGGCCGCAGTGAGGAAGATGTGCGTCGAACGCTGGCCAGTACCTTGCGATAGGCGCCAGGCCAGGTGACGGACAGGCTGCCTGCTTCTTCTTCCGCGCCCGCCGAAGCTCAGGTCAGTTCGGCGCGGCGACGCGCCTTGGGCGATTTTTTGCGTAGCGTGCGTGCCCGTGTGGCGCCTGCGATGGTCGGGCTGCCTGCGGGTTCGCGGCGGCGCACGCCGGGGTTGCGGCGTGAAGAGGTGGCACAGCTGTGCGGCATCAGTGTTACCTGGTATACGTGGATCGAGCAGGGGCGCGACGTGTCGGCTTCACCGGGTGTGTGGGCGAGGCTTGCCAATGTGCTGCAGCTGGTGCGTGCCGAGCGCCAGTATTTGTTTGAGCTGGCCGAATGTACGGATCCCGACCATGCTCGCGGGGAGGCGGCTGAACTGCCTTTGGATCTGGCGGATTGTGTGCATAGTATTACGGCGCCCGCCTATATACTGGATCGCTGCTGGAATGTTCTGGCGCGCAATCAACCCATGCTGCGTTTGTTCGACGGCTGGCCGGATCGCAGCGAGCGGCCTAATTTGCTGCGCTATATTTTTCAGGATGTCGCGGCGCGTGAGTTGGTGGTGGGCTGGGAGCAACGGGCGCGTCGGGTGGTGGCCGAGTTCCGGGCCGATGCCGGGGCTCATGCGGATGAACCGGATATCCGGGCTTTGGTCGATGAGCTTGTGCAAACCAGTTCGGTGTTCATGCGTTGGTGGACACGCCAGACGGTGGTGGAGCGCGAGGGTGGCCGGCGCGAGTTCAAGCATCCCGATCTGGGTATTCTGAGCTACCGGCAGATTACATTTCGCTTGGCCACCCGCCCTGATTGCAAGCTGGTGATGTTGTTGACCGATTCGTAGCGACAGCCCCGTAGCGCCACCCCTTGTGGGTGGCATTCATCCTTTCGCATTGCCCCTATTTTGCCTAGAGCGTTCTTCTAGCCCCGCATCGTGGCCGGTTAAGGCGGATCGGGCTCTGACGGGCACGGTCATGGCTGCGCCATGACTTCCCGCGCGCAGGACCGGCTTCGGGGCGGCGTGCGAACTCGTGGGGCGAATAGCCCCCCGGGCTATTCGCAAACGTCCCACTCAAACAGCGCACGCCTTGAATCCCCGAAGCCGGCCCTGCGCGCGGCGTGCCCGAATCGCCCGCCCCACCTTAACCGCCCACGATGCTCGATCGGTGAATATTGGCATGGTCGTCGACGATGTGGCGGCAGCCCTTGTGGCTGCCAAAACCGTTGATAGTCGAGGCGATATTTATAGAACGCCGATGGCAGCCACAAGGGCTGCCACTACAAAACGTACCTCGGAAACCCGCTCATCGCAATTTCGCGATTTTCTTGTTCTGGTTCAAATGGTCACCGGCGTTGGATTTTAGACGGGCGAATGAAAATATCGACGAAGCGGCCAACGCGCCCACGACCATAAAGCCCCAGATGATGTCGACCATGGCCAGGTGGGTGGCGCCGCGCCAGCTCATGCTGACATTCAGGGTGACCGCCGCGCAGCTGACGCCCAGGCTGATGCCCAATTGCTGGGCCATGGCGGCGAAGCTGCTGGCGCGGCTCATGTGTTCGGAGCTGATGTCGGCATAGGTGAGGGTGTTGACGGCGGTGAACATCAGGGAACGGAAGAATCCGCCTATCAGCAAAATGGCGACCATCAGCCAGACCGGCGTATCGGGCCGGAACAGGCCGCACATGGCGACGAATGCGCCGGCGACCAGTGCGTCGAACATCAGCACGCGTTTGAAGCCGAAGCGCTGAATAATGGGGGTGGCGACCAGTTTCATGAGCATTGAGCCCGCGGCACTGGTAAAGGTAATCATGCCGGCCGAAAATGCCGAGAGGCCAAAGCCTACCTGGAGCAAGATGGCCAGCAGAAAGGGCATGGCCCCGATGGCGAAGCGGCACAAATTGCCCCCCAGGGTCGCGATGGCGAAGGTGGGGGTGCGCAGCAGATTCAGGTCGATAATCGGGTAAGCGGCGTGTTTGGCGTGCCAAATATATAGAAGGCCGCAAGCCAGGCCGATGCCGATCAGGATCAGCACGTAGTCGACCGGCATGGAGCTGTGGCCCACGGCCTCGAAGCCGGAAACCAGCGCGGCCAGGCTGACTCCGCTGAGGATGAAGCCAAGCCAGTCCAGCTTGGGCCGTTCGGTGAGATAGTCTTCTTGTATATAGCGCACGACCAGCGCAATTCCCAGAATGCCTACGGGCACGTTGATCAGGAATATCCAGTGCCAGGTGGCGTAATCGACTAAAAAGCCGCCCAGAGGCGGCCCGATGACGGGGCCTATCAGTGCGGGCAGCGACAGGAATGCCATCGCCTTGAGCAGTTCGGTCTTGGGGATCCTGCGCAGCAGGATGATCCGTCCGACCGGCACCATCATGGCGCCGGCCGTGCCCTGGGCGATGCGCCCAAACACCAGTTCGATCAGGTTTTGCGACAGGGCGCAGCCGATCGAGCTGATTGAAAACAGGGCAATGGCGGCGATAAACACCCGTTTGCTGCCAAACCGGTCGGCTGCCCAGCCACTGATCGGAACGAATACCGCCGTGGCAAGCAGGTAGCTGGTGATGACGATGTTCATCTGCACCGGCGTGGAATGCAGCGATTTGGCCATCACCGGCAGCGCCGTGGCCACCACCGTTGAATCGAGCATCTGCATGAACAGTGCGCAACCCACGATGAAGGGAATCATGCGGATGGCGGCGCGTTCGCGGTCCGATGGGAGGGATGGGGGATGTGGGGCCGCGCTAGAGTCCATTAATGCATTCTAATTCCATTTCCAAACCTGAATTTGTCATGAACGCGAATGCGCCGGCAATCCATCGCATGGATCATGCGGAGCGGGCAAAACGCGCGTTTGATCCGGAAATGGAATAACTTTGTTTGACTGAAGTAAACTGGGGTCTTGACACTCAAATGCGCGACGTATCATGGCCAAGAATTATCAATCAGAAATCACTCAGTTTATAAATCAGTACAAGGCGCAGCACCCCGGCACAGAGGCCCGCCAGCGCGAGGGCCGGGCTCGTTTGTGGGACAAGCAAATCGATGCGCAAGACCAGGATGGCTTTCGTGCGGCTCGCGTGCCCCAGGAGCCTTACGTATATTACCAAAACTTCTAAGCGCAGGGACGCCCGTGCCTGTGGTTGCGGCCAGCCAGATCGACGCCTTGATTCAGCCTGCGGTTGACAGTACCCCCAATGTCGTCGACAGCGTGGCGCTGGCGCGCCTGTATGGCGAGCCGCTGTTCGCCATGCCGCAGGATCTCTACATCCCGCCCGACGCGCTGGAAGTGTTTCTGGAGACTTTCCAGGGGCCCTTGGATCTGCTGCTGTATCTGATACGCAAGCAGAATTTCAATGTGCTTGATATTCCCATGGCGGAGGTCACCCGGCAGTATCTGTCGTATGTCGAGCAGATTCGCGACCAGAATCTTGAACTGGCCGGCGAGTACTTATTGATGGCAGCGCTTCTTATTGAAATCAAGTCGCGGATGTTGCTGCCGGTTAAAAAGAGCGATACCGGAGAAGAGCCCGATGATCCGCGCGCCGAGCTGGTGCGCCGTTTGTTGGAATACGAGCAAATGAAGCTGGCCGCGCACAAGCTGGACTCCATGCCCCAGGCCGGCCGCGATTTTCTGCGCAGCCATGCCTTGATGGACTTGAGCGTTGCGCGCATGCTGCCCGAGGTCAGCCCCGACGATCTGCGTAACGCCTGGGTGGAGATAATGCGTCGCGCAAAGCTCAACGCGCATCACCACATTACGCGTGAACAGCTTTCCGTGCGTGATCACATGAGCCAGATTCTGCGCGCTCTGCATGATGTGCGATTTATGGAATTTACGGAATTGTTCATGCTGCGGGCCAAGGCGGGCGATACGGCGGCGGTGATTGTGGTGCATTTTCTGGCTCTGCTGGAGCTTGCCCGCGAGTCTTTGCTGGATATTACCCAGGCCGAGCCGTATGCCCCTATTTATGTGCGCTTGTCATACACTCAAACAGAAGCGTAAGCCGGGCACGATTCTTTTTCAGGACGGAGGGTTTCTTGAAAGTTGTTCATACGATCGAAGAGCTGCGCGACCAATTGCGGGGACAATTGCGTGTGTCGTTTGTGCCGACCATGGGCAATTTGCACAAGGGGCATTTGTCGCTGATGAAGCTGGCGCGCCAGCACGGCGACCCGGTGGTGGCCAGCATATTCGTCAATCGGCTGCAATTTGGGCCCAACGAAGATTTCGACCGTTATCCGCGCACCCTGCAGTCCGATATTGAAAAGTTGGAACGCGAGCGTGATGTGTATGTTTTGTTTGCCCCGAACGAACGCGAAATGTACCCCGAACCGCAAAACTACCAGGTGCTGCCGCCGGCCGATCTGGGCGATATTCTCGAAGGCCATTTTCGCCCCGGGTTTTTTACCGGCGTCAGCACCGTCGTGATGAAACTGTTCGCCTGTGTGCAACCCGCGGTGGCCGTGTTTGGCAAAAAAGACTATCAGCAACTCATGGTGGTGCGCAATATGTGCCGGCAGTTCCAGTTGCCGGTAGAAATCCTGGCTCACGAAACCGTGCGCGACACCGATGGCCTGGCCTTGTCTTCGCGCAATATGTACCTGGGGGCGGACGAGCGCCGCGAAGCGCCTTTTTTATACGCCACTTTGCAGAAGATACAGGCGCAGATCAAGTCCGGCCGGTTCGATCAGGCAGGGCTGGAAGGGCAGGCCGCCGCTGCGCTGGTGGAGCGAGGCTGGGCGCCCGACTATGTGTCGTTGCGCCGGCAGCGCGATCTTAATTCGCCCACGGCAGAAGAAATCCAGGCCGGCGAACCCCTGGTCGTTCTGGCGGCCGCCCGGATCGGCGGTACGCGCCTGATCGATAATCTGGAAATATAGCGAGCGGCACCTGCTTTTGTAGTGGCACCCCTAGTGGGTGCCATTTTTGTCTTTGTAGCGACAGGCCCTGTGCCTGTCATCGCCGCAAGGCGTCGCCCTATTCGCCAACGTTTCTGTAGCGGCACCCCTTGTGGGTGCCATGGCGCTTTGGCGCCACATGGACAAGCTACATTCTTGTGCTAAATCCGGCCGTTTTGCAAGCGGTATTGGTGTCAGAAATGACAGGCGACTTTACCGATTGTTCATGCCAGAATCTGCCGTACATAAATAGACAATATGAGGAGATCAACATGGACGTTGTTGCGGATACGGATAATGCGCGTTTTACGATGTTGACCCCGCGTGAACGCGATGTCATGACGTATGTAGCCATGGGTAAACCCAACAAAATCATTGCCGCCGAGCTGGGCGTGTCCCAGCGCACAATCGAAGCCCACCGCGCGCGGATATTCCAGAAAATGCAGGTGCGAAACGCCGTAGAACTGGTGCACTGCGTGCTGGCGCCTTAGTTGACGGAGCTTTGATGCCTGGTTGGGGTTTGGCAGATTGTTTGGTTTTGCCACCCACAAGGGGTGGCGCTACAGGGGTGCCGCCACAGGGGCGCAGCTACATTAGGGGGTACGTTTTATACCATTTTTGTAGCGGCAGCCCTTGTGGCTGCCATCTCTACCCAAAACATCACTTCACACCTTCAACCCAGCGCCTTCAACGCCGTTTAACACCTGATCGCATTTCCTTAATTGCCGCAATGCATGGCAGGCTCTTTCAGCTCGCTTATGGCATCGATGTCGGCTTGCCGGGTAAGGCGGTAATCCAGATTCGGCGTGATGTTGTCAATGGCGTTTATATGCAGCTGTTCGTTGTTGGCGAAGCTTAAATCTGCCTTGGCGTTCTGGTTTTTCAGCTGCAGCAGTACGCGTAGCGGCGACGCGCCTATGACATGCCAGCAGCCTTGCTGGACCTGGCTGTGCCCGGCGTTGGCGCCGTCGAGCGTAAGAGTGCGGGAGCGCCATTCGCCGTTTGGCGCCAAGGTAAGCGTTACCCGGGTGGCCGAGCAGGCATTGCCGTTGACCAGGCACGGGATGGTCCCCAGAAAGGTTTTGGCTTCGGCGAGCAACTGCGGTTTGGCGGGTGTGGGGGCCTGAGCGGCAGATGAAGCTGTGCTGGTAGCGTCGTTTTGGTCGGCTTTCCGGCTATTGCCAAAACCCAGCTGTACCTGTGACGGGGCTTTGGCCTGGTCGCGGCCTTGCGCCTGCATTTGGGCATCGCTTTGGGTGCTGTCGTGCGGTACGTCGTAGTAGCCGGGAGTGCGCGTTTGGGCGCAGCCGGCAAGAATCAGGGCCGTCAGTGCGAACCACAGGGTACGTACAACGGGGCGCGAGGTGATTGGTACATGGGCAGACATACGAAAATTCCATCAATTAAAGGCATTATGCATTCTACGCAATTATTGTTGTATTGGGAGAGGAGCCGATCTTGTTATCAGTTTTAACCACCGGGTGGGGGCTTGTTGTCGTTTGCGCCGCAGGCGCATTGGCCGGAATTTCCGGTGCGTGGTGGAGCGCAGGTTTTGCGTGCAGGTATGCGCTTCGGCTCGCTGTCGAACTGCAAGCCGGCGATGGAGCGCATCCGGGTTGCGGTTTATCGCCGTTGGCGCCGTGGCTGCGTTGCGGCGCTTCGATGGTTATGGGCGGGCTGGCCTGGATTCTGGCGCACCGTTACGGTTTGGGCTTTGGCTTCTGGTCGACGCTGATCGCGCTGAATATGCTGCTGATCCTGGCCGTGGTCGATGCCCAACTGGCCTTGCTTCCCGATGCACTGACTGCTCCTTTGCTTTGGCTGGGCCTGGCGGCGGCGTGGATGGGTGGCCCGGTGTCTTTGCATCAGTCGCTGGCGGGCGCCGTGGCAGGTTACGGATTCTTGTGGGTTTTGTTCTGGCTGTTCGCCTTGTTCAGAGGCCGCGCCGGCATGGGTTATGGCGATTTCAAATTGTTGGCGGCATTGGGAGCCTGGGTGGGTATTTTCAGCTTGCCGTACGTGTTGCTGGCTGCGTGCCTGGCGGGCATAGGTGCGGCATTTTTACGCCAGAAAAATTTTCGGCTAGGCTCGTCCTACCCGTTCGGGCCCTTCCTGGCGGCCGGCGGGGCCACTGCCTTGGCGCTGGGTCCTGGGGTACAGTCTTACTTTTAGCAAGCAGGTTGACTTGGCCTATGTACAAGATAGGGTTGACGGGCGGCATCGGGTCCGGGAAAAGCCGCGTTGCCGATTTTTTTCAGGAATGGGGCGCCGCAGTCATCGACACAGATCAGATCGCTCATGAGCTTACGGCGGCGGGGGGCGCCGCCATCGACGCCATCCGTGAGCGGTTCGGGCCTGGCGTGATCGCTCCAGACGGTTCTCTGAACCGGCGCAGCATGCGTGATCTGGTGTTTTCCGACCCGGCCGCCCGGGGTCGACTGGAAGCGATTATTCATCCAATGATAGGTGTCGTTACACAAGAACGCGCTTATCAGGCGCAAGGATGTTATCTTGTGTTCGTGGTGCCTTTGCTGGTTGAGTCCGGTCGCTGGCGCGATCGTGTCGACCGGATATGTGTCGTCGATTGCGATCCGGCGACGCAGGTGGCGCGGGTGCAGGCCCGCAGCGGGCTGACTCCAGAGGCTATTGCGCGTATTATGTCAGTGCAAGCTTCGCGTAAGGATAGGTTGGCGCTTGCTGACGATGTGGTGCTTAACGATGCGCATACGACGCTTGCCCAACTTGAGCAGCGCGCTTGTGTAGTGCATAAGCGCTGGTGTTCTTCGGCACGACAGCGGGGTTAGGCGGCTGGAGATGCTTCTGCTAAAAAAAGGGATTGTTGTCGCGTGATTCTTTACGAATATCCTTGCAACGAACGCGTTAGGGCTCTGCTCAGGGTCGAGCACTTGTTCGACAGGCTGTTTTTTTTCGTGGAAGGCGCCGACGCGCGTCATCAGCAGGTGGCCGTTGCAACGCTGTTCGATGTGCTCGATATCTGCGACCGCACCGATCTGCGAGGCTCGATTGTGCAGGATCTCGAGCGTCAGCGCAGTGCGCTTGGCGCTTTGCGCCAGCACCCTGGCGTCGATTCGGGTACGCTCGATACCTTGCTCGACGAAATCCAGGCCAGCAGCACAGAGCTTGGTTCGCAGGGCCGGGTGGGGCAAATATTGCGCGACAATGAATGGCTGGCGAGTCTGCGCGGACGCATCGCCGTGCCCGGCGGTTCCTCGCAAGTCGACATGCCCTCGTATTATTCCTGGCAGATCAAGCCTTACGATGACCGCTTGCAAGACCTCAAGCAGTGGATCAGCCCTTTTTTACCGCTGTACAAGGGCTTGTCCTTGTGCTTGCGGCTGCTGCGGGATTCCAGCGATATCGTCGATCTTGAGGCCAAGCAGGGGGCCTATCAGGAAATGCTTAGCGGCAAAACCTTCCAGATGCTGCGTGTGTGGGTGGACCCCGATCTGCGGGTGTTTCCCGAGATGAGCGCCAATAAATACGTCATATGGATCCGTTTTGCGGCGCAGGATTCCGATCTGAAGCCGCAGCCGGTTACGCGCGATGTGCCCTTCAAACTGGCACGCTGCAATGTGTAGGGTTCAATTGCGTCCTCGGCCGATCTATCGGGTTGCAGCGGCAGGCATGTAGCGACAGGCCTTGTGCCTGTCATCTATGCAAGATACATCTTGTTTGTCAGGGCCTTGGCACCCACAAGGGGTGCCACTACAGAACGTATCCGCCAATAAGAACATATCCGCCAATAAGAACATATCCGTCAATAAGAACATATCCGCCAATAAAAACGTACTCGCCATAATGTAGCGGCAGCCCTTGTGGCTGCCAATCGCCGCGGCAATTAGTTGTTGCACCCGATTTCAGCTTTCAGATATTCCTGTTCGTGGACACCTTAAATCGGCGAGAATGACGTAGTTATCACGTGCTGAAACGGAGAGTTGTGTATGTTGGACCCTCGTGCCGAACCAAATCGGCCTCGCCATACCCGCGTCTGGGTTTGGGCCATCCTTATAGCGATTGCATTGGGCGGGGGGTATTGGGTTCTGAATAAAAATACGAAACGCACGCCCGCTTCCGCATTCCGCGGCGGTGCTTCCGATGTGGTGCCGGTACGGGTCGAGCCGGTGGCAATCGGCCGCATTGATTTTTCCCTGAACGCCATTGGCACGGTCACGGCGTTCAATACCGTCACGGTACGCAGCCGGGTTGACGGCGAATTGCAGAAGGTCGACTTTACCGATGGGCAGAAAGTCCGGCAGGGCGACCTGCTCGCTCAGATCGATCCGCGCACTTTCCAGGTTGCGCTTGAACAGGCCCAGGGTCAGCAAAAGCAGAACGAAGCCCTGTTGCAAAACGCCCGGCGTGACTTGCAACGCTATCAGACCCTGTACAAGCAGGATTCCATCGCCAAGCAGCAGGTGGATACCCAGGCAGCGCTGGTCCAGCAGTACATGGGCTCGGAAAAAAGCGATCAGGCGGCCGTCGATAGTGCTGCGCTGCAGCTGAATTTTACGCGCATCACCGCGCCGATTTCGGGGCGTCTGGGTCTGCGCATGGTTGATCAGGGCAATTTGATTTCGGCTGCAAGCACCACCGGTTTGGCCGTCATTACCCAGACCCAACCCATTTCCGTCATTTTTACCTTGCCTCAGGCGCAGCTGCCGCCGGTTCTGGCCGCCATGCACAGCGGCCGGAAATTGGCTGTCGATCTATATGGCCGCGACGATCAGCTGAAAATTGCCAGCGGTGAACTGATGTCGGTCGATAACCAGATCGACGTCACCACCGGCACGCTCAAGCTCAAGGCGCGCTTTGCCAATGATGACGAAGCCCTGTTTCCCAACCAGTTCGTCAATGTGCGCCTGCTGGTCAGCAGCGACGATCACGCGCTGGTGGTGCCCACCATGGCTGTGCAGCAAGGCTCGATTGGGGCATTCGTGTATGTGCTGAAGGATGATGGAACGGTGCATATTCAAGCCATCACCACTGGCACCGTCGATGGCAAGCAGGTAGCGGTGAAGACCGGCCTTGCGGCCGGTCAACAGGTGGTGGTCGAGGGCCTGGATCGTTTGCGCGAGGGCGCCAAGGTGGAGGTCATGAAGGCCGCTACGGCGGCAGACGCCTCGGCCAAATCCACAACGGCGACCGCCGCCAAGCCATCGACTGCACCCGCCGCGACGCCCGGCCCGCGCGCCCGCCACTAGGTTCGCAGCACGTGAATCTCTCGCGATTGTTCATTTTGCGGCCCGTCGCCACCACCCTGGCGATGTTGGCGCTGCTTATTTCGGGGATACTGGCCTACCGGATTCTGCCCGTGTCGGCCCTGCCCGAAGTGGATTACCCCACCATTCAGGTCGTTACCTTGTATCCGGGCGCCAGCCCCAAGGTGATGACGGCGCTGGTGACTTCGCCGCTGGAGCGCCAGTTTGGCCAAATGCCCGGTTTGTCGCAGATGAGTTCGTCCAGTTCGGGCGGTTCGTCCATGATTACCTTGCAGTTCGATTTGGGCTTGCCTCTGGACGTGGCCGAGCAGGAAGTCCAGGCGGCCATCAATGCTGCCTCCAACCTGCTTCCCAGTGACCTGCCCACGCCGCCGACCTACAACAAGGTCAATCCGGCCGATACGCCCGTAATCAGCCTGGCGATTACCTCGCCGACCCTGCCTTTGTACCAGGTCCGGGACCTGATCGACATACGGATGGCGCAAAAGCTGTCGCAGATATCCGGGGTTGGACTGGTGAGCATTGCAGGCGGCCAGCGGCCGGCTGTGCGAATACAGGCCAACCCGCAGGCATTGGCCGCTCATGGCCTGACTCTGGCCAATATACGTACGGCCGTCACGACGGCCAACACCAATCAGCCCAAGGGCAATCTGGACGGCCCGGAGCGCTCCACCACGATCAACGCCAATGACCAGCTCGCCTCGCCCAAAGACTACGATCAATTGATATTGTCTTATCAGAATGGCGCGCCGCTGCGCCTGCGCGATGTCGCCCGCACGCGGCAAGATGCGCAGGATATACGCCAGGCGGCGTGGGTGGGGAAAACCCCGGCCATTCTACTCAGTATCCAGCGCCAGCCCGGGGCCAATGTCATCGATGTCGTGGATCGCGTAGAGGCCTTGCTGCCGACGCTGAAACAGGCATTGCCCGTTGGCGTGGATGTGTCCGTGGCCACGGACCGGACGCAAACGATACGCGACTCCATCTACCATGTGCGTATCGAACTGATATTGGCGGTAGTTCTGGTAGTGCTGGTCACTTTCGTGTTCCTGCGCAGTTGGACGGCCACGTTCATCCCCAGCGTGGTGGTGCCGTTGTCGCTGGTGGGCACCTTCGGCATCATGTACCTGGCCGGGTTCAGCATCAACAACCTGACCCTGATGGCGCTGACGATCGCCACCGGTTTTGTGGTCGATGACGCCATTGTGATGATAGAAAATATCGCGCGCCACATCGAAGCGGGCGAGACGGCCCTGAAAGCCGCCTTGAAGGGCGCATCGCAGATCGGTTTCACGTTGGTGTCCCTGACCCTGTCGTTGATTGCGGTGCTGATCCCGTTGCTGTTCATGAGCGACGTCATCGGCCGCCTGTTTCGGGAGTTCGCCATCACCCTGGCGGTGGCAATTTTGATTTCGCTGCTGATTTCGCTCACGCTCACGCCAATGATGTGCGCGCGCCTGCTCAAGCCCGAATCGGAAATGAAATACGGCCGCTTCCAGAAAAAGGCCGGCGCCTGGATTGAATCTTCGATCAAAGCGTACGACCGTGGCCTGACTTTTGTGCTGTCGCATCAGCGGGCCACGCTGATAGTTGCCGTGGGCACCCTGATCGTGACCGGCTTGCTATATATAGTGGTGCCAAAGGGCTTCTTTCCGCAGCAAGATACGGGCATGATTCAGGCCATCAGCCAGGCGCCGCAAACCGTTTCGTTCCCGTCCATGGCCAAACGTCAGCAGCAGGCGGTGGATCAGATACTGAAAGATCCCGACGTGTCGGCCGTGACCTCGTTCATTGGCATAGACGGCACCAACTCAACCCTGAATACCGGGCGCATGCAGATTGCGCTCAAGCCGGTCAGTGAGCGCAGCGCCAATGCGGCCACGATTATTCGAAGGCTGGGCACAACGCTGCAAAAGGTGCCGGACATCAAAGTGTATATGCAGCCGGTGCAGGACCTGACCATCGACGATCATGTCAGCCGGGCCCAGTTCCAGATGACCTTGTCCAACCCCGACAGCGCGGTGCTCGAGCAATGGGTACCCAAGGTCGTGCAAAAGCTGCAGGCCTTGTCGCAACTGACCGACGTGGGAGATGACCTGCAGCCGGGTGGTCTGCAGACTTCGTTGAAAATAGACCGCGATGCCGCCGCGCGCCTGGGCGTAACCACTTCGGCGATAGACGAGGCGCTCTACGATGCCTTCGGGCAGCGCCTGATTTCCACCATTTTCACTCAGTCGGCCCAGTATCGTGTAGTGCTGGAGGTGGCGCCTCAATATCGCCAGGACCCGGCGTCGCTGAATCAGATCTTTGTGCCGACCACGAGCGGCGGACCGGTTCCCTTGTCTGGCCTGGCTCAGGTCGTTGAATCGAACACCTTGCTGTCGATTGAACGGTTGGGCCAGTTTCCGGCCGCGACGATTTCATTCAATCTGGCACCGGGCGTAGCGTTGTCCGACGCGGTCGCGGCGATTCAACAGGCTGAAAGCAGCCTGGCCATGCCCGCATCGATAGACACAAGTTTCCAAGGGGCCGCCCGGGCGTTTCAGGCGTCGCTCAACAGCACTTTGTGGCTGCTGCTGGCGGCTGTGGTGGCCATGTATATTGTGCTGGGTATTCTGTACGAGAGCTATATTCACCCCATCACGATTTTATCGACGCTGCCATCGGCTGCCATTGGCGCCTTGCTGGCCTTGCTGCTGAGCGGCTCCGAGCTCGACATGATCGGGATCATTGGCATTATTTTGCTTATAGGCATCGTCAAGAAGAACGCCATCATGATGATCGACTTCGCGCTCGATGCCGAGCGCGAGCGTGGCCTGGCGCCCCAGGCGGCTATTCACGAGGCCGCCTTGTTGCGGTTCCGGCCGATTCTGATGACCACGCTGGCGGCCTTGTTCAGCGCCATTCCTTTAATGCTTGCGACGGGCGCGGGCTCCGAGTTGCGCCAGCCCTTGGGTCTGGTGATGGTTGGCGGCTTGCTGTGCAGCCAGTTGCTGACGCTGTTTACCGTGCCGGTTATTTACCTGTGGTTTGACGGCTTGTCGCAGCGGGTTCGGGCGTGGCGGCGCAGTGGCGAGGCGGCGCAATGAGGTTCCTGTCGATCTTCATCATGCGCCCGGTGGCTACGACACTATTAAGTCTGGCCCTGGTGCTGACAGGAGGGCTGGCCTTCTGGCTGCTGCCGGTGTCGCCTTTGCCGCAGGTTGATTATCCAATGATCTCGGTGTCGGCCAATATGGCCGGGGCCAGCCCGGAAACCATGGCGTCCAGTGTGGCTACGCCGTTGGAGCAGGCATTGGGCTCGATTGCCGGGATTACCGACATGAGTTCGAGCAGCACCGAGGGCTCGACGCGCGTTTTCTTGCAGTTCGATCTGAGCCGCGACATCAATAGCGCCGCGCGCGATGTGCAGGCGGCGATCAACGCCGCGCGCACGCTGCTGCCCAGCGCGTTGCGCAGCAACCCCACCTATCACAAGGTGAATCCGGCGTCGGCTCCCATTATGGTGCTGGCGCTGACTTCATCCACCGTTGGGCAGGGCCAGCTGTATGACCTGGCCTCGACCGTTCTGGCGCAAAAACTGGCGCAGGTTTCAGGCGTGGGCGAGGTCAGCATAGGCGGCAGTTCGCTGCCGGCCATACGCGTTGATTTGAATCCTCAGGCCCTGGCCAGCGCGGGTGTGGCTCTGGATGATGTGCGCACGGCGCTGACCAACGCCAACACCATGCGTCCGAACGGCATGGTTGAAAACGATAAGCTTCACTGGGTAGTGAACTCGGGCGGCCAATTGACCAAGGCTGCGCAATATAGGCCCCTGATTGTGGCGTATCGCAATGGTGCCCCGGTGCGCTTGAGCGATGTGGCCACGGTAGAGGATTCGGTTGAAGATATTTTCAACGCCGGTTTCTTCAATGATAAAAAAGCCATTTTATTGATTGTGCGACGCCAGTCCGACGCCAATATCATTGATACCGTGGATGCCATTCAGTCGGAAATTCCGAGCTTTCAGGCAATGTTGCCTGCAAACGTTGTGTTGACGGTGGCACAGGACCGCACTCCCAGCATACGCGCGTCCTTGCTGGAGGCCGAGCTTACTTTGGTGATTGCCGTGGCGCTGGTGGTGCTGGTGGTGTTGCTGTTCCTGCGCAATCTGCGGGCAGCCCTTATACCGAGCGTTGTGGTACCTGTGTCGCTCATCACCACCTTCAGCCTGATGTTGCTGTTCAACTTTACGCTCAATACCATTTCCCTGATGGCCCTGATCGTCGCAGCGGGTTTCGTGGTCGACGATGCCATCGTGGTGCTGGAGAACATCATGCGCCACATTGAACGGGGCGCGTCTCCTGTTCGCGCCGCCTTGCGCGGGCTTAAAGAGGTAGGCTTTACGGTGTTGGCGATGAGCGTATCGCTGGTCGCGGTGTTTATTCCCATATTGCTGATGAGCGGCATCGTCGGGCGTCTGTTTCGAGAATTTGCCGTCACGCTGTCGGCCGCCATCATGATCTCGCTGATTGTGTCGCTCACCCTTACGCCCATGATGTGCGCGCACTTGCTGCGCTCCAAGCCCCGGCAAAAGAAAGCGCCCGGCAGACTGGTGCGGGGCTTCCAGGCGGTTGGCGATTGGCTGTGGGACGGCTATAAAACGTCGCTGGCCTGGGCGCTGGCGCATGGCCGTTTCATGATGCTGCTGCTGGCGATTACCGTAGGACTTAATGTCTATTTGTACAAGATCGTGCCCAAGGGTTTTTTCCCTCAACAGGACACGGGTCAATTGCTGGGGTTTTTCCGGGTCGATCAAGGTACCTCGTTTACAGCCATGGTGCCCAAGCTGGAAGGGTTCCGCAAAATATTGCTGCAAGATCCAGCCATCGATAGCGTTACGGGCTTTGCCGGCGGGCGTGGGGGCAGCAATTCAAGCTTTCTGCTGATCCAGCTCAAACCCTTGGCGCAACGCAAGGTCAGCGCCATGCAGGTTGTGAATCGCTTGCGCGGCAAGTTCGTTGGAGTGCCCGGCGCACGCCTGACGCTGGTGCCGCAGCAAGACATACGCATGGGTAGCCGCCAGACCAGCACCGCGTCTTACGACTACACCCTGATGGCCAGTGATTTGACCTTGCTCAAGACATGGTTGCCTAAAATACAGCAGGCCATGGTGGGCTTGCCGGAATTGGTCGATGTTGATACCGATGTGGAAGACAAGGGCACGCGGGTCAATCTGGTCATAGATCGCGATGCCGCCACCCGCCTGGGTGTGAATATGAGTCTGATCGCGTCAACGTTGAATAATTCCTTTAGCCAGCGTCAGATATCGGTGATCTATGGCCCCCTGAATCAATATCACGTGGTGATGGGGGTGGATCAGCGCTATGCGCAGAATGCCGAATCGCTCAAGCAGGTGCAGGTCGTAACGGCTAGCGGCGCTCGGGTACCCCTGTCGGCATTTACGCATTTTGAAGTAGGCAACTCGCCGCTAAGCGTGCAGCATCAAGGCCTGTTTGCCGCCGATACGGTTTCGTTCAGTCTGGCGCCCGGCGTGTCGCTGGATCAAGGGGTCCGCGCCATTGAGCAGGCAGTGGCCCGCAGCGGCTTGCCTACGCAGGAGATCCAGGCGGGCTTTCAGGGCAGTGCGAATGCCTTGCAGCAGTCGTTGGCGCAACAGCCATGGCTGATTCTGGCGGCGCTGGTCACGATGTATATCGTGCTGGGCATCCTGTATGAAAGTTATGTGCATCCCCTCACGATTCTATCGACCCTGCCGTCGGCCGGCATCGGCGCCTTGCTGGCCCTGATGCTGCTGGGCGAAGAGTTTTCGCTGATTGCGCTGATAGGTGTGTTTCTGCTGATCGGGATTGTGAAGAAAAATGCCATCATGATGGTTGATTTTGCCTTGCAGGCCGAGCGCGAGCACCATCTATCGTCGCATGATGCCATCTATCAGGCTTGCCTGGTGCGGTTTCGCCCGATCATGATGACCACCGTATCGGCGCTGTTTGGCGCGCTCCCTCTGGTGCTCGCCTCGGGCGCCGGCGTGGAGTTGCGGCGGCCTTTGGGTTTGACGATTGTGGGGGGGCTGATTCTAAGCCAGGCCCTGACGCTCTATACCACCCCTGTCGTCTATTTATATCTGGATCGTTTCCGTTTATGGGCCAATCGCAAGCGGGGGCAGCCTGAACATGCTTAATCCAACTAAAAATATCCTGAAAGCCTCTGTGGCTTTCGCGCTGGCGGGTTTGCTGGGCGCGTGCGCTGTGGGGCCCGACTATCAGCGGCCGAGCATTGCCGTGGGCGCGAATTACAAAGAAACAAAGGGTTGGACGCAGGCAATGCCCAGCGACACGGCCCTGCGCGCGGACTGGTGGCGCAGCTATAACGATCCTGTTCTGGACCGGCTGATGGATGCTTTGCTGGCCGCCAATCAGAATATTGCGCAGGCTCAGGCCCAGTATCGGCAGGCCCAGGCTTTGGTGCAGTCGGCTCGCGCCGGGTTTTTCCCTATTCTGAATGCGGGGCTTTCGGCCACCCGATCGGGTGGGAGCGGCTCGAGCGGAGGTTCGGGTTCCGGTCTGAGCGGCTCGGGTTCGAGCGGTTCTACCCAGTCCAGCCTGACGGGAAGCGTTAGCTGGGAACCGGACCTATGGGGCAAGGTTCGGCGCACCGTCGAATCCAGCCAGGCGGGTGTGCAGGCCAGCGCCGCCGATTTGGCGGGCACCCGGCTCAGCATGCAATCGACCCTGGCGCAAAGTTATTTTCAACTGCGCGCGCTGGATGCGGAAAAAAGGTTGTTTGAGCAAACGCTTGCCGCTTATGAGCGCTTGTTGCGTACAACGCAGAATCGCTATCAGGCAGGGGTTGCCGCGCAGGCCGATGTGGCTGCGGCCCGGACTCAGCTTGAAAACGCACGCACGCAAGCGCTGGAACTGAACTGGCAGCGGGCGCAGTTTGAGCATGCGCTGGCGGTGCTGACCGGCCAGGCGCCTTCGGGTTTTACGTTGGAGCCGGCGCAGACCGTTGGCAAGGTGCCCGATATTCCGCTGGGCCTGCCTTCGCAGTTGCTGGAGCGTCGCCCCGACGTGGCGGGTGCCGAGCGCCGTACAGCCCAGGCCAACGCGCAAATCGGCGTGGCGCAGGCCGCCTGGTTTCCTGACCTGACTCTCAGCGGCAACGCTGGCTTGAGCGGCAGTCAGTGGGCCGCGTGGCTGGGCGCGCCAATCAGTTTCTGGTCTTTGGGCCCGGCTTTGGCGCTGACCATTTTCGATGGCGGAGCGCGCGAATCCAAGGTTGCGCAAGCTCGCGCGGCCTACGACGCGCAGGTGGCTGCGTATCGCTTAACGGTGTTGACGGCCTTGCAAGAGGTTGAGAACTACCTGGTGCAGTTGCGCGTGATGGGGCAAGAGCAGGTCACCCAGGACCGGGCCCTGGCGGCCGCGCGCGAGTCTTTGCGCCTGACCGAAAACCAGTACAAGGCCGGGTTGATCGATTACCTGAGCGTGGCCCAGGTCGAGACCACGGCGCTCAGCACCGAGCGTTCGGCGTTAGCGCTGCAATCGAGCCGCCTGGTGGCCAGTGTGCAATTGATTGCCGCCTTGGGCGGCGGCTGGCAGGCTTCGCAGCCGTCTGACGGCCAGCCCGTCGATAGTCAGCCCGCCAATAAGTAGCGCATGCCCGCTATGCCATGGGCGCCGTACTGTCGCGCCGCGTTCAGGGTTTGCATCGATTGCCCGCCTATGGCAAAAACCGGCAGGCTGGCCTCTTCGGCCAGCTGTGCGAAGCGTGCCCAGCCCATGCCTGGCTGATCGGGATGCGACGGGGTTTCCAGTACATGTCCGAGTACCGCAAAATCGGCGTTCAAACGGCGCGCTGCGGCCAGATCTTCCGACGTGTGGGCCGATACACCCACCAGGCCCTTGGCGGGCGATGGCGGAGTTTCTTGCGCTTGGGCATCGCAGGCGCGCCAGTGCACGCCATCGGCCTGTGCGCGCCAGGATTCGGGATGAACACTATTGAGCAGACATCGGGCGCCGCCATCATGGCAGTGTTGCAATACCTGCCGAAACCCTTCCTTGACCTCTTCGAGCCCGGCCTCATTGGCCCAGGCGGGTTCGCGAAACTGCACCAGCTTTATCCCGCTTTGCAAGGCGTTGTCCAGTTGCTCCAGGAAACCGGGCAGGTTCGATGTGTGGCCGATCGACGTAATCAGATATCGGTCGGGCAGCCGCAGCCAGCGCAGCGGCGGCTCGGTGGCGGGCAATAGCGTTCCGACAGTGATGGGTTTGTGTGGATCAACCCAGGCCAGTCTTTGCCCCTCTATCCCCGCGGGTTCGCCATTCCAGCCTGTCACGCGGCAAAAGGCCAGCCGTACGATGTTTTTGGGATACTCGTGCGTGTACGTCACCCAGGGTGTGGCGTCGGTCACGTCGATATCAAGCTCTTCTTTCAGTTCGCGCGTCAGGGCCTGCAGCACGGTTTCACCCGCTTCTATTTTGCCGCCGGGCAATTCCCACCAGCCCGACCAGGGCTTGCCGGCAGGGCGTTCAGCCAGCAGCAGCCAGCCATCGGGGCGCAGGATCAGACCGGCGGCGACTTCGATAAACGGTTTAGACATGCCGGGCCGACCAGTCGCGTGCGAACTGGCGGGCGACCCGGCCCGAGCGCGAGCCGCGTTCCAGCGCCCACTGCAACGCTTCGGTGCGCGAGGCTTCAATGTCGGCGGGCGTGCAGCCCGATTCTTTAAGCCAGTAATACACGATATCCAGGTAATCGTCCTGTTTGAACGGGTAGAACGACAGCCACAAGCCGAACCGCTCCGAGAGCGAGATCTTTTCTTCGACGGTTTCGCCCGGATGGATTTCGCCGTCGGCCTGATGCTGAGCGCTTAAATTTTCGCTCATGTATTCGGGCATGAGATGGCGCCGGTTCGAGGTGGCGTAGATCAGGACGTTGTCGCCCGCCGAGCTGACTGAGCCGTCCAGCACCGATTTAAGCGCCTTGTAGCCGGGCTCGCCTTCTTCGAACGATAAATCGTCGCAAAACACGATAAAACGCTCTGGGCGCGCGCCAACCAGGTCGACGATATCGCCCAAGTCGCCCATATCGGCCTTGTCCACCTCGATCAGCCGCAGGCCCTGCGCGCCGTAAGCGGCCAGCATGGCCTTGACCAGCGAGCTTTTACCCGTGCCGCGGGCACCCGTCATCAGCACATTGTTGGCGGGTTTCTTGTGCAGGAAATGCTGCGTGTTGCGATCGATGATGCCTTTCTGGCGATCAATGTGCTGCAAGTCGCCCGGGTTGATGACCGATACGTGCTGGACGGCGTCGAGCCATCCGCGATTGCCGCGCTTGCGCCAGCGAAACGCGTGGGCGGTCCAATCGGTGTCGGGGGGTGCGGGAGGCAACCAGGCCTCGAGCTGCGCCAATACACGTTCGGCGCGGTGGATAAGTGTGCTCAAGTCGGTGGCACTCAATGATTTCTCCGGAAAACCTGGGGCAAATCGCTATTATCGCCAATTTATCGGCTTTCTTGCAGCGCAGCGCGCCCGTATAATCCAAGCCTTGTCTTAATACTTACTCTTAAACCCGGGCTACGTTTTGAATCTTGCCGAGCTGATGGCTCCTATTGCCGACGATATGAAGGCGGTTGACGCGGTGATACGCGCACGCCTGAATTCCGATGTTGTCATGATCCGCACAATAGGCGACTATATCGTGGGTGCGGGCGGCAAACGTATGCGCCCGGCCTTGTTGATGGTGGTGGCCAAGGCGCTGGGCTATCAGGGCGATAATCATCATCTATTGGCTGCCGTGGTCGAGTTCATACACACGGCCACCCTGTTGCACGACGATGTGGTCGACGAGTCCGACATGCGCCGCGGCCGGCACACGGCCAACGCGGTATTCGGCAACGCCGCCAGCGTGTTGGTGGGCGATTACCTGTATTCGCGCTCGTTCGAAATGATGGTTGAAACCAATACCATGGCGGTCATGTCGATATTGTCCGAAGCCACGACCGTCATCGCCGAGGGCGAAGTGCTGCAGTTGATGAATGTGCACGACCCCGACATTTCGCTGGATCGCTACCTGCAGGTGGTGCGTTTCAAAACGGCTAAGTTGTTCGAGGCCTCGGCGCAGGTCGGCGCGGTGATCGCCCATGCGACTTCTGAACAGCGGGCGGCCGCCGCCGCCTATGGCCGGCACATCGGCACGGCCTTCCAGTTGATCGACGACGTGCTCGATTACAGCGGCGACGTCCACACGCTGGGCAAGAACGTGGGCGACGATCTGCGCGAGGGCAAGGCCACGCTGCCGCTGATTCGTGTCATGGAAACGGGCAGCCCCGCCCAGAAGCAGTTGATTCAAGAGGCGATCAAAGCCGGTGAAGCCGATTTCGCGGCCGTGGCCCAAGCCATACACGATACCGGCGCGTTGGACTATACCCGCCAGGCCGCCGTGGCCGAAGCCGGCCTGGCTCGCCGGGCCATCGCCGCCTACCCGCCCTCGGCCTATCGGGAAACGTTGCTAAAGTTTTGCGCTTTTGCTGTCGAGAGGGATCATTAGATCGCGGTCGAACGCATCTGCCAGAATTTGCTAAAATCACCCCTTCGCCAAACATGTAGCGGCACCCCTAGTGGGTGCCATGTATGTAGTAGGTCGGATTAGCAAAGCAAAATCCAACCCATAGTCAGCCTTAAGTCGGGGCGTAGCTCAGCTTGGTAGAGTACTGCGTTCGGGACGCAGGAGTCGCATGTTCAAATCATGTCGCCCCGACCATAATTTCAAACAAAAAGCCCTGATTATTCAGGGTTTTGTTTTTTTACTGCGGGGGTGTTGGAGCATAAGAATCGCCTTATGCTCCAATGCGCGAGATCTTTTCAAAAACCTTGCATGAAAACAGGTTTTTTTGCCTGTACCGTACTTCACGTTTTTTGGAGTCCGCTATGGCTCAGAGGTCCTCAGTTGCGTCGAATATTTGAACGCATCTTGAGTATCTTGGTCCGTCCTACGATGACAGTTGCGGAGTAGAGATATTTTGTGCTTGGCCCCATTCAACGGGCAATGTGTTGTAAAGTACAGTACATTGTATCCATGAGTGACGAAAAAACTATTAGGCTGTCGTTTCAGGTAGCCATGAAGACCAAGCGTCTGCTTTACGCAGCCACACAGCATGAGCATCGTAGCCTGACGAATATGCTCGAGGTGCTTGTAGAGGGTTTCTGTGCTCGGAATAATATTGAGGACCCAGAAGGGATGCCCCTGAGAGGCATCAAGCGAGGAGGTCGGGCGAATGGATGAGGTATCGAAGTTCCTCGGGACGGTGCATCCGTCGCTGGGATCACTCGTCGGTATTCCACTCTACATGTTCCTGCTGGTCATCGTCCTCACCGGCATGTTCGCGGTTCTCTACCTTATCCAGGGTACGCGGGTTTGGTGGCAGCTTAGTTCTGTTAATAAATATGTGCACCAAGCGGAACGGGCTCCCAACCCCGAGGACGTCAAGAAGGCATTTCGAGGGGGACCGTTCCAGCATCTCTGGAAAGAGTATCAAGACACTCTGCATGAACTGCATAAGGCTGGCTCTGGAACCATTGCGCTGACAGAGTTTCGAGCGACAGTTCCAGCAGAGACTATGTTCACCCGCGAGGTACTCGTAGACGGTCGCCTATTCGATGATTTTATACGCCACCTCCCTGGGGTGTTGACGGGCCTGGGGATTATCGGCACGTTCGCCGGGCTGCTGGCTGGACTACAAGGCTTCAAGCCGTTTCCTATCGAAGAAGCAGTCAAGGGCCTGGGGCCGTTGTTACTGGGAGTACAACACGCATTTATTGTCTCCGGCATAGCTATCTTTTGCGCGATGTTGGTCGTGTTCTTCAGCCGTCTGGTTCTAGCCAAACTTTACGGCCTTGTCGAAAAGCTCAATCAGGGCATCGACAGCTTGTACTCGACAGGCGCTGGTGAAGAGTACCTTGCGCGGCTGGTTCGCTCTTCTGAGCAGAACGCCGCCAGTACTGCCCAGCTCAAAGACGCCCTTGTGGAAGATCTCCACAAAATGATGACCAATCTTGTGGATCGGCAGATCGCGGCGCAAGAGGCTTCTGTAGCGGCCCTGGGTCAGCATATTGGGGAGGCCATCTCCACCGCTATTGCGGAGCCCATGAAGCGCGTCGGTGAGGCTATGGAGGTGACGGCGCGGGGTAATGGAGACCAGGTCAACTCCATGCTTGAGACGTTGCTAACGGGGTTCATGGCTAAGCTGGAGGACACCTTCGGTGGTCAGATGCGAGGCATCAATGAGCAGATGCAGAGGTCCATGGATTCCATGTCGGCGGTCCAATCTTCCCTCCAGGGCCTTCTAGCGGACATCAAGAGCACCAACGAGCAAGCCTCCACGCAGATGACTGGCACCCTTGAGGATGCGATGAGAAAGGCGGCAGACAATCAGCAGTTGCTGACAGATCAGATGAGGGAGTTTGTTCAGGACTTCCGGCGCCTAGTCACTGAGGAGCAGAACAAGTCAAAGCAGGCGATGGACGAGGCAGTGATGAAGGTTCTCAGCGAAGTCGCCACCTCCATGGCGGGCCTGGAGAACGTCCGCAAAGCAGCGGCTGTAGATGAGCATGGGCGGAACGATCTCCTCACGAGTCAGACCACTCAATTGGTTGGTGGCCTGACTGCGCAGGTGGATACTCTCCTAAGCGCCGTCTCGGATCAAGTCACAAAGACCCAACGCAACATTGACGCGCTGGGCGAGGTGTCGCTGCATGCCATCGACGGGATGAACCAAGGTGCCCTCACGATGGGTGCAGCTGCACAGCGCTTCGAGACTGCGGGTACGGCAGTGACCGGTGTGTTAGAGCGATCGACGAATGTGGTAGAAGCGTTATCTTCGGCGTCTGCCACGCTGCGAGCAGCCTCTGTTGCGGTTCAGCAAGGATTTGAACAGTACGACTCTACCCGCAAGGCCGTCGACACCCAGGTAGTGGCTCTAATGGGTCTCATTGACGCGGCCAAGAAGGAGGCTGGTATTTCCCAGGAATTGGTTAACAATATTAAGGCGAGTGCCGAAGAAATGCGAAAGTCGGAAACGGAGGCTCGTGGTCACCTCGATCAGGTCAATGTAGCCCTGGTCAAGGCGTTCACTGACTTTGGTAACTCTTTGGTGAGCCAAGTGAAGTCGACTATCGCAGAGACTGATCGCCACCTCGCCCAGGGTACGGGTCATCTTAATGGTGTTGTTCAGGAGCTCGCGAGCGCGGTTCAGCGGATGAAGAGGGCCTGAGGTGTTTGCTCGCGTCTTCGTCAAGCGTGGGGGAAGGCATGAGGGGGAAAGTCCGTTTTGGATTTCCTTCTCGGATCTTATGTCTGCATTGATGATACTGTTCCTGGTTATGATGGCTGTCTCTCTGGTTTCAGTCACTCAACGCATTGACGTAATGACTAGTCCCATCATCAAGCGTAATAAGGCCATCAAAACAATCATGACAATGATTGCTGAAGATCCTCAGAGCACCGGCGTTGGCGTTGACCAGATGAACTACCGAATCGATCTTGGCAAAGAGGTGCGCTTCGAGAGCGGAAGCTACACTATCGACGCCCAGGCGGGACAGTTCCTGCGTGCCTACGTTCCAGTTCTTCTGCGGGCGAAAGACACGCCGGAGGGGCGGCGCTGGATGCGCAGCATTGTGGTGGAAGGCTTCACTGACGAAGACGGGACGTATCTCTACAATTTGCAACTAAGCTTGGATCGTAGCCGCAGCGTCGTTTGCTCGCTGTTTCAGGCGACAGGCGCCAACGCCCTCAGCCCGGAGGAACTACGCAAGGTGCAGGAACTGTTCTTGGTAGGTGGATATTCGTTCAATTCCATCAAGAAGGACAAGGCTGAAAGCCGTCGGGTGGAGTTCAAGATTGACTTTTGGGGGCTTGATGAGAAGCTTCCTGAGGCTACCGATATTCTCAAGGATAAGGAGTTTGGACGGTGTTAGAGGTAGCAGCACTTCGCCAACTCACACATGACCTAGCGGCGGCCATAGGAGCTATGGGGTTACAGACGGGCGAGTTTGGAAAGCCCGAGTTGGTTGAAATGTCAGCGCGCGAGGCTGAGAAAATCTTCCAGGGATATGCGAAGGCCAAGCCGAGTAAGGAGGACGCTTACGCGGCGGCTCGGGCCTTTCTACGCGGACAGAAGCTGGATGCCTGGCAGAAAGATTTGGTGGCCTCCGCCGTTGCTGAGCCGATTCAGGAAATGTCGGGCGTCACGGTTCTTGGGTCCAGGCGGCTTTTGGAGTTGCTAGGCTCATACGAGGCCGAGGCTAAGCGTGGCGATCTCTGGCGGCTTACTTGGCACGGATTGCTGTATTCCTACTTTAATTATGTCCCGAGCCTTGCCAGGGACGAAAGCACGCAGGCGGGTTGGGAGGCGTTGAGGGCGTTCTTGGAGCGCACCTGGCCGTTGATTGACCAGCAGGTCGGTCGGGAGCTCGTGCCGGACTGGATAGGAATACTTCGCAAGGAGCATGAAGTGTTGACGGCGGCGCCTGTCGAGAAATACTCACGCGCCTACTTGCGAGGTGAAACAGAGGTCACGGATCGTCTGGCTGCGGATCTCGGGATTCCTCCCTCGAGTTGGTTCTGGCACGCGCTGGTACTTGACACGGTGGAGCGTGCTACGGACGACACTGATGCGGAGTTTCGGGGATTACTTCCACGGCTTCTCAACCTCATCCAGGGTAAGCCTGGCTTTCGAGATGAAGCCTTGGAAGCGATTCTTATTCGATACCACGCGTGTAAGGGATCTCCTCAAGATGAGCAGCTTCGCGATTACGTTTGTCAGTCAACAGTCTGGAAGAACCCAAAGCTCAAGGCAGCCGGGATTGCCACTGCCTGGAACCGAGTGCCAGACACCGTGTGGGAAATGGTACTGGGTTGGGTGAACAAACAAAACCTCGAGGACTTTTTCGGTATCCTCGCTGCTCGCAACAACGCCGATGAAGGCCGCCTGGACTTCTGGTCGAAGTATCTCACGCAAGTCACCTGGACCAGACTGGTGTTCGGGCGTGACACCATGATACTCAAACGGGAAAATCCCAATATCAGAGACTTGATTGCTCGCGAGGAGGGCGCCTATGCTCAACTCACAGGCAAGCCTGAGGTAGACGCATTCATGATGCGGATAGGCTCTTATCTCTTTATTGAATTCAGCAAAAAGCCTAATGCTTGCTACGTCTACCAATCTGACCAACTGCCTTTCGAGCCGTATCTCAGGCACTATGACGGTGGGACTTCGGATCTTGCTGCCGGCTACAACACCAACTGCGCACTGCGCATCGTTCACCGGGAGGGCTGGGCCTCCAGAGCCGAAGCTGATTTGCGCCGTCTTGGGATAAGCCCAGATCGACCGGATGTTCGGCGTGCCGTGTCTACTGGCGCAGCAACCGCATCGACAATGAGAGGTCGAAATGCCGACACTGGCGTGACTGTGTTCCGCAAAGAGGCGTCGGCCAGCGATTCTGATGTCCCGTCTTTGCGGGCCCTTCTTTCGCGGTTTCCTGGAGCGCTCATGGATGACTTGCGTAAAGCCGACGGTGGCGGGCGATTGTGGATTAAGGATCCGGATCAGAGAGTCGCGCTCGCCTCAAGACTGGAGGAGCGTGGATTCAAGTGGGCGAACAGCCGCCAAGCCTGGTACTACGTGGAGCGCTGATGGGTCTATTCGAATTTTTCAAGCGGCCCGCAGGACCCAAGTCTGATGAGCCGTCGCTCAAAATAGCGTGGATCAACGACGGGATTCGCATCGAGTTCATGGGTGAACTGATGGAGGCGTCACCGGAGGGGCTTCTAGCAGCTATCCATGAAGCGGGCGCAGAGGACTCAGTACTTGGCGCATATCTCGCACAGCTGGCCACGGAGAATCGCTGTCGCCTAGATCGCAAAGGTGTGACTATTCCTTGGCGCGACCTATACAAGCTACAGGGCTCGACTGAGCATGTCGGGGCGATAAATCTATTAGGCCTGCCCACGCAGGGGCCACTGCGTCCAGTTCTCGACAGCACGGGAACGCTTTCAGGCGGTGACTTTGAATTAGCGGTCGTTGCGTGGACTGATGGTAACCAGCGAGTGCAGCTAGAGCGGCTGGATGGTGCGGTAGCCACTGTGGCGGGGAAGCCGCAACTGCTGTCAGCCGCAGCATGGGAAACTGTCTCGGAACTGTCAGCCTTCCGTGCTCGTGGCGACGGTGAGAGGACACAGCACGCCCAGGAGTTGGCTTGGGGAAGAATTCGGCGCATCGCCGACCGAGCAGGTGCTCTTTATGCGAGTCCCTACCTTGAAACGACGCTGGTCTTGACCCCGGATGCCCTACGCTTACCCCTAGCAAAAGAGGAAACACCATTCGGGCGAGTCTTGACAGTTTCACCGACGTTTGAAGGGGCTCCAAGTGGTTGGTTGAATGCATTCGATGGGTTCAATTCGGTCCAACCACATTACGACCTGACCCGGGGTTCCGGCCGGGTTCGGGTGGTTATCTCCGACCCTGTGCGCAAGGTTCTCTCGGCCATCAAGCGGGAGATGCCCAGCCGCCGTGTGGCAGGAGCCAAGGCGGAGAAGCTCATTCATAACCCCTTTGCGTTCCTCGGGGATGTGGCGCATGACGTTCTGAGGGAAGACGAATTTGAGGCAGACCGGGCGGAGGCTGGCTCTGTTGCTGCCGTCTTCAGCATCGTTAGCCGCATGGATCATGGTCGCATCAACACAATCGACCTCTCGGTCACTGAGCATTACGGTGATGGTTCGGCACAAACTCACCGTAAGGCATTCAAAACGCAGGAGGAACTGGATGCCTTCCTTGCGGCACTTCGTAGCGCGTTGGAACAGGACCGTGAGCAGTTTCCCTGGGATGAGTATGATTTGACAGTCGATGCTGAATCCACCATACAGCTTGAACGAGGACTACAGTTGGCGCACCTTTGGCGAACCCAGCCGGCGGAGCGTATTGAATTCGACGACATATACGAACTCGACGGCTACAGTGGCCGCATTGAAGGAATCGGTGCTGCCAAACCCATCTATGTGCCGGTCTTTCAGAAGGAGAAGAAGGAAGGCGAAGATGACGATGGTTGGCTGCCTTCAGACCTTACGCCGATGGTGAAGGTTATTCTGCAAGGGCATGAGGGGCAGGTGCTCATTCCTTTGACCAAGGAGTGGGTCGATCAGTTTGATGCGCAGGTGGCAGATGCGGAGCAGCGAAGCATTACAGAGGTCCAGAGCGATAGTTTGCCAACTTCTATAACGACGCAACACGCCCGCACGTTGGTTGATGGATTCAAAAGTATGCTTGGCGCTCAGAGCCAAGTCCGAAGTGATGGTTTGTCACAACAGCGGAAGCAAAAAGGCGCGCGGCAAACACTTCTGGTGAAGATGAATTTTCATGGGGTGGACTACCTTGAGGAACGCAGGGCGTCACTTGCGTTGTCTGCCGACTGGCAGGCAGAAATCCCACGGTGCCAGCGTCCGGGTATTGAGCTCAAGAAGCATCAGCGTTACGGCATCGCTTGGTTTCAGCATTTGGTTTCCAGAGGGGTAACAGAGTGTCGAGGTGCCTTGCTCGCTGACGATATGGGCCTTGGCAAGACGCTTCAGCTACTGTCTGTACTGGCGTGGTACTACGAAGGCAACCCCAACGCCTCACCTTCCATCATCTTTGCGCCGAAGAGTCTTCTGGAGAACTGGGTTAACGAGTCGCATAAATTCTTTAATGATTCCTTTCCTGAGATGCTTGTCCTTTATGGCGACGAGCTAATGGATCGCAAGCAGCCTCTTGGACTCATAGACAGTCAGCTTCGAGACAAAGGAATCGTCGATCTGCTTAAGCCAAGTTGGGTTGGAACTGCGAAGGTTATTGTGACGACCTACGAGATGCTGACGTCTTACGAGTTCTCGCTTGCCAAACAACCGTTCGCCTTCCTCATATGCGACGAAGCGCAGCGCATCAAGACCCCTGGTACGTTGGTTACCTTGGCTGCTAAGAAGCTGAAAGCAGACTTCCGTATTGCGTGTACGGGAACACCGGTGGAGAACTCACTGGCCGATCTGTGGTGCTTGTTTGATTTGGTGCAACCGGGCTTGTTGGGCGGACTGGAAGGGTTCGGCAAAACCTATCGCCGGCCTATCGAGTGCGAAACAGAAGAACAGAAGGAGGCTCTTCAGCGCTTGCAGGCTGCGATTATCCCCCAGACTCTGCGCCGTACGAAGGTGGACATCGCGGATGAACTTCCTAAGAAGTACTTTGCTGTCAAGAAAGTAGCTCAGGCGGCACTCGAGTTTAAGCTGTTGCCTGGCGATGATGAGCGGCTAGAGATACCGCTCGCTGAGCATCAACGTGTTCTCTACAAGGGTGGCCTGAAAAAGTTGCAGGACGCCATGAGTGAGTCTGATGGGCGTAAACGAGCGCGACTCTCGTTTGGCGCGCTTCATCTGATGAAGGCAGTCTGTGCAGAACCATATTGTTTACCGGGAGCCAAGTTTCTCGTGGACAAGGCCGGGTGGGATACGCATTTGGCAAACTCGCCAAAGCTCAGTTGGCTACTGAATAGGCTTGCAGAGGTCAAAGCTGTAGGTGAGAAAGCTATCGTGTTTACGGAGATCCGTGAAGTGCAGGCGGCGCTGCACTACTTTCTCAAGGAAAGCTTCGGCCTTCGGCCCTACATTATCAACGGTGATTCGCAGGGACGTCAGAGCTACATTGACAAGTTCTCGGCTAAGCCTGGTTTCGACGTTATCATTTTGTCGACCCTCGCCGCCGGTGCCGGCTTGAACGTTACTGCAGCGAATCACGTTTTTCACTTCACGCGTGCCTGGAACCCCTCTAAGGAGACACAGGCGACGGATCGGGCATTTCGTATTGGCCAGGAGCGCGACGTATATGTGTACTGCCCAACGGTAGTGGCAGACGACTTCTCCACTTTCGAGATTCGCCTCGATCAGCTATTGAAGCGCAAAGCTGGCCTCGCCGGAGCGACATTGGATGATGGAGGACTGACGTCGATGCTGAATGGGGCAGGTAAGGATGCCACTTTTAGGGATCTCGTTGATGATGGTGGTGTTGGCGATGATGTTCCGAAGCGATACCTCACTATGGATGACGTCGACCGGATGGATGGGGAGGCGTTCGAGGTATTTTGCTGCCTCATGTGGAGCAAGCGAGGATTTCAAGCATCGGTCACGCAAAAGCGTGGTGGTGATGGCGGAATTGACGTCGTGGCTCTTAAGGGGCAAGATGGCGAGCTTCTTCAATGTAAGAGTTCAAAGTCGGCCAAAATTGGATGGGATGCCATCAAAGAGGTTACGGCAGGCGCAGCGTGCTACCAGTCGCAATATCGTGACACGCGCTTTCGCAGGTTGGCGGTCACGAATCAACGATTCACTCCTAGTGCTTGCGGGCAGGCCGTTGCCAATCAGGTTGAGCTGATTGATCGGCCCCGTTTGGAGGAGCTATTGGGTGGCCACCCTATTACAAACTATGACTTTGATGAGGCACTGCGGGAGTAAATGTTGGTTTCCGTCGAGGTTCCTGCCGGAGGTTCAAGTCCTCTCGCCCCGACCGTAATTTCCATCTTGGAATGTCATTGCTGGCCGTTAGACGTGAGCTTCCACCGCATGGACTTCCAGGCCCACCCCTAGTCGCTGACGCATGGCGCCGAAAATTGCTGCTAAATTGTCCATGTTTGGGTTGCCCTTTGAGGAGAGCATTCGGTGCAAGCTCTTGCTGGGCTTGTCTGTGATTTCCGCTAGTTGTTCGAAACCGAACGTTGCGTTGACCGGGTCGCGCAGAATAAGGCGTGCGGTTTCAGTTTCACCGTTCAGAAATAGTGTGGCCGCTTCGTCCAGAAGCACCTTGGCAAAGGCCGGGTCGCGTTCGACGCGTTCGACCACGGTGTGTTTGAAATTGCGGGTTAGCGTCATGGGATTACTTCTTGGGTTTATCTTCCGCGATGGGCGTACTTATTTCGGCCTGCGCGGCTTTGCCAGAAGCTCAGACCATCCTATTACCTCGCGCGACGTATCTGGCGGTTCGGGATCGGAAAACTTTGCCTCTTCGATCGCGGAGCTTAATCCTCTAAATTGTGGCGCCGGTCTGGAGCTGCGCAGCGACTCCATCCCGTCATTCCAAGCATGCACCATTTGCTTGGCTACGTTATGCCATTGCGGTTCGTTTTTAGCGGCATCGATTACTTCACGCCCGACTTCCACGGCCGATTCGCATAAACGCTCAACCATGCTGGCATACTCTCGCGGGCTTATGCCAAGCCTGGCATTAAAAAACCGTTCGAGCGTTTTACCCACCGCCCATGTTTTACGTCCATCAATAGATAAGCCAGGCGTATTTGACGCATAGCGAGGATACGCCTGTGTCGTCACGATATCGTAAACAGGCGTAAACGCCACGTTGGTACGCGATGTGTAATAGAGGGCTATGTTTTTCGCGTGGCAGTCCGCATTACGGACAACATAATTGCTTAACAAGAGCCAGCCAAATTGCGCGAGCTGCGCCCGAGACTCAGAAGCAGGCAAATAAGGTCGCGTGGCCTTAAGCACCTTTTCTGTCGTTGGGCTGTATTTTTCATGGGGCGGCAAGCCGAGCAATCCGCAGGCATCCTCCAACCCATAGACTGGAAGGCCGTTTTCATTGACATCGAAGCGCTCGACTACCAGCACCCGCCCATCCGCCGACATCTGTGTGTTGGCAACGTTAGCCACCTTCAAACGCTCCAGCACCCGCATGGAATAAAACTCGTTGAACCCGAGGAATGGCGTGTTGTTGTCGGATCCCTTGATAATATGGTGACTGGTATGCAGCGTCGATTTGCCCAAAGCTGCAATAGCTTCGCTTTGCGAAGGACGTTCTGGAGCAATAAACTTGGGAACGGCACCCGAAATCGCCGCGCGCGCATACTTATGCACAAGTGTGGTAAAGCGATCTGCCGCATTTTCTCCAGTAAGAATCTCATCAAGCTGAAAAGGCTCCAGTTCTGTCCCCGGAGCAACCCCTTCGGGGGTAACTGTAACCCGACCTATTCCCATTCCGCCGATAATCGCCAGTAGCGACAAATCGGTTCCGTCCAGTAAAGGGCCGAACTCCTCTCGGATCACATTTAGTAAATAACCTTCTGGCAAGTTCTGCCGAAAAAAGGGATGTAGATCTCGTGGCCACCTCCATGCCTCTTCGCGAACCGGCATGGTGAGGCTGACGAAATCGTCCGCTGATGCGTCAGGGAGGTATTTCAAAACATATTCGTCTCGCTCACGGTACAGTTGCGCGACAATCTTGCCTAGAACCTGCACATCAAGCTTCATGGTGCGACATCATCTTGGCGCTGCTCAGCCAAAATATCATCAAGAGTCCGGGTATGGCCGTGTTTCACCGCTTTCAGGTCGTAACCCGCAGCTTCTAATAGGCGCACTAGCGCAGAAACGCTCATATCGCCTTTGGCCAGCGTTTCCATGCGTGCAACGGTCGTACGGGCCACGCCGGCATGCTTGGCCAGATTGCTCTGCGTTAGCGCCGCGTCGCGGCGGGCTTCCTTCAACATTGCGGCGATGTCAGCAAGAGTTGTCACAAAAGTAGCCCTAAAGCATCAAAGATTGGCAAATTACATATTAATGTAGCCTATAAGATACTAATCAGTAAAGCTATTTGTAGCTCTTGAGGATCATAATTGATCAAATTTATAATTTAGTACCTTCAGTGCTACAAAATTGATGAGTCACTATTTTTATGAGTTCAGTTGTAAGGCATTATTGAAGATGGTCCGCCAGCCTTTATAACCTGCTGTCAGAATGCGCCGTCTTTGGGCTTTCGCACGAGCAAGCTAAAGCGCAGATCGAGGCCATGCTGCAGGCGGCACCTAGACTCGATATGCTCGATTAAAATAGAGCATATCCACCGCTAAAGATCAATGATCAAAATGCAGCCGGAGATAGGAATATTTGCCCTGTGCCCCGCTGCTCAGGCGATCTGCCAGCCGCTTTAGCAACACGCCGGACACATTGGCCAGCGTGCGCTCCAGCTCCGCTTCGAAAGCATCGTCGTCGACGTCGAGCAAGCTGGCGGCCGATGTGGCGTGTTGCGTGGTGAGGACGAGCGCGGAACCGTGATGCAGCAATTCGATATCCAGGTTGAATTCGTCGAAGCTGCCGCGAACCTCCAACAGGCGCCGGCCGTCGCCCGCGGCCTGGATGGCCTCGGCCCCTTCAAGTGCCGCCTGTGCAGCGCGCGACACGACATCGCGGCGCGCGCTCCAGTTGGCGCCGTGCCCTTCGACGAAATCCACCACTTGTTGTGCGAGCGTCGGCTGGCCGGCTTTTGACTCGAGCGTCTGCCGGGCCGATTGCGATATGCCCAGGCGAAATACCAGATTCAATGCGATGGCCGTGAGGCCGCCGACGATGATGCCGTTGCTTGCCATGAACCGGATGGGCTCGGGCGCAAGTTGCGCCATTTCAGGCAGGAACATGACGCCCAGGCCGGCAACGAAAGACAGGCCGACAATGAAGATGCCTCGGGAGTCCATGGCTCGCGATGCGATAAGCTCAATACCCGACACAATCAGATAAGCCGCTGCATACAATTCGACGGCCCCGATGACCGGCGTGGGAATCAGGATCAGGGCGAGCGTGACTTGCGGCAGGAATGCGATGCAGGCCAACATTGCGGCTGCAAGCAGTCCTACCCAGCGCGACGTCGAGCGGCTGATGTGGTTCAGGGCAATATTGGTCGAAGACACGCCGCCTGGATAGCCGCCCATCCAGGCGGCCAGAAAGTTGCTCAGGGCATTGGCGCGGATGCCGCCGCTCACCATGCGCATATTGGGTCGGCGCCAGTCGGCGTCGTTCATCTTGTGCATCAATACGACGCAGGCGAAGGTATCCAGCTCGGTCATTAACGCCAGTACCCCGACCGCACCCAATACGCCCGGGTCGACGTTGAAGACGGGTGTCGGCAGGCGGGGCAGCCCGAAAATGGGCGCGGCCTGTAGTTGTTCCAGACCATGCAGCGTGCCCAGCGCAGCCGCCAGTGCAACGCCGGTCGCAATCCCGATCAGCAACGCGAACAGCTTGATGCGATGGTTTCCCCAAACCGACAAGGTGACGATTACCGCCAGGGTGACGCCTCCGATCAGGGCATTGGTCCCGTCCATGGTGCCCGTGCCGCTCATGCTGCTGGTGTGGATCAGGGCGGGCTTGATCAGGGACAAGCCGGCAATGCAAACGACTACGCCGGCGACTATAGGCGGCAATAAGGCTCGCAAGCGGGGAACGATAGAGCTGGCTGCCAGCCCTACGGCGCCGTTCACCAGGCCGAGCATGACCAGACCGCCAAGGCCGTATTTACCCAGCACCATACCCGCAATCCCGACATGCAGCGGCGAGGGAATTTGCACCAGCAACGTGCCCGATCCCAGGCGGCCACCCCACGACTGTAGGCACGTAGCCAGGGCCATGCCAAGAACAGTTGCCGTGATCATGCGCCGTGTGGATTCGGCGTCCAGGCCACCTATGCTGGCCGAAGCCAGAACGTAGGCAATAAGAGCGAGCGCGGTGGCGGCATGCTGGAGCGCCAGTGTAGACAGGGTAAAGCGGGGTGGTTTTTCATTCGACGCGTACACCAGGTTGCGGGGGCGCTTGAATGGGGGTGTGGGGGGTAGCGCTATTCTTCTAGGGAAAATGGCCATGTAGTTTCTGCTGATGTGCGGTTTCCCATGCGAAGCGCAGGATTTGCTGCCTATTATATTGTTCTGGGACCGATTTCATGCGATTACGACCAATGAAATCATGCCTTTTCGACTTAGCGGTTTCCCTTAGAGAATGGCACCTTGTTCATCGATACTGCCAACCGCTATTCTGGAGGCAACTCATTGCAAGTGGCGCAACTTCATTATGGCCCGTCGAAAGGTTATTTATGTGCAAAACACAAAGGCTGGGCTTGCGTCGACCGACGGCGTAGAATAAAAATCCCGTAGGGGGGTCGTTATGAACAAACACGCTAAAGTTGTTTTTCTGACGATGTTCGCAATGGTGTTTTTTGCGGCGAATTCGCTGCTTTGCCGCATGGCGCTGACGCAGACAGTGATAGATCCGGCCAGTTTTACACTCGTTCGGATCGTGTCTGGAGCCTTGGCGTTGTGGCTGATTATTCATTTCCGCGGTGCGGCGTTGCGTCGTCACGGAAACTGGGTCTCGGCGGGCTCATTATTTCTTTATTGCGCCTCATTTTCGCTTGCCTATTTGGCGCTTACGGCCGGGACGGGTGCGTTGATTCTGTTCGGCACGGTGCAGATCACCATGATCAGCCATGGTTTGTGGTCCGGAGAGCGTCCGTCAGTGCGGCAGATCGTTGGCCTTACGGTTGCCTTTGGCGGGCTGTGCTGGCTGGTTCTGCCAGGTTTGTCCGCGCCTCCGTTAAGGGGCTCGCTGCTGATGATGGTGGCAGGAGTTGCTTGGGGGGTGTATTCAATCCTCGGTAAAGGCTCGGCTGATCCGATTCTTGCAACGGCCGGGAATTTTCTGCGAGCCGTCCCGTTCGCGGTAGGTTTTGGTTTTCTTGCCTTCCCATGGCTGTCGCTGGATGCCGCTGGGGTCTTGTATGGCGTCACATCGGGCGTGATTACTTCTGGCCTGGGGTATGCCGTTTGGTACACCGCACTGGGTGGGCTAAGCTCGACCCAGGCGGCGACGGCCCAGCTGACCGTGCCGGCCATTGCGGCAAGCGGCGGCGCGATGATTCTGGCCGAACCCATCACTTGGCATCTGATTGTGTCATCCGTCGCAATACTCGGCGGCGCTGCCGTGGTTATTTTGGACAGGCGGCGCCAGCCTGGGTAGGAACAGGCAATGAAGTGTTTCGCTGTGTTTCACGCCAGTGAACGAAACCTGGGCAGCATAGTCTTACCGGAAAGCCTTTGCGTATTCCGTGTGTGTCATTCCTTGGTTTTGGAGCCAGATAAAAATGAATGCTATGTGCTTGTCGAAAACCGTAAGCACCACGTGGCCCGCGCTGCTGAGTGTCGTATGGCGCAAGCTGACGTCTGTGGCGTCGGTCTGCGCCTGTTTGCTGGCAGCCTTCGCGTTTGCAACAGTGCCCGCCCGCGCGGCCGTGCTGCTAAGCCCTCCTCAACTCGAGCAATTGGTGGCCCCCGTGGCCTTGTATCCGGATTCTCTGCTGTCGCAGGTGCTGATGGCGTCAACGTATCCGCTGGAAGTGGTCGAGGCTGCGCGTTGGCGGGCTACGCAGCCCAGGTCCATGTCCGATTCGCAATTGTCGGCGGCTTTGTATAACGAACCCTGGGACCCCAGCGTCAAGTCTCTGGCTGCGTTTCCCGATGTATTGCGCATGATGAGCGACAAGATCGACTGGACCGAGCAATTGGGCGATGCCTTTCTGGGCCAGCAGCCGGATGTGATGGACGCGGTGCAACGTTTGCGTGCCCGTGCCCGCGCGGCCGGAAACTTGCGCACGAGTCCGCAGCAAACGGTGCTGGTCAGCGATGACAGTACCCCCATTATTCAGATCGTTCCTGTTCAACCCGATATTGTCTATGTACCTATCTACAATCCGCTGGTGGTGTATGGCCCCTGGATGTATCCCGCGTATAGGCCTTTTTACTGGTATCCCCCGGCGTATTCTCCGGCTCCGGGTGTGTTCTTCTCCTTTGGCGTGGGCCTGGTGGTGGGGCCGGCCTTGTGGGGCCATGTAGATTGGCATCGGCGCGACGTAAATATCAATGTCATTCGTTACAACAGGTTCAACAATACCCACATTACCAATAACAGGTGGATCCATAATGCGGATCACCGGCGTGGGGTGGATTATCGCGGCCCGGCCCAGGCCGAGCGTTTTCAGCGTGGCGATCAGTCCGGGGCGCGTTCAGCCGTGCGCGAACAGTACCGCAATACCGCGAATACGCAGCGTCAGCAGCTTAACGATCCGGCGCATAGGCAGGCGGCTGAACGCGCTGTTTCCGGTGGGCAAACCCAGGCAGGCCCGCAGCGTGGCGCGCCCAACTCGGGGCCGGGTCGAGGCGATATGCGTCGGGACGATGCGGCAGGCCGGCCCAATGCCGTCGCGCCGCAACAGGTAGCGCCGCGGTCATTGAATACGGCGCCGCGTGAATCACAGCAACAGCGCGTTGTCCCGCATGCCGGGCCGCAGGAACGGGCGGCAATGCCTCGCCCGCAAGCACCTCAGCAGCGTGACTCCATGCCTCGCCAGCAAGCGCCTCAACAGCGTGACTCCATGCCTCGCCAGCAAGCGCCTCAACAGCGTGACTCCATGCCTCGTCAGCAAGCGCCTCAACAACGCGTCGTGCCACGCGAACAAGCGCCCCGACAGCCTGCCGCCGAGCGCCCGCAAGTGCAGCAGCAGCGGGCTGTCCCGCATGCCGGGCCGCAGGAACGGGCGGCAATGCCCCGGCCTCAAGCACCTCAGCAGCGTGAAGCCAATCCCCGCCGGTCTGGCGGCGATCGGCCTTCGGGCGGCGATAAAGGGCGTCGTGGGGAGTCCGGCAATTAGGTGGTGCACAGCCGGGTTTATGCCAATGCGCCTGGAAAGTAGGTCTTGGTCAATAGAATCACGGCGACCAGGGCCGTGAGAATTGAAAATGTGATCTGCAGTAGTTGCGCCGGCACGTGGGCCGCCGTCAGGCGGCCCAATATCATCCCCAGGATGGCGGCGGCCACGAATATCTGGCCGGTTCTGGATATGTGAGCGCCTGCAAGCAATATGCCGATGACGGTACTGATGGATATCAATGCGATAACCATCAGCGAGGTGGCCACGATGCTGTGCATCTCGATATCGGTATAACGTTTGAAGGCGGGCACGATAATGAACCCGCCGCCTACGCCCAGCATGCCTGCAAATAAACCCGTGGCGGCGCCGATGCCGGCCAGTGTGATCGCGCAGCGCCGCGTCCAGAGCAGCTTGCCGGTGGAGGGATTGAGCATGCAGTTTTTCTCATCCGACGTGCCTGCAAGGGCGGCGCCCCGGGCCTGCCGGGCCTTTAGCATCATGCGATAGGCGACCAGAAACATGGTCATGCCAAAGAGCGTCATCAGAATCGTTTCGGGAATGATGTGGGCCAGCCTGACGCCCAGGTGTGAAACCAGCGAGCCCAAAACCGCCATGAGCAAGGCGGCTCTGTAGCGGACGATTTTCTTCGCAAGTCCATCCATGGCGCCAACCATGGCGGCAGCGCCAACGGCCAGCAGCGCCACCGGAGTGGCTGCCGTCATGCTGAATCCCAACCCCACGACCAGTGCCGGTACGGCGAGGATGCCGCCCCCAGCCCCCGTCAGGCCCAGGACCAGGCCGATGAGTGCGCCTAAAAAAGTTACCAGCAGCATCTCATTCTCCGTACAAATGGCAGCCATAAGGGCTGCCGCTACAAAAACATGCCCGTGAATCATGTAGCGGCAGCGCTTGTGGCTGCCATAAACGTGTCGTAAATGTAGTGGCAGCCCTTATGACTGCCGAAACGTGAACAGCCAGGACGGCCTCTACAAATGGACGGTGTGCAGGCTGGATCATAAATTTGACGTTTCTGAACAAGAAGAAAGCGGCCTTTAGCGTTACTGGCAATACATGGATTGGCCGTATTATAATTATTTTTGGTTATGTATATATACTTTATTGATATATAAGATTTGTTGCAAAAGAATAGTCAAGACGGGGGGCTGCGGCCTTGCGCAGATTGACCTGCTGCCTCAAGATGGGCATACCTTTCATGCCTTACTTTTAATGAGGTGTTTTATGTTTGCATCGACTCGTGCCTTACTGATTGCCACTGCTTTAAGCGGTTTCATCGCAGCCCCTGTTTTTGCGGCCACGCCTGCGGCATCCGCCGCTCCCACGGCTAAAACGGCTCAACAAGAACGTATGACCACATGCAACAAAGACGCCGCAGGGAAAAAGGGCGATGAACGCAAGACGTTCATGAGCTCATGCCTCAAAGGCGAGAAAGCCGAACCCGAGAAAAAGCTGACGTCCTCGCAAGAACGCATGAAAACATGCAATGCCGACGCCTCGGCCAAGGCATTGAAGGGCGATGCCCGCAAAACATATATGAGCACTTGCCTGAAGGCCAAATAGTTTTATAGCGCTACAGGATCATGAAATAGAAAATGGCAGCCACAAGGGCTGCCGCTACATGAGTCACCGTCACGTTTTTAACTTACTGGCACGTTTTTGTAGCGGCAGCCCTTGTGGCTGCCATTTTTCGCTCAAATTCTGTGATCGCACAAACTCCGCAATCCCCCGAATCCCACAATCACCCCGAATTGCGCAACCCCGCTGCGATTCCGTTAATGGTCATGTGGATGGCGCGCTGGCTGCTGCTTTCTTCGCCGGCTTGACGTGTGGCCGGGCGCTGGGCGCGATGACGTCGCAATAGTTCCACTTGCAGGTGATTGAGCGGATCGATGTAGGCAAACCGTTCGCCCAGCGACACGCGCAGCGGCAGGTTGTCGTCCAGTAGTTCGCGTTGCGTTACTTGCTTGAACATGGCCAGGGTCAGGGCGTGTTCCTGTTCGATGCGGCCAAACACGTGTTCGCGCAGCGATTTGTCCGGCACCAGTTTTGAATAACGTTTGGCGATGGCCAGATCGGTTTTGGCCAGGACCATTTCCGTATTGGACAACAGAGTGTAGAAGAAGGGCCAGTCGCGTGCCATGCTGCGCAATTGGTCCAGGCGTTCGCTGCGATGAACAGGGCAGCCAGGCCCGCCTTGTTCCAGGTAAGACTGCATGGCCGTGCCCAAACCGAACCAGCCGGTCAGCATCAGCCGGCATTGCGCCCATGAGAATCCCCACGGTATGGCGCGCAGGTCTTCGATGCGCTGGCTGGGCTTGCGCGCGGCCGGCCGCGAACCGATGTTGAGGCCGGCAATTTCCAGTATCGGCGTCGAGGCAAAGAAATAGTCGGCGAAGCCCGGAGTCTGGTACACAAGTTCCCGGTAGGTTTTTTGTGCCGTGGCCGACATCAGGTTCAGCACGGCACCGTAGCGAGCCATATTTTCGTCTTCGGTTTGAGACGCCGGCTGGTGCGGAGTCAGGCTGGCTTCAAGGGTGGCGGCCGTCAGCAGCTCCAGATGCCAGCGTCCGACTTCCGTATCCTTGTATTTGCTTTGTATGACTTCGCCTTGTTCGGTCAGGCGAATCTGGCCGTTGACAGTGCCCGGCGGTTGCGCCAGTATGGCGTCAAAGCTCGAGCCGCCCCCGCGTCCGACCGAGCCGCCGCGGCCGTGAAACAGGCGCAGGCGCGTCTTGTGTTTTTTGAACACTTCGACCAATTGGCGCTCGGCGTGATAGAGCGTCCAGTTCGAGGTCAGGAAGCCGCCATCCTTGTTGCTGTCGGAGTAGCCCAGCATGACTTCCTGGATTCCGCCGTGGGTGCGGCGTATGCGTGTTGCGACTTCGGGCAGGTCCAGCCAGGCGGCCATGATTTCGGGCCCGCGTTCCAGATCGGGAATCGTCTCAAACAGCGGCACCACCATCAAACCCTGGTCGGCCTGCGCAGAGGCGTGGCCTGAAGGGGGGACGATGAGCCCCGTCTCTTGCTGCAGCACCAGTATCTCAAGCAGATCGCTCAGGGTTTCGGTGTGGGACACAATGGCTTGTTGTATGGCTTGCTGGCCATAGCGTTGGCGCCCTGCGGCCGCTGCGCGAAGTATCGCAAGTTCTTTTTCGGTTTCGGCGGAATAGTTGATCCATGGCGAGACGAGCGGCCGGGTTTCCAGGATTTCGCGGCGCAGCAGCGCGATGCGATCTTCTTCCGAAAGCGTTGCGTAATCCACCGCCTGGCCGTTTACGCACGCACCGGCCGCTTTGAACAGCTCGGTCAGCACGCGCTCGTGCACGTCGGAACTTTGACGCAGGTCGATGGTGGCCAAATGAAAGCCGAACACGCTGACAGCCTGGATCAGGCTATTGAGGTGCAGCAGGCCGACCAGGCCGCTATGGTGGCCGGCGAGCGAGTCGGCGATGGTTTGCAGGTCGGCCTGGAACTCGGCTGCGACGCGGTAGGCGGGCGCCGGGTAGGTGGGGTGCAAGGCCAGCGGGCGGTCTGTCAGTGCTTGGGCCGTGGCGGCAAGCCGCGCGTACAGGTGAATGCAGGCGCGGCGATAAGGCTCGTCGGCACGGTGCGGTGAAGAATCCTGGCTGGCGGCGGCAAGAGCAAGCATCTCCGGGCTGACGGTGCCAAGTGTTTGGGAAATCGAAAGCTCGGTGCCAAGATCTTTGACTTCTTGCAGGTAGTGCTGCAGCACGGCGCCTGCCTGGCGCAACAACGCTTGTTCCAGCGTAGCCGCATTGACGTTGGGGTTGCCGTCGCGGTCCCCGCCTATCCAGCTGCCCATGCGCAGAAAAGGGGGCAGGGGCGTTGCACCGACCTGGAAGATCGAGTGCCCGGGGCGTTGCAGCCATTGGGCGAGATCCTGGTACAGCCGTGGGATGGCCTTGAAAAACGTGCTTTGATAAAAGCCCAGGGCATTATCGATTTCATCGTGCACGGTCAGTTTTTGCCGGCGCAATAAGCGGGTTTGCCAGAGCGTTTCGACCAGGCCGGTAAGCCGCTGCTGCAGCCATTCTTCCTCGGCCGATGTCAGCGTGGTATCGCGATGGCTTAGTTGAGTGGCGATTTCACGATGCACGTCCAGTGTGCTTTTACGCTGCACTTCCGTGGGGTGCGCGGTCAGCACCGCCACAATGCAGGCGTCCTCCAGATAGCGCCGGATCTTCCGGCTGCCCACGCCTTTGTCTTTCAGGAACTCGATGGCGTGCTGCAGGCTGCCGCGCTGCGGCTTTGTTTCGGTCAGGGCATAGCGCCTCTGGCGCCGGTTCTGGTCGCGATCTTCGGCAATATTGGAGAGATGCAAAAAATAGGTGAATGCGCGGATGACCGAGGTGGCTTCCTGATCGTCCAGGCCCTTGATCTGTTTCTCGAGCAGTTCGCTGTCTTTGATCTTGCCTTCGCGCCTGAAGGCTACGGCTGCGCGGCGCAGCCGCTCGATGGTGTTGTATATCGCTTTGCCTTCGCATTCCCTGATGACTTCGCCCAGTGTTTTCCCCAGCAAGCGGATATCGTTGCGCAAATGGGAGGATAGTTCGGCGGGACGAGGGGCGGGCACGTTCACGGGGGTTCCTTGGCGAAAATAGGCACAGCGCTCACTATACGATACCAATAGGTTTTTGTAGCGGCACCCCTTGTGGGTGCCAATTTCGATAAACGGAGTGCAGGTTATTGCGTATATGGCACCCACAAGGGGTGCCGCTACAAATACGTGCCCGTGAATCATGTAGTGGCGGCCCTTGTGGCTGTCAAATCGGCGGTAAACTGCAATGCGGCGTATAGCCGCCTGAAATACCGTGCACGAGCCTGAATTCATCTAGAGAGGAAAGTAATGAGTACAAGTAAACGCCTGCGTTCGGCAAACATCACGCAGGGCAAGGCGCGGGCGCCGAACCGTTCCATGTATTACGCCTTGGGTTACAAGGAAGAAGACTTCGATAAACCCATGGTGGGCATTGCGAACGGTCAAAGCACTATTACGCCTTGCAACAGCGGCTTGCAGCCGTTGGCCGACGCAGCGGCGGTGGCCATTAAAGAGGCTGGCGGCAATCCGCAGATGTTCGGCACGCCGACGATTTCCGACGGCATGGCCATGGGCACCGAGGGCATGAAGTATTCGCTCATCTCGCGCGAGGTCATCGCCGATTGCGTGGAAACCTGTGTACAGGGCCAGTGGATGGACGGCGTGCTGGTTATTGGCGGCTGCGACAAGAATATGCCCGGCGGCATGATGGGCATGCTGCGCGCCAACGTACCGTCCATTTATGTCTATGGCGGAACGATCCTGGCGGGTCACTACAACAATCAGGATTTGAATATCGTCAGCGTGTTTGAAGCCGTGGGTGAAAACTCGGCCGGCCGCATGTCGGACCATGACCTGAAGCAAATCGAATTGCATGCCATTCCATGCAGTGGTTCGTGTGGCGGCATGTATACGGCCAACACCATGAGCTCGGCTTTCGAAGCCCTGGGTATGAGCCTGCCGTATTCGTCCACCATGGCCAATGTGCATAAAGAAAAGCTGGATTCCGCGGCCGAGTCGGCGCGTGTCCTGGTCCAGGCGATCAAGCAGGACATCAAGCCGCGCGATGTGGTGACCCGTGCTTCCATCGAAAACGCAGTCAGTGTCGTGATGGCCACCGGCGGCTCTACCAATGCGGTGCTGCACATTCTGGCCATCGCGCACGCCGCCGATGTGGAGTGGACGATTGACGATTTCGAGCGTGTGCGTCAGCGCGTGCCTGTCATCTGCGACCTGAAGCCCAGCGGCCATTATCTGGTGGTCGATTTCCACAAGGCCGGCGGCGTGCCCCAGGTCATGAAGCTGCTGCTCAATGCCGGCCTGCTCAATGGCGATTGCATCACCATCACGGGCAAGACCATTGCGGAAACGTTGAAAGATATTCCCGATGCCCCGCCGGCTGGCCAGGACGTGATACGCACCATAGACCACGCGCTTTATCCGCAGGGTCATCTGGCCATACTCAAAGGCAATCTTGCTCCGGAGGGGGCGGTGGCCAAGATCACCGGCCTGAAGAACCCCGTCATGACCGGACCTGCCAAGGTCTTTGAAGATGAACAGTCCGGCCTTAAAGCCATCCTGGATGGCAAGGTCAAGGCCGGCGATGTGATGGTGTTGCGCTATCTGGGTCCCAAAGGCGGTCCGGGCATGCCGGAAATGCTGGCGCCTACTGGCGCCCTGGTGGGGGCGGGGCTGGGCGACTCGGTGGGCTTGATTACCGATGGCCGGTTCTCGGGGGGCACCTGGGGCATGGTCGTGGGTCACGTATCGCCCGAAGCGGCGGTGGGCGGTTGCATTGCCCTGGTGCAGGAAGGCGACTCCATCACCATCGACTCGCGTCATCATTTGCTGCAGTTGAATGTACCTGATGAAGAGCTTGCGCGCCGTCGCGCTGCCTGGCGGGCGCCCGCTCCGCGCTATACCCGCGGTGTGCAGGCGAAGTTTGCGTTCAATTGTTCAAACGCCAGTACTGGGGCAGTGCTGGATAATTTTTAAGGTAGCAGCAGCCCTTGTGGCTGCCGTTTTCCAAAAGGTAGATCATCTTATTGCAGAAATTTTGCCACCCACAAGGGGTGGCGCTACATGATTCGCGGGCATGTATGTAGCGGCACCCCTTGTGGGTGCCATCTTCAACCTTGCGAATACCGTTGTGGTGTCACCGATTCCAGCACGCGCGTTTGCCACGCCCTGTTTGCCCGGCTTATCGCCCCCTTCACTCGTTAAGACAATTCCCCTTCTTTATATTCGAATTTGCTTTTCAGCATTTCGTATATATACAAGGTCAGGGGGCTGACCGTATCCTGGCGGGTCCATAAGTAGTAGGTCACCGAGGGCAGTGGAGGCAGGCCCTCTGCTTCGCCCAATACGCGCATGTCCGTACCTAACAACTCGACGCTGCGGGCGGTTATGCCCAGGCCTGCCCGGATGGCGGCCTTGATGCCCACCAATGTTGGCGCCAGATAATTGATGCGCCATTCCAGCTTGGTCTGCTCCAGCGCGGTTAAAGCAATTTTGCGGAATATGCTGGGCTCGTCAGCCAGGATCAGCGGCAACGGAACCCGTTTGTTGTGGACATAATCGGCGGCGCATATCCACGCCGTAGGCGAGGTGCGTAAAACGATTCCATTCAGTTCCTTTTTGTGCCGGGTTGAAATCGTCAGATCGATGTCGCCCGACTCCAGTGCCTCCATCAGGTAGGGGCTTCTGTCTACGCGGATTTCCAGTCGCACTTTCGGCGCATAACGGGCAATGTGAGTGAGCACCGGTGGCAGAATCGTATCGGCGACATCCAGGGGCGCGCCCAATCGGATATCGCCTTCCATCGGTTGTTGACCAATAGTGCGTATGGCTTCATCGTTGATGGCCAGCAGGCGGCGGCCGTAGGCGGCAAGTTTGCTGCCTTGCACCGTCAACACCCGGCGGCGGCCTTTTTTTTCGAACAAGGGGAATCCAAGCAGCGACTCCAGCCGCTGCATCTGCTGCGTGATGGCCGACTGGGTTTTGAACAGTTCATTGGCTGCGCCGGAAAATGTATTAGCTTTTTCTATAGTTACCAGGGTTCGCAGCAGATCCATATCCAGGTTTCGCATAGGGGAAATCCCTTATAAACAAGCTAAATCCACACTGTATCTCATAGATAAATCATTAGCAATACTTATGTGTTTCTAACAATTATTAATTTGTTAAGCGGGTCTTTACCCCCTATATTTTCATCAATACAGGAGATTGACATGAATCACGCCATTGAAAGAACGACTGCTGTTTCCCACCTTATCGATACCGCCAAACGCGCCGGCGCCAGCCCGATGACGCGCGAGAAACTGGACGTGATTTTGAAGGCGCTGATTGATGTGGCGGCGCACAAGGAGTGGTGGTCGAACGACGATTATCCGGAGCCTGTCGACGGCGAACTGCAGTCGCGCTATTTGGTTCACGAAGAGCCTGACAACACGTATGCCCTGTACCTGAATGTGATGAAGCCGGGCAAGGCGATTGTTCCGCACAACCACACGACCTGGGCCTGTATTGCCGCAGTCCGCGGCACCGAAACGAATTATGTGTACGACCGCGTCGACGATAAATCAAAACCCGGTGTGGCCAGGCTGTCTTTGGTAAAAGAGCAGCCCGTGTCGCCAGGCGGCGGCATTGCCTTGATGGCCGACGATATCCATGCGGTCAGGATCGAAGACGAGTCCGGCATTCGTCATCTTCACATGTATGGCGTTGCGCTTGAAATGTTGAAGGAGCGCGTGGCCTTCGATACGGAAAACGACACCTATAAATTGATGTCGATAGGGGTCAAGACAGTACGGAGCCCTGCCTGAATGTCCAAGCGCTCCGGCTCTACCGCACTGACCCGGGTCGGCAGGCCCGCAACAGGATGGGCCAACACCCCTATCGTTAAAGGCAGCACCTACTTGTTCGAGAGTCTGGGGCATTGGCGCGAGACACGCGTAAAGCGCGAGCACGAACGCATGCTGTCCTACGGGGCGCGTGGCAATGAAACGACTTACGCTCTGGAGGATGCCGTATCGGCCCTGGAAGGCGGGTACCGATCCAAGCTGTTTCCGACCGGACTGGCGGCCATCGCCGTCACGTTGATGGCTTATCTGAAGGCGGGCGATCACGTTCTGATTGCCGATGCCGCCTACGGGCCGGTGAAACAGTTCTGCGTCAGCCAGTTGGCCCATTACGGCATTGAATTCAGCTACTTCAGCACGGCGGCCGATGACTGGGCGGCGTGCATGAGGCCCAATACCCGGATGCTGTATGTCGAGTCTCCGGGGTCGCTGCTCTACGACATGCAAGACCTGCCGGCCATGGCCGCCGTATGCAAACAGCGCGACATCATCCTGTGCGCCGACAATACCTGGGGCTCATGCTTGAGCTATCAGCCGCTGAAACTGGGCGCCGATGTGTCGATTGTGGCGGCCACCAAATATCTGGGCGGCCATTCCGACGTAATGATGGGGGTCGTGACGACGCGCGAGGCCGTTTTCGCGTCGATTGAAGCGGCCAGCGTCAATTTTGGGCAGGTCGTATCCGCCGAAGACGCATTTTTGGTTTTACGGGGTTTGCGCACGCTTGATCTGCGCTTGCAGCGCCATGCGCAAAGCGCATTGAGCCTGGCCGGGTGGCTTGCCCAACAAGCGGCGGTGCGCACCGTTTTCCATCCTGCCTTGCCCGGAGATCCCGGTCACGCCTTGTGGCGGCGGGATTGCACCGGCAGCAATGGCTTGTTGTCGGTGGAGTTCGCGCCTGGCATATCGACCGCCCGCATTGAGGATGCCATTGACCGGCTTGAGCTCTTTGGTATTGGTTCCTCGTGGGGTGGTTTTGAAAGCCTGGTGTTGCCCATAGATGTCAAGAAAACGCGTCTGAGCCCGGCCGCGAATGAAACCGGCTATTTATTGCGGCTGCATATAGGCCTGGAAGAACCCGAAGAGTTAAAGGCCGACTTGAACAGGTTGCTCTCGTCACTTGAAACCCGCTAACACCTACTTTACGCGACACCATGACTGAATCATCTTTGCAATTTATCGACGCTGCACAATTAAAAGAATGGATACACGACAAGAATGAACTGGCCTTGCTCGATATTCGCGAGCACGGGCAATACGGCGAGGGTCATCTTTTCTTTGCCGTGCCGTTGCCCTACAGCACCCTGGAACTGAATATCTATCGCCTGGTGCCCAATACGGCTACCCGCGTGGTGATCTATGCCGATGAGCGCGGCGACGACACGGTATTGGCCGCAGCCGGTGCGCTGGCTCGGTTGGGCTATACCCATGTCTTCGCCCTGCGGGGGGGGATTTCAGCCTGGAAAAATAGCGGCTATGCGATCTTTGCGGGGGTCAACCTGCCCAGCAAAACGTTTGGCGAGATTGCCGAACACGCCTATGGCACGCCCAGCGTGTCGGCGGCCAAGCTGCATGAAATGCTGCAGGACAAGCAAGCGGACGTGATTGTCCTGGATGGGCGGCCTATCGAGGAATATAGAAAAATGAGTATTCCCGGTTCGACTTGTTGTCCCAACGGCGAGCTGGCCTTGCGGGTTCACGCGCTCGCCCCCGATCCCGAGACGACCATAGTCATCAATTGCGCCGGCCGCACCCGCAGCATCATCGGCGCGCAAACCCTGATCAATCTCAATGTGCCCAATAAGGTCTATGCGCTGGAAAACGGCACGCAAGGCTGGTTTCTGGCCGATTTTCCGCTTGAACACAAGGCCGATCGGCTCTATCCAGAGGCGATACAAGAAGCCGACAAGCCTGTATTACGTGCACGCGCGGCCAAGCTGACGGAAAAATTCGGACTGCCGTCCATCAATGCGCAGACCGCGACGGCCTGGTTGCGTGACGGCGGCCGCAATACTTTCCTGTGCGATGTACGCACCCAGGAAGAATATGCGCGCGATACGCCGACGTTTGTACAGCACACGCCGGGCGGCCAGCTGATACAGGCGACAGACCAGTATATTGGCGTTCGCAAGTCCCGGGTGGTCATTTGCGATTTCGACGGGATTCGTGCGCCGGTGGTGGCCAGTTGGCTCAAGCAATTGGGCTGGGATGTCTATTTGTTGACGGACCCGGCCGATCTGGCGGATTTACCGGTACCGGCCCAGTTCAGGCCGGCTTTGCAGCACACGGTTGTGCTGGAGCCATCGGGGCTGGGCTCTTTTGTTCGCGGCCGCGCAGCGGCGACCATTCTCGATTTGCGTTCAAGCATGGAGTATCGCAAAGGCCATTTGCAGGGTGCCGTCTGGGCCATACGCTCGACGCTGTTGGCGCAGGTTCAGAAAAACCCAGGGGCAAGGATACTGATGCTGGGATCGTCCCTCGACAAATTGCAACTGCTGGCCTGCGATCTCGAATTGCAGGGCTACAAGCAGATCACTATCTGCGCGAGCAGCGCCCAAGCCATGGCGCAGACCGGTTTGCCCATGGAGCAAACCGACACGATCCCGCCCGACGAAGACTGCATCGATTACTTGTTTTTTGTGCATGACCGTCACGACGGCAATAAGGCGGCCGCCCGGAAATACCTGGAGTGGGAAACCAATCTGGTCTCCCAAATCGATGAGCAGGAACGAAACACATTTTTACTTCACCCTCACCATTAAGTGATTGATACCGGAGACAATATGTACAATCTCAACAAATCGGCCGCAATCCTGGGCCTGACCACCGCGGCGGTATTCGCCTCGAGTCCCGTACTGGCCAATAAGCTGGCCGACATCAAGGCACGCGGCAGCATCACCTGCGGCACCCAAAACGCCAGCTCTCCTTATGGGTTTCAAGACCCCAAGACTCGGGAGTACGTGGGCTATGACGTGGATATCTGCAACGCCATCGCCAAGCAGATGGGCCTGAAACTGGTGCACAAAGGCGTGTCGACCGAGGCGCGTATCCCCGAGCTGAAAATGGGGCGGGTAGATATGGTGGCGGGTGCGATGGCGTATCTGCCCACCCGCGCGAAGGAGGTCGATTACAGCCTTCAATATCTGGAGGGCAATATCCGGGTACTGGTCAAGAAGAATTCCGGCATTAAAACGCTGGCCGATCTGGCGGGGAAAAAGGTATGTGCGTCATCGGGCTCCAGCTCGGCGGCGATTGCGTCCAAAGTGCTGACCAAGTCCGATGTGCTGACCTTCCAGAATATCTCGCAGTGTTATCTGGGCCTGCAAAGCGACAAGGTGGCGGGCATGACGGCCGGCGAGCTGGTGCTGATCCGTTTTGAAACCGATTCGGAAAAGACGGCTACTCCGACTGTATTGCTTTCGGAGCCGACCTACACCGAACATATCGGTGTGGTGGTCAACAAAGGCGAGCCGGATCTGAAGAATGCGATCAACGCCGCGATTAAGAAAATCGACGAGTCGGGCGAATTGACGCAGATCTACGATAAGTGGATGGGCAAACATTCCATCTACAAACTGACGCGCACCTTCAAGGTGGAGCCGGTAGACGGCACACAATAGGCAATGGGATTGGGGTTGCCCGGCAACCCCGTCAGACACATGAATTTTTCTTTTTCCCTGCTTGAAAACCCGGAAGCGGTGCACATGCTGATATCCGGCGTGCTGCTTACTCTGCGCCTGTTTGCGGGAGCCCTAGTCGGCGGATTTGCGATCGCTTTGTTGTTGTCGTGCCTGTATCTGATTCCCTTTCGAGTGTCGCGCGGTCTGATTGCCTTATATGTCGAATATCATCGGAACGTGCCCACGGTCGTGCAAATCATGGTGTGGTACTTCGGCATGCCCGAAGTGCTGCCCGAGCCGATCCGATTGTGGATCAACCAGGGCAATACCGAATTTTCCTTTGCGCTGATTGCCCTGTCCTTGAATGTCAGCGCCTACTATTATGAAGATATACGCTCGGGCATCAAGGCGATTGCGGCTACTCAAGTAGAAGCGGCGCGCTCCATCGGCCTGGGGGCCATGCAGGCGCTGGCCTATGTGGTTTTGCCCCAGGCGGTGCGGATCAGTATTCCCCCCATCATCAATCGCTCGCTCATTCTGTTCAAGGACACCAGCCTGGCCATGGTGATCGGGGTTACGGAGCTCACGTATCAGGTCAAGAAAATTGAAAACACGACTTTCCAGACATTTCAGATCTTCCTGATCTCGACCTTGATCTATCTGGTCATTTCGCTGTTGATTGCGGTGCTGGGAGCCCAGATGTCCCGGAAGTACCCCGCCAATTTCAAAGGCTAGCCATGACTCATTTTCTAAGTACTTATGGCTTGATGTTCCTGGTGGGCTCCTGGCCCCATGGCCCGGTGGGAGGTTTTGCAGGGACTCTGCTGCTGGCTAGCCTGGGGCTGCTGGGCGCATTTCCGATTGCCCTGTGTGTCGGCGTAGCCCGCACCAGCGACATCAGGCTGGTAAAGATATGCTCCATGGTGTGGGTATATACGTTCCGGTCCATTCCGCTCATCATGATTATTTTCTGGGCGTACTTCCTGCTGCCGGTGCTGATCGGCACGGAGGTGCCCGCGTTCTCCACCGCCCTGTGCGCCATCATTGTGTATGAATCGGCTTTCCTGGCCGAGATCATTCGCGCGGGTCTCCAGGCCTTGCCGCCGGGGCAGATCGAAGCGTCGCGGGCATTGGGCCTGGGGTATTTCAAGACCTTGTTCAATATCCAGCTGCCGCAGGCGCTGGCCAATATGATTCCGTCGCTGCTCAATCAGTTTGTGTCGACCATCAAAGCGACCTCTATCGCCTATATCATCGGCGTGCAGGAAGCCACTTTTTCGGCGCAGCAGATCAATAGCATCGAGCTGACGGGCACCCTGCGCACCTACCTGATACTGGCCCTGTTTTATTTCCTCCTGTGTGCCTTGCTTTCAAAATCGGCGAAGGTGCTCGAGGCGTATCTGAACAACAAACGGCTGGGCATCGCCTGATTTCCATTCCGGGAGACTCCATTGATTCAATTCGAAAATGTCAACAAGTGGTATAAAAAATATCACGCGCTCAATAATATTTGCGGCGAGATAAAGACTGGCGAGGTGTTGGTGGTGTGCGGGCCGTCCGGCTCGGGCAAATCGACCATGATACGCACTATCAACAAGCTGGAAGAAATTCAAAAAGGCACTATTCGGGTCGAAGGCCTGGACATTACCGACCGCACGCTGAACATCAATCATCTGCGGGCAAAGATCGGTTTTGTGTTTCAGCAGTTCAATCTGTTCCCGCACTTGTCCGTCAAAGACAATATCGCGCTCTCGCCCATCAAGGTGGGCGGCTGCTCTAGGGCTCAGGCCTATGAGTTGGCCGAAGAGTTGCTTGCCAAAGTGGGTTTGAGCGCAAAAATCAACGAAATGCCCGCCAATCTATCGGGCGGGCAGCAGCAGCGTGTGGCCATCGCGAGGGCCTTGGCGCAAAAGCCCACCGTCATCCTGTTCGATGAGCCCACCAGCGCGCTCGACCCCGAGATGGTGGGTGAGGTTCTGGCGGTGATGAAGGCCCTGGCGGCCGATGGCATGACCATGGTGTGCGTCACGCATGAGATGAATTTTGCCAGGGAAGTCGCCGACCGTATCTGGTTCATGGACGAGGGCCAGATTCTGGAAGACTCCAGGCCGGCCGATTTCTTCTCCGCCCCGCGCCACGACCGGGCCCGCAAGTTCCTGTCCGATATTATTCATTGAGACGGTGGGAACGGATCGAAAACGTACCCGTTAATCATGTAGCGCCACCCCTTGTGGGTGGCATTAGCCGCAGCCGAATATCCTAACGCTACATATACGTAGCGGCAGCCCTTGTGGCTGCCATTGTCCCCAAAATATAGACCACCTCATTGCAAAAATTTTGCCACCCACAAGGGGTGGCGCTACATGATTAACGGGTACGTTTTGTAGAGGCACCCCTTGTGGGTGCCAAACATCCGACGATCAACCCTATCTCTCAAATAAATCCGCCAAGGCCCGGTCGAATATCTGCCGCGTCCTGACCCATACCAATTCCCGCCAGTCCTGATCACTGGGGAAGAAAAATTCCAGCAGCTTGTCCTTGGTTTGCTCGAATTCCTTGCCTTGCAGATTGCCGCAAAGATGCAGGAAATGGTCGTTCAAAAGCGCATCGTGGCCGACCTTTTCGCCGTCGTAGGTGCCGCACTCTATCACCAGCTGGCAGAAGCGTTTTCCGGTCATCAGATCCACCATCGCCTGCGAGGTATAGCCGGTGGCCGCGGCGGAAATCCCGGTGTCGGTGGTTTGGCTCGCGCCCGTTAAAACCGTGTACAGCCATGCGCCGTAGATCCGTTGCGCATCGCGTATGCCCGGATATTCGCGTTCGGCGATGGCCATGAGCATGGGGTGGCCGTATGCGCCCGCCCCTGTATGCAGGTCCAGGCAAATGGCGTCGGTGCAGTCGGCCAGGAACTCGCCCATGATGGCGCGCAGGGTCGCGTTGGACCATGACGGTTTGAAGCCACCGAAATACAGGCCGTCCTGATGCAGGTATTGGCCTGCACCCAATTGGTTCATCAGTGCCGTGTGGCCGATTTCCTTACTCTTTTCCGCCCATTGTTCGTTGGACTTCTGGCGGGCAGCCCCTGTCGCGGCTTCTTTTACAAACAGGGGGTGCAGGGCTTCGTAATAACGGTTTTGCGGCAGCGGCTGGGCGAAGTCCAGATAATTCCGGTTCAAATCGATGTTGTCTTCATTGACCCGGCGCTTCCAGGATGTGCCCCAAGGGTTGATGAGGTGAACCATCAGAACGCCGACCCGGCCGTCCTGCGCCAGTGCGGCCAGGCTGTCCATGTATTGGGTTTGGCACATGGAGCCGTAATAGCCTTCGACGCCATGCGTGCCCGAGATGACGACCAGCCATTTTTTAGTCTCCGGCTTGGCCCATACCGCGATATCCGTGTATAACTCTTCGCCGTCCATTCCTTTCAGGGGATGCTTGAAGTGCCGAACCTGCGCCTTGTGTTTCTTTGCGTTTTCCAGAAACCCGGCTCTTAGCCTGCTATACGTGGGTTTGGCATCCATCGGATATGGACTCATTGAACTATTCCTGGCTGGAGTTATAAAAAAGGAGTTATAAAAGACGGCTGCGAAGCTTTTGAGCCTTCGCTTCAATAGTACTAGGGATTATCCCACTTGTATATACATAACTTTAAATTACTATGCCTTTTATTCACCTGCACTTTTTCGGAAACAACATGAACAAGACACTATTTGCCGCATTATTTGCCGCCTGTGCGTTCGCTGCGCAGGCCCAGGCAGTAGACAAGATTCGATTTGGCGTGGACCCCACCTTTGCTCCATTCGAGTCTGTCGATGCGAAAGGGAACCTGGTGGGCTTCGATATTGAGGCCGGCAACGCAATCTGCGAACACCTGCATGCCAAATGCGAATGGGTCAAAATGAATTTCGATGGCGTTATTCCCGCCCTTAATGCCAAAAAGATTGACGCCATTTTGTCGGGGCTGACGATCACCGAAAAGCGGAAGCAACAGGTTCTGTTCAGTACGCCGCTCTATGCCAGCGTGTCGCGCATGATGGTGCCCGAGAGCAAGACTCTGGATACGACCGTTGAATCGCTCAAGGGCAAAACAATCGGCATCGTGCAAGGGACCACCCAGGCCGCCTATGCGAACAAGCACTGGAAGGGCAAGGGAGTCAATCTGGTTTCATACCAGAATGACGACTTGGCAAAACAGGATCTCGCGTTGGGCCGGATCGACGGTACCTTGCAGAATGCGGCGGCGGCCCAGTTCTTTTTCGAGAGCCCCAGTGGCAAGGGGTTTCACCTGACCGGAACGCCGGTTGAGGATCCTCAGGTCTTTGGGTACGGCGCGAGTGCCGGCTTCAGGCTTGACGATGCGGCCTTGAGGGACACAGTCAATGGTGCGATTGCCGGCATGAAAGCCGACGGCACCTATAAAAAGATTCTCGACAAGTACGCCAAATATGGCTTGGTGGATCCCAAGCAGTAATAGGGCATTTGTCCAATCGCCTCAAGCGGATAGCAAGGTAAAGCACATGTTGTACGGGTACGGGCCGTTGATTCTGCAAGGTACGCTCATGACCCTGGCGCTTACCCTGCTATCCGTTTTCTTTTCGACAGTGATGGGCATTGCGGGTGCCTTGTGCAAGACATCCGGCAACATCGGGCTGCGCTATATGGCGACCGCCTACACGACCGTGATTCGCAGTATCCCCGATCTGGTGATCATGCTGCTGGTTTTCTATAACCTGCAGATTTTCCTGAATTGGGTGTGTGTCATGCTGGGCATCGGCTTGGTTGAAATCAACGCGTTCACCGCCGGGGTCGTCACATTGGCGGTCATATATGGCGCCTACATGACGGAAACGTTTCGCGGGGCGCTGGAGTCTGTGCCGCGCGGGCAGATCGAGGCGGCACTGTCCACCGGGATGGGCGATGGCCTGGTTTTCAGGAAAATAACCCTGCCTCAAATGGTGCGCTTTGCCTTGCCGGGGTTCAGCAATAATATTCAGGTCATCATCAAGTCGACCGCGCTGGTGTCGATCATCGGCCTGGTCGATGTCATCAGCATCAGCCAGCAAGCGGGAAGATCAACCCAGCATCTGTTTTTCTTCAACATCCTGGCAGCCCTGATTTATCTTGCCTTTACCTGTGCAACCTTGCTCGCGCTGTCGCGTATTGGCAAGCGCTTCGGTGTCGGTGTCAAAGAGGTGCAGCTTTGATCGAGATATTGAAGGAGTACTGGCCTCAGTATCTGGGAGTCGGGAATGGCTGGGATATCTCCGGCTTGGCCATGACGCTTTGGATACTGGTTCTGACTTTGGTGATCGCTTTCCTGGCTTCGATACCGCTTGCGATACTGCGGGCGTCGTCGAACAAGCGCCTGAGCCGGCCGGTGCAACTGTATACCTTTGTTATCCGCGGTACGCCGCTCTATGTGCAGCTTCTGATTGTCTACACAGGCTTTTTCAGTCTGGAGTTTGTTCGCCATACCGTCGCGCTATCCGAATTTTTCCGCAGCGGGCTGAACTGCGTCATTGTGGCATTCAGCTTCAACTGCTGTGCTTATCTGACCGAAGTCCTGGCCGGTTCCATCCGTTCCATTCCGGCCGGCGAAATCGAGGCGGCGCGGGCGTTCGGGTTTTCCAGGGTCAAAATCTACACCAAGCTTATCCTGCCCTCTGCGCTAAAGCGCGCATTGCCGTATTACAGCAACGAGGTGATCATCCTTTTGCACTGCACCTCGATCGCCTTTACCGCTACGGTTCCAGAGCTGCTGAAAGTGGCGCGCGATGTGAACAGCGCCACTTACGCGTCATTCTCGGCCTTTGGCATTGCGGCGATTTTCTACGCCGTTGTGGCGATCGTGCTGGTGGCTGCGTTTCGCGTGCTGGAACGGCGATGTCTGGTCTTTTTAAAACCACTTCCAACCCATTAGAGTCGACAGGTTTATGGAACAATTGCGGGTTGAAAGTATTTACAAAAGCTACGGCGACCAGGAGGTGCTCAAAGGGGTATCGCTTGCCGCGAATCGGGGCGATGTCATCAGTATCGTCGGTTCGAGCGGGTCGGGGAAAAGCACCTTTTTGCGTTGTATAAATTTCCTGGAGTCTCCCAATTCGGGCAGGGTTTTCATTCTTAATGAAGAACTTAAAACGGTGCGCGACAAGCACAATCAGCTTGCCGTGGCCGACAAGGTGCAGCTGCAGCGTTTGCGTACCAAGGTGTCCATGGTTTTCCAGCACTTCAATTTGTGGTCGCACATGACGGCCATGGAAAACATTACGGCTGCTCCCATTAGTGTGCAGGGTCTGGACAAAAAGGCTGCAATTGCGAAGGCTGAAGCGTATTTGCGCAAGGTCGGCCTGTCGCTGGACGTGGCCAACAAGTATCCGGTGCATTTGTCGGGCGGCCAGCAGCAGCGCGTGGCCATCGCTCGAGCCCTGGCGCTCGAGCCCGAGGTCATGCTGTTTGACGAGCCAACGTCCGCCCTTGACCCGGAGTTGGTGGGCGAAGTCCTGAAGGTGATGCAAGCCTTGGCTGAAGAAGGCCGAACCATGATAGTCGTGACCCATGAAATGGGCTTCGCACGCAATGTGTCCAACCACGTCATGTTCATTCATCAGGGCGTTGTCGAAGAAGAGGGGGATCCGGCCCAGGTGCTGAGTTCCCCGAAAAGCAGCCGCCTGGCCCAGTTTTTATCGGGCAATTTAAAGTAGGCCCGTAGCGACAGGCATGTAGCGACAGCCCTTGTGGCGGCCATTTTTGTAGTGGCACCCCTTGTGGGTGCCATCTATGCAGGATACTGTCTTGATTGACGCCGATTATGGCACCCACAAGGGGTGCCGCTACAAAAACCGACCCGTAGTTTGTCTTGACATTGGCCGCCTTATAGCCTAATTTCATTCCCCATAACCGATCCTCCGCAAAGGGTTGGGCGTGGGATTCCACACGAAAATAACCGGAGACAAACATGCTGTCGGTGCAAGCCGAAAAGGGTAGCCAGTCATCGCCGTCGTACCGGGTGCGCCTGGATGCGCGCTCGGGGAAACTGACGACCTCTACCGCAAACCTCGCTCCTGGGCACGTGCAGGCCAACCTGGCCATTTTGCCCCGTGCGCTGGCGGCCGACTTCCTGCTGTTTTGTCAACGCAATCCCAAGCCTTGTCCCCTGCTGGCGATGTCCGATCCGGGCGATCCGTCCCTGGCCGCGCTGGGCCATGATATCGACATACGTTCGGACATCCCTCGTTATCGGGTCTGGCGCGAAGGCGTTCTGGCCGACGAGCCCACCGACGTGAAATCGGTCTGGCGCGACGATCTCGTGTCCTTTCTGATCGGTTGCTCATTCTCGTTTGAAGAGGCCATGCTGGACAACGGCTTGCCGGTGCGCCACATCGAGCAGGGTTGCAATGTGCCTATGTATCGCACTGCCGTGGCTACTCAGGCGGCAGGGGTGTTTTCGGGGCCTCTGGTCGTGTCGATGCGCCCGATGAAGGCGGCCGAGGCTATTCGCGCCATTCAGGTAACGTCGCGTTTTCCCTCCGTGCACGGCGCCCCGGTTCATTTCGGCGACCCGGCGCTGATTGGCATCGCCGATATTGGCCGCCCCGACTATGGCGATCCGGTCGAGATTCGCGCCGGCGAAGTGCCGGTATTCTGGGCTTGCGGCGTAACGCCCCAGTCGGTCGTTGCGGCAATCAAGCCGGAATTCTGTATTACACATGCGCCGGGACATATGTTGGTGACCGATCTGTTAAATAGCAAACTGGCCTCGTTTTAAGCGCCAGCGGCGTGTTGGTGGCCGGCGCTTGTGGGTTTGGCCCATCGTAGGCTTGACCCGTTCGTCCGGTTTTCGATTTTGAATTATTAAGGAGAAGAAGAAATGAATAAGCAACTGATAGCCGGTATCGCAACCTGCGTTGCACTGGCGTTTGGGCAACCCGCCGTGGCGCAGACGAAAACGGTGCGCATCGGGGCCATTTATCCGTTGAGCGGCGCGCTGGCCTCGACAGGCGCCGAGATCAAGGCCGCCATCGAGCTGGCGGTGGATATCGTCAATAATCCGCACCCTGAACTCAAGGGCATTCCGCTGGCGGCGGGCTCTGGCCTGCCCAATTTGGGCGGCGCCAAGATCGAGGTGGTGTTTGCCGATTCCCAAGGCAAGCCCGAAGTGGGGCTGGCCGACGCGCAGCGCCTGCTGGGGCAAGAAAAAGTGGTGGCACTCACGGGGGCGTATCAGTCGGCAGTCACCAAGACGGCCAGCCGGGTCGCCGAACAGATGGGCATCCCCTTTCTGAATGGGGAATCCAGCAGCCCCGACCTGACCGAGCGCGGCTACAAGTGGTTCTTTCGCACCACGCCCAATGACGACACCTTCGTCGACAACATGATGCAGTTTCTGGATGGCGTGAAAAAAGTGCCGACCAAGACGATTGCCGTGGTGTACGAGAATACCGACTTCGGCGTGAATACCTACAAGGCGGTCGAGAAATTCGCCAAGAAATACCATCGCACCATCGTCGCCAATATCGCCTACGCGGCGGGCTCGGCATCGGTTTCGGCCGAAGTGCAAAAACTGGCTGCCGCCAAGCCCGATGTGGCTATTTTCGCCAGCTATACGTCCGACGCCATGCTGTTCGTGCGGACCATGCGTGAAATGAAATATGCGCCGCCGGTTTTCCTGGCCAATGATGCGGGCTTCATCGATTCGCGCTTTGTGAAGGAAGTGGGCCCGCAAGTGCAGGGCGTGTTGACGCGCGATGTCTGGGGTAACGATCTGACGACCGCCAAGCCCATCATCAAGACCATCAACGACATGTACAAGGCCAAGACCGGCAAGGACATGAACGGCAACAATGCGCGTTCGATGCAAGGCGTGCTGGTGCTGGCCGAAGCCATCAACCGCGCGGGCTCGACCGATCCGGAGGCTATCCGCAAGGCATTGGTCGCCACCAATATGGATGATGCGCAGTTGATCATGCCGTGGGCAGGCGTCAAGTTTGATGCCAAGGGTCAGAACGACAAAGGCTCTGGCCTGATCCTTGAACTCAAGGGTAGCCAGTACCACACCGTCTGGCCCGAAAAATACAAGCTGGACAGCACCATGCCAACTTTGCCCTTTAGCTGGAAGTAAGCAAGATAGCGCAGGGTGGGCCGCCAGGCCCGCCCATTGGAGTTTTGCATGTTTGAAGCGCTTTCGGCAGGCCTTTTCAATGGCTTGATCTATGCCGCCGTGGCCGTCGGCCTGGCGTTGATATGGGGCATTACCGATGTCCTGAACTTTGCCCATGGCGAGTTCCTGATGCTGGGCATGTATGCCGCGTACTGGATGTTTACCCTGGGCCACGTCGATCCGACCATGTCCGCGCCGCTGGTGGCCTGTTTGCTGGGATTCGTCGGTTTCATGACGTACTCTCTGGTGATACGCCGTTTGCAGAAAGGGCCGCCCATGGCCATTATTCTGGCTACCTTCGGGCTTGCCGTCGTGTTGCAGCAGCTGGCCTTCATCTTCTTTACCCCCGATTATCGCAGCCTGCCCGATACGCTGATCTCGGGCAGCATCAGCCTGGGGGGGATCTCTATCGGGCGCCCGCAAGTCGTCACGGGAATCGTGGCGCTGGTGGTGATTGTCGCCTTGTTTTTCCTGGTCTATCGCACCCGCTGGGGCCATGCGCTGCAAGCGGTGGCCGAAGATCGCCAGGTTGCCGCGCTGGTGGGCATCTCGCCCGATCGTGTCAATGCGCAGGTCTGGGTGCTGGGTAGCGCCGTGGTCGGCCTGGCCGGCGCGCTGCTTACTACTTTTTTCTATGTGTTCCCGTCGGTAGGCACTGTGTTTGGCCTAATGGCGTTTGTCGCCGTTTGCATGGGGGGCTTTGGTTCGCTCCCGGGGGCCTTTATCGCTGGGATACTGATAGGCCTGATCGAGGCCATGACCGGTTATTTCGTCGAGCCCGCACTGAAGACCGTCAGCGTCTACATTGTGTTTGTGCTGGTGCTCTGGTATCGGCCGCACGGCCTGTTCGGGCGGTGGTGACATGAGCAAATCGTCGGTTTCGCGGCTGCCTTTGCTGGCCGCAATTATCGTAGCGGTAGTGTTGGCGCTGGTGCCGTTCGCGGTCGCGGATACGTTCACGATTCAGGTGCTGCTGCTGGTGGTCATGTTTGGCGCGCTGGGCGCCGCGTGGAATCTGGTGGGAGGGTTCCTTGGCCGCGTGTCGTTCGGGCATTGTGTATTTATCGGCATAGGCGGCTACACCACGCTGCTGTTGTTGCGTCATCTGCAACTGACGCCGCTGATCGGGATTCCCGTCGGCGGCCTGATCGCAGGTGTCATCGCCTATGTGGTGGGGCGGCCCACCTTGCGGTTATCCGGCCATTACTTTGCCATGGCCACCATAGGGCTGCTGCAGATTGGCCTGATCCTGGTCACCAACTGGTCGTGGGCCGGTGGCGCGGTGGGCCTGGAGGCGCCTATTGCCAGCGCGCCCTGGATGCTGCTGTTTCGCACCAAGGTGCCGTATTACTGGATGGCCATTGCGTTGGGCCTGCTGACCTTTCTAAGCACCTATTTTCTGGTGCATTCGAAAATCGGCTTTTACTGGCGCGCCATCAATGGCGATGAAGGGGCGGCCCGCAGCCTGGGCGTGCCGGCCGAGCGCTACAAGATGCTGGCTTTCGTCTGGTCCGGGGTCATCACGGGCGTATGGGGCGGCTTTTTCGCCATGTATGTGGGCTTTATCGATCCCGATTCCATGTTCAACCTGACGCTTTCCGTGCAGATCGTACTGGTGGCGACTCTGGGCGGCATCGGCTCGCTGTTCGGCCCGTGGCTGGGCGCGGCGCTGCTGATCCCTTTGTCCGAAGGCACGCGCGTGTTGTGGGGCAGTTCAGGCCTGGGCCTGGGTTTGCTGATTTTTGGTTTGACCATTTTGCTGGTGACGCTGTTTTTGCCGGGCGGCCTGGTAACACTGAGGAGGCGGCGTGGCGCTACTGGACGTTAAGGACCTGACCAAACGCTTTGGCGGGTTGGTGGCCAACAAGGACATCAGCCTGACGGTCGAGGCGGGTGAAATCCTGGCCATCATTGGCCCCAACGGCGCCGGGAAAAGCACGCTCTTCAATGGCCTGGTGGGGCATCATGAGCCGAGTTCCGGCTCCATAACGTTCAACGGCAAATCCACGGTGGGATTGGCGCCCGAACAGATCGCGGCGATGGGCCTGGTGCATACCTATCAGATACCGCGCAGCTTCGGCCAGATGACTGTGCTGGAAAACACCATGGTGGGTGCCTTGTTGCGCCATCCCAGGCTGGCGGATGCCCGCGAGGCGTCCGAGCGTGTGCTGGAGCTGGTAGGCTTGCCTGACCGGATGGACGTGCGAGCGGCGGAATTGAACGTGGCGGGCCAGAAACGGGTGGAACTGGCTCGTGCCTTGGCCACCGAGCCGCGGATGCTGTTGCTTGACGAGGTGGCGGGCGGCTTGAATCCCAATGAGGTGATTGCCTTGACCGAAATTCTGCGCGGTATTCACGCCGCCGGGGTTACGCTGATCATTGTCGAACATGTGCTCGAGGTCGTGATGCGCCTGGCGCATCGCGTGCTGGTGCTCAATTTCGGGCAGATGATTGCCGAAGGCCCGCCGCAGGAGATCGTACGCAATCCGGCTGTGATCGAAGCCTATTTGGGAAGGAAGTACCGTGTCTGAAGCGATGCTGACGGTAAAGGATTTGAATGTGGCCTACGGCGGCGTGCAGGCGGTGCGGGGCATATCGCTGGAAGTGCGTGCCGGCGAAATAACGGCTTTGCTGGGTGCCAACGGCGCGGGCAAATCCAGCACCCTGCTGGCTATTGTGGGGTCGGTCAAGCCGGGAAGCGGGCGGGTGACGTTCGAGGGGCAGGATATTACGGCACAGCCCCCCGAGGCTCTGATCAAGAAAGGCATAGCCATGATCCCGGAGGGCGCGCGCGTATTCGCACGTCAGTCGGTGGAGCAGAATCTGCATCTGGGCGCATATATCGTGCGCGACCAGGCCGTCTACCGGCAACGTCTGCAGCAGGTCTATGCGCTTTTTCCACGCTTGCAGGAACGGCGCGAACAGCTGGCCGGCACGATGTCCGGCGGTGAACGCCAGATGCTGGCCATAGGCCGGGCGCTGATGAGCGGGCCGCGTCTCTTGCTGATCGATGAGCCCAGCCTGGGTTTGTCGCCTTTATTGGTCGAGCAGGTCTTCGATGCGCTGGCCGAGCTGAATCGGCAGCACGGCCTGTCGGTTTTGCTGGTCGAGCAGAACATGGCGCAGGCCCTGGAAGTGGCGGCGCGCGCGTATGTCATGCAAAGCGGGCGCATCGCCATCGAGGGAACCGCCGCCGAACTGGCCGCGTCCGACGAAGTTCGCAAGGCTTACCTAGGCATGTAGCGGCAGCCCTTGTGGCTGCCATCGTATCTAATAAATAATCGTAAATAGAACCGCGATTTTCTATCCATGCCACCATGGTAGCCACAAGGGCTGCCGCTACATGAGCGACCGGTACGCTTTCGTAGCGGCACCCCTTGTGGGTGCCATATCCACGCGTGTCATCAGCCCTTCAACCCTTTTTCCAGCAACTCGCCAACAACCTGACTAACGCTCAGGTTTTGTGCTGTAGCGCGGGCGCGGATTTCTTCAATCAGGGTTTGTTTAAGCTTGACTGGAAACGAAACCAGGCCTTGCGCCTGGTCCAGCTTGCGTTGCTCGCGGCGATCAATGGCCGCCACGCTGGAGTCCGCCGCGAAGCGGCCCGGTATTGCGCTTTGCTTCATCTTTCCCACAATCTTTAGGGCTTTGTTCTTTTCCAGATCGGTTTTTTTCATTCAAATTCTCGGTGGCGCAATGGGTGGGTATTGTAGCGGGGATGGCAGCCACGAGGGGTGCCGCTACAGAAGTGTATCGATTGCTCGTGTAGGGACGATGGCACCCACAAGGGGTGCCGCTACCAATACCAGCCCGTTGCTCGTGTAGCGGCAGCCCTTGTGGCTGCCATCCCCGCGAGCCAATAACACTCAGCCCTTTGCCGGCAGCGAGATCCCGGGAAAGATTTTGATCACGGCCGAGTCGTCCTCGTGCGCGTGGCCTGCGGTGGAGGCCTGCATGAACATTTGGTGCGCCGTGGCCGACAGGGGCAGGGGGAATTTGCTGGCGCGCGCGGTATCGAGCACCAGCCCCAAGTCCTTGACGAAGATGTCCACGGCTGAACGTGAGGTGTAGTCGCCGGCCAGTACGTGCTCCATGCGATTCTCGAACATCCAGCTGTTGCCGGCGCTGTGGGTAATGACCTCGTAAAGAGCGGCCGCGTCGACCCCTTCGCGCAGCCCCAACGCCATGGCTTCGGCGGCTGCGGCGATGTGTACGCCTGCCAATAATTGGTTGATTATTTTTATCTTGCTGCCGTTGCCCGCGCGGTCGCCCAGCCGGTAGACCTTGCCCGCCATGGCATCGAGCACCTGGCCTGCCTTGGCGTAGGCATCTGGGCGGCCCGCCGTCATCATGGTCATTTCACCCGACGCGGCTCTGGCGGCACCGCCCGAAATGGGCGCATCCAGATACAGCAGATTACGCTCGGCCAAACGTTGTTCAAGCTCGATCGACCAGTTGGGAGCAACGGTGGAGCACATCACGAACACGCTGCCTGGTTTCAGCGCCGCGGCCGCTCCGCCCTCGCCAAACAGCACAGCTTCGGTTTGCGCCGCGTTCACTACGACGCTGATCAGCACCTCGCAGGCCTGTGCCACGTCCGAAGGGGTCGCGCAAGCCACCCCGCCGTCAGCCGCAAACGCTTGCGCCACTTCGGTGCGCACGTCGCACACATGCACGCGATAGCCGGCACGCCGCAGCGAGCCGGCCATGCCCATGCCCATTGCGCCCAAGCCTATCAGGCCAATATTCTGATTCATCAGGGAACCTCTCCAGAGCCTGTTGTGTGGCTCATCGTGAATAATAGGGTAGAAATGTTGTTACACAACGCGGCGCCAATCAGTGTTTACACCTAGCCAAAGCCGCTACTAAAATCTCGAAAGCCATATCAGTATATAAAGCTAAACCATGAGGCTGCCATCGAATCGATTCCACGCCCTCTTTTGAATAACGGTTAAAGGAGTGTCGCAAGGTGGAAGCGCAGGCAATCTCGGCGGCGGATGTCGCTGTCGGCAAAAGCACGGTGAGCGGTTATGGCTGGAAAGCGCTGGCGGGCTCGGCCATCGGCTACGCTATGGATGGTTTTGATTTACTGATCCTGGGCTTTATGCTGACGGCCATCTCGGCCGACCTTCATCTGACTCGAGGGCAGGCGGGCGCCCTGGTGACCTGGACGCTGGTCGGCGCCGTGTTCGGCGGGATTGTTTTTGGCTGGCTAAGCGATTATTACGGTCGTGTTCGCGTATTGACATGGACTATCGTGCTCTTTGGCGTCTTTACCGGGCTATGCGCATTTGCGCAGGGCTACTGGGATCTGCTGGCCTACCGCACTATCGCAGGCATAGGCCTGGGCGGCGAATTCGGGATCGGGATGGCACTGGCGGCTGAGGCCTGGCCGGCCAAACATCGTGCACGCGTGTCGTCTTACGTGGCGCTGGGTTGGCAGGTAGGCGTGCTGTGCGCCGCACTGCTCACGCCCCTATTGCTGCCCCACATAGGGTGGCGCGGCATGTTCATGGTCGGTGTAATCCCTGCCATTGTTGCCTGGGTCATACGCCGCAGGCTGCATGAGCCCGAGCTGTTCGTGCGCCACGCGGCGAAAAAGGGCCCAAGAACAAGGGCTTTCAAGCTGCTTGTGAAAGATGGCCGTACCACCCGTACCAGCCTTGGCATCGTTGTCCTGTGCGGCGTGCAGAATTTTGGCTATTACGGAATCATGATCTGGATGCCCAGCTTTCTGGCCAACCACTTGGGCTTTGGTCTGACCAAATCGGCCCTCTGGACCTCGGTGACTATTCTGGGAATGATGGCGGGCATTTACCTGTTTGGCCAATTGGCCGACCGCATCGGCCGCAAGCCCAGTTTCCTGTTGTTCCAGGCCGGCGCGGTCGTGATGGTGCTGGTCTATTCGCAGCTTAACGATCCTGATTCCATGCTCTGGGCGGGCGCCGTAATGGGCATGTTCGTCAATGGCATGCTGGGCGGCTATGGCGCGCTGATGTCCGAAGCTTATCCGACCGAGGCGCGCGCTACCGCACAGAACTTGCTCTTCAATATCGGGCGCGCCATTGGGGGGTTCGGCCCGATTGTGGTGGGCGCGCTGGCTACGGCGTATTCGTTCCAGGTTGCTATCGCGTTGCTGGCCGCCATCTACGTGCTGGATATGTTTGCCACGGTTTTCCTGATTCCCGAACTTAAAGGCGTGGAGCTGGAGTGATGGCGTGCCGTTGATTTGGAAATGAAATTGAAATCCTGTCGGAAAGACTTTGGGAGTAATCATCAAAATGACATTTAAAGAAATTGCGCAACGTTTCGAGCGCTCGGAGTCGGGCAGTGATTCGTTCAAGACCTTTTTCAAAGACGCCTTCGACTTGATGAAAATCGATCCGGAGAACGCCGGCCTGTATTTTGTGGTGGGCGTGGCCGCTCAAACCTATGTCATCAAATATGAGGATCAGGCCGTCGACCCGGCCTTTGCCGATCGCGCCAAGGCTACGCTTGAAGGCTTCAACCAGCGCCTGCTTGGCGCATTGACTTTGGAACCCGACGCGCGCCTGCGCGTGCTGGGCGAGGTGGCTGTCGATTATGAATGGAAGGTGGATGCGTTTTAAGACTGGGTCTTAATCAGGACTGGGTTGCAGCGGCACCGACTGAGTTGTAGCGGCACCCCTTGTGGGTGCCATCTGCGCAATAACGGATAACCCATCCATCGAACATGGCAGCCACAAGGGCTGCCGCTACATTTTCAACTGCGCTTTTGTGTACAGAAGCGATTTGGAAATAGAGTAAAACCGATCAGGATTCGATATCCTCCAGGCTGAAGGTTTCCGCCTGGTCGTCGTAAGAGAAAATCTCTGCATATCGTCCCCAATTGATGACGGCATCGAGTGTTTCTTCGGCTGCGCTGTCGGATAAAAAATCTTCAAGCTCCTGCTCAAAACGTACCCGCGGTGCACGATGCCCGGGCCGCTCATTAAGTACCTGGCGGATCCGCGCCGCCATGGGCACCGAGCGCACCAGATGCTCGGCAAACATCAGCTTGCGCTCCTGGGTATCGCCGTCGGCAAACAGCTTGCCCGCCTGGGTCAGCAAAATGTCGCCTTCGCGCATGTCGGCAAACCCCAAGTGCTGCAGCATCTCGGAGACAGGAAACAGGTCATCCACTTCAAGATGCAACGTACGGGCGATTTCAGGCAGATCGGCCTTGCCGTTGTAGGGAGCCATGGCCAGCGTTTCGACCAACCCGGCCATCAGATTGGTTGAAACCTGCGGCAGCCAGGCGCCCAGTTCCAGCTCCTTGTGGATGCCGCCCGTTGTTGCGCGGGCCGTCATCTGGGCGTAGATGTCGTCGACCAGCCGGCGAAACGCCGGGTCGAGGCGGTTGCGGGGATGCGCGAAGGGCACCTTGATTTCGGCGACGACGCGCCCCGGGTTGGACGACAGCACCAGTATCCGATCGCACATGAATACGGCTTCTTCAATGTTATGGGTAACGATCAGCACCGATTTGATTTTCAGTTGCCCCTCGTTCCAAAGATCGAGCAGATCGGTGCGCAGGGTTTCGGCGGTCAGCACATCCAGGGCGGAAAACGGCTCGTCCATGAGCAGCAGGGTCGGGTCGACCACCAGAGCCCGCGCGAAGCCCACGCGCTGGCGCATTCCGCCCGACAGCTCGCGCGGGTAGGCGTTTTCGAACCCGTCCAGGCCGATCAAGTCGATCGCCGCCAGCGCGCGTTTGCGGCGCTCTTGCGGATTGACGCCCAGCGCTTCCAGGCCGGCCTCCACGTTTTGCAGCACCGTTAACCACGGAAACAGCGCGAAGGTCTGGAAGACCATCGCGACGCCTTCGGCCGGGCCTTGCAACGATTCGCCTCTATATGTCACCGTGCCGCCGGTGGGTTTGATGAGGCCGGCGATGATGCGCAGCAGGGTCGATTTCCCCGAGCCCGAACGCCCCAGCAGCCCCACGATTTCGTTTTCGCTAAGAGTCAGGTTCACATCGTCGAGCACCAACAGCTCATCCTGCGACTTGTTAAAGCCGCGCCGAACATGCTTGACACACAGTATTTCATTGGCTGCGGCGTTTTCCGGATTTTGCATGGCAGGGTCTTCAGTAAGCGTTCGAGATAAAGAGATTGCGCCGGGCCGGGGTCATCGGCTTAATCCATGCGCAGTTTGGTATCGGCATAGGCATACAGAGGGCGCCACAACAGGCGGTTGAACAGGGTCACAAAGAGCGACATTACGGCCACGCCCAGTATGATTTTGGGGAAATCGCCAGCCGCCGTATTTTGGGCGATGTAGGAGCCCAGGCCGTGGGCGGCCACCTTGTCGCTGCCCCATGACACGTATTCTGAAACGATACTCGCGTTCCATGCTCCGCCCGAGGCCGTAATGGCGCCCGTTATGTAATACGGAAATATCCCGGGCAGGATGATTTTCTTCCACCATTGCCAGCCGCGAATCCGGAAGTTGGCCGCCGCTTCCTTGAAATCGTTGGGAAATGCGGTGGCGCCGGCGATGACGTTGAACAGGATATACCACTGGGTGCCGAGAATGATGAGCGGCGACAGCCAAATATCGGCGTTCAGATTGAATTTTACGATGACGACCACAAACGCCGGGAACAGCAGGTTGGCCGGGAAGGCCGCCAGAAATTGCGCCAGGGGCTGGACTTTTGCGGCCAGCGCGGGGCGCAGGCCTATCATTACGCCCAGCGGCACCCAGATAACGGACGCGATGGCGATCAGCACCAATACGCGCGCCAGGGTCAGCAGGCCCAGCAGGAAAACCTGTCCCACTTCGGACAGACCCACGCCGGTGCGCACATACGCGATCACGCGGAACATGACATAGGCGGTCAGCAGCAGAACGAGCAGCGCCCAGATGGCGTCGACCCATTTTGACGGCTTGCGGTCCATCTGCCTGGAGGCTGTTATAGGGCCCATCGAAAGGGCGGGCAAGCGTGCGGGGATACGGGCCAGTGTTGCCAGTATCCAGCCCACGGGCTTGAGCAATTGGGTAATCAGGCGAGTGCGCCGAATCAGGTCGAGCAGCCAGGATTGGGGCTCGGTGGCCGACATGGTGTTTTCCATGCGGAACTTGTCGGCCCACGCCACCAGCGGGCGGAACAGCAATTGGTCGTAAGCCAGAATAACCAGCGCCATGACAAGGATGACGTAGCCCACGCACTCGAGATTGCGCTGATCGATGGCGGCGGCCAGGTAAGAGCCGATCCCGGGCAGCGTAATCGTGTTGTTGCCCACCGTGATGGCTTCCGAGGCGACGACGAAAAACCAACCGCCCGACATGGACATCATCATGTTCCAGATTAGCCCGGGCAGTGAAAACGGCACTTCAAGCTTCCAGAATCGCTGCCAGGGCGTCAAATGAAAACTGCGCGACATCTCCAGCAGATCGCGCGGCACCGTGCGCAGCGACTGATAGAAGCTGAACGTCATGTTCCATGCCTGGCTGGTGAAAATGGCGAAGATGGCTGCGCATTCGGCGCCGACGACCCGGCCGGGGAAGAGGGCGATGAAAAACGTGACGGTAAAGGAGATGTAGCCCAGCACAGGCACCGACTGCAGGATATCCAGAATGGGCACCAGCACTTTCTCGGCGCGCCGGCTCTTGGCGGCCAGCGTCCCGTAGATCAGCGTAAACAGCAATGAGGCGACCATGGCCGCGAGCATGCGCAAAGTGGTGCGCAGCGCATACCCGGGCAGCATTGAGGGATCGAGCGATATCGCCTGGGTTTTGAGCACCGAGATCGGCGCCATGGTCTGGTGGTACCCCACCACCCCCATGGCGATCAGGCAGAGAATGAGCGGAAAAGCGATGAAATCCCAGCGATTGGGCAGAAGCCGCCACGCCGACGCGTTAAATGACGCACTAAGGATATTCACACGCATGTAGCGGCTCCGGCACTGATTTTCTTTTGCAGGCATGACACTACCATAATAATATGTCATCCATGTCCAAATCTCCCTACTCCGTCGCCGTAATAGGCGGCGGCCCGGCCGGCCTGATGGCAGCCGAAACGCTTGCCGCGGGCGGCGCGCGTGTCGATGTTTACGATGCCATGCCGTCGGTGGGCCGCAAATTCTTGCTGGCTGGCCGCGGAGGCTTGAATCTGACGCATAGCGAACTGGCTGCGGCCTTCAGATCGCGATTTGGCGCGCGCGCAGCGCAGGTGTCCCCATGGCTGGCGCAGTTCGACGCCCAGGCTCTGCGGCGGTGGGCCGACGAACTGGGGATAGAAACCTTTATCGGATCGTCGGGCCGGGTGTTTCCCACCGAGATGAAGGCGGCGCCCTTGCTGCGGGCCTGGCTGCAAAGGCTGCGCGCGGCCGGCGTGAATGTCCATACGCGTCATGTGTGGCGCGGCTGGGCGGGCGATGGCGCTTTGTTGCTGGACGCGCCCGGCGGCGCTGTTGTCCGGCGCGCAGATGCCGTGGTCCTGGCTTTGGGCGGGGGCAGCTGGGCGCGGCTGGGTTCAAATGGCGCATGGAAGACGCTGCTGGAACAAAAAGGGGTGGGTGTGGCGCCTTTGCTGCCTGCCAATGGTGGTTTCGTGGCGGATTGGAGCCCCTATTTTGCCGAGCGCTTTGCGGGCCAGCCGTTGAAATCGATCGCCATGGCGCCGGAAGGCTTTGAAATGCGTCGTGGCGAATGCATGGTAACCGCCGATGGCCTGGAAGGCGGGCTGATCTATGCGTGGTCGGCGTGCCTGCGCGATGCGCTGCTTGGCAAAGCCCGTGGTCAATGCGGTACTGGGCATGAACATTCGGCAAACTTGCGCGATACGCCGCTGGCCGAAGGGGCTGCGGTTTTGAATATCGATTTGCAGCCGGGGCGCGACGCCGCGTATGTGCTGGCCGAGGTCGCCAGGCCGCGCGGCGCCCGTTCCTGGTCCAGTCACTTGGGCAGCCGGCTGGGCCTGCATGGCGTCAAGGTCGGTTTATTGCGCGAATGCCTGCCAAGAACAGCCTTTGAGCATCCTGAAATTTTGGCGCGAGCCATCAAATGCCTGCCTGTGCGCCTTGTGGGCATGCGGCCGCTGGATGAGGCCATCAGTACGGCGGGTGGCGTGCAGTTCGATGGTTTGAATGACGATTTAATGCTGCGGGCTTTGCCGGGCGTGTTTTGCGCGGGCGAAATGCTGGATTGGGAAGCTCCGACCGGCGGCTACCTGCTGACCGCATGCCTGGCCAGCGGCCGCGTGGCCGGCAACGGGGTGATGCGATGGCTTGGCCTGTAGCGACAGGCCTTGTGCCTGTCATCGATGCAAGATACCAGTTTTGCTGGTCGGGGTTTTGCCACCCACAAGGGGTGGCACTACAGAATCCAGAGATATGTATTTGTAGTGGCACCCCTCGTGGGTGCCAACTGCCTAGTTCGAAGCCAGCAGCCGTTCGGCAATGGCCTTGCCCACGTCGGTTGTCGAGGCCTTGCCGCCTAAATCGGGGGTATGCGGACCCGATATCAGCACCGCCTTGATCGCGGCAAGAATAGCATCGTGAGCCTCGTGCCCTGCCCCCTTGCTGTTGGTCAGGAAGTCGAGCATCATGGCGCCCGACCAGATGGCCGCGACCGGATTGGCGATGTTCTTGCCATAGATATCGGGCGCCGAGCCGTGCACGGGCTCGAACAACGACGGAAAACGGCGTTCCGGATTCAGGTTGGCCGAGGGAGCCAGGCCGATCGTGCCGGTGCAGGCGGGCCCAAGATCGGACAAGATGTCGCCGAAAAGGTTGGAGGCCACGACCACGTCAAAGCGCTCCGGGCTTAACACAAAGCGGGCGCATAGAATGTCGATGTGCTGCTTGTCCCAACTGATGTCGGGGTACGCGCTGGCCACTTCGCTGGCCCTCGCATCCCACCAGGGCATCGAGATGGAAATACCGTTGCTTTTGGTGGCCACGGTGACGTGTTTGCGAGCCCGCGTTTTTGCCAGCTCGAAAGCAAACTTCATCACCCGTTCTGTGCCGCGGCGCGAAAAGATCGACTGCTGCATGACCACTTCGTTTTCCGTGCCTTCATACATGATGCCGCCAACCGACGAGTACTCGCCTTCGGTGTTTTCGCGCACGATCAGCATATCGATATCGCCCGCGGTGCGGCCGGCCAGCGGGCTGCGCACCCCGGCAAAGGTTTGCGCCGGCCGCAGATTAATATACTGGTCGAATTCCCTGCGAAATTTCAGCAGTGAGCCCCAGAGCGAAATGTGGTCAGCGACGATGGCGGGCCAGCCCACGGCGCCGAAATAAATCGCATCCATGGGAAGAAGCAGCTCTTTCCAGTTGTCGGGCATCATGCTGCCGGTCTGTGCGTAATAGTCGCAACTGGCCCAGTCGAACTCGACGAGTTCCAGCGCAATGCCAAAACGCTGCGCGGCGGCTTTAACCACGCGTAAACCCTCGGGAATGACCTCCTTGCCAATACCATCTCCTGGGAGGACTGCAATCTTGTAGTGTGTTTTCATTGTGTGGGGTATTTGAAAGGTTTGGAGTTGAATCAAAATCCGTCAGCGGGTACCGTACAAAGACGTTCATCCCACAGGCGGCAGGAATTTTTCCAGCGATGGGTTGCTTTTGACGAAAGGTGATTTGATGACGATATAACTGAAATACTTGTCAATGCACAGATGCTGTTCAAGCAGGCCTTCGATAACGCTTTGGTAATGGGAGACCCCGTGGGTCACAAATTTCAACAGGTAATCGTAGCCGCCACTGACCAAATGGCATTCCACTATCTCATCGATATTGCGTATGCCCCGCTCGAATCGGGCGAAATCTTCGCTACGGTGGTCGGCAAGCGTCACCTCGGTAAAGACAATTTGGACGTTGCCCAGTTTCTCCAGCGGGATATGCGCGCCGTAACCGGTGATGTAGCCGGCCTTCTCAAGGCGCTTGACGCGGATCAGGCAAGGGCTTTGCGACAAACCTACTGCATCGGCAAGCATGACGTTGGTGATGCGGCTGTTTTTCTGGAGATGGGAAAGTATGCGTATATCTATTCGGTCGAGCTTTAGGGCCCCGCTGGCTATCATAGTGACTCCGAAATCAGATTTACAACTTTCTATTCCCGCCCTCATCCTATCATGTGTAGACGTGCCCGGCGACGTGCACCGGGCCTTGGAAAAATGAGAGCTCGTGCCAGCGGCATTCGCCAATATAACGATTATGTGCGGGCCTTTGCAAACGGCCAAACGATATTTACACTCACCTGAAAAGGTGAGGCTAGGCGAGCGAGCGCCGCACATCGGGCAGGCCAAGTACTTCATCCAGAATGGCTTTCAGGCGCTCGAAAAGCAGGTTGAGTTCCGCGTCGGTGTAACAAAGCGCGGGCGCAAAGCCCAAGGCGTTGTCGCCAAATGCGCGGAAGATCAGCTTGTGGCGGTAGGCGATCTCGGCAATCCGTTCGCTCAGTTTCAATGAGGGATCGAAGCGGCGTTTGCTGGCCTTGTCGGCGACCAGTTCGAGCGCGCCCAAAAGGCCTTTGCTGCGTGCATCGCCCACCAGCGGGTGCTGCATAAGATCGCGCAGCCCTTGCTCAAAATGCGGCGCCACCGCCTGGCCGTTGGCCAGCAAGCCGCCTTCGTGATAGAGCCGCAATGCTTCAAGGCCAATCGCTGCGCTGACAGGGTGCGCCGAATAGGTTTGCCCGTGACCAACGGGCGAGTCTGGAGAGCTATCGGCAATAACGTTATAAACCGCGTCGGACATCAACACGGCTCCCATAGGGGCATAGCCTGCGGTCAGGCCTTTAGCCACGGTCATCAGGTCGGGTTCGACGCCTTCGGCCTCGCAGGCAAAGAGAGGGCCGGTGCGGCCAAAGCCGGTAATCACTTCGTCCACGACAAATAAAATCCCAAGTTCACGGCAGGTCCGAGACATGGCTTTGAGCCAGCCGGCGGGCGGCACGATAACGCCGCCCGATCCTTGTATGGGTTCGCAGAAAAAAGCCGCTACGTTATCAGCACCGAGCTGTTGTACTTTGGCCCGCAGTGCGTCGGTAGAACCCTGGATCACGGCGCCCGCGTCATGGCCCACCGGATTGCGGTAGGGATAGGGCGACGCAATATAGTGCTGATTCGCCGTGGGGACGTCGAAATTCAGATGAAAACTCGGTATGGCGGTCAGGCCTGATCCCATCAACGACGATCCGTGGTAGCCGCGCTCCAGCGAAATGAAGTGTTTCTTTTGCGGTAAACCTAAAGAATTGGAATGGTGGATGATGTAGCGGATGGCCGTATCAATGGCGTCGGATCCACCGAGTGTGAAGTAAATATGCTGCAGCGAGGCGGGGGTCAGTTCAATCATCTGCGCAGCAAGCCTGATGGCGGGCTCGCTGCCAAAGTGAAAATAGCCCGTCGCGTAAGGAAGGCGTGTCATTTGTTCGGTGGCCGCCCGAATAATGCTTTCTTGCCCGTAGCCGGTATTGACGCACCACAACCCTGAAAAAGCGTCCAGCAACTCGTTGCCCTGCTTGTCGCGCAAGTAGGCGCCATGCCCCGACTCCAGAATGGTTACGCCGCGCTTTTCGTGCGCGCGAAAATTGACGACCGGGTGAATGAGGTGGCTGCGATCGAGTGCAACAAGAGCGGTGTTTTGCATGATTCTTCCTGAGGTTATCCTGTACTCATCTTAAGCTGGGTCCTACAGTAATAGCTGGCAAGATGCAGGGTCAAAATCGAGAAGAATTGGGTATTTCAGGCGAATTCGACATAATTTGCCGTTTGCATTGTGCAAGGCAGATTTGAGTCGAGTCATTCCCTTTCTAAATCAACCGTGCACTTTGTCAGCTTCGCTTGTCGTACCTGGTTGTACTGCCTGCGCTTCGCTTTCGCGATTGATTTGGAAACGGAATCAATAGCCCAGGGCGCGATCGATCACGCCCTTTAAAGGCTCGCCGCGTTGATGGCGGCGAATATTATCCAGCGTCACCATCGCAGCCGTCTCCGGTTGGGTCAGGCTGGCGATGTGGGGGGTCAGGATAATCTTGGGATGGCCCCAGAACGGGTGTTGCGGCGGCAGGGGCTCGGGCTCGCACACATCCAGAATGGCGGCCGACAAATGGCCGCTATCGAGCGCCGCGAGCAAATCGGCGTTACGCAAATGCCCGCCACGGCCGACATTGATAATAGCGGCCCCTTTGGGCAGGGCGTCAAAGAGTTCCTTGTTTAGGATACCGCGTGTGCTGTCTGTCAAAGGCAATAGACAAATCAGTATATCGACGTTCTCCAGAAAAGGCCGGCGCTCCTGGTCGCCGGCATAACAGGCCACGCCCTCGATGGAATGCGCCGAACGGCTCCAGCCCGCACACTGAAAACCAAATGAACCGAGTCGTCGCAGCACCGATTGCCCTAAAACACCCAGCCCCATCACCCCGACCCGGCTCGATGACGCGCGCCGGGTTTCGTGGGCCTGCCAAATCTTCTTGCCCTGTTGCTGTGCATAAAGAGACGACTGAAGATGCACGGACAGCACCGCGTGCATAACGTATTCCACCATGCCCGCGGCAATACCCGGCTCGATCATGCGTACGATGTGGACATGCTTCGGTATGGTCGAGAAATCGAATTGATCGATACCGGCGCCAATTGAAAACACGATCTCGAGATTGGGGAATAAGGTCGCCAGCTTATCGGGAGGCTGCCAGGCGGCCAGATAGCGAATTTTCGCCGGGTCGCCGAAATCGGGCCACGAGAAAAACGGGATATCCGGCGCGTTTTCGGTAAAAAGGCGGGCCCATATGGCTCCGCGCACCGGGTCCGATTTATACAGGAAGCTCATGGGCCGGCGGCGTTTAGCCCAGCGCCTGATTGACCAGTCCGAAGATACGGGCCTTGGGTGCCGGGCGCGGCGCGGTTCCCTTGACCATGGAAACCACGGTATCGACCTGAATCAGCCCGATTTCGCTAAGCCATGGGCTCAATTCGGTATCGGCTGGAACGTCGATACGGATAAATGAGCCGGTGTACATGCCGGCCCAGTGGCTAATCATTGCCTTTGCTCGTTCGATATCGGGTGCAACGACTGGACCAATAACGCGGCCATGGCCGAAACGGCGCACTAGGGCAAACCCGATAATTTCGCCGCCATGATCAATGGCAACCCCATCGGAGGCGGCAAGCAGGCTCTCGATCATGGGCGACCGATCTGCGCCGAATGCCAGTGCGTCCAGAGCCGCCAGCTTGGGCTTGTCGTTGGCCCCGATTGGGCGGATGCGCTCTCCCGGCGCCAGCGGAATAAAAGCAGGCTTTAACGCTGCGCTTTGGTGTTGGTGCACTTTTCCGGTCGGTGTAAAACCCAGCTTCCGATATAGCGGTTCGCCCGCAATAGTCGCGTTCAATTGAACGCTGCGGTCGCCAATTTCTTCCAGCACCCGGCTCATGAGCCGACGGCCAAGGCCTTGTCCTTGCATGGCGCTGCTGACAATGACCATGCCCAGCGACGCATGACTTTTCCCATAACGCCAGAATAGAGCCGTACCGAGCAATTCCGGCACAGGGTCTCCTTCGCCTTCGAGCACGAATCCGTGACCCTGCTCGTAGACAAACTGCCAGTCTTCGAGCCGGTGCGGCCACAGTAAGGCCAGAGAAAGCTGTTGAGCCGGAACAAGATCTTTGCTGTCGAATGGGCGCAAGGTAATTTGGGGAGTCACAGTTTGGTCGTTCACAAAACACTCCTTATGGATAAGCCACTTTGGCATGGCAAAACTGGAATTGATAGGACGATCTTGTTGGGCTTCGTTATTCCCCCGCCAGAGGGTTATCAGCGGCTGGATTGTGTCTATAGGCATGCCGGCTCGAACGATTGCGGCCTTGCGCGCAGGATCCGCCGTTGCGCCCAAAACAACGCAATTTTGTGATGTTGCTTTCCGGCTTTACGGCAAGAAATGCGTGGCGCCTGGGCTTAGTATTTAAAAAATCAAAATGCTTGCTGCGCTACACGCACCGATGCGTGTATGTGCGGCTTCGATTATTACAGGATGATTGATGAAAAACTTTTCCCCGGATCAGGTATCGGTTAGAAGCGCCCATTTTATCGGGGGCGAATATATAGAGACTCAGCCCGATTTATTTGAGGTGCTGCGACCCTCGGACGGACATGCCTATGCCGGTTTGCCTGTGGCCGATGCGGACATGGTCAACCGCGCTGTCGAGAACGCTTTACACGCCTGGAAAACCAGTTGTTGGGCGACGCAGCCGCCGCGTGACCGCGCGCGGATTCTGCGGCGGTGGGCCGATCTGATCGACGCCGACGTGGATACGCTGGCGGCCATGGAGGCCGTGGGCTCGACTCGCCCGCTGCGTGACGCCAGAACGTGGGATGTGCCTTTTACCGCCGAAGGGATTCGTTTTTTTGCCGAATGCGCCGATAAGCATGGGGGCGACGTCGCCGCGACCGGCAGCGATCAACTGGGCATGGTCATTTCCGAGCCCTATGGGGTCATCGGCGCGATTGCCCCCTGGAACTTTCCCTTGGTCATGGCGTCGTGGAAAGTGGGCCCCGCGCTGGCCGCAGGCAATGCCGTTGTCCTCAAGCCCTCTGAAATGACGCCTTTCACGGCGCTGCGTTTAGCCGAGCTGGCCATTGCCGCGGGGATGCCGGCGGGCATTTTCAATGTCATACAAGGCAACGGCCAGGTCACGGGGGACAGCTTGTGCCGTCATCCCGGGATATCCAAAGTGACCTTTACCGGGTCTACGCGAACCGGCGCGGCCATTATGCGTGCGTGCGCCGAGACGGGCACCAAGCCGGTCACACTCGAACTGGGCGGAAAAAGCCCGCAGATCGTCTTTGCCGACGCACCCGACCTGGCCAATGCGGCCCGCGTGATCGCGCGCGCCATATCGGGTAATGCCGGGCAGGTATGCAACGCGGGGTCGCGATTGATCGTGCAGCGCTCTATTGCGGAGCGAATCGTCGGCGATATTTCAACTTTCTTCTCCACCCTGAAGGCGGGGCATACCTGGGCTTGCGACACGACGCTGTCGCCGATTATTTCCAATACCCAGGCCGACCGGATAGAGAGCATTGTCGGCCGCTCTGTCCAGGCCGGCGCGCAAGTCGTGAGTGGCGGGCAGCGTGCTTCGGTGGCCGGAAATGGTGCCTATTATCTGCCCACCATTCTTACGGGCCTGTGCGATGGCATGGACGCGTTGACCCAGGAAATATTCGGGCCGGTACTGACCGTGCAAGTATTTGACGACGAAAGCGAAGCATTGGCGCTGGCCGATCATCCCGATTATGGGCTGGCGGCGGGCCTATACACCGCCGACCTGGGGCGGGCAATGCGGCTTGCGCGCGGCCTGGAGGCAGGCAACGTATGGATCAATCGTTATGGCCGGTCGGCAGACTTCGTCATCCCGACGGGAGGGTACAAGCGCTCCGGCATAGGAAAGGATCTCGGAATGCAGGCGTTCGAAGCCAGCCGGCGTAGCAAAAGCGTGCTGATCGACTTAACCAAGTGAAGTAGGGTTCCTACCTATGGCGCAGGCTCGAAAACCCGCGATTTTCAGCTCCAAAATACGGCCCGGCAAACTATGCTGACTGAGCGGCTTAAAACGGCTATTTCTGTTTTGCGGCAGGGTAAAAAAGGAGCGTTCTTGATTTGAGCGCATGGTGTAATTCTTGGCATGAGCTGTTGTGAAATTCTTGATGCACACAGCGCAAGCTTCTTATTAATCAACGTTGGCCGGGGAATGTCTCCGGCAGACAAAACGACATAACCAGAGGACGGCGACGATGGCTACTTTCAGGCCTAAATTCATTACTTTCGATTGTTACGGCACCCTTACGCAGTTTCAAATGTCGGACCTGGCCAGAAGCCTGTTCGCCGATCGCGTCTCTGCGCAAGACATGCCGGTATTCGTTCAGCAATTTGCCGCCTACCGCCTGGACGAGGTGCTGGGCGCCTGGAAACCGTACAAAGACGTCGTAACCAATGCGGTGAAGCGCACTTGCCGCCGCTGGGGCATTGCAACGACCGATGCCGAGGCTGCGAAGTTCTACGAAGCCGTCCCGACATGGGGGCCTCACCCCGATGTGTCTGCGCCGTTGGCGCGAGTGGCCAAAGAGTTCCCTCTCGTCATTTTTTCGAATGCCGCCGACGAGCAAATCCAGCATAACGTCGACAAGCTCGGTGCGCCTTTTCACAAGGTCTTTACGGCACAGCAGGCACAAGCCTACAAACCGCGTTTGACGGCCTTCGAATATATGCTGGACCATTTGAACTGCGGCCCGGAGGACGTGCTGCACGTTTCATCCAGCTTGCGCTACGACCTGATGTCCGCGCACGACATCGGCATCAAGAACAAGGTTTTCGTGGCCCGCGGCCATGAACCCTCGACGCCTTATTACGGCTATACGGAAATCCGCGATATAAGCGGCCTTCCCGCGGTGGTTGGCCTCTAGTTGCCGAGAAGAGCGACATGAAGCTCGAATCCTACTGGCTCGATACGGCGCCCCGATTTTCGGGTGGGGCGCAGGGGTCGGTTCCGATGCAAACCGATGTGGTGGTCATCGGCGGCGGTTTCACCGGCCTGTCGGCGGCTGTCTCGCTGAGCCGAAAAGGCCGCTCCGTTGTGTTGCTCGAGGCCGGTCGGATTGCCGGCGAGGCTTCCGGCCGTAATGGCGGCCAGTGCAACGGCGGTCTGGCCCACGATTTTTCGACACTGGCCAATCGGCTGGGGGCCGAAAAAGCCAAAGAGCTTTACCAGTCGTTTACCGCGGCGGTGGATACAGTGGAAAAGGTCGTCGGCGACGAGGGACTGGACTGCGATTTTCATCGCTGCGGCAAGCTCAAGCTTGCCGCCAAGCCCGAGCACTACTCGAAACTGCAACAGCAATACGAGGTTTTGCATCCCGATGTCGACCCGGATCTGGCGCTGGTTTCTCCGCAAGAGCTGCACGCAGAAATAGGCTCCCATGGTTTCCACGGTGCCTTGCTGCAAAAAACCAGTGCGCAATTGCATGTCGGGAAGTTTGGCAGCGGTTTGGCCAATGCGGCGGTACGTCGCGGTGCGACTATTTTTGAATCCGCTCGCGTTACCAAACTGAAGCCGATTTCCGGACAGTCTTACCAGGTGTCTTGCAGCAAGGGCACCATCAAGGCCAAGCAGGTGCTATTGGCCACGGGCGGTTGCGGGGTAGGGCCGTTTTCGTATTTCAGGCGTCGTTTGGTGCCGGTAGGCAGTTTCATTATCGCCACCGAGCCATTGTCCGAGGAACTGCTCGAGCAGATTATGCCGGGGCGCAGAAATTACGTCACGACAAAAAATATCGGTAACTATTTCAGGATAACGCCCGATCATCGCTTGTTGTTCGGAGGCCGCGCGCGGTTTGCAACGTCCAACCCGCGTTCGGATGAAAAAAGCGGCCACTTGCTGCACAAGGCCATGCTGGAAATATTTCCGGATCTGGCCGGTACACGTATTGACTATTGCTGGGGTGGGTCGGTCGATATGTCTGCCGATCGCCTGCCGCGTGCTGGTGTACACAATGATTTGTTTTACTCGCTGGGTTATAGCGGCCACGGAGTCCAGATGTCGGTGCATATGGGCCAGATCATGGCCGAAGTCATGGAGGGACAAGACGCACGTAATCCGTGGCGCGCAATGAATTGGCCGCCGATATTCGGCCATTTTGGGAAGCCCTGGTTTTTGCCGTTGGTAGGGGCGTATTACAAGCTTAAGGATAAATTGAGTTGATAGGCAGGCTATAGATTTCAATAACTTTGTTTTCTACACGAAGAGGGTGTTCCATGACTAACAAAACATACAAGCAGGATCAGCTGGCCCACGCAACCGAGGACGACAACACCCCTATGGCAGGCGGTGGTGTTACGCGCCGCGACATGATGCGTACTCTGCTGGCCGGCAGCATAGTGATGTCTGCGGGTGGGTTGCTGACCGCCACAGGCACGGCTTTCGCGCAAACGCCGCGCCGTGGCGGCAAGATCAAGATTGCGACGCAATCGAGTTCGACGGCCGATACGCTCGATCCGGCCAAGAGCGCACATTCGACCGACTACACTCGCGTCAACATGTTCTACAACGGGCTGACGACGCTTGATGAAAAGCTCGCTCCGCAAATGGTTCTTGCCGAGGCGATGAGCTCCAGCGATGCAACGCTGTGGACGATCACGCTGCGCAAAGGCGTTCTCTTCCATGACGGTCAGCCGCTGACACCGGCTGACGTGGTGTTTTCCCTGCTTCGTCACAAAGACCCGGCCACGGCCTCCAAGGTCAAGGTCATTGCCGATCAGTTCGAGTCCATCAAGGCCACGGGCCCCAATGAAGTGCAGATCCAGCTCAAAAGTCCCGATGCCGACCTGCCTGTCGTGCTTGCCACGGCTCAGTTCCTGATCATCAAGAACGGCACCACCACGTTCACCACGGCCAACGGAACGGGCGCGTTTAAATGCCAGGAATTCGTGCCCGGTGTTCGCACAGTGGGCGTACGCAACGAACATTATTGGAAATCCGGCAGACCCTACCTCGACGAAGTGACTCTGTTTGGCATCCCGGACGAAGCCGCTCGTGTCAATGCCTTGCTGTCGGGCGACGTGCAGTGGATCAATGAAGTCAATCCGCGTTCGACGAAGCGCATCGACTCGGCGGCCGGCTATAACGTGCTGGAAACGAAATCGGGCCTGTACACTGACTTGGTCATCCGCCAGGATGTGGCGCCCGGCAATAGCGCCGATTTCACGATGGGCATGAAGTACCTGATGGATCGGGAGGAAATCAAGTCGGCGGCGTTTCGCGGCTTTGCCGTCCTGGGTAACGATCAGCCTATCGACCCCACGAACCGTTTCTATTTTGCCGGCCTGCCGCAACGTCCGTACGATCCCGAGAAAGCCAAATTCCATTTGAAGAAGGCCGGGGTTCTGGGCACGACAATTCCGCTGGTGGCGTCGGTGGCGGCCACCGGGTCGGTGGATATCGCTTTGCTGATGCAACAATCGGCGCAAAAAATAGGCCTCAAGCTCGATGTGAAGCGTATGCCGGCCGACGGTTACTGGTCCAATTACTGGATGAAGTCGCCGGTGGGCTTCGGAAACATCAATCCGCGCCCCAGCGCCGACATCCTGTTCACTCAGTTTTTCAAGTCTGATGCGACCTGGAATGAATCCGGCTGGAAGAACGCGCAGTTCGATCAGCTGCTGCTTGCGGCTCGAGGGGAAACCGATACCGCCAAGCGGGCAAAAATGTACGTTGATATGCAAACGCTGGTCCATGACAAGGGAGGAATTGGGATCCCTGTCTTTATTACCAATCTGGAAGGGATCAGCCGCAAGATCAAGGGAATTCAACGCATCCCGTTGGGGGCATTCATGAACTACACCTGTGCGGAGTATATCTGGCTAGAGGCCTGATCATCTCCTTGATCGGAAAGGAAAAAAGAGATGAATGGCACAATCAGTCGGCTGGTGCTCAACCGGATCGGGCTCGGAGTCTTAACGCTGTTCCTGGTGTCGCTGGGCGTTTTCGTCATTACGAACCTGTTGCCTGGCGATGCGGCGCAAACCGCCTTGGGCCAGGCGGCTACGCCAGCCACGGTCGCAGCGTTGCGCTTGCAGTTTGGGCTGGATCAGCCCGCTCCATTGCGTTATATGCATTGGTTGATCGGCTTGCTGTCGGGAAACCCGGGGTTTTCACTGGTCAACAGCCTGCCCGTGGCCAGCCTGATCGCGGGCAGGCTGCCCAGCTCGTTGTTGCTGGCCGGGATTACGACGGCGGTGTCGGTGCCTATTGCGTTGGTGCTTGGCATTACCACCGCCATGTACAAAGGCTCGGCCTATGACCGCATAATCAATGTGGGCACCATTTCCCTGGTGTCGGTGCCGGAATTCCTGGTGGCTACCATTGCCGTGCTGATCTTTGCGGTCAAGCTGGGTTGGCTGTCGGCGTTATCCCATACCGCCGATATTCACTCCGTAGGTGAATTCCTGAAGATATATGCCATGCCCGTGATGACGCTGTGCTGTGTCATTGTGGCGCAGATGGCGCGCATGACGCGCGCCGCCATCATCGACCAATTGAGTTCGTCTTATGTGGAAATGGCCGCGCTCAAAGGCGGCAGTCCAACCCGTATTGTGCTTCTGCATGCCTTGCCCAATGCCATCGGGCCCATTGCCAATGCCATTGCCCTGAGTCTTTCTTACCTGCTGGGCGGGGTCATCATCGTTGAGTCCATATTCAATTATCCCGGCATCGCCACCCTGATGATCGATGCGGTATCCACCCGCGATATGCCTTTGATTCAAGCCTGTGCGATGATTTTCTGCCTGGCGTATCTGCTATTGGTTATGGTCGCCGATATATGCGCCATTGTCTCCAACCCCAAGCTGAGGAATCGATGAGCCGCACGCCAACCTCTCCTCCAGACACGGCCGTCATGTCCGTAGAGTCTTTGGACGGCTCCGGGCTCGAAGCCCGCGCCGCCATGCCGTCGCCGCCTCCTGCCGGGTCAAAGCGCGCGCCGTCGCGGTGGCGTTTTCCCGTGTCCAAACTCAGCCTGTTGGGCTTGCTCATCGTATTTTTCTGGCTGCTTATGGCATTGATTGGCCCATTGATTGCGCCTTACGATGCAAGCAAGATTGTCGATACCGATGTGTTTAGCGGAATGAGCAGCGCGTTCTGGCTGGGAACCGATTATCTGGGCCGCGATATGCTAAGCCGCATTCTTTACGGCACCCGATACACCGTCGGCCTGGCGTTGACGGCCACTGTGCTGGCCAGCACCGCCGGCACCATTCTGGCGCTGTGCGCCGCGATTAGCGGCGGCTGGATCGATTCGGCCCTGAGCCGGGCCATTGACGCGTTGATTTCGCTTCCCAGCATGATGTTTGCGCTACTCATGGTCGCTTCGTTCGGTTCTTCAGCCGAATTGTTGATCATTACCGCGGCGATCATTTATATGCCGGGGTCTTATCGCATAGCCCGTGCGCTTGCCGTAAACGTGCAAACCATGGAATATGTTCAGGCGGCGCGCGCTCGCGGCGAGGGCGCGCTATATATCATGTGCATCGAAATGCTGCCCAATATGATCCGTCCGGTTCTGGCCGATTTTGGGCTTCGTTTCGTTTTTGTCGTTTTGTTGTTAAGCGGCCTGAGCTTCCTCAGCCTGGGCATACAACCGCCTGAAGCGGACTGGGGGTCGCTGGTTCGCGAAAATATTTCAGGCCTGGGCCAGGGAGCTCTGGCCGTCATCACGCCGGCGCTCGCTATTGCCACCTTAACCATCGGGGTCAATTTGCTGATAGACAATCTGCGTCGAAAAACCCGAAGCGGCGAAGGGGAAAGCGGAAATGGATAAGGTCATGGACCCCACGAGAATCGTCGATGTATCGGGTTTGCGTGTCGTGGCGCACGGAGAAACAGGCGAAACGATTGCCATTGTCAGGGATATTTCCTTTTCGATCGATCGCGGTGAAGTCCTTGCGCTGATAGGCGAATCGGGTTCCGGAAAGACCACGATAGCCTTGTCGCTAATGGGCTATGCCCGGTCAGGCTGCCGCATTGTGGGCGGCCGCATACGTATCGGCAAGCACGACGTCTTGTCGTTGGATGCCGGGCAGCTGGCCGGTATTCGGGGCCACACGGTCTCGTACATTGCGCAAAGCGCCGCGGCGGCATTCAATCCGGCCAAGACACTCATGAATCAGGTCATTGAAAGCGCCTTGATTCATAAAACGATCCCACGCGAAGCCGCGCAGAAAAAAGCGGTGGAGCTCTTTCGCGCGCTGGCTTTGCCCGATCCGGAACATATCGGCCAACGCTATCCTCATCAAGTCTCGGGCGGGCAATTGCAACGCGTCATGGCCGCCATGGCGCTCATTACCGACCCCGATCTGGTCATTATGGACGAGCCCACCACGGCGCTCGATGTCACCACCCAAATTGAAGTGCTGCGCGCATTCAAGAGGGTGGTCAAGGAGCTGGGTACAACGGCCGTCTATGTTTCGCACGATTTGGCTGTCGTCGCGCAAATGGCCGATCGCATCGTCGTGTTGAAAGACGGGCAGATGCGTGAAGCGGGGACCACCGAACGCATTCTGGCGGCCCCCGAAAACGCCTATACCCAAAGCCTGCTTGCCGCCGCCGCTCCCGAACCCCGCATGCTCCCGCCTCTGCCCGAAGAGCGGGTTCAGGGCGTGCCTTTGTTGCAAATAACCGGGCTGCTTGCCGGCTATGGCAAGCCCGATTCGAAGGGGATCCCATCCATTTGCGTTCTCGATGACATCAATCTATCGATACGGCGGGGGACCACCGTAGGAATTATCGGGGAGTCCGGTTCCGGCAAGACAACCCTGGCGCGAGTGGTCGCAGGCATGATTGCCCCGTTTGGCGGCAACATTGCCTTGGATGGCGTATCGCTGTCACCGGCACTGTCGGGCCGTACTCGCGAACAGTTCCGCCGCATTCAGATTGTTTTCCAGAACGCTGATACGGCGCTCAATCCCTCCCACTCGATCGGGCGCATTCTGGCGCGTCCGCTTGCCTTCTATCACGATATGAGTGGCAAGGCGCAGCGCCGGCGCATACTCGAACTGCTGGATCTGGTGCAATTGCCCGCCAGCGTTTTCGATCGCCTTCCGGGGGAGTTGTCGGGAGGACAGAAGCAGCGTGCGAATTTGGCGCGGGCGCTGGCCGCCAAGCCCGACTTGATCCTGTGCGACGAGGTCACTTCAGCGCTGGATACGGTTGTCGGCGCGGCGATTCTCGATCTTCTGGCCGATCTGCGGCGCGAGCTGAATGTCTCGTATATGTTCATTAGCCACGATATCAGCACCGTGCGGGCCATTTGCGACGAAATCATTGTGCTGTATGCCGGCCGGATGGTTGCCGTGCGCCCTCGTGAGGCACTGGCCGAACCCCCTTATCATCCTTACTCGCATCTGCTGATGTCATCGGTGCCCGAACTGCGCACAGGCTGGCTCGACCGGGTTTGCAGCCGCCCCGTTGAACAGTTGCCTGTCCTCCAGGCCTCGGCCGCGTTTCCTGGTGTTTGTCCGTTTCTGGGTCGCTGCGCTTTGCGTGTCGACGGGGTATGCAACAAGACGCCGCCGCCTACCCGTGAATTAAGCAATAGCAGTCGAATCCTGTGCCATCGCACTGAAGCCGAACTCAAGAGCCTGCAGGCTCCGTTGACCTTGCTCGAAGGGGTTGCCGCATGAACGCACCTTTGATGAACTCCACCGCTCCACGTTTCATCCGCCTGGCCGAAACCGATCGGGCTCGCATCGACTTCTATATCGATGGATTTTCCGCCCACGCTTTGGAAGGCGACACCTTGATGGTGGCCATACTCAATAACAGCGGCCACTTGCGGGAATCCGAATTTGGCGATGGGCACCGTTCGGGTTTCTGCATGATGGGGGCGTGCCAGGATTGTTGGGTGTGGACCGAAACCGGCTCTCGATTGCGAGCCTGCGGAACGGCTGTGAGTAGCGGCTTGCAGATATTTACGCGCTAGCCGGAGGCGACATGGTTCAAACTCGCGTAGTCATTGTAGGCGCCGGCCCGGCAGGGGTGCGTTGCGCCGAAACACTGGTCAAGGCCGGGCTGCGGCCCCTTGTCATTGATGAGGGGCAACGCGACGGCGGTCAGGTTTATCGACGCCAGCCTGAAAACTTTACCCGTTCATATAAAACGCTTTACGGCACCGAGGCGGGGCGCGCCGAATCACTGCATCGCACGTTCGACGCCTTGCGCGGGAAAATCGACTATAGGCCCGAAACGCTTGCGTGGAATATCAGCGAGGGCCGTCTGCATCTGTCCGTAAACAATCGCACCTCCAGCCTGGCTTACGACCGCCTGATCCTGTGCACGGGTGCAACCGACAGGTTAATGCCCGTCAAAGGCTGGCATCTGGCGGGGGCCTACAGTCTGGGCGCCGCGCAGATTGCCCTTAAATCGCAGGCGTGCTCGATCGGGCGCAAGGTCGTCTTCATGGGCACTGGCCCCTTGCTGTATTTGGTCGCTAGTCAATATATCAAGGCGGGTGCGCAGGTGGCCGCCGTGCTGGATACCGCGAGCACCCTGGATCAGCTCAAGGCTTTGCCTAATCTAATGGCCAGACCAATGCTGCTCAAGAAAGGCATCGCGTTGGTCAATGCTATAAAGCGCGCGGGAGTGCCGGTACTGAAACACATCGAACCGGTTGAAATTCTAGGCCAGGCCCAAGCGGGAGTGCGGGGCGTGCGCTATCGCCAACATAATGGTGAAGCTCTTGAGCTGGATTGCGATGCGGTCGCGGTCGGCTACCACTTGCGCGCCGAGACCCAACTGGCCGATCTGGCCCGTTGCGAGTTTGTCTTTGAGCCTGCGTCGCGCCAATGGCTGCCCAAGATCGACGTCGATGGGCGCAGCTCCGTGGCGGGCGTGTATCTGGCCGGTGATGGCGTGCGCATTCTGGGCGCGGACGCGGCAGAAATTGCGGGGCGCCTGGCCGCATTGGCGTTGCTGAAAGATCTGGGTCGCGACATAGAGCCTGGCCAGTTAAACGCCCTACGCAAGCAGCAGGAACGTATGGACCGCTTTCGCCGGGGATTGGCGCGAGCTTTTCCATGGCCCGCGCAACAGACGGCGTGCATCCCGGATGATGCATTTGTATGCCGCTGCGAAAGCGTGAGCGTCGGTGAATTGCGCCGCGTCGTGAGCGAGACAGGCGCCGCTGAATCGAATCGGGCCAAGGCTTTCAGCCGGGTGGGCATGGGCCGCTGCCAGGGGCGCTACTGTGGACACGCCGGCGCTGAAATTATCGCGGACGCGGCAGGCATAGGGGTTTCCGATGTGGGCCGCCTGCGTGCCCAGGCACCGGTCAAGCCCCTGTCCATTAAAACGACCGAGGATGAAGCGTGAGTGTCCAAAAAACAGATGTGATCATCGTTGGCGGCGGCATCATGGGTAGCGCGGCCGCATTTTTCTTGCGTCAGCGAAAACGGTCCGTGACTCTCCTGGAGCGAGGGCTGGTGGGGCAACAGGCCAGCGGCGTCAATTTTGGCAATGTACGCCGTCAGGGACGCTGCCTGCCGCAACTGCCGCTGGCGAATCGTTCGCGCGATATTTGGGGGCGGTTGCCCGAACTGATTGGCGATGATGCCGAGTTCCTCGTTTCGGGCCATGTTCGGGTGTGCTACGACCCTGATCGTATGGGTATGTTCGAAACGTATCAGCGTGAAGCGCGCGCTTATGGCCTTGATCTTGAGCTGCTTTCCGGCTCGTCCATGCGCGCCAAATTTCCGTTCCTAGGGCCCGAAGTTTACGGAGCCTCGCACGCACCGATTGACGGCCACGCCAATCCACGCCTTGCCGCTCCGGCGTTTGCGCGGGCTGCAAAAAGGAATGGAGCGCAGATTTTCGAGAACACTGAAATTTCCGTTATTGAAAAAGAAGGCGAAGATTTTCGTGCCACCAGTCGTGACGGCCGCGTATTCCAGGCCCCCTGCCTGTTGATTACCGCCGGCGCCTGGGCTGATAAGCTTTGTGCACAGTTTAATGAGCCCGTGCCGCTGGTGGCGCGCGGCCCTCAAATGGGCGTGACTGAGCCCGTCCCTTACGGCATCGGGCCCGCCGTAGGCGTTTCGTCCGGCATAGAACAGGAGGGCCTGTATTTCAGGCAGGTGGAACGTGGAAATATTGTTTTTGGCGGCGGAGGGCGCGGACCCGCTTACCCAGACAAGCTGCGGGCTTATGTCATACCCGAAAACACCTTGAATCAGTTCAAGCAGTTGCAGCGCTTGGCGCCCGGCCTGAGCAATTTGAATATCATCCGCGTGTGGAGCGGTATAGAAAGCTATTTACCGGATGATTTGCCGGTCATGGGGCCCAGCGCTAACACCTCCGGCCTGTTTTATGCCTTTGGATTTTGCGGGGAAGGTTTTCAACTCGGCCCTGGGGTCGGTGACGTGATGGCCGAACTGATTGATGCTGGCAGCACGACCACTCCCATCGAACCTTTTCTGATGAAACGCTTCTCAAATAGGTAAGTCGATTCGACATGGCTCACGATACATTTTTCACCAATACGCGCAGAGACGTCGTAGATGGGGCCATCGCGTACATGGGCAAGCACCTTCGCGACCGTATCAGCCTGGAGCAGTTATCCGCCATTACTCAACTCAGCGTGTTCCATTTTTCGACTCTGTTCAGAAAGGAGGTAGGTGTCGCACCGTACCGCTATCTGTGCATGTTGCGGGTCGAGCGCGCACAAATATTATTGCGCCAGGGGCGGCGCCCCTCCGATGTCGCGATCGAGGTCGGTTTTTTTGATCAAAGCCATTTGTCGCGCCACTTCAAGAATATTTGCGGCATGACGCCTGGGCGCTACGTGGGTTCTCATTATCGTGAGTATCGGCCCGGCTCGACACATGAGTAAAAAGGATTGGGCCTATCCGGCAAGCGGTTCAGGCCGTTGCGGTTGCATCATCCAGAATCATGTCGCTGGCCTTTTCGGCAATCATGACAGTTGGGGCGTTCGTGTTGCCTGAAACCAGGTTAGGCATGATGGAGCAGTCCACAACACGTAAACCACCAAGCCCGTAGACTCGAAGCCTTGGGTCCACCACCGCCATGGAGTCGACCCCCATCTTGCAGGTGCCCGAGGGGTGATACACGGTGTCGCCATTGCCACGTGCAAACTTCAGTAACTCTTCGTCGGTCTGAACCTGAAACCCTGGCAAGTATTCCGAAGCAAGGTAGTCCTTCATGGCGCGGGCGCCAACCAGCTTGCGAGAAAGCTTCAGGCCTTCTACAACACAGCGCTGATCGATTTCTGCAGAAAGGTAATTGGCCGTAATCGCCGGCGCTTCGTATGAGTTACGGGAAACGACCATGACTGTACCGCGAGACTGGGGGCGGAGTTGGCAGATGGAGAACGTACTGCCTGACCATTTGTGGGGATCGGAGTGCACCACTTCTGCCGATGATGACATTGCCGCGAAATGGAATTGGATATCGGGTGTTTTTGATTCGGGCAAGACGCGTGTGAACATCCCGCCGGGGGTCGACGAGCATGCCAGGGCTCCTTTGCGGAACAATGCATATTGCAGCCCGAGACCAATGCGGCCAGCCAGGGTGCGCAAGCTATCGTTGACGGTGATGGGTTTGGATATTTTGTACATAGGGCGTACTTGCACGTGATCTTGCAAGTTTTCTCCCACACCGGGCAGGTCATGAACGACCGCTATTCCTTTCGATTTCAAAAAAGAGGCGCTTCCCACACCAGACAGCTGCAGTAATTGGGGGCTTTGGATTGCACCGGCCGCCACGATGATTTCTTTGTGCGCCTTGGCGGTATAGGTTTTCCCTTTTCGCTTGTACTGCACGCCGGACGCCAGGCGGCCGTCGAATAGTATGGTGTTGACGTGGGAGTTGATTCCTACGTGTAAGTTCGCCCGTTTGCGTATGGGCCTCAGATACGCCACGGCCACACTGCAACGCCAGCCGTTGTGGATGAAGAACTGATAATATCCGCAGCCCTCCTGCGATTCGCCATTGAAGTCATCGGTGCGCGGGATGCCGATTTCTTCGCCCGCGTTGAATAGCGCCTCCATGAGTTCATGCCTTTCACGCACATCGGACGACCAAAGTGGCCCGTCGCCTCCGTGGAATTTGCTGGCGCCTCGCGAATTGTGTTCCGATTTAATGAAGTAAGGGAGTACGTCTTTCCATCCCCATCCGATATTGCCGGCGTCGGCCCAGGAATCATAATCGGCGGATTGGCCGCGGATGGATATCATGCCGTTGATTGAACTGGAACCGCCCAGACAACGCCCTCGAGGCCAAAACAATTTACGGTTGTTCATTCCCGGTTCGGGCTCGGTATAGAATCGGCGGCTATACCGTTCGTTGTAGATTGTCTTGCCATATCCCAGGGGGACATGAATCCACAGATTTTTATCCTCCGGACCATCTTCGAGGAGCAATACAGAGTATTTTCCCGACGCCGTCAGTCTGTTTGCTAAAACACATCCAGCCGATCCCGCACCAATTACGATGTAGTCATACGTCGAGTTCAACACGCACTCCTTGCCATTTTTTATCGATCTGATTTCTTTCGGCTTAGCAGCATCAATAAAACAAGCGCGAAAGACGTTACAGTGAGCACCGTACTGATCGCTGCGATTGTCGGATCGATTTCATCTCTTAGGGACGTGAACATGCGTTTCGTCAAGGTTTGATATTGGCCGCCAGAAATAAATAAAGCGACGATCGTCTCGTCCAGCGATTGGATGAATGCAAAAATTGCTCCGGTAATTACGCTGGGCCATATCTGAGGCAATGTCACGGCCAGGAAGCTGCGAAAGCGGTTCATTCCCAGGCTTCGAGCGGCCATCTCTTGCGCTTTATCGAATCCTTGCAGGCCCGCCGTCACAGCCGTCACGACATACGGGATGCCCAACATAACATCTGCCAGAATCAGGCCGGGAATGGATGCCAACAATCCCGTGCGGGCATATACGAAAAACACGCCAATGGCGATAATGATGATCGGGATGATCATGGGTAGTAGCAGCACTACCTTCAAATACCGCACTATGGATGAGCTCGAGTTGTCCATGGCGTAAGCGGCCGACACTCCGAGCGGTGTTGCAATCAAGGTGGTTGCAACAGCCACGATCAGGCTGGTGCGCCCGGCGGACATCCACGCTGAACTGTCAAAAAAGGCGATATACCATCGCAAGGAATATCCAGGAGGCGGAAAACTCAGGAAGCGGGAAGAGGAAAACGATATGGGAAAAACAATCAGCACTGGCAAGATCAAAAAAAACAGCACTAGCCCCACATAGATAAATAGCAGCAGGCGGCTAACAGAGTGTTGAGTGGCGTGTTGAGTCATTTTCCCAATATCCGATCCAAAGGAATAATCCGGCTGACGATATAGAACACCGCCAACACACACAACAATAGAACGACGCTTACAGCGCTCGCTGCTCCCCATTGGTTATAAAGTTCGACGTTTCGGGCGACGACCATCGATACCATAATGGTCCGGCCGCCTCCCATCAGTTCCGGGGTAATGTAAAAGCCCAGACACAAGACGAATACCAGTGTCGTGCCGGCCAGAACGCCGCTTAAAGACATCGGAAAAAAGACTCTCAGGAATACGTGCAGAGGCGAGCCGCCCAAGCTGGAGCCGGCCATCATCAGATCCGTTGGAATTTTCTGCATCGTTGCGTACAACGGCAAGATCATGAAGGGAAGCAAAATGTGGACCATCGCGATCACCGTGCCGAGCTGGTTGTTTGCCAAGGTAATCGGCGAGTGGGTTAAACCTAAAGACATCAGCACGCTATTGACGACCCCCGTGCGTTGCAGCAGGATCAGCCACGCGTAGGTTCTAACCAGAACACTGGTCCAGAATGGCAATACCACCAACATAAGGACTACGATGGCCGATCGCCGCGGCAGTTTGGCCGCTACATAGGCCACCGGATAACCTAGTAGCAAGGTCAGGGCGGTTACGATGACGCTGATTTTAAAAGTCAGCGCAAATGTCCTCCAATAAATCTCGTCGTGCCAGATTCGGCTGTAATGTTCCAGCGTGAGGCCGTTGCCATAGAAAGATTGCCAGAACAGCCATGCCAGCGGGATGAGCAAAAGCACAAACACGACAAGCAGGGCCGGAGACATCAGCAGCAGCATCAAGCCCTGCTCGCGCCGGCGGTGCGAATCTGATGGGTTGGCAAGAGATACTCTCAACGACGCGCTCCAGTCCGAGATTTGGGAGGAGCGGCGACCACCTTAGCCGCTCAATCCCGTGTGGCTATCTGTACGAGATGCCTTTGGTTCAAATGGGCTATTTTTCCTGCATGAACTGTAGCCAGCGTTTTTGAGCCGCCACACCGGCAGGCGATGCCCACCACGTTTCACTGATGATGGCCTGCTTGGCAGCGTTGGCGGGAGAACTGGGTAGTTCGGCTGCTCGTTTTTCAGAGATCTTTCCGGTTGAAAAGGCAGCCGGATTTCCCGGACCATAATCAATGTGCAGAGGCAGGTTGGCCTGAATGGTTGGGGTCAATGCCGCATTAATGAAGCTTACTGCGGTGGCGAGGTTGGGTGCGTTTTTCAGAATACACAAATGAGTACTCTGTAAAACACCCTGGTTATACGTAAACGCTACCTTGGCCCCGTCTTTTTGCACGGCGCTGACCCGGCCGTTCCAGGCCATGATCATGTCTACTTCGCCATCGTGCAGCAGTTGTGCCGATTGGCCGCCCGACGTCCACCAAACGGTAATATAAGGTTTGATCTGCTCCAATTTCCGAAAGGCGCGATCAACGTCCAGTGGATATAGCTTGTCCTTGGGCACGCCATCGGCCATTAGCGCCGCTTCCAGGGTCACGACGGGGTAGTTCCGCAATGCTCGCGTTCCGGGAAATTTTTTCACATCCCAGAAATCCGCCCAGGTTTTAGGTGGGTTCGCGCCGTATTTGGTCGTGTTATAGGCAAGCACGCTGGAGTAAAACTCGTAGGCGACGGAATAGGGTGTTTTGTATGCCGCCGGCATGGTCGCTGCATTAGGTATTTTGCTGAAATCGAGCTTTTCGATCAACCCCTGTTCCCCTCCACGGACACAGTTTACCGGAGGCGTATCCACTACATCCCAAATAGGCTTGCCTGTTGCCTCCTGGGTCCTGATGACAGGCCAGGCGTCGGGGGAGCTGTCCTGATTGACGGTGATGCCGAGCAGTTTTGCCACCGGATCAAGAATGGCCACGGTTTGTGCCTCTTGATAGGCGCCGCCTTGCGAAACAAATGTGATTTGCCCCGCAGCGTAGCTTGGGCTCGCCCCGGCTATGGAGAATACAGCGGCCGATGCGCCAAGAAGAACTCTGATGTTAGGTTTCATATATTGTCTCCGTAGTAATAAAACTTGATTTGCTACACACCTATCGCATCGAGCAATTGATACCAACCCGCGGCGAGACGTACACCTACCTCTCTAAATGGATATAAGGGCACAGATTTGAGCCTGGTCGCATCCAGCAGAGCCACATCGGGGGAATCTCCCAGTGCAAACTCGGCGGCATAACGGCCAAGCAGGCTCGCCATGGCAACCCCGGTGCCGTTATAGCCAAGGGCAAAGCAAGTGCGATCATCCAACCTGCCTACATGCGGCAGATAATTCAGCGTCATGGCCACATGGCCGGACCATTTGAAGTCGATCGAAAGCCCATTCAAATCGGGAAACAAACCGATCATGGCGCGCTGTAATGCGGCAAATGCGCTGGGGGTGTCTTCTTTGCCAAAGGCTCCGCGGCCTCCAAAAATAATACGGCCATCGACTTTACGGAACCACCGCATCATCCGGCGTGTTTCGCCGTAGCTGCGGCGCATGACCATCAATCTTTCATCAAGTTCGGCAGGCAACGGTTCTGTGGCAATGATGGCGCTGCGAAAGGGTATTAAGGTATGTTTAACGCAAGAGGTTGCCTGGGAAACGTCGGAGTAGGCGTTGGTGGCAATAATCAATTGCCGGGCCCGGACCCGGCCTTCCGGAGTCTCCACCACGACCCCGTTGGCTTCACGCTTGAAACGCAAAACCGGACTGTTCTCGTAAATGGGGACCTGTTTCGCAGCCAGTGCGCTGGCCAGCCCGCGCACATAGTTCAAGGGGTGTATCGTTCCGGCATCCGCCGTCATTACACCGCCTACAAAAGCGCGAGACCCCGTTTCGTGAGCGAGCTGGTCGCGATCAAGAACATTCATCGACGAATCACCCAACGACGCATGCAGCCAATCGACTTCGGTTCTCATGAGCGCCATCATGCGTTCGTTGTGTGCACAACGCAAAAATCCGGTCCGCTCAAAATGAGCACTATGCAAGTTGTGCTCGGACACCAGTTCTTGCACCGTGTCGACGGCATGGTGCGCAATATGATGCATGCGCTTGGCCGTATCCAGCCCATGCGCGGCAGCGATGTCCTGAAACGCGATTCGAAATTTGGGCGATACAACACCCCCGTTGCGCCCGCTGGCCCCCCACCCAACGGTTCGGCCTTCCAGAACGACCGCCGAGGCTCCCCGCTTTGCCAAGGCGTGCGCTGCCGACAAGCCCGTAAACCCGCCGCCCACAATTACGACATCAGCATTGAGATCCCCGCCTAGACGCGGGCGCGCCGGCGCTTTGTCGGCGGTATGGCTCCAAAGCGACGGAACCAGCAATGCTGAGCGATAACGGAACGCTGCGGTCATGGTGACGGTTTTCCCTTTTAGTTGCGAACGCCGTGTGCCGCGTCGGCGGCATCGGCCAACTCTTTCAAGGTGGAAAAATGGAAATCGGGTGTGGTCAGTTTTTTAGGCGTTGGCGTGCCGCCAAACCCCTTCATCCCTTGGCGCCGCTCGATCCAGCAGACGCTATAGCCCAACTCGCGCGCCACGCCGATATCGTGATACTGGCTTTGAGCCACATGCAGGATGTCGCGCTGCTTGTAGCCATGCGCCGCCTGGCGGCCGCGGTTGTAGGCAAAGAACTGCGGGTTGGGCTTGGCGACACCGGTGTCGTCGGAACATACCGTGTCGTCAAACGGATCATCCAGAGTGTGGGCGTAACAGGACAAAGCCACGCGATCCGCATTCGTCATGGCAACAAGGCGATAATATTTGCGCAGCCGCTTGAGAGCGGCAACCGTATCGTCGAATGCGGGCCAGTGCAGGGCATCCAGTTGGAAAGCCTGTGAAATGACATCGTCAGCAGGCAAGTTCAATTCTTTCGCCAATGCCCGATAAACTTTGGCCATCGCGCGACTCGACCGCCCTGGGTTATCGGCCCGGCCGCGCAGGTAGGGTTCAAAAATCTGATCGTCGCTAAGGCTTTCCGTTGGGCTGCCCCCCAATCGCCGGATCGAATCAAGAATCCCTTTTTCGAAATCGATTAACGTGCCAACCACATCAAAGGTCAGAACTTTGAATTGATCGAGTTGCTGGGTACTCATATATTTCCTTTTAAACGAGATAAGTAAGTAAATAAGCCGCCTGGAGTCATCTGGCGGCCAATCCAATCATTTGGGAACCACAATCGTGTCTTCGGGGTGAAGCAGAACCATGAGTTGAGCTCCAACGGGTGGGATCTGCGACTTCGCCACGTGGTGGCTAGCCTGTCTGAGGCTGATCATTGTGCCGTCTTCCAGCGTCAGGAAAATCTTGAGGCTTTCGCCCTGGTACACGATTTCGGTGACTCGGCCTGGCAAGCGATTGAACTGCTCCGGCGCCGACCCGACGTCGATCAGCAATTTTTCGGCGTGTATGGCCAGCAACAATTCCCCACCGTCCGGAACTGCGCGTATGGTTCGCAACACGGATCCGCCCAAACGCACCTCGTGGCCGCCGACGCGAGCCACCGGAACCAAGGTGGCCTCGCCTATGAAACTGGCGACAAAGGAATCTTCGGGATGGTCATACAGTTGATCGGGCGCTCCAATTTGTACTAGGCGGCCCTTGTTCAGGATGGCGACGCGATCGCTCATGGTCAGAGCCTCGCGCTGGTCATGCGTGACATACACGATGGTCGCGCCCAATCGCTTGTGCAACTGCCGCAGTTCAATTTGCATGCTTTCGCGCAACTGCTTGTCCAGCGCCGACAAGGGTTCGTCCATCAAGATCAGTTTCGGTTCGAAAACCATGGCGCGGGCCAGGGCCACCCTTTGACGCTGCCCACCCGATAATTGGGAAATCCTTCTATCTTCGTAACCACCCAGCTCAACCATCTCTAGCGCATCGCGCACTTTCTTGGGCCAGGACGACTTTGGCCGACGGCGGGCCCGAAGCGGAAACGCCACGTTTTCACTGACGGTCATGTGAGGGAACAGGGCATAACTTTGGAAAACGATGCCGATGTCTCGTTTGTGAGGGGGCATATAAGTAATGTCGCGGCCTCCCACCCAGACAGAGCCCGAAGAAGGGAGCACGAACCCGCCCAGAATACCCAGCAAGGTTGTTTTGCCGGAACCCGAAGGTCCAAGCAAAGAAACAAACTCACCAGGCTCAATATCCAGGGTTATGGCATTCAATACGGTCAGGTCGCCATAGAGCTTGCTTGCAGACCGTATTGATACACCCACATTTGCATCCTCTGCCATCCAGTTTTCCTCTGACAAAATGCATGCTTCATACAACGCAGTAAACAGGACGCCCAAGCCATTGTCAATTGCGGAATTGTTTGAACTACCATAACATCATGTAATGCCTAATCTTAGAAAAAAACTTCCCAGCGCAAATGCCCTGTTTGTATTCGAGGCCGCCGCGCGCTGCGAAAATTTCACCAAGGCGGCTGCCGAGCTCTATGTCACCCAGCCCGCAGTCAGCCGCATGCTGGCGCGAATGGAAGACCATCTCGGCGTCCAGTTATTTGATCGTGCGCAGGGCAAAACAACGTTGACAGAAAATGGGCGGATTCTGTACCGGCGCATTTCCGAGGGCTTTCGCAACATTGAGGCGGCCCTGCAGGAAATCGAAGCGCGCAACACCGGCAAAGAAACGGTCACGCTCTCGGTGTCGACCGCATTCACGACGCATTGGCTTATGCCGCGCATGAATAAACTGCACAAGCTGTTTCCTCAAATCGACTTAAGGTTCCAGTTGATACCCGGCCCGATCAGTGGCCCGGTCGACGATGTCGACATTGCCATGCGCTTTATGGGCGGCGACGACGCGCAGCATCGCACCGTGCTGATCATGCCCGAAATTCTCCTGCCCGTATGCAGCCCCGGTTATGAAGAACAAACCCGGCGGACAAATACTCAATCAGCACGCGAGGGCGATACGCTTATCAAGTTAAGCGAAGGGCACATAGACTGGTTCGAGCACTTCCCAAGCTTTCACGATGAAACAGCCAATAACACTGCCAATTTATTGACGGTCCCCGATTACGCCGTTGTGCTTCAGGCCGCCCTTTTGGGGCAAGGCGTAGCCGTTGGTTGGGTTAACGTCGCGTGCCACTGGCTGCAAACCGGCACACTGGTGCCGGCTGAATTGGAAGCGTTGAAAACGGGCCGTTTATGTCACCTGGTCCATTCACGCAACAAGCCGATACGACCGGCGGCTGCCGCAATTTGCGACTGGATTATTGAAGAAACCCGATCCGACATTGCCGCCGTTGATCGCATGTATCCCGCCCTGGGGCTTCCCGCCTTGATACAGAAGAATGCGGGCTAAGCCATCTGACCAATCAAGCCCGCTCCTTGAACACCGTTTTACGCGCTGGCGGTATCGAGCAATGCGATGTCCGCGCTTGTAAGCGCCAGTTGCGTCGAGCGTATCAGGCTGTCGATTTGCTCGATCGACGTTGCACTGGAAATGGGCGCTGTTACGTCTTTGCGCGCCATCACCCAGGCCAGTGCGACTTCGGCCGGATTTGCCTGATGGGAATCGGCCACGGTATCGAGCGCGGCCAATATGCGAAAGCCGCGCTCGTTCATGTATTGGCCCATCCGGCCGCCGCGCGTCTTGCTCTTGGCCGCGTCGGCGGGCGTGCGATACTTTCCCGACAGAAACCCCGATGCCAGGCCGTAATAGGTGATAGTGCCCAGGCCCTCGTGTACGCACAGATCGCGCACCTTGTCTTCGTAGCCCTCGCGATCGTACAAGTTGTACAGGCACTGCAGGACCTCATAGCGGGGAAGATTCTGTTCGGAAGTCGCCGTCAGTGCTTCACGCAACTGGGGCACGCTATAGTTCGAGGCGCCAATGGCTTTGACCTTGCCTTGCGAAATAAGCGTCTCGTAGGCGCGCAGGGTTTCCTCTATGGGTGTTTCAGTATCCGGGTAGTGGCTTAAATACAGGTCGATGTAATCGGTTTGCAGCCGGCTCAACGAACGTTCGACGGCGGCCACGATGTATCGGGCCGAAAGCCCCTTTTTGTCTGGGGCAAGCTCGGCTCCGACCTTGGTGATCAGCACCGCTTTGTGGCGCCGTGCGCCTGACATCTTGAACCAGTTGCCGATAATGGCTTCCGATTCGCCGCCCTGGTTGCCGGGCGCCCAGACGGAGTACATGTCCGCCGTGTCGATGGCGTTCAATCCGGCATCGAAGAAACGATCAAGCAAGGCATGCGAGGTGCGCTCGTCGGTGTTCCAGCCGAACACGTTGGTGCCCAGCACCAACGGAGCAATGTGCAGGCCGCTGCGGCCCAGTGGACGTTTGTTCATCGTCGATTCCTTTTGGGTCTGATAACGGAATCGCTTATTGTATGGCGGAGAGGCCAAAAGCGTGGCGTTGCCGAATTCTTTCGGCAACGCCACGCTTTTGGTCAGGCTGCGCTGACGAGTCCGAGTTGCTGCAAGGCTGTCACTCCGTCGTCCAATCCCAGCTCTTCAACGATCTTGCCGTTTTCAAGCCGCAGCACGGTCGTGCCTGTGAAGCGCATTTTCCGACCCGTCGCTGTCGGCAGCGACCCGATGAGAAAATCGCTGAATGCCGGGCCCGTGTGCGTGCCGCCGCCCACCCATCGCCCGACGACATAGTCGCCTTCGGCGATGAGGTCTGCGGTGCCGGCAAACGACAGATCGGGGAACGCTTTCCGGAAGTCGGCCATGAATGCCTTGATGTCCTCGCGGCCGCGGCGCGGCTCGTGCAGTGAATACTGCAGAAGCATGTCCGGCGCGGCGAGGCTGTCCACGATGGCGGGATTGTAGGTGTCTCCCCAGAACTCGGTGAACCAGCGGCCTACGATGGCCTTGTTGTCGTCTTCTTTAGACATGATGAATTCCTTGAATGGCTGCGGTTGAAAAAGAGAAGTGCGATCACCTCTCTATGCCTGAACAATATCAACTCAAGCCATTAAGAGCGCTCCGTTTCTTGCGGTGAATAACTGTGTGGCGATGAACGGAAAGGTCCGCTGATTCAGTATCTGCGCCGTTGGAAGAGGGTAGGATCACCCCGCTTTACGGAACGTGAGGTTGATACGCTGGCCGCCCAAAAGGGGATGCGGGTTTTCTTTGAGCGGCAGCACGCCGTGGTAGCGCAGCCTGTCGACACCTCCCCACACCACTACGTCGCCGTGCATCAACGGAATGCGCGCGGCTTTGTCGGTGCGTTTGTGCCCACCGAAAAGGAATACGGCGGGCATGCCAAGAGAAACTGAAACGATCGGCGCATTGAAATCACGTTCGTCCTTGTCTTGATGCAAAGAAAGTCGGCTGCCGGGCAGGTAACGATTCACCAGGCACGCATCGGGTTCGAAATCGGCAAAGCCGGACTCGGCGGCTGCTTCTTTCGCCAACTGTCTGAACGCGGCAGGCATTGACGGCCAGGGTTGCCCGGTATCTGGATCTATCGGGCTATAGCGATAGCCCTGCCGGTCAGTGGTCCACCCTAGCCGGCCGCAGTTGGTGATCGCCACGGACATGATGAAGCCACCGGGGGTGACCATGTTTCGAAACGCCGCTTGCCGCTCTAACGTGTTGATTGCGGATAGCAATTCTTCAATGTGGGGCGTTGCGAAATTGCGCAGGACGAAGGCGTCTGGCCCGATCGCTTCAGGTACGGTGAAGGTCTGGTGGGGGAACAGGTCTAGTGTCATCGGTTGGTGCTCTCACTTACTCCAAGAAAAACCCGCGCAGTTATTGGAGCCACATCCCATGTGATACTCGTTCCTGTAAATCGCTTTGGCCCGAGTGAATTCTCGGCATTACTTTGGCCGACACCGTGCGTTTCCGTGTCCCGATTCTTGCTCTTGAAACCTTCTCGACATCCCGAATTAAATTATAGAATCCAAGCACAAGAAACGGGGCGCCATTGTTGCGGGCTCCTGGTTGCCAGTCCGGCGCTACGAAACTGGAGGCGCGCGAGGTTATCATGTGAGCTGCGCACGACTGACACATTCTATTCAACGGACCAAAGGATTCCTTTATGCAATATGCCACCTATCTGGTGCTGGACGAGCGATCTGATCCATCCGGGCGTGCGTGCCGTCTTTGAGTGAGGTGGATATGAATCGTATTGCACGCAGTCTGCTTTTTGTGCCGGGCGATCGTCCAGAGCGCTTTGCGAAGGCCGCGGCCAGCGGCGCGCACGAGGTGGTCCTGGATTTGGAAGATGCCGTCGCGCCGGCCTCCAAGGGCCAGGCAAGGGAAGCCGTCTCGGCCTGGCTTGCCCACGGTCATCGGGCGATGGTTCGCATCAACGCGGCCGACGCGGCCTGGTACGAAGATGACCTGAAAATGCTCCAGTCGATGCCTCACGCGGGTGTCGTGCTGCCCAAGGCCGACGAAGCTTCGCTTGCGCGCACGCTACAGATATTGCCCGGGCGCCGTGTGATTGCACTGCTGGAGACGGTCCATGGCTACATGGGGCTGATGGCGCTTGCCGGCGTGGCCGGGTTGGAGCGCATTGCCTTCGGCAGTGTGGATTTTGCGGTTGAAAGCGGGATTGCAGACGAAGGTGATGCGATGACGGCCGTTCGCACGCAGATCGTGCTGGCCTCCTGTCATGCGGGGCTTGCTCCACCTATCGACGGTGTAAGCCTGGAATTGACGGACGAGGAAGGAATGCGGACCGACGCTTTGCGTTCCAGACAACTGGGTTTTGGCGGGAAACTTTGCATCCATCCACGGCAAGTTGCCATGGTCAATGCGGCCTGGCAGCCTACGCCGAGTGAACAGGCCTGGGCGCAGCGGGTGCTCGCCGCGTCCGAGGCCAGCGGGGGTGCCGCGACGGCCGTGGACGGAAAAATGATCGACAAACCGGTGGTGGAACGAGCACGGCGCATCGTCGCTGAATGCAAAATAATCGATAATGCATAGTGTATTTGTATAAAATGTGGCAGAAAGGTGGCTTAGCGGCCGATAGCAGAATTTATCTCTGGCCGTGCACGGCGCGCACATCTGGATCGTCATTTTGGGGATCCGCCATCCGGCCTTTTCGAATGACGTTGTCGCCAATGATTTCACGCTGCCTCTGGCGCCCCACAGCTACCCGCTGCGGCCGTATAGTTCTTCAGAAACTCGGTAAACTGCTGCAATACCTTCGATGAGTTACTCGCCTCCCAGATGGCGAAAGTTGGAATGACCTCGGTGACATCGGCTACAGGCTTCACAACAACTCCAGCGCGGGAATCATTGCGGGCACAACCCGCGTATAAGCTCACCCCTATACCTGCTGCGACCATCCCGAATATCCCGGAGGTGTTTGACGCCTCCTGCACGATATTGGGGTAGAAGCCTGCTTCGTAGCACACATTGAACAATAGTTTGCGAAAGGTGCCGAATGAACCCTCTGTTCCCAGAATGAACGGCTCCGAGGCAAGATCGGCAAGACGCAGCTGCGCACGTGATGCCAGCGGATGCGTGTCGGGCAACAGGGCAACGAAATCGTTGGTTTCGAGCAGGGTGTTGCGAATTCTGCTGTTTTGAACTTTTCCGATAACAAAGCCAATATCAATCGAGCCATCGAGAACGGCCGAACGCAACTGTGCGCTGGGCGCATATTCCAGGTCGGTAACGACGTCAGGAAACTGTTTCCAGTATTCGCGCAGCAGCGCGGGCAGGCCGCCGCTGATGGCAAAACTCATGTATCCAATACGCAATCGGCCGCGGCGTCCCTCGGCGGCAGCGTTTGCCACCCGGCTGGCGCGCTCAAGATAGCTCAGGGCCTGCCGGCATTCTTCGGCGAAGGCCAGGCCGGCATCGGTAAGCTGCACCTGGCGTGTGGAGCGCTCCAGCAGCGGGGTGCCAACCGCGGTTTCAAGGGCCAGAATACTGCGGCTTAACGCGGATTGGCTGATGAAGAGGCGATCGGCTGCCCGCCGAAAATGCAGTTCACCCGCCACGGCCAGAAAGGCGCGCACCTGCCGCAAATTGAACTTGAGGTGTTGCGTGGTGTCGGAGCCGGCTTTGTCCACTGTATGTTGCGTAAAAAGCATCAATGGCGAAGAGGTTAGCATCAAACGACGCCAGCGTCTCCTTATACTTTCGTCAAATAGCAGTCGGGGATGCCACCTGGTGGCATCAATTAATAATGTATCTATTTTTCGGGAATACAGACGATATGTCCGATGAACTTGAGCAGGCTTTGGAAGCGGCGTTTTCCGAAGCCACGCGTCGTTATCAGGAGCGCGGGTTTCAGCGCCGTGTGGGTTTCGGCAACCGGCCGGCATTGATCAGCGTTGACTTGGCCAACGCGTGGACACGGGCCGGCAATGCATTCGCATGCGAACACATGGATGATCGTATCATCCCGGCGATGCAGGCCTTGCTGAAAGGGTTTCGTAAGCACCATCTGCCTGTGGTGCATGTGACCACCTGCTATGAAATCACAGACAGGGACAACCCCAACACGGATATGGGGCTGTGGCATAACAAGATTCCGATCGAGACGGTCAACCAGGGGAATCCCGATATTTGGGCGATTGACTCGCGCATCGCGCCAATTGAAGGAGAGCTTACGCTCATCAAGAAACGGGCCAGCGCATTTCATGGCACTTATCTGGCAGGCTATTTGCGCTCGGCCGGCGTTGATACGATTCTGGTTACGGGTGTTACCGCGTCGGCTTGTGTGCGTGAAACCATCTGCGACGGTCTCGCCGATGGTTTTCGCACTATTGCGGTAAAGGAAGCAATTGGCGACCGAGTTCCCGGTGCCGTGCTATGGAATCTGTTTGACATTGATGCCAAGTTTGCGGATGTAGAAACGGTTGAAACCTGCCTTGCGTATCTTGATCGCGTAGGGCGAGCGCAGCAAACCAGGCAGGCGGCGGTAGCGTAGCCGCGGCCGATGGCAGTGAATATCCCAATGGTTAGCGGGATATTTCGCTGTTTATGATTGAGTATGGCAGAGCCCGTTGTTAGCCGTGCCGGATGGGCGCCTCACTCATATTGGGGTTTCTTGAACTGAATTGAATTGGTGGGACGTGCAGCATACACATTAAATAAACACAGTCTAAGGAGGAGTACCATGAGACGCATGTTACCGCTGATTTTTGCGGCACTCGGGCTAATAACAACAGGCATTGCTGCCGCAGCCGACAGTTCTTCTGTCCCCGGAGTTACGAAAGATACCATCCGGATAGGTGTTCCCGAACCCTTCAGCGGGCCCTTATCCACATTTGGCGCAGCCGGATACGGCATAGAGGCCTACTACAATTACATTAATGCACAGGGAGGTATCCACGGCCGCAAGATACAGGTTGTTTTTGGTGATGCGGCGTGCGATCCCGCGCGTGGCGTTGCCGTTACCAAGCGGCTGATTTATCAGGAAGGCGTTTTCCTCATCAATGGTGTGTCGTGCAGCGCAGTTGGCCTGGCACTGCGTCCCGTGATTGCCGCCACCGATGTTCCCTTTGTGATTGGCACCGCCTCTAATCAGAATATTTCGGCGCCAGTGGTTCACAATATCTTCCAGGCGGTTCAAACCGCCCACGATTTCGGCGCGGAAATGGGCAATTTCGCGCTCAGCAAGCCAGGTGCCAAGCGTATCGCCATTGTCGAGCATTCTAATGAATGGGCCAAGGGGTACTCGGATACGGTCGTTGACGTACTGAAAAAACAGGGGCTCGAACCCATAGCTGACATTCGCATGGAACGCGGGGCCACGGATGCCACGGCACAGGTTCTGCGCCTTAAGGAGCTCAAACCCGATTTCATCGTTTCCGTCCTGTATGGGCCGGAATCGGCGGTATTCATCAAGGCCGCCAATAAGTTCGGGCTGAATGTGCCCATGATCGGGGCGCTGGGAGCGGATTATATGGAAACCCAGCAGCGGGTGGGTGGCCCGGCCGGCATGAAGAATTTTTACATGGTGCATCAATACCGTGGCCTGCTTAACACCCCTGATCTCGCCAAGTTTCAGGGCATCGTCGCGAAATATATACAGAAAGGTCAGAAGATTACCGACTTCACCTTCTATGGCCCGGGTAGCGCGGTGGCGGTGGCACACGTTCTACAGGAAATTGGCCCCAACCCGACGCGCGAAAAATTCAATAATGCGATGGAAAAACTCAAGGACTTCAACACTGGCATTCTTGCCGGCAAGATGAGCTTCAGTCCCCAAGACCACCAGGGTGTGCACACTGTGTATGTCGTTGGTTACGACAAGGCCGGCCAGCGTGCGGTGTTCGAATCGTGGGATAAGAAGGCAAACCTGGATTGACAATGGACTGATGCGCAGGCTTTGCCGTTGCTGGTGGAGCTGCGCGGAGTTAGCGGTCAGGTACGTGTCGGGAATTGTTTTTTATGCTTGCGCAGCTTATCGTTAGTGGTATTGCCCACGGCGCACTATATGCCCTGGTAGCGCTCGGAATGACCGTTATCTTCAAGGCGACAACCGTGGTGAACTTCGGCCATGGGGATTTGGTCATGGCCGGCGCATATGCCACGTATGTTTTCTCTGTCTCGTTTGGCATCCCGTTGCCGTTGGCGATTCTATTAGGCGTCGCCTTGCTTGCCGTATTGGGGTATGTGATTCAACGCGGGTTCATCCAGCCCATATTGTCGGGGCCGCATTTGTCCATTGCGATGATGGCGATTGCGGTGGGTTATGCGCTGCGTGGGGTGGCGCGCCTGTTCTCGGGCACGCAGATACTAACGTATCCCGCCATCTATCCGAACGATGTGTACACGGTCAAGGGCGTGGTGCTCTCCAGTGGCGACATTGTCGTCACTGTTGTGGTTGCGCTGCTGCTGGTTGTCCTGGCTGTGGCATTTTTCGCCACGCCGTTGGGCAAGCTTGCGCAGGCCGTATTTCAGTCGGCCCGTGGCGCGGCGTTAATTGGCATTAATGTGAACCGCTTTTACGCAGTCATGTGGGGTTTGGGCGGGGCATTGGCGGCCATCGGTGGGATTCTGCTCGCGCCGAACACACTTCTGTACCCTGATATGTCGGCGTGGGTGCTCATCCGTGGCTTTGCGGCTATGGCGTTGGGTGGATTCGGATCGTTGCTCGGTGCGGTGGTAGGTGGATTGCTCCTGGGGATTGCCGAGCTGCTGCTTGGAACTTACGTTTCCACGAATTTCATCGAAATTACTGCCTATCTGGTCATAATCGTGGTGCTTCTGGTAAGGCCGACGGGGTTGTTTGGGCAAAGGGAGATGGTTCGTGTCTAATGGCACCGGTACGTTGGAAAAGAGTTGGGCAGCAGCCGATATTGCACCGTCAGAGCGTCGAAAAAAACGCGTGAGGCGGCTGGCGTTGTATGTTTTGCCACTGATCGCTCTGTTGGTTGCCTGCTTGGTCAACCCGTACATCCAGTATGTACTGAATCTGGTACTGATCTATGTTTTGATCACGGTTGGCTTCAACGTGATCCTTGGAAATACAGGGCAGTTGGCATTTGCAAGCGTGGTGTTCTTTGGGGTTGGGGCATACACCACCTCGATTCTGATTCATCACTTGGGGTGGCCCTTCTGGGTAACCATTATTCCCGCAGGCCTGGTGAGTTGCCTGTTTGCTGTGGCGATGAGCGCCCCTGCGCTACGCGGTGTGCGGTCGTTCTATCTGGCCATGCTTACGTTGGCCTTTGTGGAACTTATGCGCTGGGTCTATGTGAATGCCGAATCGCTCACATTGGGGTCGGGCGGGATAAGCCTTTCGGCCCCAACGCTTTTCGGCTTCACTCTCAATACCGAATTAAAGAAATTCATATTTTTTCTGATTGTGGTGGTGATATTAGTGAAGGCAACGTCCAATTTATTGCGTTCACGCATTGGGCGGGCCTTCATGGCTGTGCGCGACAATGAACTTGCAGCAGCGGCGATGGGCATGCCAACGGCGCAATACGTGATTTTGGGGTTTGGCTGGGGCGGCTTTGTGATTGGCATTGCGGGTTCGCTCTATGCTGGCCACGTTCAACTGGTATCGCCCGAGGCGTTTAGCGTTACCGAACTGATCCTGCATTTTTCCATGGTGATCGTGGGCGGCATTGGCAGCCTGGCCGGCTCGGTGCTGGGGGCGGCAGTACTCTCGGCAATTCCAGAGGTGGCCCAGCAATGGCCGGGGGTGGCCGAACTATTCCTGGGGGGCGCAATTGTTATTGTCTTGCTATTTGTGCCCAGAGGGCTCATTAGCCTGGTGTATCGATTTGTGCCGATTCTGCGTGATCAGTATCACGGCGGGGATTGACCATGGCCGATTTTCTCAATCTATCTGATGTCCATGTGCAGTTCGGCGGGTTGGCGGTGCTCTCGGGCGTCAGTTTCTCAATGAAGCAAGGTGAGGTCGTTGCCGTTATTGGCCCCAACGGCGCGGGCAAGACATCGTTATTTAACGCGATTACTGGCTATATAGGTATCACTTCCGGTGAAATCAGCTTTTGTGGGGAACGCATCAATGGGCTATCGGCGCATGTCATCGCGAAAAAGGGTATTCGGCGGACCTTTCAGAATGGCGGACTTTTTGGGGATCTCTCGGTTTTAGAGAATGTGCTTACCGGTTTGCACACCAAGACGCCATCTACCGTGCTTGGTTCGTTATTGGGCAGCTCGAAATCGAGGGCTCACGAGCACGATGCGGTGGTGAAAGCCCGTCAGTTGCTCGAAACCATGGCTATCGGACACATAGCGGACCACCCTGCAGGCGGGTTGTCTGGTGGGCAACAAAGAATGGTGGAAATCCTGCGCGCCATCGCGTCCGACCCGCCACTGCTATTACTTGATGAGCCGGCAGTGGGACTTGCGCCTCCGGTGCGTATTCAGCTCAGGGAAACGATACACAGGCTGGCACGTGAGCATGGCTTGGGCATTCTTCTTATTGAGCATGCGATGGAGATGGTGATGGGCGTGTCCGACCGGATTGTCGTTCTCAATTATGGCGAGAAAATTGCCGATGGTACGCCGGAGGATATCCGCCAGAATCGTGAAGTGTTGGAGGCATACCTCGGCCATGCCTAAATTGCTCTTGAGCGTCCACAATGTAAAGTCGGGCTATCGCAACCATCCCATATTGCTTGGCGTTGATTTTGATGTTTCTTTGGGAGAGCTCGTGGTACTGCTCGGTGCCAATGGAAGCGGGAAATCAACCTGCTTAAATACCATAAGCGGCTTCGTGTCGCTGAGCGCAGGGTCGATCATGCTCGATGGTTCGGAAATCGGGCATCTCGCGCCGCATGTTGTGTTTCGCACCGGAGTGGTTCAGGTCTCGCAGAAGCGGGATTTGTTCCCTGATCTGACGGTTGAAGACAACCTGCGGTTGGGTGGCAGAAATCGCGGACGTGAGTTTATCGAAGACAGCCTTGCGCAAGTCTACAACTACTTTCCGCGTCTCGCCGAGCGCAAACGGCAACGTACGCGCATGCTCTCCGGGGGTGAACAGCAGATGGTGGCCATCGGACGCGCTCTGGTAAGCCGACCGAAGCTGCTGTTGCTGGATGAACCTTCGGGGGGGCTTTCCCCCCAGTTCGTGAATGAAATTGCGGCCATCTTCAGGCGCCTGAAGGTTGATGGGGTGACGATGCTGATGGTGGAACAGGATATCAATCTTGCGCTTGCCGTGGCGGACCGTTTCATTATTCTGCGCAGTGGCACGATTCACGAGGATACGACCATCAAAGGCAGCACAGATACGAAGGAAGAGATTGTTCGAAAGATATATCTCTAAGAAGAAATGAGTGGCGCCGGGGAATTGCACGAGTCGGTCATATCAGCGTAGCAGGCTGTCGACCAGTGCACGTGTGTCCACTGCCTCGAACTTGCGTAGCAGCCGGCTTTTGTGCAACTCCACCGTACGGTGGCTGATGCTCAGCGCGCGTCCAATTTCCTTGGCCGTCAGGTTCTGAATGAGTAGCGTGGCAATGTCTCGCTCGCGCGGCGTCAGTGAGCGACGCGGGGGTGGGTACTTTGGCTGAATCGCCGCCACTTCGTCCACTGCCGTATTTCTTGCCTTGACTTCGGTAAACACCCAAAGCGCCTCTTGATACGGGGCCTTGCGGTGGGCAGTGAAGCCTCGGATCGTCACCCAGAAGAGTTCATCGCTCATTTTTCGCATGATACGGCAGTCGGAGTAGCTGCCCTTTCGGGCTAGCACAGACATTACCGAGTCGCCCGCGCGCTCGAAATCCCCCTGCGTTGGGTAAAGGATGCGGGTCGACTGGTTGACCGTGTTCGCCCGAGTGGTGCTGAACATAGCCGCAAATGCGTCGCTGCAGTCCTTGATGATGCGATCCTGGGTTACCATCTGCGCAATCGGCATGGTTACGAATATGGATTTGTAATCCACATGGTCACTATGCCGTACAGTCTGTTTACTCATTTTTAATGGGCTATGAATTGGCTTTGCTGCTCTCGATGTAGGCGATAGCTTCATCTGCGGAGATGATGTCGGCATAGCGCCGACCTACATCGCGCAGGTTATCCTTGTGGGGGCCTTCTTCAATGTCGCCCACGCAGTCTTCGGGCACAATCGTGCGAAACCCCCACTGGAAGCTGTCGATGGTGGAGGCGCGTATGCAGCCGCTGGTATTGCAGCCGGTAATAATGACTGTTTCCACCCCTTCTTTGATGAAGTAAGGCACTACAGGCGTCTGAAAAAATATGGACGGCCCGGTCTTGCGCACCAAGAGGTCGTAGCTGTCGTCAAAGATTTTTGGATCAAGCGCGGAACTGGGGTGATCGATCCTGAATTGTTCAAGCACTGCAGAAATTTTCCAGTGCGGAGCGTCGCGTTTGGATTTGTAGGCCGTGAAGCAGCACGCCGTGGGTACACGGTGTTCGCGTGCCACTTTCAGCAGGCGCGATGTGTTCTTGAGAGCCCGCATAACGAGCGGTGCACCTCCCAACGGATATTGCTCCTGAGTGAAGGCTAGCTGGAAGTCGACAACAACAATGCCCACCTTGCCTTTCATGCCAACGCTGACGTCTCCGTAAGTGCGCCGTTTGTAATCGTCCATGATTACGTCTCCTTTAAAAAAGATCAGTGATCGAGCGCACATTGGAATATTGGTGGCGTTCTTGAGGCCAGCTTAATGTGACTCTATACGTATATCAATAAGTAGTGAACACGTAAGTATTTTCCCTTACGTAACAGGACGAGGACGTTTTCCTTCAGTGGGAGACTTCAATAACAGAGGTGGGGATAGCCTGGCAGACGGGGCATTGCGCGGCCAGGCCGTTTATTCGGACTGAGTCGTTAATTCACACCCGCCGCAAGCGCGTCATTGAAGCTGCGAAACTGCTCCTGGTACTTTTCCCGCCCTTGTTCGGCCGCCAGGCGCAGCGGCAGCACGCGCTGGACCAGGACCTCTTGCACATCGGGTTGGGTCAGCAAGATATTCATCACCTCGTCGATAAACTCGGCCAATGGCATGGCACGGGGGTCGCTGGCCTGGCGTTCACCCGTCAGCCCGGTCTGTACATAAGGCGGCACCAGTTCCACAACGCCCACACGAGTGTCCCGCAATTGGTAGCGCAACGCATCGCTGTAGGCATGTATGGCCGCCTTGGTCGCGCTATAGGTCGGGGTATGCGCCAGCGTCAGGAACGCCAGCCCTGAAGACACATTCATGACAGTGGACTGCGCCTGTTTCCTTAACAGGGGAAGCAGCGCCGCCGTCAGGCGGATGGGGCCAAGCAGGTTCGTGATCACCGTGGCCTCTGCAACCGAGACGTCTATGGGGTTCGTGCGCAAGTCCTCTCCTTTCATGATGCCTGCGTTGTTGATGAGAGTATTCAACGATGGGAAATCGCGCGATGCGCGATCCGCAAAGCGCCGAATATCGTCTGGATTCTGCACGTCGACCACCGCAGTCTTCATGCCCGGGTTGGCCGCTGCTACCGCATCCAGCGCCTTCCTGCGCCGTCCCGCAATGATGACCTCGTTGCCCAGGCGATGAAACGCTTCGGCCAGTGCGCGCCCAATTCCCGAGCCGCCGCCTGTAATCAGGATCGTATTGTTTGAGGTTTGCATGAATTTCTCCAGTAGTTGAATCACGTATCGTGCGAGAATATACGCATTACTCTCATCCAGGAAGTAGACACATTTTTGTGCGGTACTTACCTAATAATAACTATTGGGGAAAAAAATGGCCACGCTGAAACAACCGTCCCAGGTGCTTACCTTCGTGTCTCCCACGGGGGAGGCGTCCACACCCGAGATTGACGGAATCGTCCTGGACGTAATCGGACGGGTGGCCGACAAATGGACCATGTTGGTGCTGGAGGTATTGGCCCAGCATGGCGTCCAACGCTTTACGCGCATCGGGCAGCTCGTGGGCAATATCAGCCAGCGGATGTTGACGAAAACCCTGCGCCAGATGGAGCAGGATGGATTCGTTACCCGAACCGTGTACCCCGAAGTGCCGCCCCGGGTGGAATACCAATTGACGGAGCTTGGCGAGAGCCTGTGTGCCGCATTTTGTAGCGTGTGGACCTGGGCCGAGACCCATCAGGTTGAACTCAAGGCGTTGAGGGAAGCGCGGGACCGCTATACCACTACAACCCTTTGAGCAGCCGTTTGTCTAATTGCAGTGTTTCTACCGTGACTTTAACCAAAGAAGCCTGTGGGTGTGCCGGATTAAGCAGAACATTATGGGTGTGCGGCATGATCGCACTGGGTACCCGAAGCAGCAGGGTATTGCTTTTTCTTAACCATGAGTCCCCCATATCGCGTGTGCCGTGAGCGTTTTCTTCCCATCCAGCAGGAAGGGCATCAAGTGTTTGCACGCTGGCGTGATCGGGGATATCCACACGCAGCAGCCGCAAATTATCTGGAATGTCTTCGGGGTCAATTTCCAAGTGAACCAAGACCTCCAACATGGCACCGGACGGGGTTTCAGCCAAATAAACAATAGGGCGTCCGGATCGATGCCAACGGCCACTGGCCAGCAGCCCACCAAGGCCGCTGAGGTCGGCAAATGCGCTGACACGCCATAGAATCAAAACGCGTACCCTTCAGTCATTTGCAGCAGCATTTCTTCGACTTGGCGAGTTCCCTGCAACGTGAGCAGCATGGCCATAGGCGGTTCGCCATTGAACCGTTCTTTGGGCTTGCTCAGCCAGCGTTTGGCCTTCTCCCGATTACCAAAAATGGTTTCGGCCATAGACGCAATGTGCGCGGCTCGGTATAAGCGGTCGCTCTCGTCAACGGTCAGCGGTTGCTCTTTGCTCAGGCGCGTTTTCAGCGTTCGCAAAGGGATAATTTGATCACGCTCGATGGGCGATACGTCGCCTTTTTCACAAAGCTCTACGAGGCGTGACGCCGGGAAACCTGCCATGATTTGTTGGTGGATCTGATTATCGGTGGCATTTTCGGGAATCCCGAGCAAGGCGTAAAGTCGAGATCGGTACGCGGCATATCCCGCATCTCGCATAACTTCAGCAAACATGGTTGCCTCCTGTGTTGCGCCACAGAAATCGGCGTTTACCGTATTCTAATCGGTATTTACCGAATAACCAATAATTGTCAGCTCGAAGCAGAGTTCAGTCTATGAGCGCATTAGCCACGAAGAATGGAATTTAAAGTCAGCCCCTCAAAGCAGGCCGTCAGTGCAGCCAGGTTGCCCGCCCGGGCATCGTTCATGGCGCCGAGCACCTGGTTCTGTTGAGTATGGGTAGCAACCATTCGGGTTGCTGCGCTGAACTTCGCCTCAAGCTCTGCCCACGATAGCGGATTGGTCGCCTCGCCTTTAGGCGCCGTAATATCCGACACAAAGCGCTGACCTCCACAGGCAACCGTGACACGAGCCAATGTCTGGGCTGGGAAAACCGCATCGAATTCGGGACTGAGCGATAACGTCACCTTCCTCGCCAGCCCCGTCAACTCATCATCATGCGCCAGAGATTTCGTCGTGAGCGGCAGCAGGGCCTGAGGGCCATGGAAGGCGGCGAGGGCAAGGCAGTAGGGAATACTATATTGGACGTCGATGAGATTTTCAGGCTGCGCCCTGTTTGAGATGCGCATTGCGCCGCTAGTGGTTTCGACTTCGATCGCGTCGATTTCGTTGGCATTAATGTGGTGCTGGCGGATTACGTTGAGCATGGCGTCGACGGGCGCATGCACGTGGCGGCAACAAGCGTAGAGCTTGAAGTAGGTATTGCGGATGTGCAGGGACGATCCTAGCGAGAGGTCGTCGGGGAAGCGGTAGTGGAGGGAGTTGTCGAGGATGTTGCGTGGCCCGGTATGACCGCCCTCGGCCAAACCCAGTGCGACCAGACCTGTGACGACCGACCAGGGGATGCCTTCTTTAATGGCGCTGCCTTCCGGGGCGGGGGCTCGAGGTGCCGAGGCGCTTGAAAATAACTGGTTGGGTGCGCTCTCTCCGGCGATCGCCAAGGCGTGAGCCACTATGGCGCTTGGCGTTCGGCGAAGGGCGGCGGCGGTGGCAACCACTGCGTAGGAGGACCACGTTCCGGTGTTTCCATAAACGACTCGCGCGGCGCCGATCGCAACGCTGACTTCATAGCCGATGACGATGGCGCTGATGAGCTCTTCAAGCGTGGCGCCGGTCTCGTGGGCGACAGCGAAGGCGGTTGGAATAACCGCTGCTCCCGGATGGCCGCGAGCGAGACGGTGGCCATCATCGAGGTCCAGCGCTGAGGCGGCCGCGCTGTTGGCCCACGCGGCTCCAATGACGGAACTGGATAGGCCCGCGAACCAGACGGGGACGCTACCTGCGCCCATGGCTTTAAGAGCCATGCCGCGAATGGCAACTACGCCGGGCTCATTGATGCCTGCCGCCGTTGCCCCAAGCAGGTCGAGCATGCATCTGAAAGCCGCGTCCCGCGCCGGCTCGAGGGCACGCTGTCCACGGGCCGTCTCGACATAGGCGGCGATGAGCCGCACTATGCCGGTTTGTTCGTGTGAGTCGGGACGGGTCAAGGTCGTTGCTCCAATGCCTTCACCAGCGGATGAAAGCATGCGGCATCGCGCCCCGGAGAAACTTCGGCCAGCACAGGTACCTGTGCCCTGCAGTCGGTTTGGGCGACCGCGCAACGCGGGTGATAGGTGCAACCTGGGGGCAGGTTCGTGGGTGCGGGTATCTCGCCGGTGATCCTGCTCAGAGTAATGCGCGCAGCCGGGTCGGGTACGGGTGAGCAATCTCGCAGGACCCTGCTATACGGATGCAAAGGAGAGTCCAGAACTTCCGCGGTATTGCCTCGCTCGACGATGCGGCCAAGGTACATGACGCAGACTTTGTCGCAGAAATGCCTGACTACGCCCAGGTCGTGCGATACAAACACGAAAGACAGACGCCGCTCCTGCTTTAGGCGCTCCATGAGTTGCAGTATCTGTGCCTGCACGGATACGTCGAGGGCCGACACCGGCTCATCGGCCACAATCAGCTCGGGATCGAGCACCAGGGCTCGCGCTATGCCTATACGCTGGCGTTGGCCGCCGGAGAACTCATGGGGGTAGCGATCCAGCGCCGTGTGCGGCAAGCCCACTTCATCCAGTGTCCGGCGAATGCGTGCGTCGATTTCGCGCGAAGTTCCCAATTTATGTACGCGCAACGGCTCTGAGAGCGTCTGGCGCACCGTAAGCCTGGGGTTCAAGGAGGCGAAAGGGTCCTGGAACACAATTTGGATGCGTTGGCGCAATTTGCGCATCTGCGCCGAATTTGCATTTCGCAGCTCGATGCCATCGAAGATGATGGAACCTTCGTCAGGTTCAACCAGGCGCAACAGGGTGCGTGCCACCGTGGATTTACCGCAGCCGGATTCTCCCACCAGGCCCACGGATTGACCTCGCTCCACATCGAACGACACATCGTTGACGGCCCGGACGATCTGCTTCGGGCCGCCCAGCGGGCCACCGCCGCTTTCGAAGCGCTTGACCAGATTCTTGACTTGCAAGAGGGCGCTCATGCCGGTTCTCCTGATTGGCGTGCACGCACAAAGCAGCGCACTTGATGTCGTCCGTCTGCCAGTGTGCTCAGCGATGGATGCTCCGTCTCGCAGATGCTTTCACGCAGAGGACAGCGCGCCGCAAAGGTACAGCCTTTGGGCATGGCGGTAATTGCCGGCACGCTGCCGGGTATGGGCTTTAACGAGATCGTGTCGGTATCCACGCGCGGCATGGCATGCAGAAGCGCTTCGGTGTAAGGGTGGGTGGGGCGAGCGAACAGGGTGTCGGCATCGGCCAGTTCCACAATCTCTCCGCCGTACATGACGGCAACCCGGTCGGCAATTTGCGCCACCACCCCGAGGTTGTGTGTGATAAAGACAACCGACATGCCATAGGCCTGTTTCAAATCATCCAGCAAGGTCAGAATCTGCGCTTGTATGGTGACATCGAGCGCCGTGGTCGGCTCGTCCGCCAGCAATACTTTTGGGCGGCAGGCGAGCGCCATCGCAATCATGACGCGCTGGCGCATGCCACCCGAGAATTGATGTGGATAATCATTAAAGCGCTGGGTCGCCGCGGGAATCTTGACTTCCTCCAGAACGTCCAGGGCAATCTTGCGAGCCTCTTTCCAGCCCAGTTTTCTATGCTGGCGCACAGCCTCGGCAATCTGGTCACCGATGGTCATGGTGGGGTTGAGCGAGGTCATGGGCTCCTGAAAGATCATGGCGATGTCGTTGCCGCGCACGGCTGCCATCTGGCTTTCTGAAAGCCCGGTCAAGTCCTTGCCTTCCAGCAATACCTGGCCGCCGCCGTGCCGCGCTCCCGAGCTGGGCATCAAGCGCAGTATGGACAAGGCCGTCACGCTCTTGCCGCTGCCCGATTCACCCACGATGGCCAAGGTTTCATTCTTGGCAACCGACAGCGATACGCCGCGCACGGCGGCATACCATGTTCCGTCGATGCGAAACTCGGTGCGCAGATCGCGCAGCTCCAGGGATGGGGTTTCTGTGGCCATGCTCACTCCGAACGCAGCTTGGGGTCGATGGCGTCGCGCAAGGCATCGCCCAGAAGGTTCAGTGCGAGTACAGTGAGCAGGATCGCCAGGCTGGGGAATACCGTCAGCCACCATGCATCCAGAATGTGCTCGAAGCCTTCCCGTATCATGCTGCCCCAGGTAGCTGTGGGGGGCGGAACGCCCAAACCGATGAAGCTCAACGACGCTTCAGTGCGTATGGCCGATGCCATCCACAGCGAACCTAGAACGATAACGTCTGAAATCATGTTGGGTACGATATGTACTCCCATGAGGCGCAGCGGGCTGTAGCCCAGGGCGCGCCCGGCTTCGATGAAGTCGCGGTTCTTGAGGGCAATGGTAGGCGCGCGCGCCACTCGCACGAATGGCGCTATCTCGGTGATGGCAATTGCAATGATCAGGTTTTCCAGGCTTGCGCCGAGCATGGCCGCTATCATCAGGCCCAACACCAGGGTGGGAAAGGACAGAAGCACGTCCACCAGGCCCATGACCAGGCGATCGAATACGCCGCCCAGATATCCGGCCAGAACGCCCAGGGAAGAGCCTATGGTCATGGCGATGAGGATGGCAACAAAGCCCACCATGAGCGAAACGCGCGAGCCATAGATCAGACGCGAGAGCACATCCCGCCCGTAGCTGTCGGTGCCGAGCCAGAACTCGAAAGAAGGGGGTTCGAGGCGGGAAACAATATTCTGCTTCAGCGGGTCGTGCGGAGCGAGCCATGGTGCGAAGATGGCCATCAGGACGATGGCAAGCAGCAGGCCTAACCCGATCCATGAAAGACGGTTGCGGCCCAATGCAGCCCACAGAGCGTTGGAGCGCGGCGCGGCCGGCGCGGCGGCGGTAGCGATTGAAGTCATTGGTACTTTACCCTTGGGTCAACGAGCCCGTAGATCAGGTCGGTCACAAGATTGACGAGAATCACGCAGGAGGCAAACACGATCATCAGACCCTGCAGCAGGGTGTAGTCGCGTACGTTCAGAGCGCCCAGGATCAACTTGCCCAAGCCCGGGCGGTTGAACACGATCTCGGTTAGAACTGAATTACCGATCAGCGTCCCGAAATACAGGCCAATCACGGTCACGATGGGAATCAGCGCATTGCGCAAACCGTGGCGGACGGTCAGGCGCAGGGGGCGTATCCCCTTGGCGCGTGCGGTGCGGATGTAATCCTCGCTCATCACGCCGAGCATGGACGAGCGCGTTACGCGCATGACGTAGGCCATCATGATCAGGCCTAAGTTGAACGCCGGCAACGCGAGGTTGAGCAGCAGATCCTTCCAGCTGCTTGTCGTGACATGGCTGATGACGGGAAACCATCTCAGTTGAATGGCAAAGACCAGCAGCATGAGTATGGCCGACACAAAGGCCGGGAAGGAGAGACCGGTCAGTGACAACAGGCGGCCCAGATAATCGGGCCACGCGTTGCGCCGCAGTGCCGCCCACACGCCCAGCGGAATGCCGAAGAGCGTACCGATAAGAATGGCCGAAGCCGTCAATTGCAACGTCCAGGGCAGCACTGAAGCCACTTCCTGCAGCACGGGCCTGCCCGTTGACATTGAAATACCCAGGTTGCCGGACAGTGCATTTCCCAGGAAATTCAGGTATTGCTCATGCAAGGGCAGGTTCAGGCCCAATTGCAATCGCAGCGCCTGCAGTGCCGCGGCGCTGGCATGGTCGCCCAGCATGACCGCGGCCGGATCGCCCGGCACCAACCGCACCAGAATGAACACGGCTGTCAGCATGGCCAGCAAGGTTGGTATGGCCTGCAGCAGCCGTTTGATGGTGAAGCGTATCATCGAGGGGCCTCTTTTGTTGGTGGCGTACCCATCAGCCGTTGGGCGCCAAGCTTATCGATGGCCCGGTCGGTTTTGCCGCGTACGATCAGGTCGGTCAGCACCGCACCCACGATGGGCACAAGCTGGAACCCGTGGCCGGAAAAGCCAAAGGCGTGGAACACGCCCGGGGCATTCGGCGAAGGGCCGACGATGGGCAGAAGATCTTCGGTTTTAGCTTCCAGGCCAGCCCACACGCGCACGATCCGGACATTCCTTACCCCGGGGAAGAGATCCGTGGCGGCTTGCGCACCCTTGGCCAGCACGAGCATGCGGGCCGTTGATGTTTCCTTGTCCAGGTTGGGTATGCCCTGCAGGCCTCCGCCTATCACCAGGGTTCCTTGATCGGACTGCTTGAATGACAGCGAGCGTCCAACGATAGACACCACAGGCTTGATAAAAGGTTGCAAACGCTCGCTCACCATCATCATCGAGGATTTGGCCTGCAATGGAATGTCGTCCCCGACCATTGCGGCGATGCGGGCAGACCAGGCCCCGGCGGCGTTGACGATGGCGGGTACCGTCCAATTGCCTTTGTCCGTGATGAGCATCCACTCGGTGCCGCGCCGTTCGATGGCATTGACGCCGCAATGCTCGTGCAGAGTGGCGCCGGCCGCTTGTGCCGCCAGGCGGAAAGCGCGCAACGCGCGGTGTGGGTCCGCGGCGCCGTCGCGGCGTGCAATCGATGCGCCTCGGCAGTGCGGGCTGAGCGCCGGCAGCAGGCGTTGCAGCTCGTCAGGGCCAACCAGTTCCTCGTGCGTGTAGCCATCACTTCGCAGTGCGTCGACATGGGCTTGCAACTGTGCCAGGGTGGTCTCGTCTTCGGCTACGCAAAGCTGTCCATTGGCATGAAAGCCACAGTCGTCGCCCACCAGCTCGTTCAGTCTGCGCCACATCTCCATGGCTTCCAGGGAAAGGTCCAGCTCGCCGCGATCGCGGTTCAAGGTGCGCACGCCCGCTGCGGAGGCCCCCGAAGCGTGGCGGCCTGCCCAGTGGCGTTCGAGAACGATCACGCGCTTGCCCGCCCGGCTCAGGTGCAGCGCCGAAGACAAGCCATGCAGGCCGCCGCCGATGACGGCCACATCGTAGACGGGTGCTGTCATCGCGAGGCTGCCTCGTCGGTCAGGGAAGCCAGCTCGCCCAGTGTCAGCGGCTTCAGCGGTGGGCGGATGCGATAAAAGCCCACCTCTGAAACAGGGCGTTGCTGAGCTTCGGCCAAAATATGGGCAATGGTATAGCCGCATTGGCGTCCCTGGCAGGGGCCCATGCCGGCGCGGGTAAAGGATTTGATCTGGTTCGGCCCCGGCTGGCCCAGCTTCGCGGCGGCGCGTATGTCCCCAGCCGTGAGCTCCTCGCATCGGCACACAATGGTGTCGTCGGAGGGCGATGCCGTATTGGCGCGCGGTGGGTACATGGCATCGAGCATGGGCCGTAGAGCCAGCTCGCGCACCAACTGCTTGCGTAACGGCCCGGCCAGCGCATCGGCGTTTGCCGTGGTCACCTTGCCGGCGCGTACTGCAATGGCAAGGCCTGCAAGCTGGCCACGCAAGCCGGCCGCGCGCGCTCCGGCGATACCCGCGCCATCGCCCGCAACGTAGATACCCGGCTGGTTTGTTGCGCCCCAGGCGTCCACATGCGGCGCGAAACAGCGCTGGCTGTCGACCCACGCGTGCCGGCACTCGATGGCACTGCTCATATGAATGGAGGGCACCACACCTTCGTGGACCAGCAATAGCTTGGCCGGCACGCGCTGTTCCGGGCCGTTGCCGGCGGAAAAGACGATCTCCGACACACGGTCATCGCCTTCAGCGCGGAATTGGGCTACGCCTCGATGTACGGGAACTCCCGCCCTTTGGATAGCCTGTAGCCAGCGATAGCCTTTGCGCAGGTCGCGCCAGTTGCGCATCGCGGACAGGAAATACGGCATGCCGCGACGTGTGCTGTCTTTAGGTGAAGTATCCAGCCAACCAGCTACCTTGCCGCCTGCCTGGAGTAGTTGCTTGATGTACAACAGTACCAGTGGGCCGCTGCCTGCGATCCATACCGGGTCTGCGGGAACCTGGTTCGATGTCTTGAGCAGGATTTGAGCCGCCCCGACTGTCATGACGCCGGGCAGGGTCCAGCCGGGGAAGGGGGCAGGCCGCTCCTGGGCGCCGGTAGCCAGCAGAATATTGTCCGCCTGCACGACGGTCGCTTTCTCGCCTTGGGTCATGTACACATGCCAACCCTGTTCTATTTGCCACACTTGGGTCAACGGGCGGTAGTCTGCGCCGCAGCCGCGGAAGTTGCGAGCCACCGCCGCGCCCGCGCGGTAGTCCTCTCCCAGAATAGCACCGGTAGCCTGATCGGCAACGCGTTCTACGGCACGCCATATCTGCCCGCCGGGGGCCGGCTGATCGTCGGCCACCAGCACGCTCAAGCCATGACTTCGGGCCTGGATCGCGGCCTGCATGCCGGCCGGGCCCGCCCCAACAATAAGCAAGTCGATCTTTTCGTTCATACGATGCTCCGTTTGCCATGTTGACGTTCGACCTGCATGCCCTCGCGCACGGGCAGCATGCAGGTTTGGGTCGACGCCACGCCATCCACGATCGCCAGGCATTCGAAGCACACACCCATCATGCAATACGGTGCACGTGGATTGCCCAGCACAGGCGTTGTGCGGGTTACGGGAGAATCCTGGCGCAGCATCACGGCCGCGACGGTATCGCCGGGCTGTGCCTTGACGGCGTGGCCATCGATATAGAGGGTGAGCGCTTGCGCGCCGGAATCAAGCAGTTGTCGAAACATCGAATCGCTCATGGTGAAAGAAATCCAGGTTGGCCGTTAACGTCGAATCGTGCAGGCAGTCCGAAAGGGGGCCGGCATGAAACGCGGCCAGGGTTACGCCGGAATGGCAAACTGCTATCCAGGCGCCGGGATGGGAAATAGAGCCGGCATAGACCGGGCAGCCGTCCGGCGTCAGGATGCGCAGGCACGACCAATGCCGTACCAGGCGCGCCTGCGCAAGGTCGGGCAGTATGCGCAAGGCGTTGTGGGTCATGCGCGCCGCCGCACTGGAGGTCGTGTGCAAGTCGTAGCCGACATTTTCCTGCGTCACACCAATCATGACGGTGCCTTCCGCTGTCTGACGTATGCCGCTGGCCGGCAGGGGAAGCAGCGGACGCAGCCGTTCTGTAACCAGGAGCTGGCCACGTTGGGGACGCAGCGGGACATCCAGGCCCACCATGCGGCCCAAGCTCGCGGAACCCAGGCCCGCGGCAATGACTACTTGCGCGCCTTCATAACGTTCGCCTCCGGCCGTGACGGAGAAGCCGCCGCCTGTCAGTGCCGTAATGCCTGTGGCAGGGCGGTTCCCCAGGATTGTTGCCCCGCGCCGCATCAAGCCCTTATGAAGAGCGATAAGAAGCTTGAGCGGGTTGACGTGACCATCGGTCTTCCCCAGGCTTGCGCCGCTTACATCAGGGCCCAAGCGCACACCGGGCAACATGGCCTGCAATTGCTCCCGGTCCAGCATGCGGGTATAGGGCGGTTCGTCCGCGGCCTGCACATGCCAGGCGTCCAATCTGGCCCGGCGTTGAGCCCATTCCTGTTCACCCAGGCAAAAGTGCAGGCCGCCCCGGTTTTCGTAATCAAGGGCCACGCCGGTTTCATGCTCCAGGTTCAGGGCAAACTCCGGCCACAATCGTACTGAGTGGCGCGACAGTTTCTGGTAGGCGGGGGCGTCGTACCCCTTGCCCTGCACCCAGACCAGGCCGAAGTTGGCCTTGGCGGCCCGGTAGTCGGTATCGGCGCCATCCAGAACCAGGACGTCGCGGCCCCGCCCGGCCAGGCCGTAGGCAATGGCTGCGCCCACCATGCCGGCGCCAATCACGATTACGTCATAAGATTCCAGTTTGGTCATTCGCGTACTTTTGGATGGGTGTATGAAAAAATCACTGAACCTGCGCCAAGTCGAAGCTTTCAAAGCCGTGATCGAGCAGGGCACGGTCAATCGGGCGGCGGATGCCCTGTTCGTTTCCCAGCCCGCAGTCAGCAAGCTGCTGATGAAACTTGAGGAAGACACAGGCCTGGCCTTGTTCGAGCGCGTTAAAGGCAAGCTGGCGCCTACACCCCACGGCATGCGCCTGTACGAAGAAATCGACCGTATCTTTGTCGGCCTGCATCAGCTCGAGGACGCTGTAGACTCGATTCGCCGTGACGAGCAGCGGCAGTTGTGCATAGGCGTCATGCCTGCGCTGTCCGGCTCGTTCGTGCGCCGTGTCACCATGGACTTCATCAAGGCCCATCCCGGCGTCCATGTGTCCATCCATACACGCAGCTCCCAATTCCTGGCGGACTGGCTGGTAGCCAGGCAGATTGACGTGGCTTTGGTGAGCAATGCTGTCGAGAATCCCTATATCGATCGGGAGCCCATGCTTTCTTCGCCTTTGTTCTGCGCGTTGCCCTTGAACCATTCGTTGACGCAGAAGCGTGTAATCCGCGCCAAGGATCTGGATAACGTTCCCTTTATAACGTTTGAATCCGTCAGCCTGACAGACAAACTGGTGAAGGAGGCTTTCAGTGCCGCGGGGGCGCGCCTGAACCCCGTGCTCAATGCCGTGACGGCGTCCACGGTGTGCGAGTTTGTTGCGGCGGGGCTGGGTGTGTCGCTGGTGCACCCATTGTTCGCGGAATGGGTAGGCAAACGCATTGTTCTGCGCCGTTTCGATCCGGAGCTCGTGTCCACTTTTCAGTTGTGCCGCGTGGGTGCCGCCCGCAATGCAAGCCTGGTCGAAGCTTTCGTGGACGTGGCCCGGCGCGTGGCACAACAGGTATCGGATGAGTCGTTCCATAATGTGTGACGGCTTCCCGCTTATTTGGTGTCGAGTGTGGTCTTTTCGGTAATGGGCGGCGCCAGATTCATCGAACCCTTCAGGTCGTAGCCGTAGTGCATCTTGCTGGAGTGAACCCACACCTGCTTCAGACCAAACAGCGGAACGCCGCAGACATCGTCATGAATCTTGCGCTGGGCGTCCTTCCAAAGCGCGAGCTGCCTGACCGGGTCGGGCTCGATACGGGCAGCGCGTATGTCTGCATCACCAACCGAGCAGTGCGAGAAGTTCGACATGGCTGTGGGTGAGCCTATCTCCGACGCGGAGTCGAAAAACTCGGACAAATAGGCATCGGCATTTGGGAATCGGGCGGCGCCGTAGAAGACGATGGCGCTCTGATCCTTGCGGCTGCGCGCCTGGTAGGTGGCGTGGTCCACCACTTCCATATCCAGCGTGATGCCTGCTTCAGCCAATTGCGCCTGCACGATTTCCATGATGGGTTGCTGGGCAGAAATATTCGAGACTATCGACTTGAGTTCGATTCCCTTGGGGTAACCCGCCTCGGCCAGCAACTTCTTGGCTTTGGCTACGTCGTGTACATAGGCGTCGGCACTGCAGTCGTGTCCCAGGTAGCCGTCGGGCACGACAGAGCAGCCCTTGGCCGCGACATCCTTGCCGACATACTTCATGATTTGGTCGACATCGACGGCGGCTGCAATGGCCTGGCGTACCTTGAGGTTATTCAGCGGTTTGAATTGGCGATTCAGGTGCAGAATGCGGAATTCCGCCGGATCAAAAATATCAACGTTATAGCCACGCTTGCGTGCTTGCTCTACCCAGCGTTGTTCCCGTTTGCCATAAATAAGGTCCAATTCGCCCGAGTCGAATGCCAGTTGGCGAGCGCTATCGGAGGGAATCATGCGGTATATGATGCCTGCGACTTTGGGCTTGCCGCGATAGTACTTGTCGTTGGCCACCAGCTTCACGTACTGCTGGGTGATATGTTCGCCGAAAGCAAAGGGGCCGGTACCTATGGGCGAGGCCCCGAATTGGGTACCCAGCTTCTCGGCGGCCTTCTTGCTGATGATATAGCCGCCGTGGTAGTCGGATACGCGATCCAGGAAGCGTGTGTCGGGGTACTTCAGCGTGACACGCACCGTGTAATCGTCCGGAGCCTCAGTCTTGTCTACACCAGCGAAATTTGACGCAAAGCTTGAACGCTTGGGGTCGGCAGCGCGCTCAAGGGAGTAAACCACGTCCGCGGCAGTGAGTTCGCCATAGCCGCCATGAAATTGCACGCCCTTGCGCAAATGAAAGGTCCAGACCTTGCCGTTGTCCGATACGTTCCAGCTTTCGGCCAGATCCGGCTCAAGTTTGGTGGGGTCGGCGCTGCCGGGCGGGAAGCGAACCAGTGCGTTGAATATCTCGCTGACCACGCCCAGGTCGGCGGTAGTGGTTGCGCGATCCGGATCGAGCGTCCCGTTATCGGCTTGTCCAGAGCTCATGCGCAGCATGGGGCGATTGTCCTGGGCATAGGCCGATGCCAGTGGGCCGGCACAGAGGCCGAGCGCGACCAGGGTCAGGGCTGGCAGTAGATTCAGTTTCATGGTGGGTCCTCAATCTAGGTGGTTCGGGGCTGTAGTGGCACATGCTAGATTCGGTGATGATATGCGTCAAAGTCTTTTATTTGAATGCCATATTCTGAAAGGTTATAGGATGGGTGGATTGAAGGCTTTGTGGCAGGGGACGATGGAGAATGCGCGGGTTTTTACTAGGGCGGTGATTTTGGGAAATCTAGGGTTAATCCTAGTTGGGCGGAGCCCATGTCGGTGTCGCGAGGGGGCTTTGAGCTGATGGCGCCGGAAACAAAAACGCCGACCCATCAGGATCGGCGTTGGCCGCAGCTCACAAAACCCGGTGAGACCTGCGGTTTATTCCCCGGCGCATCACCTCTCGACGGTCTCCGGCAAAAACCACGGCACGATCAGGCCGATGGCGTAGATCGATCCAAAAGCCAGAGCCGTGGGCGCGATTCCACCGAAAGCCTTGATCATCACGCCTGCGGCGATCGGAAAGCACCAGGCAATGAGGCGCGCGGAGTTGAATACGAAGCCGACGGCCGTGGATCGCACCGAGGTATTGAACAGTTCCACAGGGTAGATTGCCAGCCAGGCGAACGCGCATCCCAGCGTAAAGAAGCCGTTTATGGGGGCAAGCACGAGCATCTGAGCAACGGTGGACACATAGCCGTACACCAGAACTGTCACGGCGAGCGACCCCGCGAAGGTAAGGAAAAGAAACCACCGGCGGCCCAGGGCGTCCGCTATGAAGCCCGACAACATATAGGCGACGATTGCCCCGCCGGTATAGAAGAACGACACATACGAAGCCCAGTGAGGGCTGCTTCCCTCCGCTGCGGCAATGGCTCTAGTGTAGGTCGGCAACCAGCTTGATACGGCCCACCACCCGGCGATACTTACCACCGAAAGGAGCGAAGTCAGCAGAATGCGGCGCACGGCCTCGCGTTCGCTGAAGACCTGCTTCAGCGTAAAGGGACGTTTCCCGCCTTTTTCGCTAGACGCCTCGGTTGCTCCCCACTCTTTGTTGCGGATGGCGGTAATCCATTCTTCGGATTCATCCATGCTGCGGCGGATGTAGAGAACAAAGAACGCCGGCAGCGCGCCCAAGACAAACATGACGCGCCAATTCTCCGCGCCGAAGGGGTCGATCAATGTCAGGATATACCAGGCGAGCGCGGCAATCAGCGTGCCCCAGCCGAAGCCGGATTGAAGAAAGCCGGCGCCTTTCGCTCGCGCTTCCTTGGGCCACGTTTCGGCCACAAGGGCAATGCCTGTGCTCCACTCGCTGCCCATGGCCAGGCCGGTCAGAAACCGTAATAGGCAAAGCGTCGCGATGGAGTCTGCGAATGCGGTGAGGCCGGTCAGCACGGCGTATAAAAAGACCGACCACATCATCATGCGCTTGCGTCCGATGTAATCCGCAAGCACCCCGCCGACCAGACCGCCAACCCCCCATCCCAGCAATGTAATGCCGATCACCAACCCGGCATAAAACGGCTTGGATGCCGCCTGCTGCTGCGTCAACACAGAATGAAGCAGCGGCGATAGGACGATCACCAGGGCCAAGGCCTCGTAGCCGTCGAATATCCATCCGAGAAACGCGCCCTTCAACGTGTTCCAATGCTTGGGCGTCAGCCGCGAATACCACGGCATGCCTCCAAGCTGTATGTTCTGAACTGATTCCATAATTGTCTCTTCCTCTCCGTATAAAAGCTGTCTATTGATGAAGTACTTGGTGATTCGTCTATCTCTCGGTGGCGAGCCAGGGTTCCAGCCGCATCCTGCGGCGCTCGAAGTCTTGCAGCGCGTCCTGGTGCTTGCCGAGAATTTCGCTGATCTCGTCGATGCCGAGCAATAACGCGCGCTTGCGTGCCGGATCGATATCAAACTCATGGACCACAGTCTGTGCGATGACTTTCTGGTTCGGGAGGTCGATGGTCAATTCGAGCCGTCCGTCGCGCCGCACGGCGTCGAACAGGGACGAGACGACCGGCGCGCTCAGGCAGATGGGCAAGATCCCGTTCTTGAAGCAATTTCCATAAAAGATATCTGCAAAGCTGGGGGCGATCAGAACGCGAACTCCCCATTGAGCCAACGCCCATACCGCGTGCTCGCGGCTCGAGCCGCAGCCGAAGTTCTGGCGGGCCAGGAGAATGCCTGCCCCCCTATATCGCGGGTCGTTAAGCGCAAAGTCCGCTTTCAGGGTCCGCTTGGAATTGTCGATGCCGGGTGCGCCGGCCTCTTCGTAGCGCCAGCTGTCGAACAGAAAATCCCCGAATCCCGTGCGTGTCGTCAAGGCCATGTACTGCTTTGGCAGGATTGCGTCGGTATCGACATTGGTCCGGTCTATGGGCACGACGTGTGAGAAAACCTCCCCGAACGGTTCCATCTAGATTTCCTCCGGAGCCGCGAATCGCCCGGCAATGGCGGTGGCCGCGGCGATGGCGGGGCTTAGCAGATGGCTACGTCCGCCCCGGCCCTGCCGTCCTTCGAAATTGCGGTTGGACGTCGAGGCGCACCGCTCTCCTTCGGAGAGGCTATCGTTATTCATTCCCAGGCACATGGAGCAGCCGGCGTCGCGCCACTCGAATCCGGCATCCAGGAATATTTCATGCAAGCCCTCTTCTTCGGCTTGCCGCTTCACCAGGCCCGATCCGGGAACGATCAATGCCTGCCGAATGCCGGCCGCGACCTTGCGGCGCTTTACGATGCCGGCCACGATCCTCAGATCCTCAATCCTCGAATTGGTGCAGGAACCAATGAAGATCTTGTCCAGGCGGATGCTACGCATTGGCGTACCCGCCCTGAGGCCCATGTAATCGAGTGCGCGCGCCGCCGCGCGCTGGGCGTCGAGGTTTCCGGCGCTCCGGGGATCGGGCACGCTTTCGAACAAGCTCACCGTCATTGCGGGGGTCGTCCCCCATGTGACCTGCGGAGCCACGTCGCTGACATCAAACTCCACATTGCGGTCGAATTTTGCCCCGTCGTCGGTATGCAAGGTGGACCAGTACTCGGTTGCAAGAGCCCATTCATGGCCCTGTGGGCTGGACGGGCGCCCTTTGAGATAGTCGATCGTGATGTCGTCGACGCCGATGATGCCCACCCGCGCGCCCGCCTCCGCCGCGAGATTGCACAGCGTCATTCTGCTTTCCATGCTTAGCCCGGACACGACGTTGCCCGAGAACTCCAGCGCACAGCCGGCCGCGCAGTCGGTACCGAACTTTCTCAGAAAAGCCAGTGCAATATCCTTGGCATAGACACCCGCGCGCATGGTGCCATGAAGCCGGACGTTCATGGTCTTCAATTTGGGCACCTGCAGGCATTGCGTGGCCAGAACCTGCTCGATATCCGACGTGCCGATCCCAAAGGCGAGCGTGGCGAACGCCCCATGGGTCGTCGTATGCGAATCGCCGCAGGCGATCGTGATCCCCGGCAGAGTCTCTCCCAGCTCCGGCGCCACGACGTGCAGGATTCCCTGCCGCGCATCCGTCAATGAATAGTATTGGAGGCCATACTCCTCGCAGTTGCGCTCGAGAGTGGCCAGTTGCCGCTGCGCGATCTCGCTGTGCATGCCGGCGCGGCGGTTCAGCGTGGGGATATTGTGGTCCGCCGTCGCCAGCACCGATTGGCGGCGCCAGGGCTTCCTGCCCGTCGTGCGCAGTCCGTCGAACGCCTGGGGGCTGGTGACCTCATTGATCAAGTGCTTGTCAATGTAAAGCAACACCGAGGTCTCATGTTCTGCAATAATGTGACGTTGCCAAATTTTTTCAAATAGTGTTCTGGCTGCTGGCATTTATAAAAATTATTCATTCAGGATTCAAGCCTGGAAGAATATCAGCGGGCGAATAGGCGGGACATGTTATTTGGCTAGGGCAGCTATCGCGAATCGGCAAACCTGAACAGGCAAGCGCCATGCATTTTGACATTGAGACCCTCAAGCTATTCGCCTTGGTGGTTGAGTGTGGAAGCATTTCGGCGGCATCCGAACCCGGCAATATGGTCGCATCGGCCATCAGCCGGCGGCTGGCCGAACTCGAGGAAAGCGCCGGCGTACCCTTGCTGCGCAGACTGAGCCGGGGAGTCGAGCCCACACCCGCCGGTCGTTCACTGTACGAGCATGTCAAGACAGTCATGGCGCAGCTTCACAAAATTGAATGCGACATCAGCGAATATCGTGAAGGCGTGCAAGGGAAGGTGCGCATCTGCGTCAATATGACGGCTCTTTGCTACTACCTTCCGGCAACGCTCAAGCCTTTCATGAGCCAATATCCCGCCGTTCAAATTGAATTGACCGAGCAGCTCAGCGATGACATACCCGGCGCGGTCGCGTCAGGCGTCGCGGATTTGGGGGTATGCGCACCCACCAAGACGGTCGTGGGCGTTTCGGAAGCCTTTTTTCGAAATGACCCTTTGGTATTGATCACACCGCTGAATCATCCGCTGGCCAAACGGAAGCGTGTCAGGTTTGAGGACACGCTGAATGAAAATCACGTCATGATGCAACAGGGCGCATCAACGAACACGCTGTCGGTGCGAGCCGCCAGCGCCGCGAACCAGCACATTCACGCGACGGTGCAAGTGACGAGTTTCGAGGCGATGAGGAACATGGTTTCAGAGGGGCTCGGGGTGGCCGTCATTCCGGAAATCGCGCTTCGGGGCGCGGACGCATCGCGATACTCCTGCGTCAGGCTCGTTGATCACTGGTGCAACCGAGAGTTCAAAATCCTGTGGAACAACAATGTGTCCCAGTCGACGGCCGTCATGCGGCTGCTGCGGCATCTTCGGGGTGGGGCCTAACGCCGGTCGTCTAGTGTTTTGATCGCCGCCTGGCCAAACAGGGCTATCGGCTGCGCCTGCCCTGTAGGATTCGTTGCCTAGCGATCGCGTCCGTGTCCATGGCCGCGGTCATGGTCGCGATCATGATCACCATACCCTCGACGATCATCATATCTGCGATACTCACGACGGTCCCCGTGCCGGCCACGGTAGTACGGCACGTAGCGGTTTAGGTACCAATCGTCACGCACAAAGTAGACCGGACGGCCGCAGGCGTCGTACCGGCCACAGTAGTTGCGCCAGTGCTTGACTTGTCCAGGGGGGACACGCAAGTAGATAGGCGGGACGCCGACATAACGCGGCGCCGGCGCAATGATCACCGGCTGAGGATAAATGAGTTGGGGTGGGGGGGCGCTTCCGATGGCGATTTGGCCGTAAAAGCCCGGTTCACCAATGTTGATCGACACGCCTACCTGTGCGCCTGCGGGGAGCGCCACTGTCAACAGTACTGCGGCTAGAAATACGTTCTTCATGGTGTGGGAAATTCCTATGTTGTAGTTGGAAATCACCTGCTTCAAGTATAGGTCAACCGCGGGCGAGCATTGCTACATAACGTATTAGGTTTAACCAATCGTTAAGTCCTCGTTTAACGGGGAAAGATCTGCCGTGTGAATCTGAACGGTGTCTACGTTGAAGAGGTCTGGGCGACCTCTCACCAGCACTGCAAGTTTTTTACCACGGGTCTGATTGTGTTGTCGTTCGTGCTACTGCAACTGTGGCTGAATGGTCGCTAGGCTTTGAAGAGAGTGATCGTACGTGCCGAACTAACTAGGCGATCAAATAACAGCCCTTGGGCACGACTGGCTGCCGCCCGGGGCTCAGCCAAGGCAGCAAGGTCGTACTGCCAGTTAGGCCAGTGCGGGGATTGTGGGGTGCATTTGTCGCGGTGCTGACTTTTGATACAGGTGGCCGTTCGCGCTCCATTCAGGGGCTCACTGTGACGGTGGCAAGGTACCAACTTTGTCGGCGACGATCTGACTCGCGGCCAATAAGTCGGTGACGATACGATCATCGACATTCAAATCGCCTTCGTATTCGCCCAAATTGCGAATATGGTGACACTTCGCCAGCACGCGCCAGACTTCGGGACCTAGGTTCAGTGTATTAGGTAGTAGCTGGAATACGACGTATCGATTACTTGAGCGGTAGCCATGCCAGCGCAATGCGGCTAAGCACAGCGCATGGGCAGCGTTATAAGCGAGGTCGAATCGGCTCTCAATTGAGAGAGTGGCGTTCAACGCATCACGCAATCTGGCGTGGCCAGAGCGAATCAGACCTTCGAACTCTTTCTTATCTGGAGGCTCAGCCCGCAAGGGTTTGCCGGGGCCGCATAGGTTCTCAAATACCGAGGTCACCGCTTCCCCCTATGATCCAGATTTTGGGTTGCTCTATCACTCGAGTCAAAAATGACTCTTGGTTAATCAGACGTTTCTTGAACTCTTCTATAGTCAAAATCGTGGGGTTTACCGACCGACCGAGTCGGGCACTGACTTCTTCCAGCACAGAGAATAGTTCGCCATAGCTGATTTCATCACTGATCAGCATCAAGTCAATATCGCTGCTGGCCGTATCGGTTTTCTTGGCGACGGAGCCATAGACAAAGGCAGCAGTGATTTGGGAAGCGATGGGCCCAAGCGCTTCGCGTAGTGGGTCAGCGAGTCCTGTCGTTTTTTGTATGATTGCGCATAGCTCGGTGAAGATGGGCGAATCTGGGTTGGCTTGATAGTGTTTTTGGTTGCCAATCGCCTTCACGATGACTAGCCCGCTGCTGGCCAGTGTGGCTAGTTCACGCTGTACGGCTCCTGAACCACTGGCTGCCAGGCTGATCAATTCGTTCGCATAAAAGCTACGCGATGGCTGGCCGTATAGAATCCCCAGCACCCGTTGCTTGGTGCCGGAAAAGAGCGCGTCGGAAAAACTCGTGCGCGATGATGATGCGGTGATCGTTGTGCCCATATTGGGTTTTATCATACCTAATTTGGGTATTTATGGCTAGCTCTGTTTATGAGGTTGGCGAAGCCTGCTTCGCATCGAAATAAGTATCGTTATATCGTGGCCGAGTTGCTGAAAAGGGTTTGACCGTGTGGGAGGCCAAGGCTGAAGTGATTCCTTCGAAGGTTGTGTAATGAAAATTAAAAGACTCGAACGCATGCGTGATTCACAGCGGGCATATCATCGCCAGTGTAAATGGGCGATGGAAGATGGTATCTACGCGCCCCATTCGTATGAGGAGACACCGCCCGATGCGTGGTCTTGGTGGGACGACGTAGGCTTCATCCTGGGAGGCCGGCGCGTCATCGTTTGGTGGATTCACCCACGTCAGAGCTATGCGGACGAGATTGGCGAGCGTGCCTGGAGCGAAGCTGGAGATCCGCCGCGCGAGGGCGGATTCTTTGGCGATTCCACGCCGAACTATAAGCGTGTCGGCCGCTCGCGCAAGAAAATCATCAGCTACACCAGGCAGCCAGCACAGGGCGAATTGCGCCAGTATTACGACAAGCTGGACGCTGTCACGAAACGACTGCAGCACGACGGCATTGATTTTGAGGTTAGCCCCAGTTGGCGTCGTGAACGTCTTTCATGGGCCACAGGGGTAGCGCTTGTTGCACCTTTGGAGGTGCGAAATGAGGCGGAGCTTAAAACCGTAGCCGATCTTGCACGCAGGCTTCTCCGAGGCGAGACTACGCTGGACCGCGAGTTTCCGGATTATTGTTATGGTAAGGAGCAGTGGCTCGCAGAGCAGGCGCGTGGTTAGGCCCATTCTTGACGTAGGACGAATGGCACGGATGTTGACTATTGGAGCTATATGAAACGGTACGCATGGTACGCCTCCTGTCAGTTGCGGTGCTTGGCGCATTGCGAGGCACACTTGACACGGGTGCCGGCATAGGAAATGCTCACCTACGGATGGGGCAGCCGATCACTACCAAGTAGCAGCTGTATTTTGACATATGCCTGACATATGTGTACTGCTGGCGCTACAGATGCAGGCCGCTTCAGCCGACGCTGGGAGATCTGCTTACCAGTACCCTCGAATTTGATGCCTTGTTCGCCGCCGTCGTCCGCGCAGCCCAGGCCCGTCGTGTAGACGCGTTGTCCGGGTCGCACTATAGTGTTTGCCTGCGGCCGCCGATTTTTGGGCGCCGGCCGATTCCCCCCGTAAAACCGCGAGTGTGCATGGCTTCCGCAACCCCTGAAACCCCCGACATCATTCACTTGGACGACGCGCGCGCTTCGATCGCGCTGGCGCCATCGGCCGGCGGCCTGTTGATGCAATGGACGGTCGACGGCAAAGACATCATCCACTGGCCGCGGGATCCGGACTGGACACCTCCCCACAGGATACGCGGCGGCGATCCGCTGCTGTTTCCGTTCATTGCCAGGCATTATGTGGACGGCAGGCTCGGCTTCTGGAAGGATGCGGCGGGCGTGGTGCGCGCCATGCCCATGCACGGCTTTGCGCGCGACCTGCCGTTTGGCCACCGCGTAGACGACGATGGCCTGGGCGTGGTGCTGACGCTGCAGGACAGCGCCGCCACGCGCGCCATGTATCCCTTCGGCTTTGTTTTCGCCGTGCATTATCGCCTGTCGGGCGCCACGCTCGAGGTGCGCCTGGTGACCACCAACACGGGCGCGGCGCCCATGCCCTACTATCCCGGGCATCATTTCTATTTCGATCTGCCAGCGCGGCATCGTGGCGACACTATGTTGCACCTGCCTGCGAATACGGTGCAGCAAGCGAGGCCCCATGGCGGGGTGACCGAGCCCGTGCCGGGGGCGACTGCTTATTCACTGGCCGATCCGAAATTGCTCGACCGTTTCCATGTGCTGCACGAGCCCGGGTTCGTGCATCTGGACATGCCCTGGCGGGACGCACGGGTCACGCTCGACCTGTCCGAGACCGCGTGTCCCTGGTATGCGGTGACGACCTGGACGGAAGGTCCCGATTCCGATTTCTATTGCGTGGAACCCTGGCTCGGCCTGCCCGATGCCATCCACCACGGGCAGGGCTTGCGCTGGCTGCAGCCGGGGCAGACCGAAGAGGCCCTGTGCCGCCTCAGCGTCTCGGCGTTTTCGAGGGATGCGTCTTGAAGTTTCTACGTATCCGCAACCGGCTCAGGCGGTTGTTCGGCCATCTGCCCGTACGCCGGGCGCCAAGGGCGCTTATTCGGTCGAATGATTGGGGGCCGCATCCAACCGGACCACTTTTCCGGCGGTGTCGGGCGACAGGGCAGGGTACCGCCGCATGACCTGTGGGTCGTGACCAGGAATAATGTGTTGGGACGAGTCGGCCAGACGTCGCACCAGCTTGTGGCCTTCCATCATGTCGCCGACGTTATAGACGATGGGAAACGGTATCTGGCGATCGATGTTTCCGTAAAGGTGAGTGGCGTCGGACGCAATAACCACCCAGCCGCGTTGGGTCCAGACACGGACAACTTGCAGGCCCATCGTATGGCCTCCAACCAGATGCAGCGTCAAGCCGGGCGCCAGTTCCGCATCGCCGCGATGGAACTCCACCTGGCCGCCATAGAGCTTGCGAACAAAGCTGACTGTGTCTTCCACATTGAAAGGGTGGCGCAAGGCTGGATGGCACATGCATCTGCCCGTTGCGTAGGCTGATTCTGCATCCTGGATATGGAACTTAGCTTTGGGGAACTGGTCCAGAGTGCCCGCGTGGTCGTAGTGCAGATGAGTAAGAATGACGTGTTCGACGGTTTCGGTGGCCACCCCGAGAAGAGCCAGGCCATCTTTGACCGAGATGAGGATCTCGCGCCCGCGTTCCCGTGCCGACTGCTCTTCGAAGCCAGTGTCGATGACATATATCTCGCTGTGGCGCCTGGCCACCCATACATAATAATCAAGGTCAGACTCGGCATCATGGAAGTCAACGGTGCCCATATAGTTGTCCTGCGCCTTGCGGCCGCCATGGCGCGCATATCTGATGGCGTAGAGTTCAAATGGCGCAATGCCTTGAGTATCCATGGGTTTGTCTCCAGGGTCCTGTTTAATAATGGGCCAGCGGGCTGGCGCGTAGTCTTGTTGTTCCGGGTGGCCGAAAATTGCCTTAGGCCTTTGGGCGGGTTGCTTCCTTCTTACTGGCGTAACAGCGTGATCGCGATGGCCGATGCGTTTCGGACGTGGCGGCTTCCCGCCTTGCGAGCGGCCTTCTCATCTTTAGCCTCAAGCGCCTTCAGTAGCTCGCCCAATTCAGCAAGGCTTTTGTTGGCGCGTCCAGGTGCCGCCATGGACATCGAACGTAGCAGCATGATCTGCGAATTGAGCAGGCGTAGGCTATTGGACAGCGCTTCGTTGCCCGCGCCATTGAGCAAGCATCGGTAAAAATTATTCTTGGCTTTCAGTTGACCCAACGGATCAACTTTGGTATGCGAAGCTTTAAGATCCGTGTAGGCCTTTTTCAGGGCCTTGAGGTGATCCGGTGTGGCGCGTTCGGCGAAAAGCTGGCTGGCCAAGCCTTCAAGCTCTTCCCGTACCCTATAGATGCCGTCGGCCTGTTCGGGTGTGATGGTCTCGACGACTGGCCCGCGATGCGGGATGACTTTGATCAATCGTTCGGTTTCGAGTTCGCGCAGCGCTTCACGCACCAAAGTGCGACTCACGCCCGTCATCTCGCACAGTTCTCGTTCAGGCAGGCGATCCCCTGGCAGAAAGCGGCGCGCCAGAATGGCATTGCGTATGCTTTCCGTAACGCTATGGCGCAACACCGCTGCGACACGATGCACCTTGAAATCATCATCCGCATCTTGGGGCTTCATATTATTTCTCTGTATTTAGCGAGCGTTAAAAAAGGTGCGCACGTCTCAGGCGCTTGGTTCCGTACCTGAAACGTGCATAGATGCCAAGTTTAGTCCAGCCGCCGCCTTTTCCTTCGCCCTGTTGTTTTCCAAGCTGTCGGAATTGGCCAGTATCGCCCAGCCGTTTAGACCTGGGGCGAGCGCCATGAGGGCGATCTTCCGACAATGCTGAAGGTCAAAATATGTATTAATTCGATAATTCAATAATACAATATTAGGTAAAAAATCACAATGGCCGACAGAATAATTGCTGTGTGTTCGACTGGTAACTCTGCATGTGTTTGCGGGCATCGTGCTTTGGCCGGCGCAGCAGGCAAAATAATAGGTATGTTCAATAGGCATGCTCAATTAGGCGCTTCGGCCAGTCTGGCCAGGCGTCCCATGTCTGCAGCATCTTCCATGTCCCAGACAGCCTGGATCAAACGGCCGGCGTCGCATCCCGAGCGCCCATAGCGGCAAAGGTCGCGCAGTTTGGCTTCTATTTCATCGTCTGTCAACGGCCGCTGCAGCGACCCCCGCGCCATTTGCACATGCTCTTGCTCGGTCGACTGATCACGGAATCGCAGCATGACTTTGGCGCTGTCTATTGAGTACGTTTCATCGTCATGGAAGCGTAGGAGCGATCCTAGCGCACGCAGCTTCGGGTCACCGACGGCCTGGTCGGAGAACGCGTCCAAACCTGCGCTGCCGCGAAGCAAAGAGACTGGCACGGCGTGCTGGGCGCTGACCTGTGATTCGCGCCCCGTCTTGATATCCGGTCGATCGGTGCGCTGGCGCAGCAAAGGGTGGCCGGTGAGATCAATGGATTCGATCGTGTCGAGCCTGCGTGGATCAATGCGGGCGGACAATGCCAGACATGCATCCAGCACGGGGTTGAGCACCACTCCGCAGGGGTAGGGCTTGTAGGCTACCTTGGCGATTTCCCAGCTTTCACCCAAACTCCGGGTCACGGCACTGAAGTTCGGCTCGTCGCCAAAAACTCGGAGAAACCCGTTTACGCCTTCCAGCGGCTGTGCCGGGCCATCGAAGCCCTCCTTGGCCAGAAGCGCCGCCAGCATGCCATTGCGGGCCGCGTTGCCCACACTGACGCTTTTGGACATGGTTCCCAGGGATTCCACAAGTCCTCCGGCCTGGCAGGCTGCCGAACCCAAAGCCCAGCATAGCTCGGTGGGAGTCAATTTCAGCGTCTTTCCGATGGCCATGGCGGAGCCGAATACGCCACAGGTAGAGGTAATGTGCCAGCCTCTGTTGTAGTGGAAGGGGGAGATGGCAAGGCCGATACGGCATTGGGCCTCGACGCCGAGCACAAAGGCCAGCATGAAGTCCTTTCCCGAAAGAGGCTGGGTTTCGCTAAAGGCGAACAAGGAGGAGGCGACGGGCGACGTCGGGTGAATAATGGTTGGGATATGCGTGTCGTCGTAGTCGTACACGTTCGCGCTCATGGCGTTCAATGCCCCGGCGTTAAGCATGTCCAGTCGTTCACGCCGGCCAACCAGTGTGGCTTGGGGGCCGGCGGAGAAGCGCGCATAAGTCTCTACGGCGCGATCCAGGGTGGGGTCGTTGCAGCCCGCTAGAGCCACCGCAAAATAATTCAGCACCGACCGCTTGGCCTCGTGACGGATGTGGTCGGGGATCACTTCCCATGAGGCATCGCTGATAAAAGCGGCGAGTTGTGCCGAGACTGGACTTGATGGTGCTGCTGGCGTTCTGGTTTCCATGAGGTGATTGCGTTCCTGTCAGTGGGAGACATCAATGTAATACTGAAAAACTATATGTAGATTGTATTACGATATGATTGACAGATTGTATTTTTATAATCATACTTCGCCGTATTTCCTCGTCACCCATTCAGGAGCCAAAACTTCATGCGCAAAGAATTCAACACCGAGCTGTTTGCCAAAGGCTTGAAAAACCGCCAAGAGGTACTCGGCGCCGAGCACGTGCAAAAATCCCTCGACGCTGCCGACGATTTCACGGCGGACATGCAAAAGCTGGTCACCGAGTGGTGTTGGGGAGAGCTCTGGGGGCGGCCGGGTCTGGACCGCCGCACGCGCAGCATCGTTAATTTGTCGATGTTATCGGCCCTGAATCGGCCGCACGAAATCCGACTGCATGTGCGTGGCGCGCTTAATAATGGCCTCACCCAGGATGACATCAAGGAGATCTTCCTTCAGGTCGCGATTTACTGCGGCGTACCCGCCGCTCTAGACGGCATGAAGGTTGCCGCAGAAGTCATCGCCGAGGAAAAGGCGAAACGTAAACCGGCTGGAGCAAAATAATGGCCTTGACGAAACCCAAAATTGGCTTCGTGGGCGTCGGTGCCATGGGCGCGCCCATGGCTGGGTGCCTGCTCAAGGCGGGCTACCCGCTTGCTGTCTTCGACAACAACCCAGACCGGACAGCCGCCTTTGCCAAAGATTATGGCATCAAGCCCACCGACACGCTTGCCGCACTGGGCAAAGAGTCTGACGTCATCATAACGATTTTGCCTAACAGCGCCATCGTGCAGGACGTACTGTTCGGTCCGCAAGGCCTGGCCGCCAGCTTGCGGCCCGGCACGGTCGTCATCGAGATGACCTCGGGCATTCCCAGCCAGACGGTGGAGTTCAGCGAACGACTTGCCCGACAAGGGGTCGTTTTGTTCGATGCACCGGTCTCGGGCGGCGTGCCCAGGGCCCGAACGGGCGAACTGACCATTATGGCGGGTGGAGAAAAGGCTGATATCGACGCCGCCATGCCTATCTTGAATGCGTTGGGCAGCGTCATCAGCATCGGGAAAGTGGGTACCGGCCATGCCATGAAGGCACTGAACAACCTGGTGTCGTCCGCGGGATACCTGATCGGTATCGAGGCGCTTATCATCGGCTCGCGTTTTGGTATAGAACCGGAAACCATGGTGGATGTCTTAAATGTGTCAACGGGCATGAACAACAGCACACAGAAGAAGTTCAAGCAGTACGTGCTTTCGCGTAAGTTCAATTCAGGCTTCGCCATGAGCCTTATGGTCAAAGACTTGAACATCGCTCTGGGTATTGCGCATGAGAACAACGTGAATGCGCCATTCTCGGATCTGTGTCGCAACCTATGGGCCGGCGCCAGCGCCGTATTGGGCCCTCAGGCCGATCACACCGCCGTCGCGTTGCTCAGCGAGCAGCTCGCCGGTATCCAGATAAGTAAGCCCCCATCGCCGTAGCACCTTATCTGTCGGCGTATTCCAGGCCGGCGAATAATGCAGGAGGCGCGGTACAACCACCAAAGGAGAAGACAATGAAAAAGCAAATTACCATGGTTTTACTGGCTGCCGCGGGGCTAATGCCCCTGGGCGCAAATGCTGAAGTCAGTAAGCTGAATATCCCGCTGGGGGCTGGCGGGTTCGGATTTTTACCGCTTTACATGATGAAAGAGCACAAGCTCATCGAGAAATACGCCGAGAAGGCAGGGCAAAAAGTGACGATCAGCTGGGCCAATATCGGTGGGCCTTCGGTGATGATAGACGCCTTGCTGTCGGGTTCCGCCGACTTCATCTCGGCTGGCCCACCTTCCTTCCTGCTTTTGTGGGATCGCACCAAAGGCACGGCAAACGTCAAAGGCGTGGCGGCCATCAGTTCCATGCCCATGTATCTGAATACACGCGTACCGCATTTGAAGTCTATCGACGACCTGAAGCAAGGCGACAAAATTGCAGTCACTTCTGTAAAGTCGTCCATTCCGTCTATCGTGATGCAAATGTACGCCATGGAAAAGTACGGCAAGGACCAGGTGTTCCGCTTCGACCCCTATACCGTCACCATGAAACACTCCGATGCCGCGGTGTCGCTGATATCGGGTAGCGGAAACATCGCCGCGCATTACGCATCATCGCCGCTTGCCCAGCGCGAAATGAAAACAAAGGGAGTGCGCACTATCCAAAATTCAGATGACGTCATGGGCGGGTCAACCACGTTTACCATGGTATCTACAACGACTGCCTTTCACGACAAAAATCCCAAGATTTACGCCGCGTTCGTAGCTGCGCTTCAAGAAGCGCAGGATATGATCAAGGCAGACAAACAGGCTGCAGCCAAGGTGCTTATTGCCTCCATGGGCGGTGGCGGCGACGTCACTGAAATGGTCGCAATCTTGAACGACCCGTCCACCAAGTACACCGCCAAACCAGAAAAAGTCATGAAGTACGCAAAGTTCATGAACGATATCAAGACAATAAAAAATCGGCCCGAGACGCTCGCCGATCTATTCTTTCCCGGCCCTGCCATTTCTGCCGGTAACTGACAAACAGGAACAACACATCCGGTCGCGGTCGGATGTGTGACGTCCAAAAAATGCCTGGAGACAGTCTTTCATGCCTCAAACCGCGACACCTTTGCTGTCGGTTCAAGGGGTCACCCTGCGCTATCGCACCAAAGATCACCTTGTCACCGCAACCTATCGGGTCAGCTTCGATGTTTACCGCTCCGACCGTTTTGTTATCGTGGGGCCGTCGGGCTGCGGCAAATCCACATTATTGAAGGCCGTTGGGGGCTATCTGCGCGCGGTTGAAGGGCAGATAAAACTGAACAATCAGGAGATCGTCAAACCTGGGCCCGATAGGGTCATGGTGTTCCAGGAGTTCGATCAATTGCTGCCCTGGAAAACCGTCAAGGAAAACGTGGTATTTGCGTTAACCGCCAGCGGACGCCTCAAGGGCAAGGCCGCTGAAGAAAAAGCCTTGCACTATATCGACAAGGTAAATTTGTCGGCGTTTGCCAATAGTTATCCTCATATCCTTTCAGGAGGAATGAAGCAACGCGTGGCCATCGCGCGCGGCATGGCCATGGAACCGGACATTTTGTTAATGGACGAGCCTTTTGCCGCACTGGATGCATTGACGCGCGCCAAGATGCAGGACGAGCTCCTGCAGTTGTGGGACGACACCCGGTTTACCGTGCTGTTTGTTACGCACTCCATATCCGAGGCCGTCAAGATCGGTAGCCGTATTTTGTTGCTAAGCCCCCATCCCGGCCGGGTTCGAGCAGAACTGCACAGCGAAGGTGCCGACACCAAGGCACCCGATGGCAGGCGGCTCGAGGAGCGGATCGAAGAACTGCTCTTTAAAGAGGCCGCAACGCAAGGGGGAATTTCGCATGACTGATGCAATATCAACGAGGCCAGCTTACCGCGATGAGATCATCAATACCTTGGAAGAAGAAGATTTCGGCATCATCGAAAAGCCGTTAAGCGTTTGGGAGCGCATTCTGGATAACGGCGTTTTTCGCAAGGCCGTCATGCTGTTGATGCTGGCCATTGTGTGGGAGGCCTACGCCAGATGGTCTGGAAATCCCTTGCTCTTTCCTACCTTCGCCTCCACGATGCGGGCATTTTTCTCGGGCATTATGTCGGGCACGCTATTGTTGGCAACCTGGACGTCAATTGCGCTATTGCTGCAAGGGTATGCCGTGGGCCTGCTGATAGCCGCGCTGTTCACCGCTTTTGCCAGTGCAACCCGCGTGGGTGCAGATCTGCTTGACATCCATGTTCAACCCCCTGCCTTCCATTGCCTTGCTGCCGCTATCGATGATTTGGTTTGGGCTGGGCAACGCCAGCATTATCTTTGTCCTGGTTCACGCCGTCCTGTGGGCCGTTGCACTAAATACTCATTCCGGGTTCCGCTCGGTCAGCCTGACTTGGCGCATGGTGGGTCGCAATTACGGGCTATCGCGTATGGGCTATGTCTGCAAAATATTGGTTCCGGGCGCCTTCCCCAGTATTTTGACCGGCATGAAAATAGGATGGGCTTTTGCCTGGCGTACCCTGATCGCCGCAGAGCTTGTATTCGGTTCCAGCTCCGGGTCGGGCGGCTTGGGCTGGTATATATTCCAGAACAAGAACATGCTGGATATACCCAATGTATTCGCCGGTTTGCTCACCGTAATTCTGTTCGGCTTGCTGGTCGAGAACCTGATCTTCCGCGTCCTGGAGCGGCGCACTATCGGACGCTGGGGTATGCAAACTTGAGGAACAGCACGACCACTATCGCCCAAGTCCTGGCCAGCTTCGTTTCCGGCATTCGATCCAAGGACATTCCCGCGCTCGCGATCGAACGCGCCAAAATGAGCTTGGCCAGCACCATAGCCAGCGCAGCCATGGGGTACGAAATCGCTTCGTCCCGCATTTTGCGTACGCTGGAGCTGGAAGACGGCGGGGCAGGGCAAGCCACCGTTTGGTTTGAGGGCAGCCGCCTGCCTTTGTCCAGAGTGGTCAGGGTAAACGCCGTCGCCAGCGACGCGGCGGCATCGGACGACAGCGACCTGCGCAGCATCGCCCATATCGGCACCATAGTCTCCACCGTCGCCGTCGCTTTGGGCGAATACACGGGCAGGTCAGGCCAAGACCTTCTCGCCGCCATGGCGCTGGGCTACGAAGTGGCAGGCCGAATCGATGAATCGTTAACACCTGGCCGCATGCAGCGCGGCTTTCACGGATCGGTGTCAACCGTATTTGGCGCAGCCGTTGCGGCCGGCCGCCTGCTTGGCCTGGATTCGGGCCGCATGGCTCACACCATCGCGCTTGCGGCCACGTCCATAGGCGGCATGGCCGTGGCCGCCGACAATAGCTGTGCCCGCGAATATCATGCCGGCAACGCAGCCATGATAGGCGTGCAGGCGGCCCTGGCCGCCCTACGGGATTTCCAGGCGGATTTGAGCATTCTTGAGACCCCACGTGGATTTCTTAGCGCGATGAACGGCCAGGCCACCGAGGACATTACTCGGGGCCTGGGAGACGACTGGGATATCGTCACCGATATGGCCATCAAACTCATGCCTGGCGCACATCCGTTTCATGCCACGGCCGAAGCGGCGGCCGCCGCGGCTCGAATTGGCAAGGTTATTCCCGATGACATTGAGCGGGTCACCATTTCCGCGGCGGTGCAATGGACCAATTTCAAAGGCGAACCGCATCCACGCAACCTCGTCGATGCCGCACACAGCCTGGTGTATTTCGTGGCGGCATCAATCGTGGACGGAAAGTTCGGCTGGGACGCCATGAGCATCAGCAAGATGGCGGACTCCGTTATCGCTCGCGTTCAAGATAAGGTCGTGTTCGACCCGTCGCCCGCTCCGCTGCCCGACCGCTTCCCGCATCGCCACGGCGGCAGCGTCACCATCCTGTTAAAGGACGGTAGGGAATTCGCGAGCACTTGCGTCGCACCGCGAGGCTCCGGTCCACGCGGTGTGCTCTGGGATGATATCAACGCCAAGTACCGGCGCCTGGTTCCTTTGGGCGGAGTAGGGCCCGCGCAGGTGGAGGACAGTCTGTCTTTGCTGCACGAATTCGACCAGCAGGCGGATGTTGGTGCGTTGACGCGTCTGTTGACGCGCGGCAGCGATTAGAAAATTCTGCCGTTAACGTTCGGTCGGTCTAAACGGGCGGGCAACACCGCTGGGCGGAGATGGCATAAATGCGCATCACGCCGCCGCGTGTGCGCCGCGACGTTCTATGAAAGCATCAGCGCTAACATGGAAGCGTTCGACCAGGGCTGCGATCTGGCGTGTGTTGGGCATCCTGCGGCCCGCCAGAATCTCGGAAATCACGCTTTGGCTAGAAGCTGGAAAGCAACCGCAGTGGTGGGAAGAAATGATTGAGTATGCATTTGTTCTTAGGTGTTTGAGGCGTTGGGCGATGCCTAGGCTGCAATGAGTATTCCCCGCAGAGGCCTGTTCGCTTGAGGGGTTTATGTGGGCGGAAGCAATTGAGGGATGTGGTTTGTATCAAGCAAGCAGTAAATCTCGCTGATCTGACCGGCAGAGATGCTGAAAGCCATGATCGCGACCGGGAGTTTCCCAACTCGCACGATGACCCCAGTCGATCCGTTGACCTGTACCGGCTGAAGCGCCGCGCCAGCAACGGCGAACGTTTTCGCCCGGTTTGCGACTTCCCGTGCGCCGTGAATGACCGCCGTGGCTGCCGGGCGGGTTACGCCGCCGTCCGCACGGAACACGACATCCGGATGTAGGATCTTCAGAAGCTCGGCAAGGTCGCCATTCTGCGACGCTGCGAAGAACGCGTCGACGATCCGCCGCTCGGCGACGGGATCGCAATCGTTGGAGCTCCGTCTGCCGCTTCGGGTGCGGCGGCGTCCGCGGCTGGCAAGTTGCCGCGCTGCGTCGACACTGCAATCCAGTAGCGCCGCGATTTCGGAATAGGAACGATCGAAAAGGTCGTGCAACACGAAGGCAACTCGTTCAGAAGGGGACAGCGTTTCGAGTACAACTTGAAGAGCGAGCCCTACCTCCTCTGCTAGCTGCACGTCCTGTTCTGGACTCGAGTTATCTGTCACGCTGACAAGTAAGTCCGAAACAGTCGGGTTTGCAGCGTCTTCGTGCCGCGTCTTTCGCGCACGTAATTTGTTCATGCAAGTCCGGGCAACGACAGTGGTCAGCCATCCCTCGGCGTTTTCAACTTCTTCCTGCTTTTCCAGATCGAATAGTCTGATTCGGATCCAGACGTCCTGTAATACGTCTTCGGCATCCGCAGCGCTGCCCAGCATGCGATAAGCGAGCGATTTAAGCCGTGGTCGGCTGGTCTGCAGGCGATCTGTTAGCAATTGCGTCGAGGTCATCGGTCACATCCGGAGTGGTACACGTGTCATGAGTATGACGCTTCTGGCCCCTTAAATGTGACATGGAGTTTTGGTGACAAGTTCTTTGGACGCTACTGCGCAGCCATCTCCCCGAGGGAGAACGGACTGTGGAGACCATGGAAACCCAAAGTCAACGCAAGGGAAGGTGTGTCTGTGGTGCGAAGAAGCTGCCGGGACGCACTGCCTGCACAACATGACCGAGAGAAGTGATTCATCGTCAGAGGCAAAAACAGTGAATTCTCAAAATCCGGAAAATCCCAAGTAGCAGCCCGCAACGCATTGGATTCATTCGAAATCATGAATAAGCCAGCTCAAACGACATACCCCATTCACGACTTGCTTAGGCAGCGTTGGACACAGCGCGCCTTTTCGGATCGCGCGATCGAAGTGGAAAAGCTTCGGTGCTTGTTCGAGGCAGCCCGGTGGGCTCCTTCCTCATTTAACGAACAACCCTGGCGGTTCATCATCGCCACACGGGACCAACGGGGTGAATTCGACAAAATGCTCTCGTGCCTGATGGATAAGAACCAAAGATGGATCAGGAGCAGCGGCGTACCATTTCTCATGATTGGGCTATCGAAGAAGACGTTTACCTACAACGGTAAGCCAAACCGCGTGCACACTCACGACATCGGACTGTCCATGGGCAATTTTTTGATTCAGGCGACGGCCATGGACTTGTTCGTATGCCAACTACAGGGGATTCACCTGCGACGGGTGACCGAGCTCTATCTTGTGCCTGAGGATTTTGAACCGGTCATCGGCTGCGCCGTGGGCTATCCGGGTGAATTGCTTCGCCTGCCCGCGGAATTTCATGAGCGAGAAATACAGCAGCGTATCCGCGCAGATTTTAAAGACTTCGTATTTGAGGGAACGTTTGGCAGATCCGCAAAACTATTTACACGAGGTGAAAGCGCGTAATTGTCGATGGTTGCATCATCAACGGTCACGGCTATACGGATGTTTCTTTTCCAGGTGGTTTGGCCAGTAGCAATGTACATTGCTGAGCAATTCACATTTTCTGGTCGTATACTAATTGATGTGCGTGTACACATCCGTGATTCAGAGGGAAACCCGAAGGATGACAAGTCAGGTATTACTCATGCTGGCCCCTAACTATTCGGCCGACCTGGTGCCCACTGCCGCGCGTGATGCGGAAGGTGAAAGGAGCCGACATATAGCGCGCCGGACAGGGCGTCAACACCTGCTTCGGCGATTCATGGTGACAGCGGCACTGGCGCTCTTGATTACGGGTGTCGCGCCGAACGTATTCGCCCAAGTCGTGCGGACCCCACCAGAAGCAAGGACCTTCGAGCTCGGCGCACTCAAGATCTCGGTGTTGCGCGACAGTGCCCTGGTCTTTCCCAACGATGGCACTATTTTCGGCTTCAATGTGGGCCCTGCGGCCGTGGCCGAGGTACTCCGCAAAGCCGGGGCGCGAACGGACACGATCCGGCTCGACGTCGACACCCTGCTGGTGCGGACGCCGAAACATCTCGTGCTGATCGACGCTGGGTACGGCGTGGCTGGCCGCAGCGTTGTACAGCAGAGTCTGGCCTTGGTTGGGGTCTCACCGGGCGAGATCACCGACATTCTGATTACCCATGCCCATCCCGACCACATCGGCGGCCTCGTTGATGCGCAGGGCCACCCCGCCTTCCCGAAGGCCACGATCTGGATGTCCGCCAAGGAGTGGGCATTCATGCATCACGAAGCCGACGCCCGCGCCGAGGTTCCAGTAATTGAAGCGCAGGTCAAAACATTCGAACCCGGCCACCAGGTCCTGCCGAGGATCACGTCTATGGCGTTGCCCGGCCATACGCCCGGACAGGTGGGTTACGAGATCGTTTCGCGGAGCGACAAGCTGATCGATACGGGTGACATCGTCCACAGTTCGATCATCTCATTGGCGGAGCCCGAGTGGACGCTCGCGTGGGATTCCGACAAGAACGAAGCCGTCAAGACGCGCCGCCATGAACTGCAGCGGTTGGCCAGCACACATGAGCTCATGTTTGCGCCGCATTTCCCCTTCCCAGGGGTAGGCTGGATCGAGCCGGCCGACGATGGCTTTCGTTTCCAGCCTGCTCGCCGAGTGGATGAGCGTCGGTAATTCCTGACGTTATTAGGCATCCAACGAATCGGAGAAGGCTGTGAGTGTAGATTGAAATAGGTAAAATAAGTTATTAATCAATGAGTTAACGTATTTTAGCGAAATCAGTCAGAAGTGGTGACTGTACCTGTACTGTACCGAAATAAGGTGTGGCGGTACAGTTCGGTACAGCTGAGATCAGCGCTTGTAATGATCTACTATAAATTTCCTCATTGCTGTGCGTTCATGATTCCCTGCCAGCGGGCCGTGAAGGATGGTAGCGGTCGAGGATATGACTATCGGCGGGAGGGTCCTTTTGGAAAGCCAGGGATACGGTCTCGATGATCTCCGTCCATACGCCGGGCTCACTCAGTATTGGCATTTGCTTGGCCAGTGCATTGCTCAATTCACCGTTGTTTTGCTCAATCGATCTAAGGATGCGGTCTGCCTGGTGGTCAGGCATTTCGACAACCTCTTTGAGCGCCTGGCGAGCGCGCCCGTGGTTGCGCAGGTAGCGTGATTGCTCGCGCATCTGTTCTGTCAGAGTACGTGTGACGATGTTGGACAGGTAGACCACATGCGGCCCCAAATCAAGATAGCGCCACACAGGGCGAACCTGTTCATTTCCGTTGAACTCGAAGTTGGAAACGACGCCATCCGGATAACTGGTATGCCTGGATGTGAACGTTATATGTTCACGCGCCTCTTGCATCAGGGGTTTGGATACCTCATCCAGCACGCGATCATAATTGCGACGCTCTCCAGAATCGTCGGTGATGACTGCTGATACGGGGAGAATCACCGGCTCGGGCACCGCACCATCGCGCCGCAATGTGTCGTTGATCAGAAAACGGTGCACGCGACCATTGCCGTCAGCCAGCGGATGAATGTAGACGAAGCCGAAAGCGGCTACGGCACTGCGCATGACAGGCGATTGTCCTTGTGTGCGCTCAAGGAAAACGCGAAGGCCTTCCAGCATGGCCGCGACGTCATCTGCTGGTGGCGCCACATAATGCACAACATCCTGATAGCGTACAGTTTCTCCTACGAAGACGGGCGATTGGCGTAAGCCGAAATGGGTGAGCGTAGTGCGCTCGCCCAGTATCTCGCTTTGTAGTTGAGCAAGCGCGGTGTCGCTCAACGGGCTGTCGCCGTGGCCTGTTCTTCGGGCCATGACCTCGGCGAACCGTTCGATGCGGCTGGCGCGGTCTGCTTCACCCTCAATGGCAAAACTGGCCTTGCTTTCACGTAGGGTCATCCACACGGCGGCGCGTTGCAGCAGGTCTTCGCCGAATTCGTCCGTCAGGTTCTGGAAGAGCTGCGGTACATCCAAGGCCATGGCCAGGATCGTTGCGTCAGTCTTGACGATGGTCGGGCAAAAGTATCGTGTACCCGGCAAATTGTCGTTGATGCGCCAGCGCGGCACTTTCACCATGCGATCTGCTGAAGCCGCTACAAGTTTGGTGTTGTCGATGACATCGACATAATTGCCGCCGATGCGTTCCGGTATCTGTAAGGTATCTTCGGTCAACCACTCGTACAGAAAGCCAGCCCGGCGGGCATACTGCCCGGTCGGTTCGGCATCGACCCAGGCCTGAACAAAGGAGGGACCGGTCTTGGCGAACAGGCGAGACAGGAATTCGAGGTGCGGCACTTCGTGGCGCAGGTGGAATTGAAGGTGTGCTGCGGGCTCACGTGAAGGGCGCATGGTCTCCGGGTAGGTTTCCAGTCTGCCGCCGTTACTGATCTGTGTGGCCCGTCGCCCGCCGATCTGGCTTTGTACTGGTATACGCCCGGTCGGGAGAAGCTGATACGCCCGGGCTAGCCACGCCGCGCCAATAGGGTTGTTGGGAAGCTCACTCATGGAATGTTCCTGGTGCTGTTGCCGCAGGATGCGCAAAAATGATGAATTTATGCTGGCAACGCGTTAATTCGATTATGCCTGCATAAAATCAGTTAGAAAAGTCTTTTCCAGTGAAAATTTGATTTTTATATCTGCTCGGCAGCAAACTGGGTTTTTCACTCTGGTTGTTGCACAAAATCGATTACGCCTACTCGGAAACGATTAAAAATTAGTAATTCTGCACAAATTCGATTATTTGATGGGCTTATCACAGTTGCAATAAATTCTTGATTCCAGCCGTGACTCTAGCCGCGAGCAGCAGGCGAACCGTAGGCGGCACCCCGGTAATCCCCCTAAGAGTGGCCAAGGTAGTCGAGTTAAACGGCGCATCGCGCGGAAGACCGGATTGCGGCCGTTCGATTAGAGTAAGTCGAAAATTTCTATCCATAATTGAAAAATGGAACGAAATTCAATCATTCTGTCGGGTCGTATCCTTGACCCTATCACCTCCATCATCGCATGCGTTGAAGACCACGACGCAGTGTTATGCGAACTGAAATAAATCCTACGTGGTGTCGATGAGGTCGGCGACGTCGCTCGCATGTACCTGGAGGCAGTTGCGTCCGTATGGCTGGTGGCAGAGCTAGCCGGAGTTCAGGGGAGGGCTAGGAAAGGCCTTCGCTTGCACAAAGCCCCCCATTCTGGGCATTCAAAATTCCACTCATGAGCACGTCTACTGCACAACTTCCATGAGCTTTCCAAAGCTGTCCACGACATCGTAGCGGACGTTTTCCGGGGCGAAGCGTTTGTTCATTTCGGCAAAGAACTTGCGGGCGCACTCGATCTTTGTACGCTCGATCTCTCGTAATTCAAGGGATGACATGGAGCCCTTGGTCTCAGCCACGAAATAGATGTGCTTCACGCTGCCTTCTCGAAAGGCGATAGCCCAGTCGGGGTTGTAGTCGCCCACGGGGGTCGGGATCAGAAAGCCTCGGGGCAGCTTGGCATAGACCACCACGTCATTGGACGTGTCCAGTTCTTGTACGAACTGTCGTTCAATCTTGGAGTCCGTCAGCACATAGTCGTAGATATGGTGTTGCAGCCTGTTGCCGGCCTTGCTGAAGTCCTGCTTGGTCTGACCATCGGTGAAGATCGTCATGTCGTAACGGTCTTCGATGGCGTCGTAAGCCAGGTGCTCAATGACGCAGGTGGCCTTTTGTTCATTGATAAGCCGCCTGCCCTCTGCGATGAAATGCTCGGGGTTCTGTTTGAACTGGGCGAACACGGCTACATTGACGCCCTGCAAAATGGCAGCAATAGTACGGCGGGTCAATTGCGTGCCTTCGGCCAGTTTGCCGATCAGATCGTAGCGCACTGCGGAATGTACCGAATGCCGCTCAGATTTGGTGTCCGTCATGGTCAGGGCAAAGCTAGTGCCGCCTTTGATATCGTCGAAGGTGGCGCGAGTGGCTTGCTCGCCATGCTGAATGGTGTAGGTCAGAGGCGTAACCCGCAGGCTGGCATCCAGGGTCTCGGTTGCCTTGCGGATTAGTTCCTTATTGTCAAAGGCCACGCTGTAGGCGGCCTTGTGGTTGATTCGTTGCCACAGGGCCTTGAATTCCTGCTTTTCAAAATTATCGTTGACTGGGTTCTTCTTTGGGCGGCGGTCGTCTTCAATGGCGGGCACCTGCGCCTGGCTGAAGACGCTGTCGATTAGTTGCAAGACCAGTTCGGCGTGAATCTGCAAGGCATCTGGCAGCTCGGCCAGGACACCTGCCTGGCGTTCCTGGTAGTATTTGTCCGTGATATGGCGTTGTCGATCCACATACCCGTTCTGGATCAGGTAGAACTCGATATCGCCCGCCATGGCCTCGGTTACGGCAATTTGGCCAACTTCGGTTTGCAGCATCTTGCCGGTAAAGTAGGCTTGATCCGCAATGCGTGGGCGTTCCGAAAGTGATTCGCTGATGTCCTGCTGCAGGGCCGCGACAAAATGCTTGTAGCTTTCGCTGGCTACGACCGTGAGCACATTAATGTCGTGTACCGTGGCCGGGTTGTCCATGCGTTCGCCCTGTTGGTTGACCGCCAGGCGCAGGCCCCGGCCGACTTCCTGGCGGCGGGAAATCGTGTTGTCGCTGTGTTTTAGAGCGCAGATCACGAACACATTCGGGTTGTCCCAACCTTCTCGCAGTGCTGAATGCGAAAAGATGAAGCGTACATTTTTCCTAGCTCGTGCCTGCGCATTATCGTGAGGCGTGGGCAGCGACAGCAAGGTTTCCTTGTCTTTCAAGATCAGATCATAGGCGTCCACATCGTCTGAAAGGCCCGCGTTTTCGCCACGTGCGGCGGCCTTGGGGTCGACGAGCCGGCTGCTTTTCTTGTCGATGGCAAAGTAGCCGCAGTGGGTCTCGGCGGCGCTAATGTGCTTTACATACTGGATGTACGGGGTTTCGTCCAGGTCCAGGACTTCATTCAGCGCTTGGACGTATTCCTCTTCGAAGATGCGCGCGTATTCCCCTTTTTCATCGGCTGCGCTGTAATCGCGGTATTTGACGACCTCGTCGATGAAGAACAGGGTCAGCACCTTTACCCCCTGGGAAAAGAGAGCCTGTTCCTTATCGAAGTGTGCCTTGATTGCTTCGCGGATCTGGATGCGTCGTAGGGTGGTTTCATTGACATCGCCCAGAGCGTCGCCAACAACCAGTTCGACCCCGTTAGTGAAGCTTAAAGTATCCGTATTGGCATTGATGTCGCTGACGACATAACCCTGGCGATACTGATCCAGTCCATTGGACAGGTCAAACAAGTTGTCGCCCCTGGACAGTTTGCGGGTGACACGACGAATAGCGCCGCTGGCCCGTTTCTGCTCCAGTTCTACTGTTGCCACGGGTGGCCGTTTAGTGGAAATTTCGATGGATTGCAGATACAGATAGCTGTTGGTGCCATCCAGGCCCTTGACGGCGATACCGCGCACGGCAATCTTCTTCACCAGCCTCTGATTGTAGGCGTCCAGCGCATCCAGGCGGTGGATCCGGTTGTGGGTGGTCTTGTGTGTGGCCGAGTAGCGCAACACCATCAAGGCTTTGAAGTGTGTGAGCGATTCCAAGGTCTTCGTGCCTTCCATTTTCTGGGGTTCGTCCAGAATCAGAATAGGACGGTTGGCGCTGATGACGTCGATCGGCCTGCGCGACTGAAAATCGTCCAGTTCTTCGTAGATGCGGCGATTGTCCTTGCCCGTAGCATTGAAGGCCTGGACATTGATAATCATAAGGTTGATGCCGGCATCCGATGAAAAGCTTTCCAGGTGATGCAACTGCCTGGAATCGTAGATGAAGAAGCGAGCTTTCTTTTCGTACGTTTCCAGAAAGTGATCCGCCGTGATACTGATGGACTTGGCCACGCCCTCGCGGATGGCTATGCTGGGCACAACGATGATGAACTTGCTCCAGCCATATTGGCGGTTCAACTCGAAGATCGTCTTGATATAGCAGTAGGTCTTGCCGGTGCCGGTTTCCATCTCGATATCGAGATGTACAGGGGCGATCTGTTGGGCCAGATCCTTATAGGCCTTCTTTGCCGCCGTGCGCTGGCCTTTGGCATCCAAGGCATGAAAATCAGTCAGGGAGGCCGAGACAGGCAGATTTTGCTGTCTCTGAATGGCCTGGATATTTTGCAAAAGATCATCATCCAGCAAACCGATATCAGCGTTGCGAAAAGCCGCATCCAGATCGGCGGTGACGGGAGCTTCCATATCCAACACGGCCTGGGGATTCGCAGGTTTTACTGGCTGAATACCGGGGTCCAAGCGGTAGCGGATGCCGCCGTGAGCCGCTAGCTGGCCGTTGAAGCAGTCCACCACCGCCTCTACCGCCGCAGTCTGGTAGGCCTGGGTCTTGAATTTAAGCTTCATGACAGGGGCCTCAAATGCACTTGACGTCAGTGGCTGGGGATGCCGTTCTGAAAATCTGCTCTACGTTGATTTTGGCCGCGCTGTCACGGAATCCGGCATCGCGGAAGACCACGCGCAAAGGTTGATAGGTAGCCAGTTCCTTGACGAGGGCCTCGTCAACACCGCCATGGGCATCGAAGCAGGCGGCCAGCGCGTTGCCATCGACGAAGTAGATGTCCTTGCCCTGGATTGTTCTCTTCTCGATGGACAGGGCCAGGTCCACACCCCAGTCCAGCATGACCTGAAACAGCAGGTCTTCGGCTGTGCGGTCTGGCTTGATGTTGTCAAGGCTATTAAGCAGGTCGGCCTGGGATAGGACGTCTGGAGTGCTCAATACGTCATCCATATTGGTGGAGTCAACTTTTAGGACGCGGAAGCCGGTATCGACGTTTGGCATCATCCCCTTTGTATGCCCGGACAGTTGTGTGCCTGCTCGCTTGATACGGGTGATACACATTTCTGATATGGTCGATTCAGAAGACATGGCTTCTGGTAGCTGAATCATGATCCAGCGTCTATTGCCGCCATCTAATGAATTGCTTGAGAATGCAGCATGTGCTGTCGTGCCAGAACCGGCAAAAAAGTCCAACACAATCTCCTGCTCATATGAGTCAGTCGATATTTCCAGTATTCGCTGAATTAGCTTAACGGGCTTGGGTGTAATGAATATGTCATCGCCGCTAGATGCTTGAAGAAGCTTGCTTAATTCCTGCTTTGCGTTTCGCGTGCTGCCAACCTCTTTCCATGGCCAATAGGTCTGCGGGATTACACCGTCCCTTACTTCTGAAAGAAATTTCTTAATACCTGGTCTGTTATCACTGGACTCACCCCACCAAATTCTGTTGTCCGTCAAAAGTTCATTAAATTTTTCTTTTGATACACGCCAATAGCTTCCTGCCGGTGGTCCGCTAATGGTTCTACCGGCTGGTGTGGTGATTGGATAGGTCCCTTTACTGTAAAAATTACGGGCAGCAAGATCTCCGAGGAGCCACGGCCCTCTCGAGTCATTGTCTGGGTTTTTGTAGCGCTCTACCATTTTATCGCTGCGTGGAAGAAGTTTCGGTCGCCAAATGTTGGAGTTCTTCGCATACAACAAAATGTAATCGTGATCTTCACTCAAATACTTAGCAGAGTTTTTTGGGCTATCCATTTTGTGCCATATGATTGTGGCGATGAAATTTTCAGCACCAAATATTTCGTCGCAAAGGGATCTGAGGTTTTGGACCTCGCCGTCATCTATGCTGATGAAGATACTGCCATCCTCTTTTAGGAGTGTTCTGGCTAGACGGAGCCTTGGGGCCATCATGCTCAGCCAGTCCGAGTGAAACCGTCCATTGGACTCTGTGTTTGCGACCAGTCTGCCGCCTTGATCGTCCTTCTGACCGGAATCGGTCAGGTATTCATCCGTTTCGGCGCTGTAATCATCATCATAGATAAAGTCGCGCCCGGTGTTATAGGGCGGATCAATATAGATGACCTTCACTTTCCCGAGATACGTTTCCTGAAGCAGCTTCAACGCATCGAGATTATCGCCCTCGATGAACAAATTTTTCGTCGTGTCGAAATCCACGCTTTCTTCCCGGCAGGGCCGCAGGGTTTTTGAAATGGGGGCATTGGCCGTGAGCAGGGCTTCACGTTTTCCGGGCCAAGTGAGTTGGTAGCGTTCTTGCGGGCCTTCGATGATGACGTCAGCCAATTCTTGGCGTAGCAGATCGAAATCTACCGCCAATCGAATAGCACCGCGTGTATCCCGGGTTTCCGTGACGCAGCCGGGGAATCGCTTCCTGATATGGGCGATATTTTCCTGGGTTAGGTCGGGGCTATGCATTTTCAGTTTATCCATCACGTCATAATCTCTTGCAGTTCATTCTTCAGTTTTCGCAAGGCATGGTTAATGTCTACCTTGCGATTGAATTGTTTCTCTTTGGCCAATCGGCTGGCCATTTGGTCGATTTCGCGCTGCATGATTGTTACCTGGGCGACACGCTCTACCTGTTCCGTCAGGGTTTCCTTGGATCGTGCAGCCAGGGGAATCAACTGCCGTAGCAAGGTCTCATAGAGCCCGCTCAGGTCGAGTGTGCTAGGCAGTGCTGTTCTGGGGGTATCAGATGGCAGCCATGCAGTGCTGAAGTAGCTAGAGTGTACCCAGTGTTCAGGATCCGATTTGCCGCCGGACAGAGCAGGGCGCTTGTAGGCAGCAATGGCTTGTGTGCGGCCTTGGTGATACAGCTCGAAAATAATGGGCAGCGGAATGGCGTCATCCAGGCAGTGCAGCACGTCGTGATGCAGTGCTGGGGTTTTCAAGGCTAGGTGGAAGATCTGGATTTCCTGCACCTCAGACTGGGCGGGCAGGTTGATGGTGTCGGGCGCCAGTTTGTATGCCCAGACAATCTGGTCTACCTGCTCCACGAACAGGTCTTTGATGCGGGCGCCGGCGCCACTGTGCTGATAGACCTTGTTTTTTGGCAAGGACCGGTTGACGGCGGCCTGTTCCGGGTAGCGGATGAAGATAGGGTGGGGAGTGAGTAGTGCCTGGGCGCTCATGCCGCCTCCTGGATCACCAGGAAGCTGATCAATTCAAAATCGTCCAGGCCGGTAATGGTGTCCTTCAGAGCCGTAGTGGGGCCGCCGGAAAAGAGGCTGTCCAGATCGCTTTCTTCCTTGACCGTGATCATAGATTGGATCGCCTCGCCCAGCAGGCTGGAATAGGCCTGCATTTGGCGCCCATCTTGCGTGACCTCATTGAACGTACGGCAAACGTCTGCCACGGGTACTGCCTGGCCTTTGCAGGCGCTGCGGGCCAAGTCCAGGAGGCGCTTGACTTCGGTATGGTTGTGCACCACGGTGCCGTCTTGCCGCATGTAAATCAGATAATACGGATGCAGCCGGTTCTGCTGACGGATATTGACGCCCGAGTTACGGTTGCGCAAGGTAAAGATGACGCCCGGCACCAGGCCGAGCTCCAGCTGAGCGGCTACGACAGCATGCAGGCCGTTGGGGGTATTGTGAGGCTCACCGTAGATGTCGATGAAGTTCAGCAGATCCATGCGAAACTCGTTCAGACCCAGGTCGGTGATGGACACCCCGGTCTTCAGATCCTCCAGCTCGATCACCTCTTCCTGCAGGCGTTGTAGCTGTTCCTTGCGATAGGCGATGTCGTTCGCCTTGGCCGACAGTACATTGTCGTCGCCCGTGGCTGTGACATCGGCAATCATCATGCGGCTTTCGACACGTTCCTTCAGATTGATGTACTCATCCAGCGAAATATCCGGCCAGTAATTCACCAACTGGATGCTCTGGTTGAAGGACCCGATGCGGTCGATGCGGCCAAAGCGCTGGATGATACGTACCGGGTTCCAGTGGATATCGTAATTGATCAGATAGTCGCAATCCTGCAGATTTTGGCCTTCAGAAATGCAATCCGTGGCGATCAGCAGTTCGATCTCGGCAGGCTCCTGCGGTAGGACGGCCGCCTTTTCCTTGGATTTTGGGGAAAACAGGGTCAGCAGTTCCTGGAAGTCGTAGGTTTTCTTCAGGGTGGACCTGGGGGCACTTTTGCCGGTGATTTTGGCACTATGGAGATGATGTTCAGCCTGCAGCATAGGGGCCAGTTGCTTGAACAGGTAGTCAGCCGTGTCGGCAAAGGCCGTGAAGATTAGTATCTTGCGGTTGGCCGGGTTGATCGGTTGGGTAATCTTGTTCAAGACATGGGCAATAAGGTGCTGTAGCTTGGCGTCGTCCTGGGGCGTGATCTGGGTCATGGCGTCCAGCAGGTTCTGGATGACGTCCAGGTCGGCCTTCAGGTCGAACTCCCACGAGGGCAGGTCCATGTCGGCCAAGTTGATGCGTACCTTGCTGCCGATCTCCGAGGATTCATCATCCAGATCGGAAAGCTCGTCTTCGTCGGGGTCCAGGTCTTCCAGGGCCGCTGTGCGGTCGCCCACTGTGAGGGCCGTGCCGCTTTGTTGATGCGCGGTAATCTTGGTGAGCGTATCCAGGTGGTTGTTCTGTAGGGATTGCAGCGTCAGGCGAAAGGACGCTACCGAGCTTTCCAGGCGCTTGAGCAGGTTGGTGGTCATTAGCCGTTGCAGGCTCTTTTCCCGGTCGGACTGGCGCAGGGTGCCAGCCTGGCCAACTTTGGTGTCATACAGGTCTTCGTAGTGTTTCAGACGGCTGGGCAGGATATAGCTGATGGGGGCATAAACGGCCAGCGTCAGTTGTGAGAGCTGTTTGAAGATTTCGTTGAAGTCGGGAGCATCTGTGAGTTGGGTCAAGGGGCAGCGAAATGACAGCGGTTTGCGTCGGTCCGGGAAGGGGCCGATATCCTTAGTGTCGTAAAAGTTCTGGATATGCTTGCGTGAGCGGGCGATGGTGACACTGTCCAGCAGTTCGAAAAAATCGAAATCCAAAGCGTCCAGGATCGCCTGTGCGGTGCGCTGTTCCGGTGGCAGCTTGGCCCAGGTATTGAAGGCGGCCTGAGCACTGCGAAAAATGTCGTCGATGCTTTTTTCGGTGTGCAGTTTCTGGCTAAGATTTTCTGACTGGCCCTCGTAGGCCAGTGCCAGCTGATTTCGCAGGTCAGTGAAGCGATTGTTGACCGGCGTGGCCGAGAGCATCAGCACCTTGGTTTTCACGCCTTCCTGAATCACCTGGCGCATCAGGCGCTGGTAGCGGGTTTCCCTATCCTTGAATGCGTCGTTGTTGCGGAAATTGTGTGACTCGTCGATGACGACCAGATCGTAATTGCCCCAGTTCACGCGGTTCAGCGGCATGCCGAAGGATTCGCCCTTGCTGCGTCCTAGGTCGGTGTGGCAGAGCACGTCATAGCTGAAGCGGTCACGGGCGAAGATGTTGGTGGTGAGGTTGCGGCAGTAGGTCAGCCAATTGTCGGCCAGCTTTTTGGGGCAGAGCACGAGTACGGACTTATTGCGCAGCTCGTAGTATTTGACGACGGCCAGCGCCGTGAAGGTCTTGCCCAGGCCGACGCTGTCGGCCAAGATGCAGCCGTTGTAGGTTTCCAGCTTGTTGATGATGCCAGTTGCCGCATCACGTTGGTAGTTGAAGAGCTTGTTCCAGACCAAGGTATCCAGATAGCCCGTGTGCTCGTTGGGCAGTACGTCTTCGCTGATGTCATCCAGAAACTCGTTGAAGATATGATAGAGCATCAAAAAATAGAGGCTTTCGGGGGAATTTTCCTGATAGACCGAGGCAATGTGGTCGCAGATGCGCTCTGTCACGTCCTCCAGCTTCTCCGGGGCGTTCCAGATTTGGTCGAACAGGGTCAGATACGTGGTGGTTAGTGGAGCATCGTCGAGCTTGTTGACCAGGTTCGACACTGCATCGCCCTGCTGGTAGCCCAGGTCCACAGCCGTGAAACCCTGCAGCGGTAGGTAGGCCGCATCCGCTTGTGTGGACTGTATACAGGCAAATTGCTGCATGGGAGCCTTGTTGCGGTTGCTTTTGAATGTCGCCTTGCGGCGCAGCCAGTCGGCACATTCCCGTGCAATGGCCTTTTGCGTGAGCTTGTTGCGTAGCTGGATCTCGAATTCACTGCCGTACAGGCTGCGTTCGCGGTCCAGCTTGGGGATGAAGAATTCCCGGCGCTCGCGTCGGACCTTATCGGTAACCTCACTGGCTAGAAAGGTGGGTGCCGTGAAGATGAACTGTAGGGAGTCGATTTTTTCGAGTTCGGAGCGCAGGGCCTCGTAGGCATACATCGAGAAGCAGGACGCGGCGATCTTGAGTTTTGCGCCGGGTTTCAGCGTCTGCTTCAGGTCATCGCCCAGTAAGTGGTTGATGTTGTCGATGATTTGCATGGATATGCGTTGCCTATTGTTTTCTTGGGCGTTGCAATATGATACATGGGTAGGATGTAATTGGCCTATGGAGCGTGCTTAGCTAGCTAGGCGGCTTGTAACAAGGAGGGGGCAATAGTGGCTTCAATAGCATGGATCCGCAAGTTAACGATTCAGCACTTCAGGGGTATCCAGTCCCTAACATGGCTTCCGGCGGGTGGCATGAATGTGATTCTGGGTGGAGGAGACGTTGGAAAGACGACGATCCTGGAAGCGATTGCTTTGCTGCTCTCGCCATCGAACACTACAGTCCTCTCCGAGGTCGACTATTGGGAGCGGGACAGTACGCAAGAGTTCCAAATCGAAGCAGTTATGACACTGTCCGATGCCACAGGGATTGGATCACAGAACACTTTCGCATGGCCATGGTTGTGGGATGGGCAGGATGCCATTATTCCACCTGCAGATACGGACGATGATCTGTCAAGCTCTGGCGAGCCGGTGTACCGAGTGCGTGTAAGAGGGACCACAGAGCTGGAACTTGTATGGGAGATCGTCCAGCCCAACGATGAATGTAATCATTTCTCCGCTGCTATACGCCGGCGCCTTGGCTTGGTTCGGATGAGCGCAGATGGGCGCAATGACCGTGACCTTCGCTTGGTCTACGGATCTGCTCTGGATCGGTTGCTCTCCGACAATACTTTGCGTGCCCGCCTTGGCAAACAGGTATCTGGCCTTGACCTGCACAAGGCTCTCAATGATGAGGGGATGCAGGCAATTGAGTTGCTGGACACACGCATGGCAAATGCAGCCCTTCCTAATGCATTAAAGCTTGGCCTCATGGGCAGCCAAGGGTTGTCCATCGGTGCACTGATCGGGTTGTTGGCGGCCAAAAATGGCATTACGTTGCCCCTAAGCAGTTGGGGGGCTGGCACGCGTCGGATGGCTGCGCTGGAAATTGCCTCGTCAACGGAGAAGGAGGCAAGTGTCACCTTGGTCGATGAAATTGAGCGTGGTTTGGAGCCTTACCGCCTGCGCAAGCTGATCAACGCCTTGGCCGATCAACCGGGACAAATATTTATTACGACTCACAGTCCGGTTGCCATCGCCTGCGCGGAGTCAGCACATCTCTGGTATTTGGACAACCAGGGCGCAATAGGTTCGCTACCGCGGGACAAGATTGGCCCGCAGCAAAAGAGGGATCCTGAGACATTTCTAGCACGTATTGCTGTCATAGCGGAAGGACCTACTGAGGTCGGCTTTCTGCAATATTTGTTGGAAGAGGCTTTTGGAGGCAATCCGCTAGACCATGGTGTTCGAGTATGTGACGGCCAAGGCAACGATGCCACCTTAGATCTGCTTGAGACGCTTGCCACTTCCGGGTTGTTATTCGCTGGGTTGGTGGATAATGAGGGTACTGCGCCTCAACGCTGGATGAGACTTAAGGGGAAATTGAAGGAACGCCTGTATCAATGGCCAAATGGTTGCACGGAAGACTATGTGCTTGGGGCTGTGTCTGAAGAAAATCTTCTTGAGCTGCTGAAGGATAGTGAGGGCGAACTAGATGGCTACCGACTGCGAACTTTGGCGGATCGGCTCGGTATTCAGGAAAAGACGCTGGATGCGATCAGCACCGCACTGCATATATCGGGACAGACTTTGCGAACTCTGATTATTGCGGCTGCCACTGGCAATAAAGAGGACGCTCCCGAAGGGCAGGGTAAAGCCTGGAAGAAACATTCTCAACAATGGTTCAAGTCTAATGCTGGTGGGCGTGAGCTAGCCGAGAGGATGGTCGCACTGGGTGCATGGAGCGACATACAACCGCAACTGCTTCCGCTTATTAATTCGGTGCTAGTGGCAGCGGGGCGTCCCGCTTTGGAAAAACTTGATCTATGAGTGACGAGGCCGTCGCTACGCTTCTTCGATCGCGCGAGCCACTGGTGGTCATTGAGGCTGCCGCAGGCTGCGGTAAAACATACCAGGGTGCCGCTTACGCCAAGGACGTAGTTGGGCACCTTGGTGATGGCCGTTTGCTCATCTTGACGCATACTCATGCTGCATGTTCCGTATTTGCAGCTCGCACTAAAACAGCTGGCTCCCGTGTGGAAATCAAGACTATTGATGCCTTGATTTCGCAAATTGCTCTGGCATATCACAAGGCTCTGGATCTCCCTCCCAACATAATGTCCTGGGCCTGGCAGGACGGCGGACAGGGGTTCGAGATCATGGCTTCCAAGGTGGCGAGATTTCTTTGCTTACAGCCTATGGTGGCGCGTGCGCTTGCACGGCGATTTCCAGTAATCGTCTGTGATGAGCATCAAGACTCCAGTTTCGACCAGCATAGTGTCGTTATGTCGCTGTTGGCCGCTGGTGCGATAGTCCGCATCTTTGGTGATCCCATGCAGCGGATCTATGGCGCCAAGAGCGATAAGGCTGCGCGAGAGGACCGTGCTCGCTGGGATGCATTGAAGGCGCAAGGAGCCAGCGAAAAATTGATCATTCCGCATCGCTGGCAAGATGGCTGCCCTCATCTGGGAGCCTGGATTATCAAGGCTCGGGAGAGTATGGAGCAAGGGTTGCCAATCGATTTAAAAAATAACCTTCCCTCGTCGGTTAGGGTGTTAGTGGGCAACAACCTATCCCAGATGCGTACTGGCTATCAACTGTCCAGGGAACATCGAGTCTCGATTGACAGGGTGTTGCGCAACACCACTCAGTTGATGATCTTGGCCTCGCAGAATGACCTAGTGGTTGCGCTTCGGGCCTTCTGGGGAAGATCGGTCCCGATATGGGAAGGGCATACGCGTGAGGCATTGGTTACGCTTGTACAGACGCTGCGTAGCGAACAGGGGAATGCGGAGGCGTTGGCGCAAGGTGTAGCTTCCTTTATGGACAGTGTTGCTGCCGGATTTAGCCCATCAAGCCATGGAAACAGATTGATTCAAGAGGTCCGTACTGAAGCAGCCAAACCCACTACTGGAAAGCCTGCCAGCATACAGGCAATTGCACGATGCCTCCTGAATGATCCAACGCATATTGGAGTCTCGATTGCACTGCAGAAGATTCACGCCTTGATACAAGAGACTGCTCCGGGCTTTGATAAGGTGAAGATTGATTATCGTTCTGAGTTCAGAGATGCGATACGAATCGGACAGTTCGCGGATCCCGACGAAGGTTTCGCTGAGATATCGCGTATTCGCTCATACGCTCGTCCATCTCCGCCAAAGAAGGTCGTCAGCAGCATTCACAAAGCGAAGGGCCTAGAATGCGACCATGTGATGCTGATGGCTTGTGACAAGATGCAGTTCACATCAACTTTGTACGCGAAGTCCAAAATGTATGTCGCCCTCAGCAGGGCGAAGAAGAGTCTGACTTTAGTGGTTCCAACATCTAATCCCAGCCCTCTTTTCAAGCTCTGAAGCCTTCGAGTTTCGCTACCACCGGACTGTAAGAATATAAATAAGACCGCCAACAGGCGGTAGGGGCGCGCGCCGCGCGGGCCAGCATTCGCAATCAGTGCATATCGGGCCGTCGGTCCCGTTGTCATGAGTGCACGGCCCAAAACGCCGACTGTACCGCCATCCGTATCCGCTGCCCTGGCTTTCGCGGCATAAACGGCTTCCTCCCCGCAAGGCGGGTCCCCTCCATATATTCCACGCTCCTGTTCATCAGCCCCGGCCAGCAGTTCAGCACGGCAAGGCGACGAACTCACGGCAACGGCGGCAACCCCGCAGGAACCGTATTACTGCGAACGCCGAAAACCTACGACCAGGCTCGAAATCTTCGGCCCTGGTCAGCAGGAAACCAACCGGCTTTTGAAGGAACAGGAAAATGGAACACGTTACCTCATGCTAACCCGCGTCAGTGCTGACTCTTGAGGGGAGGGAGGACGGGCTTACACATGGTTATCCACAGATTCTGTGATGAGTAGGCGGCAGCTAACGACCGAGGCTGTGTGAAAACGTTAAAAAATCTTGGGGCGCTAAAAAATCGACCTTTCAGATCGACTGCTATTCAAATTTTTGGCGTTGGGAACGGTCTCCCTACCCACGCGTTTTCACGACATTTGAGTTTTCACACAGCCTCGACCCATTGAGGACATTGACTCGGCGTGCGCCCCTATCTTTGAAGTTGCTATTCACAGGTGGGCAAAGAAGCGATCAGCCATTAAGAGCAGGAATGTGGTACATACGCGGGGCACGCGGCTTAGGGCGTATCACGCCAGAAAAAGTAATCGACGCTTTCGTGAACTCTGCGGCCTCTCGCTCAAGGGTCAGCGTCGCCTCGAAATGGCAGCGCTGGACTAACTCCATGCTTGCCGTTGAGCTATCGACCGTGATGTTCATGAAGTGAGAGTCGTAGTCTCTAGCCTGCGCTAGATAGTCCGAAGCGGGCACTTGCATCGTCCACACGACCGATAGCAGATCAAAGGCGAAGGCTATGACGACGGTACCATCCTCGTCCTCCCGGGCAGACTGAAGGTCGGGATTCTCTAACCCCTCGAAGTCCTCGACAGTGAATTCGCAGATCGATGCTAAGCACGCTTCGGGAACATCAGATGCCGACAGAAAGCTACGTACCAACGGCAGTTCTAACCTTTTCAAGTGTGCCAGTGCGGCGTCGGCTGCTGCTGCCTCTACCTCAGACGGCCAGCGTTCTTCGAAGTCCTCCAACTGCAGACCGACAAGAGGCCTGCTGCCTGGCGGCGGCAACACAATTGACTCGGGATTCGCCGACACTGCCATCAGTTCGCTCTCAGGCTCGCTCAACATAATCGTGACGTTGCCGCGCTTGCTCCTTTTGACCTTCCCCTTGAGCTTTACGAGTCCGAGATCCCGGGCAGCGAACAGGTCGATTTCGCCCCTCAGCGCAAGCGATGGCAGCCGACTGGAGACTTTTATCCGAAGCGCCTCCCAGATGAGAGTGACGTACGACGGTCCGCCATCGAATGACGATGAGACGATGCCTACCAAGTCACCGTTAGCGTTCACTACCGGCCCACCGCTCATGCCACCCTTCGTATCCATCGCCACCTCGATGCACGCGGAAGGCATGCGTTCGCCTCGGCCTTGCGGGAATACCGCAGTCACTACCCCGGAGGTAACCAATGGGGTGATCAGCGCCGCAGCGCCTTGCAGCGCGTCGTGTCGGTAGCCGAACGCCCACAGGCGCTCACCGACAAGGGGCAGAGAAATCTGCAATGGCGCAAGCGTCAGTGGATGGTGCTCGAGCGCCTCGGAGTTCAGCGTGCAGCTCAAAAGCGAGACGTCTGAGACGATCCGGCGATCCGCTTCGAAGATACTGGGGCCCGTCAATGTTGATCTCTCGCGTGGCAGCCAAGCACGCGCCCCGTCTGGCAGGAATGTCAGTAGCACCGGATCGGCATTCTGCGCAGTGAACTCTGCAAGGACGTGCGTGGCAGCCACGACCAATCCGGGGCCAATCATGACGCCGCTGCCCAAGACGGTGGGGCCGTTTTCTTCCATCAAGGCGAGGGCAACCAGCGCATCCCCAGCCTCGTGCAACGACCCCATAGGCGCAATACCGTCATCGCTGGTGTAGACGGCGGTGACCCAGGATCGTCGCAGCGTCGCCAGTGCTGGATTGTCTTCGGTGATGCGGGCTGAAGTCATCAGTATTTATCCATGTTCAAAGGTTCGTTGACGACTCCTTGGTTTCGGAATGCCGCTGCCAGAGGCCGTGCCGGGCGTCGATGTTGGCATTCTACTGATTGCGGCGAGTGGGTATGGCTGATTGGTGGAACACACCTCGTCGGCATTCTTCGATAGCTTCACTCTCCCCTGTTGTCTCCGATGGGCGCTAACCATGGGCGTTAACGTTAAGTAAATCCTGCAACCACTATCACCCATGTGGATCCGGTTGTAGAACGTTGGCCGGAGAAGCTCAATGAGCTTAAGCATGTACTCGAAGAGTTCTTGCGATTTGATGAGAAGCTCCCTATGGTCTAACGTTTCAACTCAGCGGCGCCGGGGGGGGGGCGGTCTGCTGCAATGAAAGGTTAGGCCGCGCCGCCATAGCTTTCTTGAGCGGGCCAAACCACCAGGTTGTATTGAATTCCACGATGATTGAACTCAGCCTGCATCCATTGGACGAATTTCATCACGAGCTGTATGACAACCAAGAGAACTTTCTTCTTGGTGTCGGTTGAAGACCATTCGTGCTGGACCTCTTGAGGACGTCCAAATTGATCCTTTCCCTGCGCATAGATGTGAAACTGCTCGCATGGAAGCATAGGCGGTTCAGAGTGCAAGGCGTTGACCTTATCCTTGATACTGTCCAACTTTGATTGTTCAAGTTCGTACTTTCGTCTGTGAGAGTAGCGGTTTCGAAATTCATTGAACTTATCGAGAATTTCTTCGTATTCCGACGCTAGCCCCAGATTGCGTGCAACGATCAACTTAGTCTTGAAGGGGACAAACGTACCGGCGAAAAGGTCTTCTGTTCCAGTCGTTCGACTGCACCATATGTTTAGAAACTCCTCCAAGATCATGTGTGCTCGAAGCACCACGCTGACTTGGTCAAGCGAGTTAAACATGATCAGATAGTCTTCATGGTCAAACACTCGCGCAAAGTCCCCGCCGGCACCGACGTGAGTTTCGGGATTGGGGGTGAAAGACGAAGTGCTCATATGTGTATACCTAGGCAAACCTAAAAATTTCTGGATCAGCGGCGTGTCGGCTTCTGGCCGATTAAGATCTTCCGGGTATTCTATCTGTTTGATTGCATCGTCGTGGATGCAGCAGTATTAAGCACTTTCCCTGACTCTTGAAATGCCGTCGCAGAAACAGCAAACTCCATGAACGGCAAGCTTACCCTCGCAATCGAGAAATCCCCCGCCAAAGCAACATATAACCCCCGAGCGCTGGCAGTGCCTGTATCTGCGCAGCCGTCACGACGTCTTCTGTCGTGCGGTCCATGTTGTCCGACGTGTTCCGATGATCGACACTGCGGCTGATGCTGTACTTTGGTCGCTCGGCCTCGTGCTCTCCGAGACTTTCACTCATGTCCTTTGCCGTTTGCGGGTCAGTGCGGGAGCCGCCCGGTACAGCCAGGTTACGGAAGCTCGCCCGGATGGTGGTGGCCATTGTGCGTCCGTAGATGTGTTCCAGCTGGGATGTGCTCTGCAATCCAGCGATGATGCGCAGGCCGTTCTTGCGCCCTTTGGTCAAACCGGCTTCTAATGAAGGCAGGGCTTCCAGGCTGGCAGTTCATCAATAAACAGCCACCAGCGCCGGTGGGCGCTTTCTGGCACAGACAGAATCGAAGTGATGAACACGTCGGCCCACGACGACACCAGCGGCTTCATGGAACTTATCATGTCTTCGCGCCAATTGATGTACAAGTTACCGCTGCCTGGCTTGCCCGGCCAATCTCGGATGGAGAATTTTCCCGGTTTCATGCGAGTGTGTTCCGATAGCTTGTTCGACAGAACAAAACGGGCGGAGGATAGGGCTTTGCTGGAGCCAACAAACAGAGATTCGGCTAGGGTGCCTTCAAGGAATTGCTTCAAGACCTTGGGGTCTTCGATGGTGCACAGGCGGAATAAGTCCATGATGCTGGATTGCTCGCCCTGCGATTGATAGAGTTTCTTGGCCGTCTCCCGCAGCAGCGGGCGACCGAAGTCGTTCCATTCTTCAGCGTTCGTTCATTGGGGGCCTCTAGATGGGGCGACGCGTTAGTTGTCCGTCGGTAAAGAAATTATTGTCTTAAAGTGTATTAACATGGACACGTATTGATATATTTTGTTAGTTTCGTTATCGTGAGGCTGACAACAGCCACTGTCAACCGCGAGCAGCCACTTGGTGCCGCAGCCTCTCCTGCCCGTTCCCTGAGACCATTCACATACGACTTACATGCCACCCGATGCGCCCATAGCGGCAACGATCACTGTACCTGAGACATTGGCCCTTCTAGATGGGTCATTCGCCTCTGTGGCCAAAGGAGTTGCCGAGGATAGATACGTGCTCTGGCTCGGATCCGGAATTTCCCTCAGTCGCGTCGATGGACTTCGTCAAATTATCGCACGGGTTCTGGAGTTCCTACGCGTACGAATCACACCAGGCGACCCAGCTTGCCGGTTCGGCAGGGCGCTGAGAGCCGCACTGGACCTTGCTCCACTCACCGATCCAGAAAACGCCCGAGTCGACTTGACCCAGCCGTTTGCAGACTGGCCTGATCACAACGAGATCGTTGATCGGTTGTGCAACAACTACGCCCGGCTGCTAGACGTCAACGTGGAGGGCGAGCCCGATGATTACTTGCTCTGGGAGGCCGTTGATGTCCGAGGGACGTTCGCGGCCCCGGGCAAGCTGCCTGATGTAGAACACATGTGTCTCGCGATCCTCGTCCTGGAAGGCGCGAGCTCTGACATCGTATCGGCCAACTGGGATGGTCTCATCGAGGGCTCCATCACCGCTCTGACGGGTGGGCAGCCTGCGCTTTCGGTGTGCGCCCGCCCTGAGGATTTGCGAGAACCAGCGGCCCATGGCCGATTGATCAAGTTCCACGGGTGCGCTGTACGGGCCACACAGAACGAGGCGGCCTACCGGCCGTTCTTGGTTGCGCGGCAGTCACAGATAAACGGCTGGCTTACCCGTCCGGAGAACGCAGCGCTCCGAGGCCGACTGGAGGACCTTGTCGCGACAAAGCCAACGCTCATGATTGGCCTCTCAGCCCAGGATGCCAACATCCAAGCGCTCTTCGCAGAGGCTGCAGTGAACATGCCGTGGCGGTGGCCGGGCGACCGACCAAGCTACGTGTTCTCTGCAAACGAATTAGGCGGAGACCAGCAGGGGCTGCTCCAAAACGTCTATCGGCAGGACCTCACGCCTGCGAATCGCCAGCAGATCGTCGACGGGTCTCGGATTCAAGCCTATGCGAAGCCGCTGTTGCTTGCTCTAGTACTCCACCTGCTTTGCAGCAAGGTCCGGACGCTTGTCGACCTTGCTGCGGGTGCGATACCGCCGGCCGATCGCCAGCCACTGCGAGACGGTGTCGTTGCGCTCAGGGATCAACTGGCCGCGTGCGTCGCGCCAGATCCGTTGGCTTTCATCAACGCCTTCATCGATCAGTGGGGACGATCTCTGAATCTGATCCGCAACGGAAGCTTGACCCGTGTGACAGGTCGCTACCAGCCCTTGACGGTTGAGTCGATTGCCAACATTCACATCAATCCAAATTTGCCTGCATCAGGCATGTGCGAGACCGGTGTAGCGGTTGGAGTCCTTGGGTATGGCGCCGCGCGCGGTGAGTGGAAAATCGCTTCCCCAGCAGCGAACTCTGTACGTGATGGAATGTTTCGTTTGAACACTTCGTCGGGGGAGGCCAAGGTGTTTCTGACATCCGGGCCGATCTCGGCTCTACAGCTAAGGCAAGATGGGCATGTGGTGGATGCCGACGAGCCAGTCGTGATACACGGGCATAAGCTCGTGCCCGCTATGCCCCGATCGCCGCGCAGTGCTCCAGGACGGACGGGCCGACTCGTCGCGAGGGAGGTGAGCATTGCCACCCTGATGGAGTCCTCGGCGACCCTTGATGATCTGTTTCAGCGATTCCGCGAGGAGCTCGCGATATGAACGACACCACCCCGGTGGGACGCATTACAACCTTGTTGGAGGAGGCAGGTTATCGATCCGTTTCAGCACCGCTTGTCATTGGTGGACTGAAGTTCGTCTTTCCAGCTGCGCTGGTCGGAACCGAGCCTTCGCCGGACTTAATACTGATCGCCGACACTACGTTCGAGCTGGAAGAACGTCTTGTAGTCAAGCTGGAGGGTGTTGCCCGCGCGCTTGATGTAGCTAGATCGAAGCGGCCTCTGACTGTTGTGGTTGCTGGACCACGCCCCACTTCGGCGAATCTCGAGGCTATGGCCCGTGTTTGCCGAGTGCTTCCCACGGGAACCGTGCTCGACAAGGACGCGGAAGATTCACTCCGAAACTGGCTTGCCGTGCTCCTGCCTCTGCGACTGCCAGAGGCACAAGCACCCATTGCGGACGCCGTTGAGCAGTTTTCAAAGCTGGGTGAAGGTCTCGACCAGGAGATCGCCGACTTGGTAGTTCCAGCAAAGCAAGGCAGCCGAGCCGTTCAGGTGCAACTACACAAGATCATCGACGCCGCAGTGGACGACATCAAAGAGGACGGTACCACATGATTCCTCGATTGAAATCCGTTACGATCACTGATTTCCGGAGCATTCGTGGCACGGTAACGGTCCCACTTGATAGTCCAGTGGTACTAATTCACGGGCAGAATGGTGCTGGAAAGACGAGCCTGCTGTCAGCCATTGAGCTTGGCCTGACGGGACAGGTTGCATCGTTGGTCAAGATAGACTCGACATCCAGTTCTCATTTGGTGCACAAGGAAGCAACGGAGGGACAAGTATCCGTCACGGTTGAGGGTCTGGCTGACTTGGACCAGTCCGTGAAGATCACGTCCACCAATAGGAGCTTCAGTGGGAAGGGGCTTCTGTCTCCGGAGCTCTCCCGGTTCTACGGGGAGCGTTGCTACTTGGCCCAGTCAACCTTGGCGCGGTTGCTGGAGATCTACCAGCACAAGGACGCGCGGCTCACCGATTCGCCCTTGACCAAATTTGTAAAGGACTTGCTTGGCCTCGACCAACTGGATGCGCTGGTGGAGGGCCTGCACGATGCAGGTAACGTCAGGCGCCTAAGAAATGGTGCACCATTGTACTGGGACATGCGAGACGCGATTCCAAAGCTCGAAGGTGAGATCGCACGACTCACAAAGGAGCAGTCGGCATTGAATGTCGAGATCCAACACCTGACCCAAAGTGTGCAGTCCAGATTGATGGTGATGGGTTTGCCAGAACAGACCGATATTCGATCACAACAAGTCTTGAATCAGTTGCAAAGCGAGGCGAGCGAGCCCGAACTGCAGAGGCTCGCGAAGATCAGTCGCGACATTGGTGCCGTTATAGAGCAATGGTCGTCGGTTCAGTCTGGCGTCACAGCGCAGGAGCGCGACGCAGCGGAGGTGCGATTGAAAATTGCAAGTGAAGTGTTGCAGTGCTGGCGTGATGGCGACGGCAAACAACTCGAGTCGGTCTTGTCGGCGATGGCAGCCTATTTTTCTGACCTACCATCGCCGTCTTCCACACGTCCAACCCACGCGCGCTCGGTCGCGTTGGAAACCGTCTCAACTGAGTTGAAGCGCTGTAGGTCCATCCTGGCACGCGATGTCGACGACACCAAGCAGCTTGCAGCGCTAGATGAAGGAATCGGCAAGTCACGTTCGCGGATCGCGATTCTCGATGAGCAAATTGCGAAGCATGCCGCCGCATCTGGCAGCTTGGCGGAGGCACTCAATAGTGTCCTCTCTCATGTGCATTCGGAGGAATGTCCGGTTTGCAGCAGAGATTTCGGCGAAATCTCGGACAAACCGCTTAGTGAGTATTTGGCGAGCCAGATCTCCGCGCTGACCGCGAGCGCAGGACGACTTCGGACACTTTCCAAGGAACGGGTTGAAGGCTCCACTTTGTTGACCAACGCAGAGCAGAGCCGCGCACTCGTTGCTGGACGACTGTTGACAAATGAGGCCCGTGATGATCTCAAGACGAGAGTGGCAACACTTTCTGAGTTCGAACTTGCACTGCAACAATTCGAGCCCGCAGCCATTGAGGGCGAGAAGTGCCTAAATGATGCCAGTGACGCATCGGCAAGTTTGAATGTGTTGCGCGCGAAGGATCAGAAGGCTACGACCATTCGGGCCGCTGCACAGAAGTTCACCGTTGATCTGAGCATTCAACCAATTGGTGAGAGTGAGCCGCTGGTTGAGGCGCTGCAGCGCTTTCAGAGCCACGTATCGACGACCGCGGACGTCCTTACTGCCAAAGAGTCGGCGCGTAGGGATGCGAATGCCGGCCTGAAGCAGTTCAACATCCTGGACGGCCAGACGCAATCGCTGACCAAAGTGATTGCTGACAACAAGAGGCGACTCGCGCGGATGAGCCAACTCAAGGTAGTTGCCGACAGGCGCATAACTCAGGCTAAAGAGCTCAGTCATCGCGCGCGCGATCAACGTACTGCAATTGTCCGCCGAGTCTTTAACGAATCTTTGAACGCAATTTGGCGCGACCTGTTCGTTCGCTTGGCGCCAGATGAGCCATTCGTGCCAGCGTTCGCCTTGCCTGAATCAGATGGAGGCGCGGTCGAGGCTGTCCTGGAGACTCTTTACCGCAGTGGTGGCAAGGGCGGGAATCCGCGCGCTATGTTGAGTGCAGGCAACTTAAACACGGCCGCACTGACGCTGTTCCTGGCGCTTCACCTATCGGTAAAGCCAGCGCTTCCCTGGTTGCTGATTGATGACCCCATCCAAAGCATGGACGAAGTTCACATTGCGCAGTTTGCAGCATTGCTGCGGACACTATCCAAGCAGCACGGTCGCCAGATCGTAGTCGCGGTCCATGAGAAGCCACTATTCGACTATTTGGCCCTTGAACTCAGCCCTGCATTTCAGAGTGACCGTCTAATCACGATCGATATTGGCCGTGCTGCAGATGGCAAGACAGTCGTCAACTACGAGCCGCAAATTTGGGTGCCCGATCAGGCGGTTGCGGCCTAAATTTTATGACTAGGCTGTGCGAGCTAACCGGACTCCATAGCAGGTAGTACGTTATTGATCGCATAGACCAACGACCACTTGGTAGCAGTCATTCTCTAGGATCGGATTTCCGCTTTGGGTCGAGGCTGTGTGAAAACGCAGCAATAGCCTATTTCCTCGGGTGCTCTTACCGTTCCCGAGCACGAAAAAATTGAATGGCGAGCGTTCTGATGCGTCAACCTTTCGAAGCGCAGTTTATTTCTGCGTTTTCGCATAGCCTCGGTCGAAAACAGGCGTTCAGCTCTGTATCTTATCTAGCTTCCCCACCAAGTCTTCAGCCCTCAAATGAGTATACCGCTTCAGTATTTACATAGACTTATGTCCACTGATCGCTGCCACCTCCTGATCTGACAGCCCCGCCTCCACCAGTCGGCTCACCGCCTCATGCCGCAGATCATGGAACCGGAAATCCGTCAGCCCAGCCGCTTTCTTGGCGTCAGTCCAAGCCTTATCAAATAAGGCCGTCGCACTCCATCCCGACCAGGTTCACCAAAGAACACCAGGTCGGTCTCGGGCGGTTGAATCGGGTTATCAATCGCGGCCTGAAACGCTGCCGTAGCGGCTTTCGTCAGCGGTACAGTCCGGGACGATGAGTTCTTCGTGATGTCCAGCCGTACAACCCGCTTCTACAGATCCACCTGACCAAGGTGTAGTCCGCCGATCTCTGACAGCCGCATCCCCGTTTCCAAGGCGATCCGTACGATCCAGCTGAAGATCGGATTCGAGTACGGTATCCACCGCAGCCAGCAGGCATTTGTTCTCCGTCGGCGTCAGCCGGCGATTCCGACCGGCACCGGGAGCAGGGCGGCGGATTTGAGATACGGGATTAAAGGGCAGCCCCATACCCCACTCTTTGATGGCTACGGTAAACAGGTGCACTCAGCAGTGCCAGTTCCAGCCGGACGGTGTTGTTGCTGCGTGGTACCAGCTTGCCGTTTTCATCCGGGTCGTCAGCCAGGCGCATGTCGCGGTACTGCGCCACAATGTCGGCGCTCAGGGCAGCCAGTGAGTATTTGCCAAGATGTCGTAGCAAGGGCTGTGTTTTCTTATGCTCTGATACGCGGGTGGATTCCCGCTTGGTCGGTGTCACTTCCCGCAGGTAGCGCCTCAGCGCTGCCTCGACCGCCATTCGCCCAGCCGGTACTCGCTGAATGTACACGCCGCGCACCATGTCATCTTCGGTACGCCTGGCTCAGTCCTCTGCATCCCGTTTGGTCCTGAATGTTTTGGATGCAGTTGGCCAGCCCATCTTGCGAATGACGGCTTTCCAGGTTCCAGAAGGGGTCTTAACAATAGTAGCTATGCGAGGAAAAGCTCCGAAAGTACACGCGGTGCTGCACCACTGTACCTGACTCGCAATCTTGGAAAATCCCCCAGTCTTGGGGTAGAAGCTATAAATCGCGCTAGGGCCTTATAAACACTAGGGATTTTAAGCTGGTGCCCGGGGCCGGAATCGAACCGGCACGCCTTGCGGCGGGGGATTTTGAGTCCCCTGCGTCTACCAATTTCACCACCCGGGCCTGAGAGGAACGTTTATGCGCAGCCGCATAACGCCTGATAGAAGAGAACGCGATTATACGCAGCGTGGGCGGACTTTGCAAAAACGGGTTCTTTTCATTATGGCACCCACAAGGGGTGCCGCTACAGGGCGCCGCCATATAAGTGCGATACCGGTTAGGCCCGTCGGCGCAGCGCCCCAATCAACCCCGCCCCGATGATGAGCACCATCCCCACATAGCTGACGGCATCGGGCAGTTCCCCCCAGATCAGCCAACCAAAGAAGGTGGCCCACAGCAGGCCGGTGTAGTCGAAGGGGGCGACGATGGAGGCGGGGGCGAAGCGGAAGGCCTGGGATATCAGGCTGATGCCTATGCTGCTGAAGATGCCGATGGCGATCATGATCAGCCAGTCGGGGCCGGCCACGGGCTGCCATATCCAGGGCTGGGGGATGACGCTGAAGACCACTTGCGGCATGACGGAGTAGAACATCAGGTTGGGAAAGCTTTGCGTGGGGTCGATGCGCCGGGCGCTGACCATCATGGTGGCATAGGTCATGGCGGTAATCAGCGGGTAAAAGGAAGCTGTCTGGAAGGCGTCGCCGCCGGGGCGCACGATGATCACGACTCCGGCAAAGCCCAGTGCGATGGCCATGCTGCGGTAGGCGTCGAGCTTTTCTTTCAGGGCTAGCCTGGACAGGAGCACCACGAAAATGGGGGCGGCGTAGGCGATGGCGGTGGTTTCAGCCAGGTGCAGATGCACCAGTCCCAGGTAAAAGGCGGTGGCGCCTATTACGTTTAGTAAACCACGCGTCATGTGCAGGCCCAGTTGCCGGGTGTATAGTGCGCGGCGTCCTTCCAGGCTTAGGGCCAGGGCGGTGACGAACGGCAGGGCAATGGCTGCGCGCAGGAACAGGACTTGCATGGCCGGGTAGCGGCCGTCCAGGGATTTGACGGCCGCATCGCTCAGGCTTAGGGTCAGGATGCCGAAGAGCATGTAGCAGATACCCATGTTGGCGTTTGTGCCTACCCTTGAATTCCCGATTTTCGCCCTCATATACGCCACTCAAGCCCATACAGGGCTACCTTCGTTAAATTATTGATTAATTAAAGCCATTATGAGCGAAACCGATACTTCTGTTCACGGCGCTGAAACACTGGGTTTTCAGGCCGAAGTCAAACAGTTGCTGCATTTGATGATCCATTCTTTGTACAGTAACAAAGAAATCTTTTTGCGCGAGCTGGTGTCCAATGCGTCGGACGCGTGCGACAAGCTGCGTTTCGAGGCCATTGATGAGCCCGATTTGTTGCAAGGTGATACCGATTTGCGTATCCGCGTTGAGTACGATGCGGCGGCGCGCAGTGTAACGATATCCGATAACGGCGTGGGCATGTCGCGCGACGAGGCAGTTTCCCATCTGGGGACGATCGCGCGCTCTGGCACCAAAGAATTCTTTTCCCGGCTGACGGGCGACAAGCAGAAGGATGCGCAGCTGATCGGCCAGTTCGGCGTGGGTTTTTATTCTTCGTTTATCGTGGCGCAAAAGGTGTCGGTACTAAGCCGGCGCGCGGGCGCGGTGGAAACGGATGCGGTGTTGTGGGAGTCCGACGGTCAGGGCGAGTTTTCGGTGACTCAGGTCGAGAAGGCCGATCGCGGTACGTCGGTGACCTTGTATTTGCGCGAGGGCGAAGACGAATTCCTGAGCGGCTGGAAGTTGCGCGAGGTGCTGCGCCGTTATTCCGACCATATTTCGCTGCCTATCCAGATGCTGAAGGAAGAGTGGGATAGCGAAAAATCCGAGCAGGTTAAAAAGACTGAATGGGAAACGATTAACCAGGCCAATGCCTTGTGGACGCGCGGCAAGTCGGATATTACCGATGAGCAGTATCAGGAGTTCTACAAGCACGTTGCGCATGATTATGAGGATGCCCTGGCCTGGACGCACAATCGCGTGGAAGGCCGCAGCGAATATACGCAGTTGCTGTATATCCCCAAGCACGCGCCTATGGATTTGTGGGATCGCGAGGGTAAGCGCGGCGTCAAGCTGTATGTGAAGCGTGTTTTCATTATGGACGACGCCGAGCAACTGTTGCCCATGTATCTGCGCTTTGTGCGCGGGGTGATCGATTCGGCCGATTTGCCGCTTAATGTGTCGCGCGAGCTTTTGCAGGAAAGCCGCGATGTGCGTGTGATCCGCGAGGGGTCGACCAAGCGGGTGTTGTCGTTGCTGGAAGATCTGGCCGAGAACAAGCCCGAGCAGTACACGACGTTCTGGGAGCAGTTTGGCCAGGTGATTAAAGAAGGCACGGGTGAAGACACGGCCAATAAAGAGCGCATCGCGAAGCTCCTGCGCTTTGCGTCGACGCATGCCGATAACGCGGCGCAAACGGTATCGTTTGCGGATTATGTTGGCCGCATGAAAGAAGGGCAGGACAAGATTTATTATGTCAGCGCTGATTCGTTTGCGGCTGCCAGCCATAGTCCGCATCTGGAGATTTTCCGCAAGAAAGGGCTCGAGGTCTTGTTGCTGTCCGACCGGGTCGATGAGTGGATGCTGTCGTATCTGCGCGATTTTGACGGCAAGTCTCTGGTGTCGATTGCCAAGGGCGGCCTGGACCTGGACCAGTTGGCCGATGACGACGAGAAAAAGCATCAGACGGAAGTGGCCGAAACGTTCAAGCCCTTGGTCGAGCGCCTGAAGGCGGCGCTAACCGAGAAGGTCAAAGACGTGCGCGTTACGGGGCGTCTGGTGGATTCGCCGGCGTGCGTGGTAGTGGATGAAAACGAGCTCAGCCCGCATTTGTTGCGCATGTTGCAATCGGCCGGGCAGACCGCGCCTGATGTGAAGCCGATACTCGAGATCAATCCCGAGCATGCCTTGATTGCGCGCATACAGGCGTCGTCCGATGGGGATTTCGGCGAGTGGTCGCAGTTGCTGCTCGATCAGGCGATGCTGGCCGAAGGCGCGCATTTAGCCGATGCCGCCGGGTTTGTGAAGCGCATGAATCGGTTGTTGTTGGGCGGAAGCGCCGGCTAAGGCTAATGTAGCGGCAGCCCTTGTGGCTGCCAAAAATCTTTGATGGCCAAGGCGGCGGTTGCAAATGATAGGGCCGTTGCTGGCGGAGATGGCACCCACAAGGGGTGCCGCTACAAAGACGTGCCAGTCGCTCTTCAAACAGGCGGCAATTGCCGCCTGAACCACCCGGCCTCACGACCATACCTTTCCCAATCAAAACTAGGCCCCGGATCGGTCTTGCGCCCCGGCGCAATATGCTCGTGGCCGCGCACCGCCTTCAATGCATGGCGCGCGCGCAACACTGTGGTCAGCTCCGCCAGCGTTTGATATTGCGCGTCGGTATAAGGCACAGTATCGGTGCCTTCCAGTTCGATCCCTATCGAGAAATCGTTGCAGCGCTCGCGGCCTTCAAAGGTTGAAACGCCAGCGTGCCAAGCGCGTTGGGTGCTGGCGACGAACTGCACAACGCCACCATCGCGGCGCACGAAGAAATGAGCCGATACACGCAGATCGCGCAAGCGTGCCAGCCATGGATGGGTGCTGACATCCAGCCGGTTCTGAAACAGATCCGCCACTTCGGTGCCGCCGAATACGCCCGGCGGCAGGCTGATATTGTGTATGACCAGCAAAATGGGTTCGCTGCCAGCCGGGCGTGCATCCTGGTTGGGTGACCGGGCGCGGCGGACTTTGCGCTGGGGCTGCAGCCAGCCGTGGCGGTCTAGCGCCAGGCTCACGCGCGCTTGCCCAGCTTGGCGTGCTCCTGGCTGCACCAGGTCTTGCCGCCGATCAGCACGGCTTCGGAGCGCGGCAAATGGATGCCGCAGTGTTCGCAGCGCACCATGGATTCAGGATGCTGGATGGGCGGCCTATTGCGCTTTGCGGCTTGCTTGGGCTGGCGCTCGTCGGCCCGCTCTTTGGCGTTTTGCTGGGCCAGGATGCGGGCGAGGAACAGGCCGCCAATAATGACGACGACCCAGAATATGACTTTTCCCACATTAACCTCGTTGCAGTATTACGTCGAGCACAAATCGGCTGCCGGTATAGGCCAGCAATAAAAAGGCGAACCCCACCAGCGTCCAGCGCAGGGCAACGCGGCCGCGCCAGCCGCGGGCATAGCGCCCCAGCAGCAGCCCGCCGAATGTCAGCCACGACAAGAGGGTGAAAACCGTCTTGTGATCGAGTGGAAAGGGTTTGCCGGTAAGCCCCACGGACACCACGGCGCCCGAGATCACCGCCAGGGTGAGCACGAAAAAACCGATCCAGATCAGGCGAAACAGCAGGTGCTCCTGCACCAGCAGGGGCGGCATCGAATCCAGCGCCCGGCTGATGAAGTTGCGGTTGGCCTCTTGTTCGACGGGCCGGTGCAGTTGCCGGTCCAGAGCGGTCATGAGCATGGCCTGCAGGGCGGCAACGGTGATAAGGCCATAGGCCGTCAGTGCAATGAGCAGATGCGCGCGCAGCCAGTCGTTGTTGGCGTGTGGAACGTTATGGCCTTCCGGAAATACGGCGGCCAGGATGGCAACGAGCGTGACCGCGGGCAGTAATATAAGCAGCAGGCCATCGATGCGCAAAACCAGGCTTTCGAGCCAGAAGATGATCATGCCCAGCCAGATGGCGGCCGACAGACCCAGCGCCCAGCCCAGGTGCAGGCTGTTGGGTAAAAGTATGGACTGTTGCAGACCGATGCCGTGCAGGATAATGGCGCTAAGCAGGCAGATCCGGCCGACTTTCCCTGCATGGGCCTGTGCGTCGCCGCGGGTCAGCGGGCGCCAGAGCGAAACGGCCAAAACGGCGTAAGCCAGCGCGGCGAGCGAGTGAAATACAATACCTGCAGACATAATCCCTGATATTCTGATTGAACCGGGCAGGGCACAATGCCCGACCCGGTGATTTTAGCCTTTATCCCCAGCGACCAACTAGTTTAAGCGAAACCATCGTTATGCTCGACAATCTGACTCAACGTTTGTCGCGCGTGGTGAAAACCATGCGTGGCCAGGCCCGGCTTACCGAAGCCAATACGCAGGAAATGCTGCGCGAAGTGCGCATGGCGCTCCTTGAGGCGGACGTGTCCCTGCCGGTGGTGCGCGATTTCGTGGCCCGCGTCAAAGAACGCGCGCTGGGCCAGGAGGTGGTGGGCAGCCTGAATCCGGGCCAGGCGCTCGTGGGTGTCGTGCATAAAGAGTTGACGGCGCTGATGGGCGGCGAGCAAAGCGCCCAGGAAAGCGAGTTGTCGCTTGCCACGCAGCCCCCCGCGGTCATCCTGATGGCGGGCCTGCAAGGGGCCGGTAAAACCACTACTACAGGCAAGCTTGCCAAATGGCTGGCTGAGGGTGGCCATGTTCAAAATGGGCGCAAAACGGGCAAGAAAAAGGTGCTGGTCGTCAGCGCCGACGTGTATCGCCCGGCGGCTATCGAGCAGTTGAAAACCGTGGCTGGGCAGGCCCAAGTGGATTTCCTGCCGTCCGATCCGTCGCAAAAGCCTGAAGATATCGCGCGAGCGGCGCTCGAATATGCCAAGCTCCACCACCACGAAGTACTCATTGTCGATACCGCCGGGCGTTTGGGTATTGATGAGGCCATGATGCGCGAAATTCGCGCCTTATACGACTTGCTCAATCCTGTGGAAACCCTGTTTGTGGTCGATGCCATGCAGGGCCAGGATGCGGTCAATGTGGCCAAAGCCTTCGCCGACGCCCTGCCGCTGACCGGGGTGGTGCTCACCAAGCTGGATGGCGATGCGCGGGGCGGCGCGGCCCTGTCGGTACGCCAGGTAACCGGCAAGCCGCTTAAATTCGTGGGCGTGTCGGAAAAGCTCGACGGCCTGGAGCCTTTTTATCCCGAGCGCATGGCGCAACGGGTGCTGGGCATGGGCGATATTGTGTCGCTGGTCGAGCAGGCGCACAAAAATGTCGATATCGCCGAGGCGCAAAAGCTGGCGGCCAAGATCAAGTCGGGCAATCGTTTCGACCTGAACGATTTTCGCGACCAGTTGCAGCAAGTCAAGAAAATGGGCGACATGGGGTCCTTGCTGGAAAAATTGCCCGCGCAGTTTGCGCAGGCCGCTGGACAGTTGCAGGGCGGCCAGGCCGAAAAGCAGTTGCGCCGCAGCGAAGGGATATTGAATTCGATGACGCCCGCGGAGCGCAGCAAGCCCGAGGTGTTGAAAGCCACGCGCAAGCGCCGCATCGCAGCCGGCGCCGGCGTGCCCGTGCAGGAAGTCAACCGTTTGCTTGCGCAATTCGATCAGATGCAGGGCATGATGAAGCAGATGAAAAAAGGCGGCATGGCCAAAATGATGCGTGCCATGGGCGGCATGAAGGGTTTGGGCAAGGGTGGTTTTGGCGGGATGCGGTAGGGGGAGGTGGTGGCACCCACAAGGGGTGCCGCTACAAAAACGTGTCGGTGAATCATGTAGCGGCACCCCTTGTGGGTGCCATATTCCTAAAAATACCTATCGCCCACCAATCTACTGACTAAACCGATCCGTCGCGGCCAGCAACCTGGCCAGAATACCCGGTTCATCAAACGCGTGACCCGCATCAGGCACCAGATGAAACTCGGCCTGGGGCCAGGCCTTGTGCAGATCCCAGGCGGTGCGGGCCGGTGTGCAGGCGTCGTAGCGGCCCTGGATGATGATGCCGGGGATATATTGCAGAATATGGGCGTCGCGCAGTAATTGCCCTTCTCCCATGAACCCCTTGTTTACAAAGTAATGGTTTTCGATCCGGGCAAACGCCAGGGCCGAGGCATCGTCCGCGTGGGCCTGCTTATGTGCCGCGCTGGGCAGCAGGCTGATGGTTTGGTTTTCCCATTGGGTCCATGCGTGAGCGGCTTCCACCTGGACGCTGCGATCGCTGCTGGTCAGGCGCTTGCGGTAGGCGGCGATCAGGTCGCCGCGTTCGGCGGGGGGGATTGGCGCCAGGTATTGCTCCCATAAGTCGGGGAAAAGCCAGGAGGCTCCTTCCTGGTAGAACCAGTGCAGTTCCGCCTGGCGCAGGGCAAAGATGCCGCGCAGGATCAGCTCGCTGACGTGTTGCGGATGTGTTTGCGCATAAGCCAGCGCCAGAGTCGAACCCCAGGAGCCGCCGAAGACCAGGCTTTTTTCTGTTTGCAAAACCTTGCTGCGCAAGCGTTCGATGTCGGCCACCAGATGCCAGGTGGTATTGTTTTCCAGGCTGGCGTGTGGTGTCGACCTGCCGCAGCCGCGCTGGTCGAACAGCAGCACTTTGTAGCGTTCGGGGTTGAACAGGCGCCGATGGGCGGCGGCGCAGCCACTGCCCGGGCCGCCGTGCAGGAACACGGCGGGCTTGCCGTGAGGGTTGCCGCACAGCTCCCAATAAATCTGATGGCCGTCTTCGGTGTTTAAAAAACCGTGCTGATAGGGCTGGATTTCGGGATACATCAGGGCTTTTCCTTGCGGGTAAAAATCAGATCCCAGACCCCGTGACCGAGGCGCAATCCGCGCGTTTCAAATTTGGTCTGAGGGCGGAAATCGGGGCGCGGCGCATAGCCTTCGCAGCTATTTTTCAGGCGGGGCTCGGCGCCCAGCACCGCCAGCATTTGCTGGGCGTAATTTTCCCAGTCGGTCGCGCAATGAATATAGCCGCCCGGGGCCAGGCGGCTTGCCAGCAAGTCGATAAAGGGCGGCTGGATCAGGCGGCGCTTGTGGTGCCGTGATTTGGGCCAGGGGTCGGGAAAGTAGATATGAATGCCGGCCAGCGAATCCGGTGCGATCATATCGCGCACGACTTCGACCGCGTCATGTTGAATGATGCGTATGTTTTGCAGGCCGCAGGCTTCTATGCGCTTGAGCAGGGCGCCCACGCCCGCATTGAACACTTCGACGCCCAGGAAATTATCGCCCGATCGCGTCGTGGCGATTTTTTCGGTGGTCTCGCCCATGCCAAAGCCAATTTCCAGTATGGTCGCCGCATGGCGCCCGAAGACCTTGTCGAACTCCAGGACGGCGGCCCGATAGGGCAGGGCCCATAGCGGCATCAAGCTGTCCAGCGCCTCTTTCTGGCCGGGGGTAATGTGGCTGCGGCGGTGGACGAAGCTGCGAATGTGACCGGGGCCCGGGTGCGCGGCCAGCGCCTCGCCGGCCGCAGGGCCGGCCGAGTCGGGCGATTGGCCCTGCAAGGTGGGTTTGATGGTGTTCATGGGCGCAATTGTAGTCACTGCGGCCGGTTTGCGTGCGGGTTGCATACAGGCGCTATAATGCGAGCGCTGCATTTTTCTGGCCGAAGGCTGGCCACGTAAATTTTCAGCCCAGGGCGGGTGTGGTTCAATGGTAGAACGCGAGCTTCCCAAGCTTAAGACGAGGGTTCGATTCCCTTCACCCGCTCCATTTCCTCGATTTTCATGATGGTTCTTCTGCAAGCTTGTCTTGCGTTTTGGTATTGAAGTCGTCCGCGTCGTGGCGCTCGTGCAGCTGCGTGGAGGGATCGCCGGATACGTTATTGACCATGCGCCCGCGAACTACCGCCGGCCGCGCGAGAATCGTGTCGGCCCAGCGCACGACGTGCTTGTAGTCCTGCACCGACAGGAACTCGCCCGCGCCGTACTGCCAGCCTTTGGCCAGGCGGCCGTACCAGGGAAACACCGCGATGTCGGCGATGGTGTAGTCGGCTCCACCCAGAAATTCGCTTTCGGCCAGGCGGCGATCCAGCACGTCGAGCTGGCGCTTGACCTCCATGGCAAAGCGATCGATGGCGTATTCGATCTTGGTCGGTGCGTAGGCGTAAAAATGGCCGAAGCCGCCGCCTAGATAGGGCGCGCTACCCATCTGCCAGAACAGCCAGGACAGGCATTCGGCACGGGCCGGTTGCGTGGCCGGAAGCAAGGCGCCGAACTTTTCGGCGAGGTAGAGGAGGATCGCGCCGGATTCGAACACCCGCACCGGTTTCGGGCCTGAACGGTCCATCAGCGCCGGGATCTTGGAGTTCGGGTTTACTTCGACGAAACCGCTGCCGAACTGGTCGCCCTCGCGGATCCTGATCAGCCACGCGTCGTATTCGGCGCCGGCGTGGCCCAGGGCAAGCAGCTCTTCCAGCATGATGGTGACCTTCTGGCCGTTCGGCGTGGCGAGCGAATAGAGCTGCAGCGGGTGGCGCCCGACCGGCAGCGCCTTGTCGTGGGTGGGACCGGCGATGGGCCGGTTGATGCTCTCGAAGGCGCCGCCATTGGGCTTGTTCCAGACCCAGACTTTAGGGGGTGTGTACTCGCGGGTGTCCGTCATATTCCATCTCCAGAAAAAACAAAGAGCTCTCGACCGCTATGAATGCCGTTTGCGTTACGGCGGCGCGCCGGCGCGATTGACTTGCACCGGATCGAAATGGGTCGTGACATCGAGCACGGCTTCGTGCTGCATGACCCGATTGCGTGCGTCTTCGGCAATGGCATGGCCCTGGGCTATGGTCAATGTAGCATCCATTTCAAGATCGACCTCGACCCAGATCATGTCTCCCATCTTCCGGGTTTTAAGCCCGTGTATGCCCTGTACGCCGGGCGTTGAGGCAAGGTGGCCGCGAATCCGGTTCTCGGTTTCCACGTCGACCGCGCGATCCATCAGGTCGTTGAAGGCGCTGAAGAAAAATTTCCAGCCTATGCGCGCCACCATGATTCCGACGATAAGCGCGGCCAGGGGATCCGCCATCGGGAAACCGGCCAGATTGGCAATGATGCCGATCGCCACCACCAGCGACGAGGCGGCGTCCGAACGGGCGTGCCAGGCATTGGCAATCAGCATGGATGAGCGCACACCCTGGGCGACTTGCAGCATGTAGCGGAACAACAGTTCCTTGGACATCAGCGCGACGATTGCCACGATCAGGGCAATGGCATGCACTTTGGGGATGGCGGCGGGATTTTGAAGTTTGACGAAGGCCGCCCACAACAGGCCCAGGCCGACCGTCAGCAGCAATGCGCCCAGGATCAGCGAGGCGGCTGTTTCGAAGCGCAGGTGACCGTAGGGATGATCGGCGTCGGGTGCTTTCTGGCCCTGCTTGTTGGCAACCAGGACGACGGCATCCGATATCAGATCCGACAGGGAGTGGATCGCGTCGGCAATCAAGGCCTGCGAGTGAGCCAGGACGCCTACAATTATCTGGATGAGGGTCAATACGATATTGACCGCTACGCTCACCAACGTGCTGCGATGTCCTGCGGTCTGGCGTTTTGTTTCGAAGCGTGCGTCCATGGGAAATTCTTGGGGCCGTGGCGGTATCGAGGGCCGCGGCTAGTTGATGCGCATGCCGGGTTGAGCGCCGGCCCAGGGTTCCAGTATATAGAGGCCGGCGTCGATCTTCTCGTCGTCATGGCTGGCCGCGAGCACCATGCCCTCGGAAATGCCGAAACGCATTTTGCGCGGCGCCAGGTTGGCCACCACTACGGTGAGGCGTCCGATCAGGTCTTGCGGCGCATAGGCCGACTTGATGCCCGAAAACACCTGCCGGTAACGGCCTTCGCCCACATCCAGACTTAAGCGCAGCAATTTGTCGGAGCCCTCGACCGCCTGGCAGTCGATGATTTTGGCGATACGCAAATCGATTTTTCCGAAGTCTTTGATGTCGATGATCTCGGCGATGGCGCTGCCGCCGGGCAGCGGGGTGGCGACTTCGGGCGGCTCGAACAGGGCGTCGAGCATTTTGGGGTCGACCCGCTGCATCAAATGCTTGAATGGCGCGATATGGGTGGGCAATTGGTCGGCGTCCGACCACCGAAAGGCCTGCGCGGCCCCAAACAGCTCCAGCGCGACTGTTTCCGTCAACACGGGCAGCACCGGGGTCAGCATGACGGACAAGGCCTTGAACCCGGCCAGGGCCCGGGCGCAGACGTCTTGCAGCACTGCTTTTTGCGCGGCATCGGCCTGTGCAATGCCCTTGGCCATGACCCAGGGCTGGGCAGTATCGAAGGCCTGATTGATCCGGTCGGCATGGCCCATGATGGTGCGTATGGCCCGGCCGTATTCGCGCGCCTCGAAGTCGGCCTGTACGCTTTGGGCCACTTGCCGCAGTTCGGCCTGCAAGGCTTGGGTGTCGCCGTGGTAGCCCAACTGGCCGTCGAAGTGTTTGCTGATGAAGTTGGCGGCGCGGCTCGCGATGTTGACATACTTGCCGATCAGATCGCTGTTGACGCGGGCGGTGAAGTCCTCGGGGTTGAAGTCCAGGTCTTCGACGTGCGCGTTAAGCTTGGCGGCGATGTAGTAGCGCAGCCATTGTGCGTCCATGCCGATATCCAGGTAGCGCAATGGCGAAATGCCGGTGCCGCGGCTCTTGGACATTTTTTCGCCGCTCACGGTAATGAAACCGTGTACGTTCAACGCATCGGGCGTTTTGCGTCCGGCAAATTTAAGCATCGCCGGCCAGAACAATGCATGGAAATACACGATGTCCTTGCCGATGAAATGCACTTGTTCGGTACTGCTTTGCGGGTCGAGCAGGGCCTCGAAGTCCAGGCCCTGTTTGGTGCAATAGGCCTGCAGCGATGCCAGGTAGCCCACGGGGGCGTCGAGCCAGACATAAAAAAACTTGCCCGGCGCGTCGGGGATGGGGATGCCGAAGTAGGGGGCGTCGCGCGAGATGTCCCAATCGGCCAGGTTGGACTCGCTGTCGGGCGCGCCGCTGCCCAGCCACTCGCGCGTTTTGGCCAGCACTTCGGCCTGCAGCCGCTTTTGGCCGCTGGCGTTGCTGCCTGTCGTCCAGGCCTGCAGGAATTCGACGCAGCGCGGATCGGAGAGCTTGAAGAAGAAGTGCTCCGACGATTTGAGCACCGGGCGGGCTTTGGTCAGCGTGGAATAGGGGTCGATCAGGTCGGTGGGCGCATAGACGGCGCCGCAGGACTCGCAGGAATCGCCGTATTGATCCTTGGTGTGGCAGTTGGGGCATTCCCCCTTGATGTACCGGTCGGGCAGGAACATGCCTTTTACGGGGTCGTAAAACTGCTCGACTGGACGAGAGAAAATCAGGCCTGCATCACGCAAGCGGCGGTAAATGTCTTGCGACAGCGCCACGTTTTCAGCCGAATCGGTGGAATGCCAGTGGTCGAAGCGGATATGGAAACCGTTCAGATACTGCGGGCGTTCCCCGGCATAACGCGCCACCAGGTCTTGCGGGCTGATGCCCTCGCTTTCGGCCTTGAGCATGATGGGCGCGCCGTGTGCGTCGTCGGCTCCGACGAAGTGCACAGTATGCCCGGCCATGCGCATCGAACGAACCCAGATATCGGCCTGGATATATTCCATGATGTGACCGATGTGAAATGAGCCGTTGGCGTAGGGCAGGGCAGTGGTAACAAATAGCGTGCGCGACATGTGTGATGCGTATGGGAATGTGAAAAAGCGATTTTAGGGCTTTTGGGCGGAGCGTACAGTATGGCATAACGGCCGGCTCCAGTTCCAGTTCCAGCGCCGGTGACGGGAATCCGGTCGGGCAGGGCCGTCGAGCGGTCGTGCCCGACCGCCGCGCACGGTGATGACTCGAGCGCCGAGGGGGGCGATCATATTGATTGTTATTTCTTGAATCGGATGACGGCTTTGCGGCTGGCCTCGGTTTGCGGCAAGGAGGCCAGTTCGCCCAGTGTCAGAGGCTTGGTGGGAAAGCGCAGCCGGTAGTAGCCGACTTCCTCGGGCGAGAGGCCGCGTTCCTCGGCAATGATCTCGCTGACTGTCAGGCCGCAGAAACGGCCTTGGCAGGGGCCCATGCCGCAACGCAGAAAAGACTTCATCTGGTTGGGCCCGGTCACTCCGAGCTTTACGGTGTCGCGCAGTTGGGCCGCGGTGACTTCTTCGCAACGACAGACTATGGTGTCGCCTACGGGGCGCCGGAACGCCTCCGGCGCCATGTACAGGGTGTCGAAGAATTTCCGTCCTTGCACGGCGCGAGCCAGGGCGGCGCGATGTGTCTGCGCATGACGGTCGCGTGCGCCGGAGTCTATGGCGCCGAGCATGAACGCGGCTTGCAGCGCGGCGATGCGGCCGCGATGTTCCGCCGCCAATGCGCCGGCGATGCCCGCGCCATCCCCGGCCATGCCGATGTGAGGGGTGGAGGTCGTTCCCCATTCGTCGACCGTGGGTTCCCAGCACGCCAGCGCTTCGTCCCAGCGGTGCGCGATGCCCAAGGCCTGCGATAGATTGATATTGGGCACTACGCCTTGATGCAGCATCAATTGATTGGCGTCCAGTGTCCTGTTTTCGCCGGCTGTTTCAAAATGGACTCGGGCCAGCGTGCCCTGGTCGCCCTGCGCTTCGATGCGCGTGACGTTCTTGATGATGGGAACCACCGCTTTGACCGTGCGCAGCAGCTTCAGCCCTTTGGCCAAGTAAGGCGAGCGCAGGAAGCCCCAGGCATGCGGCAGGGCCTTGGCCATGCGCCCGGGTGGAGCGGTTTCCAGTATGGCTTCAATCTTGACGCCGGCATTCAGATACTGCCAGGCGATCAGGTAGAGCAAGGGGCCACAACCGGCCAGTACTGTGCGGTCCGAGGGCACGATACCTGCCTGTTTGAGCAGGATCTGGGCCGCTCCCGCGCTGATTACGCCGGGCAGTGTCCAGCCGGGGATCGGAAATGGACGCTCTTGCGCGCCGGTCGCCAGCAGGATGTGGCGTGCATGGACCATGTACGCCTCGCCTCCGACGGAATAGGCGACCTCGTAGCCTTCGGCTTCGGCGGAAGCGGCCATGTCTTCGATAGCCCATACCGTGGCTCCCGGTTCGTAGCGCGCGCCCGATTGCCTGAAGGACTCGACCAGCGTCGCGCCGTGCCAGTAGTCTGCGCCCAGTATGCGGCGATCCTGGATCGGAGTGCTGGTGATGGCGCGGTAGATCTGGCCTCCCGGCGCCGTCTGTTCGTCCAGCAGCAAGGTGTCCACACCCAGAGTCGCGGCTTGCGTGGCTGCCGCCATCCCGGCCGGACCCGCGCCGATCAGCAGCAATTGGCATTTCCGGATCGATGTCATTCGGGCACCCTGCGCGCGCCGGGCTGGCGTTCTATCGTCATGCCGGCGCGCACCGTTGTCATGCAAGCCTGCTGATTCTCCTGACCGTCGATGGTGACCAGGCAGTCGTAGCATACGCCCATCATGCAATACGGACCGCGCGGCACGTTGTTGACCGCGGTGTCTCGGCATTGACTGAATCCGGCTGCGAAAAGTGCGGCCGCGACACTGTCGCCGGCGCGACAGGCCACGGCCTTGCCGTTCAGTGTCAGCGAAACCGGTGCCTGCGCGACGGCGGCCTCCGCTTCATGCAGCCTTTTGAACATGGAACCTCCGGGTAGAGAAGGGGATCATGTCGTCGTCGATACAGCCGGCGGCGACCATGGGTGCATAACGCAGCGCATGCGCTGCGGCCAGGGTCACGCCGCTGTGACAGGTTGCCACGAACGCGCCGGGGTGGGTCTGGGACTCTTCATAGATGGGAAAGCCATCCTGCGACATCACGCGTAGCGCGGCCCAGCTGCGTACGATGCGCACCTCGCGCAGCGCCGGAATGGTGCGCACTGCGCGATCGGCCAGCGTGGCCAGTACGGGCAGGCCGGTCGTCTGGTCGGCATAACCCATTTCTTCCTGCGAATCGCCAATCAGCCAAGTGCCTTCATCCATCTGGCGCAGGCTGCCGATGGGTGTTTCCAGCAGGCGGCGGGTACGTTCCAGGACGATGATCTGTCCGCGCTGAGGCCGCACGGGAACGTCGAGCCCGACTTTTTCGCCCAGCATCTTGTTGCTCAGGCCCGAGGCCAGCACGAGCTTGCGGGCACGCACGGTGCCACGGGGCGTGTCGATTTCGAATATCCCATCCTTGTGGGCGATTTTCGTGGCTGGGTGCTGCGGCAGATAGTCTATATCGAGGCGGTCGAAGGCGACATGCAAGGCATGCAGCAATTTCAGCGGATTGGCGATACCGTCCACCGGCGTCCAGGATGCGCCCAGCACCTCCGGCCCCAAACCGGGCACCAGATCCGCCGTTTCCTTGTGGTCGAGCATTTTCCAGGGGTATTGCGCCATGCCGGGTTGTGCATGCAAGCGCGTCAAGAATCCGATGCGCGCCTCGACTTCTTCTTCGGTAAGCAGGACATGCAGGCCGCCGTGTTGTTCAAGATGGACATCCACGCCGGTCAAATCCAGCAGATCGTCGGCGAATTGTCGCCATAGCTGTTGCGAACTCATGGTCCACTGGCCATAGGCAGGCATGCCCATGCCTTTGCTTTGCACCCACACCAGCCCGAAGTTGCCGCGTGAGGCGCGATAAGCCACATCGCCTTCGTCGAGTACGGCGATATGACCGAGGTGGCTCGACAGACCGTAGGCGATGGCTGCGCCCACGAGTCCGCCGCCAACTACGATTGCATCGTAGATGCCTTGGTGGCGCCGTTCCCGGGCCTTGCCCGGCACGGGCACTTGTACGGTTTGTGTCATTGGCGTCCTTTGGCCATGAAGATCGTTTCCAGGCCAATGGCCGGCCGTCAGGCCTACTGGGGTTTGATGTTGGCGATCTGCGCGATTCGACGCCATTTTTCGGTGTCGGCCTTGATGGTTTGCGCCAAAGGGGCTGGCCCAGTGCCGACTGCTTCTATCCCCTGGCTCAAGAGGAATTGCTTCATGTCCGGAGCGGCCAACACGGCGTCCAGATTATCGGCAATCCTGGTTTGCAGGGCCTCAGGCATGTGGGCGGGAGCCAGGATGGCGAACCAGATGATGGCTTCGAAGTTTGGCAGACCGCTTTCGGCCACGGTGGGGACATTGGGCAGCAGCGGCGAGCGGGTCTTGGAAGTGACGGCAAGAGCCTTGAGCTTGCCTGCCTTGAGAGGTGCAAGTGAGGTCATGATCACGTCGAGCATCATGTCGACATGACCGCCCAGGACGTCGATCAGGGCCGGCCCCGATCCGCGATAGGGAATGCCGTTCAGGCTGATGCCGGCTTCGGCGGCAAAGTAGGCGGCACCCAGGTTGCTGGAGGTGCCGGGCCCGGCCGAAGCGTAGCTGATTTTACCGGGGCGGGATTTGGCAAGCTTGATGAAATCGGCCAATGTGTTGGCCGGAACAGTGGGGTTGACGACAATCAGGTCGGGTATCGTGCCTATTGTGGTGATAGGGGTGAAGTCCTTGCTTACATCGTAGGGCAGATTGGCGGTGACGCTGGGCGCGATCGCGTGGCTGGATACTGTGCCTATCATCAATGTGTAACCGTCCGGCGGCTGGCGCGCGACATAAGAGGTGCCGATCATGCCGCTGGCGCCGGCCTTGTTTTCGACCACAATGGTCTGGTTCAGACGCTTGCCGAGCGCATTGCCGATTTGCCGTGCGACCAGGTCGGTGGACCCGCCATTGGCATAGGGCACGATAAGATGTATGGGTTTGCCGCCAGGCCAGCTATCCGTCGCAGACGCTGCTCCGGCAAGAGGGAGGACCATGGTTGCCAATGCCAGTTGCACCAGCGTTTTCCGCATATTCAGCACTGCATTTCTCCTTGGATTTTTAGCTTTGGCGGTCGCTTGTTGGATAAAATGCTACCGTGTTGAAATAGTACGCGGGGCTCTCTGGGGCGTCGACAATGCCAGACTTATAAGCGCATAACTTTTACCTTATGAAATCAACTGATCTGAACCTGCTCGTTCACTTCGATGCATTGATCACATGCAAGAGTGTGTCACAGGCCGGGGAGGCTCTGGGAATCAGCCAGCCGGCGATGAGTTCGGCCTTGAGCCGTTTGCGCTATTTATTTGGCGACCCTCTTTTGGAGCGTGATGGCAATAAGTGGACGCCGACGCTGCGCGCGCAGGAATTGCATCGCACATTCCAGCCCTTGCTGCATGCCTGGCAGCGTTCGACGTCGCCGGAAGCCTCCTTCAATCCGGCCACCAGCGCCCATGGCTACACTATCTACGCCAGCGACTACCTGCAGTACGTAGTGTTGCCGCGCGTGCTGCCTCGCTTGAGGGCCGAGGCGCCGAATATTCAGATTCAATGTCTTCCTCCCAAGGTTTCCGGCGCGCTCGATATGCTGTCGGGCAACTATGTCGAGTTGTACATAGGACACTACCCACAGCCGCCCGACAGCTTGCGGGCGCGATTTTTGTTTGAAGAGGCCAGCACCTGCTTGGTTCGCAAGGGGCATCCGGCGCTGGGCCGCGAATGGAACATGGCGGCCTATCTGCAATACCAGCACATGGACGCGTCGGGCTATGCTGGCTACTTCAATACGCAGGTCGACGCCGCCCTGCTCGCGCAAGGGCAGCGTCGCACGGTTGGTATTGTGCTTAGCAGCTATGTGGCCACGCCGTTCGTGCTGGCGACCACCGATATGGTGGCTACCTTGCCATCAAGCATTGCGCAAAGCCTGGCGGCGGCTTCCGGGACGGCCATGCTGCCCGCGCCGCTACCTTTGCCGCCGTTGAGTATTTCGCTGTATTGGCACGAGCGCTACCAGAACGACCAGGCGCATGCCTGGCTGCGCCAATGCATAGGGGCGGCATTCGGCGGCGCCGGCCTGAAGCTTGCCCCGTAATGGAGTCGGCGGCGAGGCCCGGCTTGGGCCCGTGCGCCTACTTGGCAGGAGAATTCAGTTGGGCGAGCGCCAGGTCCACCAGCGGGCCATAGGCCGCCCGCGCCGCGCTCTCACCCATGAATCCATCGGCCAGATCGCGGGCCAGAGCCTTGGCTGTGCGTTCGGAGGGTATGCCGAAGCCGCCTGCGCCGGAGGTTTCCAGGCGCACGCTTTCACCTCGTTTGAGCGCAATATTGGCCGTCTTTGACGACAGGGTTTCGGCTGTTCCGTCGATCGCGAAGCGCTGCAGCCGAGATTGCCGCCCGTCGCCGCCTCCTAGAACGCCGATGGAGCGGCCGGCGGTGTGATTATCCGACCTGGCGGAAAACACAATGCCGTCAGCCAGGGAAGATATCTGGCGCGCAATGGCCATGCCGCCGCGCATGCGGCCGATGCCGCCCGATTCCGGCACGAACGCGTATTCGTCGACCTGCAGCGGATATTCGTTTTCCAGCGCTTCGATGGGCAGGTTCGACGAGTTTGTCATGTGCACGTGCACGCCGTCCATGCCGTCCAGGTCGGCCCTTGCTCCGGCACCGCCGGCTACTGTCTCCAAATAGACGAAATCGCCCGCGCGGCGTTCAAGCCTGCCCGAGAACACAATGGCGGGGCAGACGTCGTTTCCGGAAGCCATGATGCGCGATTCCGGAAGCACGCCGCGGAAAGCGCCGAAAATGGCGCCCGCCACCTTTTGGGCGGTCAGCGACCGGGCGCCCACCGCGGCCGGGGCCAGCGGATTGACGATGGTGCCGGCCGGCGCCGTGATATCCAGGGGGTCGAACAGGCCTGCGTTGGCGGCCAGTTCCGGGTCGAGCAAGGCCTTGACCGAATAGTATACGCAGGCATTCAGGGCGCTGACCGGCAGATTCATCGCGCCGCGCGCCTGTATTCCCGAGCCGGTGAAATCGAACGCCAGGCGCCCATTGCCTACGGTTACTTTGACGTGGATCTCTACCGGTTCGCTGCCGCCCAGGCCATCGTCGTCCATCACATTCACAAATGAATAAGAGCCGGCCTTGAGTTCGGAAATGCGCCGCACCAGCCTGGCCCGGGTGTAGCGAATGACATCTTCGACCGCGGTCAACGCACGCTCCACACCCATCTGGCTCAGCAGGCCTTTGACCGCTTCCGAGCCGCGGTTGTTGGTGGCGACCTGCACCTTCAGGTCGAGCATGCGCTCTTCGGGGTCGCGCGTGTTGCCGCAGATCAGGCGCAGCATGTCGTCATCGGTCTTGCCCTCGCGTGCGATGCGCACCACCGGAATGCGGATGCCTTCTTCGAAAACCGTGCGCAAGCCGCCGGCTATCGAGCCTGGCACCGCGCCGCCTACGTCCGAATGATGGCCGACATTGGCTGCGAAAAATACCAGCTTGCCATGGTGAAATACCGGCGTAACGATATTGATATCGGGTAAATGGCTGCCGCCCGCCATATAGGGGTCGTTGCTGATGAAGGCGTCGCCGTCCTTGATGGCCGCTGTTCCGAACTGCGCCAGCACCGCCGCCATGGCACCGTTCAGGGATCCCAGGTGCAAGGGAATTTGCGTGCCCTGGGCAACCAGGCGTCCGCGTGCGTCGAACAGTGCGACGGAGCAGTCTTTGCGCTCCTTTATGTTCGTGGAAAAAGACGATCGGACCAAAGTGTTGTTCATGTCTTCCGTAATCGACAGCAGCCGATTGGTGAATACTTCCATTTCGATCGGGTTGCTGATGATATCTATGTTGCTCATGGCTGTTTCCTGTTCAAGCGATGCGTACGACGAGGTTGCCGTAGTCGTCAATACGTGCGCGTTGCCCGGGGGCAATCACGGTGGTCGAACTCATTTCCTCGAGGACCACAGGGCCTGTGAATTCGGCGCCTGCGCCCAACTGATCCCGATCGTATACGTTCGCCGGCAGCCAACCGTGGTCGGCGCCGAAATAAATCTCGCGCCGTGACACGGGGGCCGGCACTGGCTTGACGGCCAACTTGGCCAATGGCGCCTTGACGACGGTGCCTACCGCCTTGACGCGGCAGTTGATGACCTCGATGGCGCGCTCTGGCACGTTGTATCCGTACTCGCGCAGATGCGCGGCATGAAAGTTCGATTCGAAACTCGCATAATCCGGGACGGTGCCGCGCGCCATGGCTACTTGCACTTCGAAGTTCTGTCCGACGTAGCGCGCATCGATCACCGTGTCGTAGGCACGATCGGCGCCATCCACGCCTTCGCTGGCCAGCCATTGTGCTGCATCGCGCGTCAGCCTCTCGATCTTTTCGATGATGCGGGCCCAGCTCGATGCGTCGACCAGTGCGATATCGCTCTCGACAAAGTCAAACGAAATATCGGTCAGCAGCATGCCGCGTGCGCACATGGTGCCGGGTTCCTGCGGCACCACGACGACAGGGATACCGCATTCGCGGGCCACGTCCATGGCGTGCAGCGGGCCGGCGCCGCCAAAGGCAAACAGGGCGAATTTCGACAATTCGTAGCCGCGTTCGGTTGAAACCGAGCGGATCGCCCGACTCATGTTGGCGTTGGCGATGCGGATAATGCCTTCGGCGGCCGCCTCCAGCGTCAAGCCCAGTGGCTCGGCAACTTTTTCCATGATGACTGCACGCGCCGCGGCTGCCTGAACGGCCATCTTGCCCTTGAGCAGGCTGTGGGGATTCAGGCGCTGCAGTGCAAACATGGCGTCCGTGATGGTGGGTAGTGTGCCGCCACGGCCATAGCCGACCGGCCCGGGTACGGCGCCCGCACTGTGCGGGCCGACTTTCAAGGAGCCCGAGTCATCGAGCCACGCGATACTGCCTCCGCCTGCTCCGATCACGTGGATGTCGACCATGGGAGTCTTCACTGGATACCCTGCGACCTGGCGGTTCGAGGTGAAGATCGGCTTGCTTTCGTGTATGAGCGATACGTCGGTGCTGGTGCCGCCGACGTCGAAGGTCACCAATTCGGGAAATCCGGCAACACGGCCCACTACGGCTGCTCCCACCACACCGGCCGCCGGGCCGGACAAGCAGGTACGCACCGGATAGTGACGCACTGTTTCGACCGACATCAAGCCGCCGTTGGAGTGGATGGTGAGCGGTTGCGCCGGAACTCCCGCCGCGGATACCCGATCCAGGAAACGCTGCAGATAGCGCTCCATGCGTGGCCCGACCGTGGCATTGAGCGCGGTGGTCGAGAGTCGTTCATATTCGCGGAACTCCGGCAGGACGTCGCTAGATATGCTGATATACACATCAGGCGCTACTTCCTTGACGATGTCGCGAGCGCGCTGTTCGTGCAGCGGATTGCGGTACGAATGCAGGAAGCAGATGGCGATGGCTTCCACGCTCGCGTCACGCAGATATCTCGCGGCGGTGCGCACGTCATCCTCGTTCAGACCGAGCTGGATGGCACCCTTGGCCGAAATGCGCTCGGCGGCTTCGCAGCGCAGTGCCCGCGGCACCAGCGCTGGCGGTTTGATGACGCTATAGTCATACAGGTGCGGGCGAACCTGGCGTCCGATTTCCAGGACGTCGCGGAATCCCTTGGTGGTGATCAGCCCGCACAGGGCACCTTTGCGTTCGATGATCAGATTGGTGGCAACTGTGGTTCCGTGGCCGATATGGCTGATCTGGTCCGGTGCGATGCCGTGTTCGTTCATCAACCCGCGGATGCCATTGTCGATGGCTTCGGACGGATCGTGCGGCGTAGACGGTTCTTTGAAAAATGCGACGCCGCCTTCGTTCTCGTTCACCAATGTGAAATCCGTGAACGTACCGCCGACGTCGATACCTATTCGATACATGCTTGCGCCCCTTGTGGCTTGATTTCATAACCAGCACAGATGGTACGAGCCGGGCCAGGTAGCGTGAAGGGGGGGCGCAGTTATGGCGATATACAGTCCGGCTTATGGCAATCCGGCAAAGCGAGGAGTGTTTCTTCGGTTCTGGTTGTGGGCGATGCGCACGAGTCGTCAGGATTCGTCAAGCTTAGCGCGCTAACGAATTGTTGCAGTCGGGCTGAAGCGCATGCTGCGGGTTTGCGCCTTAGTGGATCTCGCGCATTTCGACGTCGACCACGTCTTTGTTTTTAAAGGTGTTTTTGTTGCCGCGAGGCTGGTGGCGCTGGGTCCAGTAGGCGCGTGCGCCGAAAGGGCGCCCTTTTACGAGGGCGACCACATACAGGACAGCCACGGCAATAGCCGTGGACGCCATGAAAATAAACGCCATGATTGCGCCGAAAACAGCCAGCACTAAAAAGAAAGCGATGCGAAGTATCTGATTAAATGTATTCATCTTGTGTATATAGACCAGGCTGCACTGGAAAAGATTCCCGCCAATCCGCTATTCTTTAGGGTATAGGTATTGTAATCCCCTAAAAGGCCTGGAATGTGATGAGTGTAAATCTGGAACAAGTACGTGCAGTGCTGGCGCAGGTAATCGACCCCAATAGTGGAGCGCCCTTGGGTCTGACGCCCAAAAACAGTGAACTTGTGCTCAATGAGTCCGAGTTGAGCCTTACTTTGGCCCTTGGTCAGGGTTTGCACAATCGGCAGACGGAATTGCGCAAGCGCATCGAAGCCGCACTGGCGCCGCAGGGCTTGAATCTGAAAGACCTGCGCATTACCCGGGCTGCCGTGGCAACCCATGCGGTGCAGCAGGGTCTGAAGCCCTTGCCGTCGGTACGCAATATTATTGCTGTGGCTTCCGGCAAGGGGGGCGTGGGCAAGAGTACGTCGGCCGTTAATCTGGCTTTGGCCTTGTCGGCGCAAGGCGCCCGCGTGGGCCTGCTCGATGCCGATATCTACGGCCCAAGCGTCCCCATGATGCTGGGCTTGTCGGGCCGCCCAAAAAGCCAGGACGGCAAAACCATGGAGCCCCTGATCGGGCATGGCCTACAGGCCAATTCCATCGGCTTTCTGATCGACCCCGACTCGCCCGCCATATGGCGCGGCCCCATGGTGACGCAGGCGCTCGAGCAATTGCTGCGCCAGACCAATTGGGACAATCTTGATTATCTGATCGTCGACATGCCGCCCGGAACGGGCGATATCGCCCTGACCATGGCGCAGAAGGTGCCGTTGACGGGCGCCGTCATCGTGACGACGCCTCAGGATCTGGCTTTGGCCGATGCCCGCAGGGCCTTGCGCATGTTCCAGAAAGTCAATGTACCGGTGCTCGGAGTGATCGAAAACATGTCGGTGCACATTTGTTCCAACTGCGGACATGCCGAACCGATTTTCGGCCAGGACGGCGGCAGGAACATGGCGGCCGAATTCAATTTGGCGTGGCTGGGCGCGCTTCCTCTGGTCATGGATATCCGCACCCAGACCGAGTCGGGCACGCCCACCGTCGCGGCCGATCCCGCCGGAAAATACGCGGCCTTATACCTGGATATTGCCCACAAGGTGGCAACGATCGTGGCCGATCTGCCGCGTGACACGGCGGGCCAGGTGCCTCCCATTGTCAAGCATTAATGGTTGTGATGCGTGCGGGCGCCGCCTGCCTGCTGTTGGCGCTGGGCCTGGGCTACGATGCCTGGGCCGCGGCGCCCGAAGTGATTATCGATCCCGGAGGGGTGGGCCCGGCGGCCCTGCAGTCGATTACCAGCTCGGTGGGGGTGATTACCCGTTTGGCCACAGACCAGGACGCCAGCGAATTGTCGCGTTTGCGGCGCCGAGCGCGCGAAGCCACCATTTCGGCGCTGGAAACCCAGGGGTATTTTTCGCCCAAGGTAACGCTTAATGTGGGCCGCGACGTGGGCGGGGAAACCTGGGACATCACCATTGAGCCCCGCGAGCGCACCAAGGTCGAATCGGTCGATCTTTCGTTCAAGGGGCAGATTGCCTCGCCCGAGTTTGCGGGGCGGGTCACGCTCATCAAGAATCATTGGGAGCTCAAGGCCGGCCAGCCTTTTATCAACGAAGATTGGCGTCAGGCCAAGGCCTCGCTGATCGACAATGTGAGCAGTAAAGATTTTTTTCTGGCACACGTACTCAGTTCGCAGGCCAGGATAGACGCCGACTCGGCCACCGCCGATTTACGTATGGATGTGGATAGCGGGCCGCGCGTGCGCCTGGGCGCCATGACAACCACGGGTTTGAAGCGCGTACCGCAGAAATTGATCGATCGTTATGTGCGCTACGAGCCGGGCGAGCCGTACGACCAGACACAGCTGGATGATTGGCAGCAGGCCTTGCAGTCCACCGGGTTTTTTCGGGGCGCGTTCGTCACTCTGGACAGCAACCCCGCCCATCGCACGGTGCTGCCCAATGGCGAGGTGGAACTGCCCCTGCAAGTGCGCGTGTCCGAAGCGCCCGCGCGGCGGTTTTCCACCTCGCTGGGAATAGACAGCGACAACGGCGTACGCGGCGAAGTCCTGTATCGTCAGAACGTGGTGTTTGGGCAGCCCGTATGGATCGAAACGGGTGCCGGGGCCGACAAGAATCGCCAGCGGGCGTTTTACGATGTGCACTTTGCACCCACGGTGAACGGCTACAAAGATAGCGTGGGGGTGCTCTTTAGCCATTCCAATATCGAGGGGCTGGACACGAGTCGCGTCGGTCTGGGGTGGAAGCGCAAGATCGAGCGCAATGCGGCCGGCGATAGCCGTGTACAGTATGAAACCCAGTGGGCGTTGCTGGCGGCTTACGATAAAACCAAGATTGCCGACTTTGGGAAGTATGAGGTGCCCACTCTGGTTGGAACCTGGGACTGGTTGCGCCGCGACGTCGACGATAAGTCCGATCCGCGCGAGGGTAACCTGATTGCCGTGGGATTGGGCGCCGGAGTCACGCTGGATCGCGGCGAACCGTTTTATCGTTCAAGCATACGGGCTCAGCAATGGTGGCCGGTCGGCCGGCGCGATGTCCTGACGGTGCGCGCCCAGGTAGGCAAGGTCTGGTCGCATACGGCGCGCTTGCCCGAAGACTTCGGTTACCGCACAGGGGGCGCCAGTACCATACGAGGCTACCGCTATCAGAGCATCGGGATCGTGCAAGGCGCCGCGATTGTCGGCGCGCCGGCGCTGGCCGTAGCCAGTGTTGAGTACATACATTACTTTAACGATCGTTACGGGATGGACGTGTTTGTGGATGCAGGCGACGCTGCGGCCTCGTTTGGGCAGATGAAGCTCGCCGTAGGCTATGGCATAGGAGCCGTGGTGCGCACCCCCGCGGGTCCGTTTTATGCCGATGTGGCCTATGGCCAGCGCGATCACAAGCTGCGCATACATTTTTCTCTGGGTATTGCATTTTGAGCGCCTTGTTGCGATGGAGTCGACGCGTCGTGGTCGGGCTGGGCCCGGCGGCAGTCCTGTTGCTGGCGGTTGCTTGCGGTTTTGTGTATTGGTGCGTGGCGACCGATGCGGGCACCCGCTGGGTGGTTCAGACGGCGGTCGGACAGCTCGATGGCCAGGCAGAAGATGTCGAAGGGTCGATCTGGAGCGGGGTTCGCATAGGACGCCTAGATCTTGCCTTGCCCGAAGTGACCATCAAGGCGCAGGGCCTGCAGGCACACGTGAACTGGAGCGAGTTTCTGGATCACCGCCTGCACATCCGTTTGCTGACCGCCGATCAGTTGGAGCTGGATGTCCCCGCGCCGCCCGTGCCTGCGCCGGCCGCGGCGCCGTTCAAGCTGCCGCCTTTGCCGGTTGGCATCGTGCTGGACCGATTTGCGCTGGGCACGCTGAAGGTGCAGCTCGATGGCCAGCCTATCGTCATGTCGGTGAAGGATGTGGTTGCTTCGCTCTCGACGGCCGATAAGGGGGCGCTGGTGTCGGTGCATCATATCGGCTTGGGATATGAGTCCATGAATATGGATATGGATGGCGAGTTGAAGCTGCTGGATCTGGCCGATCCCTGGCCCATGCAGGGGCGCTTCACGCTCCATGCCCGAGGGCTGCCCTCCGATTCGCTCTTGTGCGCGCGCCATTTTGTTCCAACGATTCCCGAGGGCGATAAGGAAAATGCGTCGGCCGAGGCTTGCGTGGTGGATGTGCAGACCACCGTCGACGGGTCGCTGGATGCCTTGAAAGTGGTGCTGGCCGCGCATGGCCAGGGCCTGACGCTGGACGGCAACGCCAACCTTGCGCCGCGTGCCGGATTCCCTTTGCGTGACGCGATGTTGAACCTGCATCTGCCCGATGGTTCGGCACTGCAGGCGCAGGTGGAATGGAACCGTCAGGCGGCGGGCGAGGAAGTGGACGATCGCATACAGGGGTCGATTGCCGGCACCCGATTGAATCTCAGTGAGCTGCTGGGTTCTGCGATTCCGCCCGCCTTGCTTACGTCGACGATTACATTCGATACGCGTTTGCGCAATCAGCGCGATCTGGTTTCGGCCGACCTGAATGTGCAGTTCGACCCGGCGTCGCGCTGGAACAGGCAGGCCTTGTCGGGCGCGATCAAAGCCCGGATCACGAATACGGCTGTAGTGTCCGCTGTGCCTGCGGCATCCCTCGTGTCTGCTACATCTTCGACATCTTCGACATCTTCGACGTCTGCGACATCTTCGACATCTTCGACGTCTGCGACATCTTCGACAGCCGCTACAACCGCTACAACCGCCACGTCCGCGGCAACAGCCACGGCGACATCTGCCGCGGTTCCGGCCGCCTCCGATCTGTGGAAATTCCTGAGGCTCGATGATGTGGACATGGACGTGCGCCTGGGCAAGAACCGCGTGCGTGCGCAAGGTTCTTTGGGCCGTGACGCCAGCCGCCTGAAGCTTGACCTGTTCGCCCCTGAACTGGCCGCCTTCTGGCCCGGACTCGCCGGCGCAACGACGCTGCAAGGCGAGCTTGGCGGTTCCCTGGCTAAACATCACGCGGATATGAAGTGGGGCTACACCCCTACCAAATTTGTGGCGGCACCCGCCAAATCTGTAGCGGCACCCCTTGTGGGTGCCACGCCTCCCAAGCCTGCACCAACCAAGTTCTCAACCCAATCCCCCATCCAGGCCCACATAGTCGCCACCGGATCCTGGGGGCCGTCGGGCAACGGCCCCGACGGCTGGCGCGGCAAGGTTGATCTTTTGCAGGCCAACACACGCGGCATCACCGCTCGTTTGCAAGGCCCTGTGGCCATTTCCTTCGTTCCCGACGCCGTGGCGCCGGCCTGGCAATGGCAGGTGGGGGCGGCCACTGTCGCGTTTGAACTGCCTTCGAAGCAAGGCTTTTCGATTCAGCATCAAGGTTCGCGCGGTTCTCACGGGCGATGGGAAACTCAGGGGGCGATAGCCCAGGCCGTTATCTCGCGCCCGGTTATCGACGAGCTGCAGCAGATATTCGGCGCCCCTGCCGGACAAAAGGCGGATCGTGGCGGTGTCAATAACCCGGCCAGACGCCGCAATGACGGCAAACAAATTGTGCTGGGGGCCGATTGGGATCTGAAGTTTGCCGGCACGCTCGGCGGTCACGCCCGAATCCGGCGTCTGTCGGGCGACATTATCGTCCCGGGCGATCCGGGCTTTCCGCTGGGCCTGCAGGCGTTCACCCTGGATGTCAGCGCCAGCCGGGCCGGCGCGGCGTCAAGCCGCATAAGCGCCGATCTTGATATCCGGACCGCCAAACGCGGGCGCATCACGGCGACCGGCACAACAACGCTGAGGACCTCGGTCGGCGGTCAATTGACGTTTGACCCGAACGACCCCAAAACACTGAAGCTGCATGCCGATATGGCCGATTTAAGCTGGCTTAGCTTGTTTTTAGGCGATGCGACCGACCTGGGGGGCGCCTTGCAGGCCGATGTACAGGCGCAAAGCGGCGCTCACGGCGCGTGGACGATCCAGGGGGCGGTGAACGGGCAGCACATCCGGTTTGTGCGTCTGGACGATGGCATACGCCTGCTCGACGGCACGCTGGCGGCGCATTTCGTCAACGAGCGCCTAATACTCGACAAGCTGAGCTTCCCCGCGAGCTTGCGCGTCGACCCCAAAGAGTGGCGCACCAGCCAATGGCTGCACACCGATCCCGGCGCAAAGGGCGGCCACCTCACCTTGAGCGGCGATTGGGACTTGTTGAAGTCCGCCGGAGTGGTCAACATCGATTTATATCGCTACCCGTTCTTGCAGCGCTCCGATCGTTATGCCATGGTGACGGGGGCGCTTCGCATCGATGCGCAGGTCCCCAAGATTGCGATTACCGGCAGCGTGGTCGCCGACGCCGGCTGGTTCGATCTGGATATGCTCAGCAGTATTCCGACGTTGGATAGCGACGTGGTGGTCATGCGCCGCGGCGAAACTGCAAAAGTCAGCGTGCCCATGGATATTTCCATGGATCTGAAAGTGGATCTGGGGCCGCGTTTCTACATTACCGGTTACGGGCTGGATTCGGGTCTGGTGGGTTCGATGCAGATTCTGATGCAAGGCGACAAACTGGTGGCCGAGGGTGCGTTGCGAACCCGCGGCGGCGCCATTTTGGCCTACGGGCAACGGCTGCAGTTGCGGCGCGGAACGATTACGTTCCAGGGCGATATCGCCAATCCGGTTCTGAATATCGAAGCGTTGCGCACCGGCGTGGCGGTCGAGGCCGGCGTGCGTGTGGCAGGCACCGCCAAGCGCCCGCGGATTGGCCTGGTGTCTTATCCGGATGTGAGCGATGTCGAGAAGCTGTCCTGGCTATTGTTGGGGCGTGGCCCCGATCAGGGAGGCAGCGACGCGGCCTTGCTGCTGTCCGTGGGGACTTCGCTTTTGGGCGATGGGGCGCCGTTTTACCGCCAGTTGGGCCTTGACGAGGTCAGCATACAGTCCGGAGAGCTGGGCAGCACGGGAAGCCTGCTGCCCGTCCAGACGGTGGTCAACGATGTCAATAATAGCAACGACACGCTCGAAAAGCGGTTTGTCAGGGCAAGCAAAAAGCTTTCTGAAACGATTACGGTGAGCCTTGAACAGGCGCTTTCGGACACTGGCACGGTGGGGCGGCTTAGCTACACGCTGGCGCGCGGCCTGACGGCCGACTTGAGCGTGGGCACAACCAATGGGATCGCGCTGATTTACCGGACTATTTTCAAAGACTGAAGGTTTCTTCAAACAGCCGTACATTCTTCGGTGGGTAAGCGATAAAATAAGCGCCCATGCAAAAGGTGATGGTTTCTCGGGAGTTTCGATGAGTATTAAAAGTGATCGCTGGATCAAGCGCGTGGCCCCCGGGGGTATGATAGAACCCTTCGAACCGGGCCAGGTGCGGACAGCCAACGGCGGCAAGATCGTCAGTTACGGAACCAGCAGCTACGGCTACGATGTGCGTTGTGCCCGAGAGTTCAAGATTTTTACGAACATCAATTCGACTATCGTCGACCCCAAAGCCTTCGATGAAAAATCGTTTGTCGATTTTGAAGGCGATGTGTGCATTATTCCGCCCAATTCGTTTGCGCTGGCCCGTACGGTCGAGCATTTCCGTATTCCTCGCAGCATCCTGACGATCTGCCTGGGCAAGAGCACCTATGCCCGCTGCGGCATTATTGTTAACGTGACGCCGCTGGAACCCGAGTGGGAAGGCCACGTTACGCTCGAATTTTCAAACACCACTCCGCTGCCTGCCAAGATCTATGCCGGCGAGGGTTGTGCGCAGATGTTGTTTTTTGAAAGCGATGAGGTGTGTGAAACCTCGTACCGCGATCGCGGCGGAAAATATCAGGGCCAGCAAGGCGTGACCCTGCCTCGAACCTAGCCGGAACCACTTTGATGAAATTTCGTTTTCCCATCGTCATTATCGATGAAGACTACCGCTCCGAGAATGCCTCGGGGTTTGGCATCCGCGCGTTGGCGTCGGCGATCGAGGCCGAAGGGGTCGAGGTGCTGGGGGTGACCAGTTATGGCGACCTTAGCTCTTTTGCCCAGCAGCAAAGCCGCGCCAGCGCGTTCATTCTATCGATCGATGACGAAGAGTTCGACGTCGATTCGCCCGAAGACGTGGCCAATGCCATCAAGAATCTGCGCCTCTTTATCGGCGAACTGCGTTTTCGCAATGAAGACATCCCCATCTATCTGTATGGCGAAACGCGCACCTCGCAGCACATCCCGAACGATATTCTGCGCGAGCTGCATGGCTTTATTCATATGTTCGAAGATACGCCCGAATTTGTGGCGCGCCACATCATTCGCGAGGCGCGCGCGTATCTGGATGGACTGGCGCCGCCGTTTTTCCGCGAGCTGGTCAAGTATGCGTCGGACGGCTCTTATTCGTGGCATTGTCCGGGGCACTCGGGGGGCGTGGCTTTTCTGAAGAGCCCGGTGGGGCAGATGTTTCATCAGTTCTTCGGCGAAAACATGTTGCGCGCCGACGTCTGCAATGCGGTCGATGAACTGGGCCAGTTGCTCGATCATACCGGTCCCATTGCCGAGTCGGAGCTCAACGCCGCGCGCATTTTCCACGCGGACCATTGTTTCTTCGTCACCAATGGCACGTCTACCTCCAACAAGGTGGTGTGGCATGCCAATGTGGCTTCGGGCGACGTGGTGGTGGTTGACCGGAATTGCCACAAGTCGATTCTGCATGCGATCACCATGACGGGTGCCATCCCCGTATTCTTGCGCCCTACGCGCAATCATCTGGGGATTATCGGGCCGATACCGCTGGCGGAATTCGAGCCCGAAAATATCCGCAAGAAAATTGAAGCCAACCCGTTTGCGCGCGAGGCGGTGGACAAGCGGCCGCGCATCCTGACGCTGACGCAAAGCACCTACGACGGTGTTATCTACAACGTTGAGATGATCAAAGAGAAGCTCGGCTCTGAAATCGACACCCTGCATTTCGACGAGGCGTGGCTGCCGCATGCCGCGTTTCACGAGTTCTACCAGGACATGCATGCCATCGGCCAGAATCGGCCGCGCAGCAAAGACGCCATGGTGTTTGCGACGCACTCTACGCATAAATTGCTGGCAGGTATTTCGCAGGCCTCGCAAATCATTGTGCAAGAGTCCGAAACCCGCAAGCTTGACCGCAATGTGTTTAACGAAGCGTATCTGATGCATACGTCGACCTCGCCGCAGTACGCCATTATTGCGTCGTGCGACGTGGCGGCGGCCATGATGGAGCCTCCGGGCGGGACGGCGCTGGTCGAAGAAAGCATCCGCGAGGCCCTGGATTTTCGCCGCGCCATGCGCAAGGTCGAGTCCGAGTTCGGCAAGAACGACTGGTGGTTCAGGGTGTGGGGTCCCAATCGGCTGGCGGCCGACGGCATAGGCAACCGGGATGACTGGATGCTCGAGTCGGGGGCGGAATGGCATGGCTTCGGCGATTTGGCCGAAGGCTTCAATATGCTCGACCCGATCAAGGCCACGATCGTCAATCCGGGTCTGGATATCTCGGGTACGTTCGCCGAAACGGGAATCCCCGCGGCGCTCGTCTCCAAGTACCTGACCGAACACGGCGTGGTCGTGGAAAAAACCGGTCTTTACTCGTTCTTTATCCTGTTTACCATCGGCATCACAAAAGGCCGCTGGAATACGTTGCTGACGGCTTTGCAGCAGTTCAAGGACGACTACGATCGCAACCAGCCTTTGTGGCGCATCTTGCCGGAGTTCTGCCGCAATCATCGGTACTACGAAAAAATGGGTTTGAAGGATTTGTGCCAGCGTATACACGAGGCCTATCGCGAGCATGATGTCGCCCGCCTGACGACCGAGATGTATTTAAGCGATATGATTCCCGCCATGAAGCCTTCGGACGCCTATGCCAAAATGGCGCATCGCGAGACTGAGCGCGTGTCTATCGACGATCTGGAAGGGCGCGTCACTGGCGTATTGCTGACGCCCTATCCGCCGGGCATCCCGCTGCTGATTCCCGGCGAGCGGTTCAATCATCGCATCGTGAATTATCTACAGTTCGCGCGCAAATTCAATGCGATGTTCCCGGGGTTCGAGACCGATATCCATGGGCTGGCCGAAGACACCACGGACGACGGCACGGTGCGCTACTACGTCGATTGCATCCACGAAGACTGATGCGCGGGAGTGCGGGCGTTTTTGATGTGGCGGTGATAGGCGCCGGCGCCGCCGGAATGATGGCGGCGGCGATGGCGGGGCAGCGTGGCTTGCAGGTCGCGCTTATCGACCACGCCGCCAAATTGGCGGAAAAAATCCGCATCTCGGGCGGGGGCCGCTGCAATTTTACGAATATTGGCACGGGTCCGGCCAATTTTCTTTCTCAAAACCCCAATTTCTGCCGCTCGGCGCTGGCGGCGTATACGCCGCGCGATTTCATCGACCTGGTAGAGCGGTACGGCATAGGCTGGCACGAAAAACACCGCGGGCAGCTCTTTTGCAATGATTCGAGCGAATCGATTATCGACCTGTTGCGCCGCGAGTGCGACCTGGGCCGGGTGGCCTGGCGCATGCCCTGTTCGGTTGCCGCAGTGGCGCGCGGTAACGGTATCTTCACCCTTCGGACTTCGCTGGGCGAGATACGCGCGCATCAGTTGGTGCTGGCCTGCGGCGGCATGGCCATCCCGCAATTGGGGGCGACCGATTTCGCGTTGGGGCTTGCGCGCCAGTTTGGCCTGAAAGTGGTTGAACCGCGTCCGGCGCTTGTGCCCCTTACCTTCGAGCCCGAACACTGGAAGGCGTTTGGCACCTTGAGCGGCGTGGCGCTGGAGGTCAATGTCCGCACCGGGGCGGGTAAGGGCGGGACGCAGTTTCTGGAGGACTTGCTGTTTACGCATCGCGGCCTGTCGGGACCCGCCATTTTGCAGATTTCCAGTTTCTGGAACCCGGGAGAGCCCATCGTCCTGGATCTGGCTCCGGGCCGTGATCTCGAGCATGAGTTGCTGGGGGCCAAAGCGGGCAACCGCCAGCAGCTTGGCTCGGTGCTGAGCACTTTGTGGCCCAGGCGCCTGGCCGAGCAGTGGCTCGCCAATGCCCGGGACGCCCAGCACGATATCGCGGTCATGCGCATGGCCGATGCGCCTGACCGCTTGTTGCGCAGCCTGGCCGGGCAGATACACCGCTGGCCGCTGGTTCCGACCGGAACCGCGGGCTACAAAAAGGCCGAGGTCATGCGCGGGGGTGTGGATACACGCGCCCTTGATCAAAAAACCATGCAGGTAAAGTCCGTGCCCGGCCTGTATATCGTGGGCGAAGCCCTGGATGTAACCGGCTGGCTGGGGGGCTACAACTTTCAGTGGGCCTGGGCCTCCGGCGCGGCCTGCGGGCGTGCCTTGCAGCGGCTGCAACGGTCCTGACCGCGCGCACTGAATTGATTTGGCGTTGGGCTGTCTTTCGAGTTATGCTTTGCGCTTGCTGTCATTATATGAAGTGGGAGAGCGTCGATTTTTCGACCGCCGAAGGCGCAATTCGCCCAGAATCGCTCAGGCACCCGGTACCGCTCATGTGCTGTCTGTATCTCCGGCCGAGACAGACGGGGCAGCACTCTGGAGAGACTCGCGCACCCCATTGGGCGGCGTCGCGAGCGCCGAAGGTGAAAACCCGCGCGAAGGTTGCGGGCTAACTCTCAGGCAAAAGGACAGAGGGGCGGTGCCACCAGCGGGCTGCTGTGCGTCGTGTCCTGTTCCTTTTCGGAGTTTTTATGTCTTCTGCGCTCAAGCGTACCCCTTTATTCAATGTGCACATCGAGTCCGGCGCCAAGGTCGTTGACTTCGGCGGCTGGGAAATGCCGCTGGCCTACGGTTCGCAGCTCGAAGAACATCATGCCGTGCGAAAAGACGCCGGCATGTTCGATGTGTCGCATATGCTCAATATCGACGTGACGGGGGCCGATTCCAAGGCCTTTTTGCGGCGCCTGCTGGCCAATGACGTGGCCAGGCTCAGTGTGTCGGGCAAGGCCTTGTATTCATGCATGCTGAATTTTCAGGGCGGCGTTATCGACGACCTGATCGTCTACTTTTTCGCGGCCGACAATTGGCGTGTCGTGGTCAACGCGGGCACCGCCGACAAGGACATCGCCTGGATGCAGCGCGTGGCGCACGCCGAGCATTTCGATGTGGTGCTTAATCCGCGCCGCGATCTGGCGATGGTTGCCGTACAAGGCCCCAACGCGCGCGAAAAATTGTGGGCAACCCGCCCGGCCTGGCGCGTTGCGACCGAGGCGCTGGCCCCGTTCGTGGCCACCCTGGTCGACGAATTGACCCTGGTCGCGCGCACCGGGTACACCGGCGAGGACGGCTTTGAAGTCGTGTTGCCCGCCACGCAGGCTGAAGCGTTGTGGCGCGACCTGGCTGCGCACGGCGTGCGCCCCTGCGGCCTGGGCGCGCGCGATACCTTGCGCCTGGAAGCCGGCATGAACTTGTACGGCCAGGATATGGATGATTTCGTGCACCCGCAGGAATCGGGCCTGTCGTGGACCGTATCGCTGAAAGACGCGCAACGCCAGTTTATTGGCCGCGCCGCCCTTGAAGCCGTGCCGGTGGCGCATTCGCTGGTAGGGCTCAAATTGCTCGAGCGCGGCGTGATGCGCGCCCACATGAAGGTGCGCACCGCTCAGGGCGAGGGCGAAGTAACCAGTGGCACCATGTCTCCTACGATAGGCATTTCGGTGGGCATGGCCCGCGTCCCCAGCGGCGCGCAGCCCGGCGACAAGGTCGAAATCGAAATTCGCGGCAAGTGGGCGCCTGCGGTGGTGGCGCCGTTGCCTTTCGTGCGCCACGGTAAAATCCTGGCCCCTTAGGGCTTGCGCTTTATAAAACACTTATCAATTTTCAAACGAGGTCAATCATGAGTCTACCCAGCGATCGCAAGTACACGTCCTCTCACGAATGGGTCAAAGCCGAGGGTGATGTGTTCCTCGTTGGCATTACCGACACGGCCCAGGATCAACTGGGCGACCTGGTTTTTGTGGGCGATGTTCACCCGGGCACGACCCTGGCGGCGGATGAAACCGCCGGGGTTGTCGAGTCGGTCAAGGCCGCATCGGATATTTATGCGCCCATCGCCGGCGAAATCGTGGCCTTCAACGAGGCGCTCGATGCCGAACCGAATCTGATCAACGAAGCGCCTTTTGATACCTGGATATTCAAGATCAAGCCCACGAACGCCGCTGACGTCAGCGCGTTGCTCGATGCCGCGGCCTACGAGGCCGTGGTCAACGCGGGTTAATTCTTTTGTAGCGGCACCCCTTGTTGTAGCGGCACCCCTTGTGGGTGCCACCGCCCATGGCACCCACAAGGGGTGCCGCTACAAAAACGAACTCATCATCACCATCAATGACACCCACAAGGGGTGTCGCTACATAGTTAGGTTCTTTCCATGTTGCGTGAATTAGATCCCCATACCGATTTTGTGCCTCGTCACATTGGGCCTGCCCGGGCTGACCAGGCGAAAATGCTTGCGGCAATCGGCGTGGATAGCCTGGAGAGCCTGATTCGGGAAGTGGTGCCTGCCAGCATCCTAAAGCGCGGTGTGCTTGATTTGCCCGGGCCGCGCAACGAAGCCGAAGCGTTGACCGAACTGAAAACGCTGGCTGGCGAAAACCAGGTTTTTCGCAACTACATCGGGCAAGGCTATTACGGTACGTATGTCCCGAACGTCATCCTGCGCAATATTCTGGAAAATCCGGCCTGGTATACGGCCTACACGCCTTATCAGCCCGAAATCTCGCAAGGGCGCCTCGAGGCGCTGCTTAACTATCAGACCATGGTGGCCGACCTGACGGGCTTGGACATTGCGAACGCGTCCCTGCTCGATGAGGGAACCGCGGCCGCCGAATCCATGACGCTGGCGCGGCGCAGTTCGCGTTCCAAGAGCCATGTGTTCTTTGCCTCGCAGCATTGTCACCCGCAAACCTTGGCCGTGCTGCGCACCCGGGCCGAAGCGCTGGGTATAGATATCGTCGTGGGCGACGAATCCCAAGGCATCCCCGATTGTTTTGGCGTGTTGCTGCAATACCCGCATAGCCTGGGCGCGATCGAAGACTATCGTGGTCTTGCCGAGGCCGTGCACGCGGCGGGCGGCGTTGTCTCGGTCGCCACCGATTTACTGGCTTTGGTTTTGCTCGCGCCGCCTGGAGAATGGGGCGCCGATATCGCCATCGGCTCGGCTCAACGGTTTGGCGTGCCGCTGGGTTTTGGCGGGCCGCATGCGGCCTTCATGGCCTGCAAGGACGCCTTCAAGCGCAGCATGCCTGGACGCCTGGTCGGGGTGTCCAAAGATAGCCAGGGCGCGCCTGCGCTGCGCCTGGCCCTGCAAACGCGCGAACAGCACATACGCCGCGAGAAAGCCACCTCCAACATCTGCACGGCGCAAGTGCTGCTGGCCGTGATGGCCGGCATGTATGCGGTGTGGCATGGCCCGCATGGCCTGACACGCATAGCCCAGCGCGTGGCGTACCTCACGGCCTATTTGCGGGAATCGCTGCAGTCGCTGGGCCTGGCCAGCCGCAACGCGAGTTTTTTCGACACCCTGCTGCTCGATAGCGGCGAGCACACGCAGGCGATCGTGCGCGGTGCCCAGGCGGCTTCGATCAATTTGCGCCAGGTGGGCGCGAGCCAACTGGCGGTGTCGCTCGATGAAACCGTGACCGTGTCTGATGTGACGCAACTGGTGCAGATTTTTGCCCGCGCGCTGGGCAAGACCTGGACGGCCAGCGAGGCTTTACCCCCGCAGCACGGCATCCCTGCCGGCTTGCAGCGTACGTCGGCCGTTCTGGCTCACCCCATATTCTCTAAAATTCAGTCCGAAACCGATATGCTGCGTTATTTGCGCAGCCTTGCCGACAAGGACCTGGCCCTGGATCGCAGCATGATTCCCTTGGGTTCGTGCACCATGAAGCTAAACGCCACGGCCGAGATGATACCGGTGACCTGGCCCGAGTTCGGCGCCATGCATCCCTTTGCCCCGCCCGAGCAAAGCAAGGGCTACCAGAAGCTTATCGCCCGCCTGTCGGCGGCCTTGTGCGAAATCACCGGCTACGATTCGATCAGCCTGCAGCCCAATTCGGGCGCGCAAGGCGAATATGCCGGGCTGCTGGCTATCCGCGGCTATCATCAGTCGCAAGGGCAAAATCAGCGTAATGTTTGCCTGATACCGTCGTCGGCCCATGGCACCAATCCCGCGTCGGCCCATTTGGCCGGGATGGACGTTGTGGTGGTCGCGTCCGACGACCACGGCAATATCGACGTTGCCGATTTGCAGGCCAAAATCGCCCAGACAGGGGATCGCCTGGCGGCGCTGATGATTACGTACCCCTCGACCCACGGCGTTTTCGAAGTGGCCGTGACGCAGATCTGCGCCATGGTGCATGAAGCGGGCGGCCAGGTGTATCTGGACGGCGCGAACATGAATGCCATGGTGGGTCTGGCGCAGCCCGGCAAGTTCGGGTCCGATGTTTCGCATTTGAATTTACACAAGACCTTTTGTATTCCGCATGGCGGCGGCGGCCCGGGTATTGGTCCGATCGCCGTGCGGGCGCATCTGGCGCCTTATCTGCCCGGGCTGCTGAATGATCGGGGCGAGCTGTCCGCGCAGGCGCCGGTGGGACCGGTATCGGCCGCGCCCTACGGCTCGGCCAGCATTTTGCCCATTCCCTATTTGTACATCACTCTGATGGGCGCCGAAGGCCTGTTGCAGGCCACCGAAGTCGCCATTCTGAATGCCAACTACATCGCCGAGCGCTTGCGCAAGTATTACCCGGTGCTGTATGCGGGGAAGAACGGCCGCGTGGCTCACGAGTGCATACTGGACATGCGTGCTCTTAAAGACAGCAGCGGAATCTCGGCCGAAGACATTGCCAAGCGCCTTATCGATTATGGCTTTCACGCGCCCACGATGAGCTTTCCGGTGGCGGGCACCCTGATGGTCGAGCCGACCGAGTCCGAAGGCCTGGCCGAACTGGATCGTTTTATTGATGCGATGATTGCCATCCGCGCCGAGATCGCCCAGGTTGAAAGCGGGGCGGCGGACGCCGACGACAATGTGCTGAAGAATGCCCCGCACACGGCGCAAATGCTGCTGGTCGAGGATTGGCACCACGACTATACCCGCGAGACCGCGGCTTACCCGGTCGCCAGCCTGCGCGCCGGCAAGTACTGGCCGCCGGTCGCGCGTGTCGATAACGCGTATGGCGACCGCAACCTGGTCTGCGCCTGCCCGCCGATAGAAGCGTATCTGGACGCGGGCGAGAAGGCGCTGGCCTGACCGTTTTTGCGGTTTAGGATGGCTTGCCGCGAATGGCACCCACAAGGGGTGCCGCTACAAACGTATCTGTCGCTTGTAGCGACAGGCCTGTAGCGACAGGCCTTGTGCCTGTCATCTATGCAATACGATCTTGATTGCCAAGATTGTGTGCCACCCACAAGGGGTGGCGCTACAGGGGTGCCGATACAGGGCTGGCGGATACCACCCCGCATTAAAACGCTACGATCTCGGCCTGCGTATTGTCGACGCAATAGCGGCTTAGCCATGAATGCAGCGCGGCCAATTTTTCCTGGTTGGCGCTTGCCTTGGGGTAGACGAAATAATAGCTTTGGCCGGGCATGACACAATCGAACGGCTTTACCAGCCGTTGCATCTCGATGTCTTCGCTGGCCAGCACGCAATCGCCGATGGCGACGCCGAACCCCTGGGTTGCGGCGTTGACGGCCAGGTCCAGCGTGTCGAAGCTTTGCCCGCTCCCGGTATCGATGTTCTGAAAGCCCGCGTAACGCGCCCATGCCTCCCAATCGCGGTGATCCCTGGTCGGGTGCAATAGCGTCATGCGGCTCAAGTCCTCTTGCGTCATGGCGTCGCGCCCATCGAGCAGAGACGGAGCGCACATGGGCGTCAGTTGTTCCGTGAACAGCAATTGTGCATGGAGGTTCTTGTCGACCGGCATGTCGTAGACGATGGCCGCATCGAAAGTTTCGCGCTGAAAATCGACGCTGTGCTGCAGCGTTGTCGTCACTTGCAGAGGAATGTCGGCGTGTTCGGCTTGAAACGATATTACTTTTGGGTATATCCAGCGCATGGCGCAGGTAGGCACTTTCAACGTCAGCTCGACACGGCGGCGCATCAGGCGCGTGGATACTTCTTCGATTTGGGCGAAAGCTTCGCGCAGGGTCGGCAGCAACGATTCGCCCTCGCTGGTGAGCGTGATGCCGCGTGCGTGGCGTTGGAACAGGGGGAAACCGAAATACTCTTCAAGCAGCAATATTTGCCGGCTGACGGCGCCTTGCGTCAGGCACAAGTGGCTGGCCGCACGCGTAATATTCTGGTGGCGCGCCACGGTTTCAAATACCAGCAAGGCCTTCAGGGGCGGCAGCCTGTTCATATAAAACTCCGCTAGCACGAATCACTTTGTATTAAGCCATTAGAATTTTGCATGGCTGCCATGATTATATTTCGATTGTGGGGGCGATCGCAATACATAAGAATGCCAGTCATGAGAAAGGGAAATGGGCGTTACTGCGGCTATTCCCGAAAAATCAAAAATTCCCCGGATACGGAGAGAGACAATATGCGGCATTTACCCCCTCGGTCATTCTTGCTGACTGGCGCGCTGTTCAACCCGGACAGCCTGCCGGCCTTGCGCCATGCCTCGCCACATTTGCCACGCCCTGTTGATCGGTTTCTCTATTTGCGGCAGGTCGCGTAAACCCTCGGTTTCGCCTTCAATTTTACTCATCCATTACAGGAGAGAGCTATGCAAAATATTAATACTCGGCGGCGTCAGATCATTCAATCCCTGGGCCTTGCCACGGCCGCAACGGTAATATCGGCGCCATTTGTCAATGTCTATGCCCAGGAGCAGAACTTCAAGGGCAAGACACTGCGTTTTCTGACCTGGGCCGATGACACCGGCTTGGCGGCGTTGCGCAATATTGCGGCCACTTTTTCCGAGAAGACCGGCGCGAAGGTCATTGCCGATCGCGCTGACGGAACCTCCGGGATGGTGGCCAAGCTGAAGGCCGCGGGTACCAAGCCGCAATACGATGTGATCACGTTGGCCGGAGTGGGCGCGAGCGGCCTGGCCGAAGCGGGCCTGCTGATGCAGCCCGATTTGAACCGCCTGCCCAATTTGAAGGATGTGCCTCAGGCTTACCGTACGGGCGCCAATGGTTTTGGCGTGGGCTATTTGCTGTGGACCGATGGCCTGATTTACAACACAGCCACGGTCAAGGCGGCGCCTGACAGCTACGAAGCCTTGTGGGACAAAAAATACAGCGGCCGGATATTCCTGCCCCCTCCCAGCTTTGTCGAGGCGGTCGACACCGTCATTATTGCCGCAGGCATGTCGGGTGGTTCGCAAAGCAATATCGAGCCCGGCTTCAAGAAAATGGCGCTGCTCAAGGACCGAGTCTTGATGCTGGGCGAAAACCCGAACCAGGTGGCCGAACTGTTCCGCACGAAGTCGCTCGACCTGGGCGGGATCTATTCGCCCGCGTTCTTTCCGGCGGCCATCAAAAAGCCCGAGTACAACATGGGTGCCGCGTACGGCATGAAAGAAGGGTTTGCCGCCCAGCTTATGTATACGGTGATTCCAAAATCGCATCCTGGCGATGTTGCCCTGATCCACGCCTTCATCAACCATTCGCTTGACGCTTCGGTGCAGGGGAAAATGGCGGCCGATGTGTTGAATGGCCCCGTGAATTCCAAGGCGGTCGTACCGGCCGACAGCCTGCGCTATGTACCCACTGCGCAACAGATTGCAGAGAAGGCCCTGGTCCACGACGACAAGGCCCTGTCGGTGGTGCAAGGCGAATGGGTGCGGCGTTATACCGAGATGTTCTCCGCATAAGCTGCCATGGAAATGACACAGACCAAAAAGGGCGTTATCAAAGCCGGGCTTGGGGCACACGATGCGCCGGATCCCGGCTTTCCCGCGCGCCGCTGGCTTTTGTTGTTGCCGGTGCTGTCATTTCTTGCAGTGCTGTCCATCGCTACATTGGCTGTGCTGCGCATGAGCTTCGGGGTCCAGGGGCACGAGTGGAGCGGCTTTTCACTGCACAGTTATGCCGGACTGCTCGAACCCTATTACACGCGCTCGCTGTGGCTCACCCTGAGCCTGGCTTTTCAGAGCACCGTGCTGGCCATGCTGCTGGCCGTTCCCGTGGCGATGGCAATGGCCCGCACCCGGTCGGCGCTGGCGCGCCGTTTGCTGTTGACGGGTGTACTGTTGCCATTGCTGGTCAATTTGCTTTTGCAAAGCTATGGCTGGCTCATCATTCTGGCCCCGGGCGGCGTATTGAATAACGCCTTGCTTGCCCTGGGCGTCGTGCAGCGGCCTGTGTTGTGGCTGTATCGTGAAAACGGCGTATTGCTGGGGCTGGTGCAAACCGCGTTGCCTCTGGCCGTATTGCCCATGGCCAGCGCGCTGAAGTCGGTTTCGACCACGTATGAAGAAGCGGCGGCCACCATGGGTGCAAGCCGCTGGCAGATATTGCGTCACGTGCTGTTGCCGCTCGCGATGCCGGGAATCCTGGCCAGCGCCTTGCTGGTATTTGCCTACAACGCCAGCGCTTTTGCCATACCGCTGCTGCTGGGCGGGCGGCGCGTCACGATGCTGGCCGTCCTCATACGCGACCAGATTGCGCCCTTGCTCAACTGGCCTGCGGCGTCCGCGGCCAGCGTTATTCTGATGCTGGTGACGTTGGGTGTGATGGCGGTATCGCAGAAGCTGGTGTTGCGTACGCGAAAAATTGAAGGAGGTGTTCAATGAGCCTTCGCCTGATGCGCCGGACAATGCCCGGCGAGCCTGGCCGGCTGGCCAGCGTTCTGGCCGCTGTGGTGTTGCTGCTGGCCGCGCTGCCTATCATCGCCATGATCATCATGTCGTTCAGCGCGTCCGACACGCTGCAGTTCCCGCCGCCCAGCTATGGCCTGCATTGGTATCACGCCGCCTGGCGCACGTTTGTCGTACCCGATGCCAGCGACGTGCTGTCGATGGGGCAGGCCTTGAGCAACAGCCTGATCGTCGCCGTGGCTACCATGCTGATTGCTGCGGCCGTATCGATACCTGCCGCATATGCCTTGAACCGCTACGATTTCCCCGGGAAAGCAAGCATCGAGCAGTTGATTGCCTTGCCTCTGGTTTATCCCATGGTCATGTTGGGCATATCGCTGTTGATGGTGTTCAGCTACCTTCCGGTCGATCTTGGGCTGTTTCGCCTGGTGATTGCGCACGTGATCTTGTCCTTGCCCTTTGTGGTGAAGAATTGCTCCGCCTCGATTGCCGGCATCGGCATCGAGTTTGAAGAGGCGGCGCTCTCCATGGGCGCCGGCCCCTTTCGGGCCATGATCGACGTGGTGCTGCCATTGATGCGCCCCGGCATTCTGGCAGGCATGTTGTTCGCCTTCATTATTTCTTTCAACGAATTTACGGTGACCTTCTTTCTGTACGACATCAACAGCATGACCTTGCCGATATGGCTTTATAGCCGCACGGTGTCATCGCTGGATCCGACCGTTTTTTCCCTTGCCGTATTTATTGTATTGATCGATTTCGTGTTGATCTGGCTGCTGGAAAAAATGGTGGGTGACAAGGGAGTCTCTCTCTGATGGTCAGCACAACAACCTTTAGTCATTGCGAATGGTATGGGAACAAAAGCATGAGGTGCGCAGCATGAACAACGATCTGGTCATAGAGGGCCTGTGCAAGCGGTTCGGCGCCGTGGACGTGGTTCGCCATGTCGACCTGACTGTCCCCGATGGGAAGTTGGTTTGTTTTCTGGGGCCGTCGGGCTGTGGGAAAACGACGCTCTTGCGCATGATTTCCGGCCTCGAGATTCCAACATCGGGCCGCATCAGCATGGCGGGCGCCGATCTGACCGACGTACCCGCCAACAAACGGGATTTTGGCATGGTGTTCCAGTCCCTTGCCTTGTTTCCGCATATGTCGGTGGCGGGCAACGTCGCTTATCCACTGCGTCTGCGCGGTACGGGCAAGAGCAAGCAGGCACAGCGCGTCAGCGATCTGCTGCAGTTGATTCAGCTGCCTCATATGGCCCAAAGCCCGGTTTCGAAATTATCCGGAGGGCAGCGGCAGCGGGTTGCGATTGCGCGTGCCCTGGCTTCCGACCCCAAAATGCTGCTGCTCGATGAACCCTTGTCGGCGCTCGATGCCAAATTGCGCGAAGCGATGCAGGTCGAGATCCGCCTCCTGCAGCAACGGCTTGGGATCACCACCATCATGGTTACGCACGATCAGCGCGAAGCCATGACCATGGCCGACGTGATTGTGGTGATGCATCAAGGCAGGATTGCGCAAATCGGCTCTCCATTGGAGGTCTATCGCAATCCCGTCAATGAGTTCGTGGCCGATTTCATCGGTTTGGGAAATATTATTTCCGCGGTGGCCGATGGTGAAAACAGCGTACGTCTGGCCGGAGGCCAGCGGATCGGCATCGACCATTCCCGCAAGCTCGCCACCGATCAATCATGCAGACTGCTTATTCGCCCCGAAGATGTTTGCCTGAGCCCTGCTTTGCCGCCCGACCCTGCTGCGGCCAACAGCGTCGCGGGCGAGATTCAGTTCATTCGCGATGTCGGGTCGTCGCTGGAAGTCACCATTGCGTGTTCGGGTTTTTCGCTGACGGCCGCCACCACGCCGCGCGAAGTGCCCGACCTGCATGTGGGCATGTCCGTGGCGGCCAGGCTGCCCGCGCATGCGTGCCGGCTGTTCGATGCCGGTCCGGGATTGCAATGACGCATTTTCAGAAAGCTTTAACTGGTATTTATGCTCGCCGAGCTAAAAAAAGGGAAATCATCATGATCAGCACCAACCGTATTTCGATATCTTTCAATAAAACGCTTTTGAGCGTCGGCGCCGCAATGGTCCTGGCTCTTGGGATGCTGCACACCGCGCCGACCCAGGCCGACACTCTGGACAATATCGCCAAGACCGGCACGGTAAAGATAGGCGTATTTCTGGACTATCCGCCGTTTGGATCCATCGGGCCCGACATGAAGCCTTTGGGCTACGACATTGATATGGCCGACATGATAGGCAAAGCGCTGAAGGCCAAGGTCCAGCTGGTTCAGGTTACAGGGGACAACCGCATGGCTTATTTGGCGGGCCACAAGGCCGACATGCTGCTGTCGGTCGGAGAAACACCGGAGCGCGCCAAAGTGATCGATTTTTCGGATGCCTATGCGCCTTATTATCTGGCCGCTTTCGGGAGGGCCAAACTGGCGGTGAAAAGCAGTGCGGACCTGGCGGGGAAGACGGTTGCCGTGGCACGCGGCACGCTGGAGGATTTAAGTATTACCAAGGTGGCGCCTCCTACTGCGGTCATCAAACGCTTTGACGATCCGAGTGGCGCCATTACCGCTTTCCTGTCCGGGCAGGCGCAATTGATGGTGGTTGGCAATGATGTGGGCGCCACGATTATCGACAAAAATCCCAGCGTCAGTATCGAACAGAAATTCCAGTTGTTCAGTTCGCCCGATCACGTGGGCTTCAACAAGAACGAGCCTCGTTTGAAAAAGGTGCTTAACGACATGATTGCGCAAAGCAAGAAAGACGGCAGCCTCAACAAGATTGCCCAGCATTGGCTGCACGTGTCCTTGCCTGCCGATTTGTGATATTGGAAAACCTCAAAGCTGGAAGGCCATGATGGCGTACGTATTCGACTTTAGCGATGTGCCGCAATATGCCGCGTTACTTTTCAAAGGGGCCGCGGTTACGCTGGAATTGACGGCGGTCTCCACGCTGGTGGGCGGCGCCATCGGGGTGGGCGGCGCGGCCTTGCAGTGGATGGGCGGGCCGTCGATCCGCAGGCTGATCGCCTGCTATGTCGAGGCGATACGCAATACGCCATTTCTCGTGCAGCTGTTTTTCGTATTTTTCGGGCTGCCGAGCCTGGGCATCCATATTGGGGAAATGCAGGCCGCCATCCTGACCATGTCCATCAATATGGGTGCGTATGCCATTGAAATCGTCAGGGCCGGTATTGACGCGGTCTCGCGCGGGCAATATCAGGCGGCCCTGGCCATGGGCTTGACTCAAAAGCAGGCGCTGCGCTCCATTATCTTGCCGCAAGCTCTGGCCACCGTTTATCCCGCGCTTGTTTGCCAGGTGCTGATCGTGATGCTGGGTTCGGCCGTTGTGTCGCAGATTTCCGTGACTGACCTGACGTATGCGGCCAACTATATCCAGTCGCGTACTTTTCGCTCCTTCGAAATTTATCTGGTCATTACCGTTGTGTATCTGTTGCTGGCCATTGCGCTGCGCCGCCTCTTGAATCGCATGGGGCGCGGGCTTTTTGCAGGACGGCAGCCATGATGGGTTTCACTTTATTGGGCATGGGGCAGATTCTGATTCTGGCGGCGCGCTGGACGGTGCTGTTGTCCCTGATTTCGTTTATTGGCGGGGGCGTCGTAGGGCTGTTGTTGCTGGCCTGCCGATTGGCGGGCCGCAAGAAGATCACGGCGTTAATTGATGTTTATGTCGAGATTTTCCAGGGAACGCCGTTGCTGCTGCAACTGTTCCTGGTGTTTTTCGGCCTGCCGCTGCTGGGCGTGGATGTTTCCGCCTGGCTTGCCGCCAGCGTCACATTGACGCTCTATACCAGTGCCTATTTGCTCGATATTTGGGGCGGGTGTGTGGCCTCCATTTCGCGCGGGCAGTGGAATTCGGGCGCGAGCCTGGGCATGTCTTACCCCCAGCAGTTGCGCTATGTCGTGTTGCCGCAGGCTTTGCGGATTGCGATCGCACCTACGGTGGGGTTCATGGTTCAGGTCGTCAAGAGTACGGCGCTGGCCTCCATTATCGGGATGGTTGAGCTGACCAAGACAGGCAATATGCTCAGCAATTCCACTTTCCGGCCCTTTCCGATTTACGGCATGGTCGCCATGCTGTATTTCTTTATTTGCTTTCCCTTGACGTGGTATGCGCGCAAGCTGGAAAAACGGCACCAACAATCCACTCGTTGAAATTTAAGATGAATCTACTTGAGAGTATGGCAATCGATGCAGCCAAGAACCTGGCGCCGGTCCTGGCGCAAGGGGCGGCCCTGCATCCTGTCCGGGCCACCCGGACGTGTGGCGAGGTTCTCGTAACCCTGCTTGAAAATTATGGCGTCGACCTGGTGTTCGGTATCCCCGGCGTGCACACCGTGGAGCTGTACCGGGGCCTGGCGAGGTCGACGCTGCGGCATATTTCTCCGCGCCATGAGCAGGGGGCGGGCTTTATGGCCGACGGCTATGCGCGTGTGACCGGAAAGCCGGGCGTTTGCCTGATTATTACCGGCCCGGGCATGACCAATATTGCGACAGCCATGGCGCAGGCCTATGCGGATTCGATTCCCATGCTGGTCATATCCAGCGTCAATGCCCGCCGTCAATTGGGCAGCGGCAATGGCAATTTGCACGAGCTCTCGTCGCAGCGGAATATATTTTCCGGCATCACGGCGTTTTCGCACACCTTGATGTGTGTCGAAGACCTGCCCATGGTACTCGCTCGCGCTTTTGCCGTGTTTGACAGTGCCCGGCCCAGGCCGGTGCACATCGAAATACCGCTCGACATTATTGTGGCGCCGGCCGACCACCTCTCCACGCGGATTTCGGCGCGCAGCTCGAAGCCTTGCGCGGCAGGCGATCGTATTGCCGACATTGCCCAGCTTTTGGCGGGCGCAAAGCGGCCGCTGATTCTGGCCGGCGGCGGCGCGGTATCCGCAGGCCGCGAGTTGCAGCAGCTGGCCGAGTATTTGCAGGCGCCCACGGCGCTTACGATCAACGCCAAAGGCCTTTTGCCGGCCCGGCATCCTTTGCTACTGGGCTCTACGCAGTCCAGTGAAGCAACCCGGGCTCTTGTTTGCGAAGCCGACGTGGTGCTGGCCATAGGCACGGAATTGAGCGAAACCGATTACGACACGGTTTTCGACGGAGGTTTTCGCATCCCCGGCCAGTTGATACGGATAGATATCGAGGCGGCACAGCTGGCGCGCAATTATCCGGCGGCCAAGGCGCTTATGTCGGATGCAAAAGATGCACTGCTGAAATTGATGCAGAAGTTTTCCGATACTCCTGCGCCTGTCGGCGGCGAGGCAAATTGGGGGAGCGCCCGGGTGGCTTCGCTGCGCAAAGAGCTCTCCGCCGGCCTGGACGATCAGGCCAGGATGCATCACCGTGTGCTGGAACTCATCCGCGACACGCTGCCCGAATCTGTCTTCGTCGGGGACTCCACGCAGGTGGTGTATACCGGAAACCTGACGTTCGATGCGCTTGCGCCTCGAACCTGGTTCAATTCGTCAACCGGATTCGGCACCTTGGGTTACGCGCTACCCGCCGCCATTGGCGCAAAGCTGGGCCGCGAGGGCCTGCCGGTGGTGTGCCTGATCGGCGATGGCGGGATGCAGTTTACTTTGCCTGAACTGGCCAGCGCTGTCGAGGCTCATGTCCCGGTGATTGTTCTTCTCTGGAACAATCTGGGTTATGGCGAAATAAAGAAGTACATGGAGAATCGGGATATCACGCCCATAGGCGTCGACATCTATACCCCCGATTTCATCGCCATAGCCCAAGGCTTTGGCTGCCGTGCGCATCATGTGTCCGGCCAGAAGGAACTGGTGGCGGCTTTGCGCGCCGCCACGCAAGTCAATGTGCCCACCGTGATAGAAATTTCTGAAGCGGAATGGGTCGAGCAGGACAACTGATGCGGCATCAACACTATATCGCGGGACAGTGGCGGGCGTCGGAATCGGGCCGGGTCGAGCCGATCATCAACCCGGCCACGGAAGACGTTCTGGCACAGGTCGCCTGGGGCGATAGCGCCGATGTCGATGCCGCGGTGAGTGCCGCAACGAAGGCAACGTCGGCGTGGAGCCGCACGTCCGGTCGCCAGCGCGCCGACTACCTGCGCGCGATCGCCCTTGGCGTGGCCGCAGAGCGCGATAATCTGGCTCGTTTGCAAACGGCCAATAACGGCAAGCCGATCGCCGAGTCCAGGGTGGATGTCGACGATGTCATCGCCACTTTCGATTATTACGCTGGATTGGCACAGGACCTGGATGCGGCGCAGGATAATCCGGTGGCGTTGCCCAATGCGGCTTTCGAGGCTAGCTTGCGTTACGAGCCTTGTGGGGTGGTGGCTTTGATCGTGCCATGGAATTTCCCGATGGTGACCACCGCCTGGAAGCTTGCGCCGGCCCTGGCCGCCGGGTGTTGCGTGGTGCTCAAGCCGTCGGAAATAACACCTTTGCCGGAGTTGGCGCTGGCCGAGGTGATCGACAGCGTCGGTTTGCGTGCCGGGGTGTTCAATCTGGTCGTGGGCGGTGGCGCCGAGGTGGGCGCCGCCATGGTGGCGCATTCGGGCGTTCGCAAGGTGTCGTTTACCGGCAGCACCGCGATTGGGGGGGCCGTCATGAAATCGGCCGCCGACGATATAAAAAACGTCAGCCTGGAACTTGGCGGAAAATCGGCGGCGCTGGTCTTTGCCGATGCCGATATTGAGCGGGCGCTGGATATTGTCTGCCAGGGCATATTTTATAACGCCGGGCAGATGTGCTCGGCCACTTCGCGCCTGCTGGTCGAGCGGACCGTGGCCGATGATTTCATCCGGGGTTTGAAGCGGCGCGCAGAGGCCATTGTGGTCGGCGACCCGATGGACGGCCGCACTACGATGGGGCCTTTGACGACCCGTCAGCAGTACCGGAAGGTACTGAAGTATATTGAACAAGGCGTTGCCGCAGGTTTACATAGGGTGACGGGCGGCCAGCCGGTGGGTCAGGGAAAAGGGTTTTATCTGGCGCCTACGATATTTGCCGACGTGCCTGTGGACAGCCCGTTGTGGCGCGAAGAAATATTTGGCCCGGTGCTGTGCGTTAATACGTTCGAGAGCGAACAGGAGGCGATAAGCATGGCCAATCAGAGCGAATTCGGGCTGGTGGCGACTGTGCTGACCGGTGACAAGGAAAGAGCCGATCGCGTATCGGCGGCGCTGGATGTCGGGCTGGTATGGGTCAATTGCCCCCAGGTGATTTTTCCGCAGACGTCGTGGGGCGGTATGAAAAAAAGCGGTATCGGGCGCGAGCTGGGCCCATGGGGCATGCGGGCGTTTCAGGAAATCAAGCATGTTGTGCGTTGCATCGGCTAGCAGCGGCTGATCAAAGGGCCGCCTTTTCGTCGCCGTCTTTATGCGCCGTGCGTATTTTTAAAAATCTGTTTTATCGGAGTTTCTCATGTCGGATCAGTTATCGAGTAAATCAACCTCCAGGGTATTGAATCAGCCCCTGGGCGGCAACGACATGCCGCGGTTTGGCGGCATCGCCACCATGATGCGCTTGCCGCATGTGACGAGCAGCGTAGGCCTGGATGCCTGTTTCGTCGGCGTGCCATTCGATTTGGGCACTTCGAACCGTTCGGGCGCGCGCTTCGGCCCGCGCCAGATCCGCACGGAATCCGTGTTATTGCGCCCTTACAACATGGCGACGCGGGCGGCGCCGTTCGATGCGCTGCAGGTGGCCGATATCGGCGACGTGGCCATCAATCCCTACAACCTGCTGGACTCGATCCGGATTATCGAAGAGGCTTACGACGGCATTGCCGCCTCGGGCTGCCGTCCGGTCACGCTGGGCGGCGACCATACCATCGTGCTGCCGATTTTGCGCGCCTTGCATAAAAAATACGGGAAGATCGGCCTCATCCACGTTGATGCGCATGCCGATGTGAACGACACCATGTTTGGCGAGAAAATTGCACATGGCACGCCGTTTCGGCGGGCGGTGGAAGAAGGCTTGCTGGATTGCAACCGTGTTGTCCAGATAGGGCAGCGCGGCACAGGTTATACGGCGGAAGACTTCGACTGGTGCCGCGACCAGGGTTTCAAGGTCGTGCAGGTCGAGGAATGCTGGAACAAATCCTTGGCACCCCTGATGGAAGAGGTGCGCGCACGCGTGGCCGGCGGCCCGGTGTACCTTAGTTTTGACATCGACGGCATCGATCCGGCCTATGCACCAGGAACGGGCACGCCCGAGATCGCCGGCCTGACCGTGCCGCAGGCACTGGAAATCATTCGCGGCGCCTGGGGCCTGGATGTCATCGGCGCAGACGTCGTGGAAATCGCGCCGCCGTATGACCCTCATGGCACTACGGCCTTGTTGGGCGCCAATCTGGCCTATGAAATGCTGTGCGTCTTTCCCGGTGTGCTGCGCCGGGATTGAGCGCGGGCGGGTTTGTGGCGGTTTCGTCTATAAAAAAATGGCACCCACAAGGGGTGCCGCTACATGATTCACCGGTATGTTTTTGTAGCGGCACCCCTTGTGGGTGCCACCACCTAAACCTCAATCAATCGTTTTCAGAACCGCGGCGATCGTTTCAAACACCTGGGAAATCTGGCTTTCGTCGATAATCAGCGGTGGTGACACCGCCAGGGTATCGCCGGTGTAGCGCACCATCAGGCCCTGATCGAAGCATTTCGTGAACGCTTCGGCGGCGCGTGCGCCGGGGGCGCCGGGGCGCGGCGCGAGTTCGATGCCGGCTACCAGGCCCAGGTTGCGCACGTCGATCACATGGCGTCCGCCTTCCAGTTTGTGGGCTGCGGTATCGAACGCGGGCGACAGGCTGGCGGCGCGTGCAAAGAGTTTCTCGCGTTTGTAGATGTCCAGGGTTGCCAGTATGGCGGCCGTGGCCAGCGGGTGGCCTGAATACGTATAGCCGTGGAAGAATTCAATCCCCTTGGCCGACGCGCCAACGATGGTGTCATGGATGTTGTGTTTGACGGCGACCGCGCCGGCGGGAACACTGGCGTTGCTTACGCCTTTGGCAAGCGTGATCAGGTCGGGGGTGACGCCGAAGAGTTCGCTGGCCGTGGCGGCGCCCAGGCGCCCGAAGCCGCTGATGACTTCGTCGAAAATCAGCAAGATGCCGTATTTCTCGGTGATGGCGCGCAAGCGCTCCAGATAGCCCTTGGGAGGAATCAGTACACCGGTCGAGCCCGCCATCGGTTCGACGATAACGGCGGCAATCGTTGAAGCGTCGTGCAGGGCGACGATGCGTTCGAGGTCATCGGCCAGGTGCGCGCCCCATTCGGGCTGCCCGTGCGAGTTGGCATTTTTTGACAGGTCGTGCGTGTGGGGCAGGTGATCGACGCCGGGGATCAGGGCTCCGGAAAACGCCTTGCGATTGGGGCCGATGCCGCCCACCGAAATCCCGCCAAAGCCCACGCCATGGTAGCCGCGTTCGCGGCCGATAAGACGCGTACGCTGGCCTTCGCCGCGGGCGCGATGGTAGGCCAACGCTATTTTCAGCGCCGTGTCGACGGACTCCGAGCCCGAGTTGGTGAAGAAAATCCGGTCCATGCCTGCCGGCATGATCTGGGCGATGGCGCTGGCGGCCAGAAAGGCATTGGGGTGCCCAATCTGGAAGCTGGGCGCATAGTCGAGCTCGGCGGCCTGGCGCGAGATGGCCTCTACGATTTCGCTGCGGCCGTGGCCGGCGTTCACGCACCACAATCCCGACGTGCCGTCCAGGATCTGGCGTCCGTCGTGTGAGGTGTAATACATGCCTTTGGCCGCGACCAGCAGGCGTGGAGCCTCTTTGAACTGGCGGTTGGCGGTAAAGGGCATCCACAGGTGGGACATGTCCGGAATTTTGACGGGGCTGTTCATAGTGACTCTCGAAGACAGTTGAATGAATCGCGCGGCTTATGACGCATAGGCCATTCTCGCCGTGTTCCAAGACGATTGAAATATACAGTTTTATAAAAAATATCTAGCTGTACTGGTAAAATTGGAAGAACTGTATAGTTCAGCGAGGGGGCCATGAAGTTTTTCGAACCGGTGCGTGATCTGAGCAAAGGCCCTACCCTGGTAGAGCAGATTGTGTCGGCGCTGCAGGCGGCCATCCAGACGCAGCTGCTGCGCCCCGGCATGGCGGTGCCTTCGGTGCGGCATTTCGCCCACGAGCATGGCTTGAGCACTTTCACGGTGGCCGCCGCCTACAGCCGTCTGGTCGCGCAAGACTGGCTGTCGGCGCGTCCCGGCTCGGGCTATCGTGTGGCGGTGCGCGCACGGGTGGCGCCCGCGGCGTCCTCGTCTGCCAGTTGGCAGCCGCCCAAGATAGGCGCTTCGTGGCTGTTGACCGATGTGTTTGCGGATCACTCCATCCCCATCAAATCGGGTTGCGGCTGGCTGCCTGCGGAATGGCTGAACGAAGCCGGCCTGCAGCAATCCTTGCGTCAGCTGGCGCGCGTGCCTGCCATGCAAATCGCCGGCTACGGCCAGCCTTATGGGTACGCGCCGCTGCGCGAGCATATCGTGCAGTCGCTGGCTGAGCGAGGCGCAAGCGTGGGCGTCGATCAAGTGTTGTTGACCCATGGCGCCACGCAAGGGCTGGACGTTGTGGCGCGCACCTTGTTCCGGGCGGGCGACGCCGTGGCGGTCGAGGTTCCCGGCTACGGAATTTTGCTGCCCGCTTTGCGCCTGGCTGGACTCAAGGTGTACGGCGTCCCGCGCGATGCCGACGGAATCCGCGTGCCCGAGCTCGAGCGCCTGGCTCGCACGCACAACCTGAAGGCTATCTTCATCAACACCGTTCTGCAGAATCCGACCGGATCGAGCCTGAGCATGGCCAACGCTTTTCGGGTTTTGCAGGTGGCCGAGCAGCACGACTTCTGGGTGGTCGAAGATGATGTATCGCGCGCCTTGCTGCCGGGGGTGGGCCCCATGCTTCTGGCGCTGGGAGGAACTCGGCGAGTGGTGTATGTATCGGGTTTTTCCAAGAGTATTGCGCCGTCGGTGCGGGTGGGCCACATTGTGTCAAGCGCAGACCTGGCGGCGGACTTTGCCAAAACCAAAATGGCTATCGCGCTGACGTCGGCCGAAATGATGGAGCGCACGGTTTATCAGGTGTTGCGCCTGGGGCGGCACCAGGCGCATCTGCAGCGCGTCCAGGACCGCCTGCGCGAGGCGCACGATGCGCTGGGCGATTTGCTGGACAAGCATGGTTTTGAAGTGTTTTCCAGGCCTCGGGCGGGCTTGTTTTTGTGGGCGCGGCCTACAACGGGAAAATGGCGCGGCAAGGGGGCGGCCAGCCTGGCCGAATTGGCCTTGAAAGATGGTATATGGCTCGCTCCCAGTCTGTATTTCGATCCGGAGCAGTCCGACTCGGACTGGATACGCTTTAACGTGGCGTATTCCCTGGATCCTTTGTTGTGGAAGTTCATGCGGCGCGTAGGCGCGGCGCAATAATTCCATTTCACATGGATGGCACCCACAAGGGGTGCCTCTACAGATACGTGTCCGCCGTTTGTAGTGGCACCCCTTGTGGGTGCCATCTACGCAATAACCTACACCCGGTTTGGCAAAAATGGCAGCCACAAGGGCTGCCGCTACATCTGCGCCTCGCTTTCGCGTTCACGATGGATTTGACAATGGAACAAAGAGGCGCGCCGGGCGCCTCAGGGCGCCGGCCGGCGCTGATACCGCACGAAATCGAAGTGATAGCCGTTTTCGGCGGCCTGGGCCAGGCGCTCGACTTCCTGCCATTGCTGCGGTTCAGGCGCCGGGAAGAAGGCATCGCCGTCGACGTCCGCATGGACTTCGGTGGCCACGATTTCATGGGCGTATTGCAGCGCCTGGGCATAGATTTGCGCGCCGCCGATAATGCAGACGCTGGACTCGCCCTGGCAGGCGGCGAGCGCCTCGGGGAGGGAGCCGAACACGGTTGCCCCGATGGCGGTGTAGTCGGCTTGGCGGCTGATGACGATATTGCGCCGGCCGGGCAGCGGCCGCCCCAGCGACTCCCAGGTATGACGGCCCATGATGATGGGATGGCCTAGCGTGGTGCGCTTGAAGTGGGCCAGGTCGCTGGGCAGCTTCCATGGCAGGGCATTATCGCGGCCTATGGCGCGATTGTCCGAATAGGCCACGACGATTTTGACAACGGGAGGCGGCATGCGGCTTGGCATTTAGACGGCAACCGGCGCTTTGATGTGGGGATGGGATTCATAGCCCACGATCTCGAAATCTTCGTAGCGGTAGTCGAAAATGGAGGCGGGTTTGCGCTGGATGACAAGCTGGGGATAGGGGAAGGGTGTGCGCGACAATTGCTCTTTGACCTGTTCGAAATGATTGCTGTACAAATGGCAGTCGCCGCCCACCCAGATGAAGTCGCCCACCTCCAGATCGCATTGTTGCGCCACCATGTGGGTAAGCAAGGCGTAGCTGGCAATGTTGAAAGGCACACCCAGAAAGATATCGGCACTACGCTGGTAAAGCTGGCACGACAATTTGCCCGCGGCCACATAAAACTGAAAGAAGGCATGGCAGGGCGGCAGCGCCATATTGGCGATTTCGCCCACGTTCCAGGCCGACACAATCAGCCTGCGCGAATCGGGGTTCTGGCGTATCTGGTCGATGACTTGCGTGATTTGGTCGATGTGCTGGCCGTCGGGCGTGGGCCAGGAGCGCCATTGCACACCATAAACGGGGCCGAGATCGCCGTTGGCGTCGGCCCATTCGTTCCAGATGCTAACGCCGCGCTCTTGCAGCCAGCGCACATTGGAGCTGCCCTGCAAAAACCACAGCAGCTCGATAAAGATGCTTCGGGTGTGCAGCTTTTTGGTCGTGACCAGGGGGAACCCTTCGGCCAGATCAAAACGCATTTGGTGCCCGAAAACCGAGCGCGTGCCGGTGCCGGTGCGGTCGGTCTTAGCCTGGCCATGTTCATACACATGGCGCATGAAATCTTCGTACTGGTGCATGATCGGTTTAAGGCAGTTTGGCCAGCTCGCTTATGCGTTGACGACCGTGGTTGAACAGGTGATTTCGGCTGTCTTGGCGAGCATCGCCGAGGCCGAGCAGTATTTCTCGTGCGACAACTGTACCGCACGTTCAACCGCCGCCTGCGGCAGGTTGGCGCCCGTCACCGTGAAGGCGAAGTGTATCTTGGTAAACACCTTGGGGTCGGTGGTGGCGCGTTCGCCGCTAAGCTTGACCTGGCAGCCGCTCACCGCGTGCCGTCCGCGTTTGAGGATAAGCACCACGTCATAGGCGGTGCAGCCTCCCGTGGCCGCCAGCAGCATTTCCATGGGGCGCGGCGCCAGATTGTGGCCGCCGCCGTCGGGCGCGCCATCCATGGCGGCGACATGGCCGCTGCCGGTTGTGGCCATAAACAACATGCCCTGCGGGCCGCCCCAATCGATCGTACATTCCATTTGAATTACCCTCATTGCTCGATGCCCGGCAAGCATCATTATCGACCGCGCCGCAAAGCGCAATATATTGATAATAGCCGGATTGGACGAAGGGATTTGGCCGTCCGCCAATGCCCACTTGCTCTATACTTTGCCTGTCATTTTAATCACATGCCTTCGCGACCATTACTTCAATCGGATTGTCATGGATACCCTCACCGTATTACTGCTTACTTTCATCTTGTCGGTCACCGGATTGTTTGTTTTTATCTGGTCGCTGCGCAAACACCTTTTTGACGATAACCCGGCCGCCGCACGCGTCATTTTCTCCGAAGGGGAAATCGGCAAGGTCGAAGAACCCGCCCTAAGCGCCGGCCAGCTTGCCGAGCTGCAAGACACGATGGGAGCGCATCAGGCGCCCGACGACCCTGCCAAGGCAGCCCGCCTGAACGCCGAGATCGCCGATCGAATTCACGCCGACCGCTCCACCGCGCTGGTGGTTTTTGTTTTCCTGTCGTGCTCGATTGTCTGGCTGATATTTGCCTCGGCCATGGGCCTGATCAGCTCTTTCAAGCTGCATAATCCCGACTTCCTGGTCAGCGAAGCCTGGCTGACGTTTGGCCGCACACGCACGCTGCACCTGAATATGGTGGCATATGGCTGGTGCCCCATGGCGGCATTTGGCATTGCCATCTGGATGTTGCCGCGCTTGCTGAAAACCGAGCTGGTTGGCGCTCGTTTCGCCTTGCTGGGCGTCATGCTCTGGAATGCCGGCCTGATTGCAGGTCTGGGCGCTATCGCGGCCGGCTTCACCAGCGGGCTGATGTGGCTGGAAATCCCCTGGCAGATCAGCATTCTGCTCGTGATTGGCGGCGCCCTCATTGGGCTACCGTTGGTCTACACCCTGCAAAACCGGCGTGTCGAGCATCTTTACGTGTCCATCTGGTATATCGGTGCCGCCCTGTTCTGGTTTCCGGTGCTGTATCTTGTCGCCAAGGTGCCGTCGCTGCATTTCGGCGTGGAGCAGGCCATCATGAACTGGTGGTTCGGCCATAATGTGCTGGGCTTGTATTACACCCCCATCGCCCTGGCCACGGTGTATTACTTCCTGCCCAAGATCATCGGCCGCCCGATTCAGTCGTATAACCTGTCTTTGCTCGGGTTCTGGGCACTGGCCTTTTTCTATGGCCAGGTGGGCGGCCACCACTTGGTGGGCGGCCCGGTGCCGGGCTGGCTGATCACGCTTTCCATCGTGCAAAGCATCATGATGATCGTGCCCGTCATTGCCTTTTCGGTGAACCAGCATCTGACGATGCGCGGCCACTTCAAGACCCTGTTCTACTCGCCGACCCTGCGCTTTATCGTGCTGGGCGGGATGATGTATACCTTGAGCTCGCTGCAGGGCTCTTTCGAGGCCTTGCGCAGCATCAATACCGTTACGCACTTTACCCACTTTACGGTGGCTCATGCGCACTTGGGCTTGTATGGCTTTTTCTCCATTGTGATGTTTGGCGCCATCTATTTCGTGATGCCGCGCGTGATGTCCTGGGAGTGGCCTTATCCCAAGCTGATTGCCTTGCATTTCTGGCTGATTACGATTGGTTTCGCCATTTACTTTATTTTCCTGTCCATCGGCGGCTGGTTGCAGGGTCTGGCGATGCTCGACGCTTCCAGGCCGTTCATGGATTCGGTGCGGCTCACCATCCCGTATCTGGAAGCGCGCACCGTAGGCGGCAGCATCATGACGCTGGGGCATCTGGTTTTTGCCTTCCATTTTGTGGCGATGGCGCTGCGCTATGGGCCATCGCGTGTGGGGCCCGCCTTGTTTCATAAGAAGAAGCAGGCGCGGGCGGCCGTTGCGCTCGAAGGAGTCTGATCATGGAAAGCGAAGTCAAACTGCTTAGCGGCGCCATGGTGACGCTGGCCTTGTCCACGGCCACGCTGGTGGTCGTTCCCTACATGCAGTTGTCTCATGTTGAACCGTCACCGGGCCTCAAGCCCTACACCTCGCAACAGTTGCGCGGGCGCGAAGTCTATATCGCCAATGGCTGCGTGTATTGTCATTCGCAGCAGCCGCGCAGCCAGGCGCAAACCCCTGCCGATTTCAAGCGCGGCTGGGGGCGGGCACCCGTGGCGGGCGATTATTACTACGACTCGCCTCATCAGCTGGGCGATATGCGCACCGGCCCCGATCTGTTCAATATCGGCGCGCGCCAACCCAGCGCCGACTGGAACCTGGGCCACCTCTATCAGCCGCGCGCTTATACCCCGGGCAGCATCATGCCTTCCTATCCGTACATGTTCGAAGTCAAGGACAAGGCCGGGCCAGGCGACCGGGTCGTGCATCTGCCGCCGGGCTTCGCCCCGCTGGGTCAGGTGGTGGTCGCCAGGCCCGAGGCGGTGGATCTGGTCCAGTATCTTTTGGGGCTTGACCATACGTATCCGGTCAAGAACGAGCTGAATTCTGGAAAATAAAACCGATCGCGGCATCGCGGGGGTGCCGGACCGTGGGAGAAGCACAATGTCGGATACAGAACAGGAACTGAATGCGCAAAAGCGGGAAATGCCCGAGCCCGTCGAAGGCTCGCGGCCGATACCGTGGGTGGTGCTTGTTATTGTCGGGGCGGTGTTTGTGTCGGCTCTTACCTATCTGGGGATGAGCAAGCAGGTCAACGACCCTTCGATCGGCGATCATCGGGTGGCGGCCGATTTTGTGGTGGCCAAAGGCTCGACGACCGGCCCGGTCGACGGTGCGCAGGTCTATGCGGCGCAATGCGTCGCCTGCCATCAGGCCACCGGCGCGGGCCTGCCGGGTGTATTTCCGCCGCTCGCCGGCTCTGAATGGGTGCTGGGCAAGCCCTCGGTTGCCGTGCAAATCGTCTTGCATGGCATAGACGGCAGCCTGACCGTCAAAGGTACGGTCTACAAGGGCCAGATGCCTACCTTCAAGGACAAGCTCAGCGATAAGGAAATTGCCGCCGTGCTAAGCCATGTCCGGTCCAGCTTTGGCAATCAGGCCGGAAAAATCGACGACGCCCTGGTCAAGGCGCAGCGCGCCGCAACGCAAAGCCATGAGAAACCGTGGAATGGCGATGCAGAATTGGCCAGTCTTAAATAAGCCGCGCCGCGAGAGCGCGGCATGAAGCTCTTTGTTGCGCTCTTGCTGGTCTGCATGCTGGGTGTCGGGGCTTTGTACGCGCAGACTGACGGATTTACGGTGGTCACTACCGAAGCCGCTCGCAGAGACTCGGTAGCCCGCCACCCGCGCGCGTTGCCCGATGCCGCACTCACCTTCGCATCCGGTCGCCGGGATGGTCTGCTTGACGCCTTGCATACCGATGGCCGCGTCACCATTGTCAATTTCATTTATACGCGCTGCGTGTCTCTGTGCCTGGTCATGGGGTCGGAGTTTCAGCAAATGCAGGCGGCGATCGCCCAGCACGGCCTGGAGCATCGCGTACGCCTGCTAAGCATTAGCTTCGACCCGGCAGATACCCCTGACGAACTGGCCGTCTACGCTCGCAGCCAGCACGCCGACCCGCAGGTATGGCAGTTTGCGCGAGTGGCGGATAGCCTTGGGCGACGCGCCTTGCTGGCTGCGTTTGGCATTGTCGTGGTTCCCGCTCCTTTAGGACAGTATGTGCATAATGCGGCTTATCATATTGTGGCGCCCGACGGCCGCCTGACGCGCATCGTCGACTACAACGAGCCGCAAACGGTGCTCCCCTTGGCGCAGGCGCAGACCAGAACCGAGGCGCCGGCGGCAACCGCTGCGCGGCAGCCATGAAGGCCCGCGCCGTTTTTGCCGGTTTAAGCCCGGCTGCGTGCTACGGGTTGGCAAGCGCCATCCTGTTGCTGTTGGCAGTCATTTTCGTGCGCCCCCTTACGGACTCGATGGCCCTGCATATGCTGGTGCATATCCCCGCCATATTGTTTGCGGGAATATGTGCGGCGCAGGGCCTGTCCATGTCCCGATGCGACGCCGGCAAGCCCGGGTTTTTCCGCAGGACGCTACAGCAGTATCGGCAATTCGACGAGTTCGGCGTGCCCGGGCTGCTGCTGGCCAGCCTGGCGGGCGCCTACTGGATGTTGCCCAAGGCCCTGGACCAGGTGCAGGTCTGCGCAGCGGCCAGTGTTCTGAAGTTTTTTGTGCTATTCCTGCTGGGAATGGTGTTGCTGGATTCATTGAGGCGAGCCAACGCCGTCATTAAACTATTTTTCTTGGGCGGCTTTTGCTGGATGGCCGCTGTGGTGGGCATCCTGTATCAGAGCGATTCGGTGCGTCTGTGCAATGCGTATTTGTTGGACGATCAACTGTTGGCGGGCCGCGGGCTGGTGGTGCTTTCGATAGTGTTACCCTTGCTTTGGCTGGCCGTTTCGATGAAAGTCGTTCGGCGGTTTCTAAGCCATTAGTGTGATGGCCGTATATTTTTTATAAAGATCAACGTATGGTTAAAGCCTTTGCAATGCCGGATTCGGCCCCTTTTTTGCGGCGCGAGAACCGTCTGGACAATGTGTTGTCCGAGATGGGGCGCGCCCTGCAGGTACTGAGTGGGGCGGTCGTCGCGGCCCGCCCCAATCCGGCGGGCAAGCCCGTTGCTGCGGCGCCCGAGTTATCCCCGGCGGAGCAAAAGCACGCGGCCGGACTCATGCGGGTTAACCATGTAGGCGAGATTTGCGCGCAGGCTTTGTATCGCGGACAGGCGATTTTTTGCGGCGATGCACAAATCAAGCAATTGTTCGGGCGTGCCGCTGCCGAAGAGCTGGACCATCTGGCTTGGTGCCAGGATCGGCTGCGCGAATTGAACAGCCGTCCCAGCTACCTGAATCCGCTTTGGTATGCGGGCTCCTTTACGCTGGGGGTGGCGGCAAGTTGTGCGCACAGGTCAAAAAACCTGGGCTTTATGGCGGAAACCGAGTCTCAGGTCGAGCAGCATCTGGATCGGCATCTGAAAGAGCTTCCCAGTCGGGATGAGCGCTCGCGGCGGATAGTCGAACAGATGCGGCGCGACGAGATAGGGCATCGCGCCAAGGCCGAAGAGCAGGGGGGGCACGCCTTGCCTGGGCCGGTGCGCCTGGCGATGCGCGGGATGGCGAAACTGATGACTGTCACTGCTTACCGGGTTTAGGGTTAATGCTTATTTGTAATAAAATATTAATTGCGGGCAAGTTGGCGGATCGAGAGAGCCGCCGGATGTAAAAAAGCAACGGAAGCGTTTACTTGCACATTTTTTGGTGATTGATCTTGCATCGCACAAAAAATCGCTATACACTTTAGTTATCGGATGTCGAAACGTGATTGCAGAGGGAAAACCCCAACCACGCGGTCTCAAGCAAAGTGCTTTAGTAGCCTGACATGCCACGGTTGTCTCCTCCACCCTCCTCCTTTGGTGGATTTAGCCCGAGATCGTAAGATCTCGGGCTCTTTTTTTTGTTTTTTCGGAGTGTGGCGACTCGCGTTACTCCCAGTCGATACGCAGTATGATCTTTTTGTTGCATTTATTACTGCGCTTATCTGCGGCCTGCTGTCAATTCATCGGATAATGGCTACATTCAATCGTGCATGGGAGTTTTGTGGCCTCGCATCAAACATGGGACACGGTAACCTGGCTTTATATCTGTATTGTGGCGTTTACCATCGGCGGCCTGATCGTGGCCTCCGAACGCTGGCACGGCGCTTTTACCGGCGATTCCGATCTTCATAAACCGCAGGCTTCACATTCGCGCTCAACGCCGCGGGTAGGGGGGCTGGCGGTGCTGGCCGGCAGTCTGGCCGGCCTGCTGGTGCTTGGCCCGCGCAACATGACGCTGACCTGGTTGTGGCCGGTTTTATTCATCGCCGCCTTGCCTGTATTCGTAGCGGGCCTGCTGGAAGACATCACTAAAGACATTGGCTCGGGCAAGCGTTTGCTGGCCGCTTTTGCGTCGGCCGCAATTGCCTGGTGGCTACTGGGAGGGGTGTCCAGAGTCGGGTTGGCCGGAGTGGATTGGGTTTTGGGTTTTTGGCCGATATCGTTGGTGTTTACCGTCGTGGCGGTTGGCGGCTGTACCCATGCCTTGAACATCGTTGACGGGATGAACGGCCTGGCAGGCATGGTGGCTACCTTGATGGCGCTGTCGCTGGGCCTGGTTGCCTTGCAAGTGCACGATATTCCCATTTTTCTGATCGCCGCCGCGCTGGCCTCCGCGACTCTGGGCTTTCTGGTCTGGAATTTTCCGTTCGGACGTGTTTTTCTGGGCGATGGCGGCGCCTATTTCCTGGGGTTCATGCTGGCTGAGCTGGCCGTGCAACTGGTGGTGCGCAACCCCAGTGTGTCGCCGTTCTACGCGCTGGCGGTTTTGTTTTATCCGGTGTTCGAAACCTTGTTTTCAATCTGGCGCAGGCGCTTCAAGCGCGGCACCCCGGTCGACCAACCCGATGCCCTGCATTTGCATCAACTGGTGTTTCGGCGTCTTGTGCGCGTCACCTTCAGCCGCGATAGCCGCCATGCCGTGCCGGCGCTTTGCAACGCGATGACTTCACCGTATTTATGGGTGCTGACGCTCATCGGCCTGGTGCCGGCGACGATCTGGTGGGACAACGCCTGGGCGCTGTGCGCCAGTTTGCTGGTTTTTTCAGCGGTTTATATTTGGTTATATAAAAGGCTGGTGTCCTGGCGCCGTCCCGCGTGGCTGTTGTTGCCGTCGATGGGCCGCAATACCAAGCCGAAATAAATGTGGCGGTCGCCGCAGTGTGTAGCGGCAGCCCTTGTGGCTGCCATGGCGGCAAGAATGGGACGGATGGCACCCACAAGGGGTGCCGCTACAACAAGGGACGCCACCAGCGTCGCTACACAAGCATGAAAATGCTCGTTATCTTAAAATTTTTCTTTTCAGCACTAAATGCGGGAGATTCAGTTGCAAATTCAAGACGTGAAACTTGCGGTGGTGGGGCTGGGTTATGTGGGTCTGCCGTTGGCCGTGGAATTTGGCAAGAAACGCTCTGTCCTTGGTTTTGACATCAACGCGCGCCGGATTGCCGAACTTAAGGACGGGCATGACCATACGCTCGAGGTTGATGGCCCGGAACTGGCCAGCGCGAGCCATCTAAGCTTCAGCGGCGAGGCGGCGCAGTTGGCCCAGGCCAATGTGTTTATCGTGACTGTTCCCACCCCTATCGACGAGTACAAGCAGCCCGACCTGACCCCTTTGGTTCGCGCCAGCGAAACCATAGGCAAAGTACTCAAGCGCGGCGACGTGGTGATTTACGAATCCACCGTTTATCCGGGGGCCACCGAAGAAGTGTGCGTGCCTGTGCTGGAGCGTGTGTCGGGCCTGCGCTTCAATGAAGATTTTTATGCCGGCTATAGCCCCGAGCGAATCAACCCGGGCGACAAAACACACCGCGTATCGAGTATCAGAAAAGTCACTTCCGGGTCCACGCCCGAAATCGCTGAATTGGTCGATACCCTGTACAAGCAGATTATTGTCGCGGGCACGCACAAAGCCCCCTCCATCCGCGTGGCCGAAGCCGCCAAGGTTATCGAGAACACCCAGCGCGACGTGAATATCGCCCTGGTCAATGAGTTGGCGCTGATTTTCAACAAGATGGGCATTGACACGCTTGCCGTGCTCGAAGCGGCCGGCACCAAATGGAATTTCCTGCCGTTTCGTCCAGGCCTGGTGGGCGGCCACTGCATCAGTGTCGACCCCTACTACCTGACGCACAAGGCGCAGGCCATCGGCTATCACCCGGAGATCATTCTGGCGGGCCGGCGGCTCAACGATTCCATGGGCGGCTATGTCGTGTCGCAACTGGTCAAGGCCATGACCAAGCGCCGCATACAGGTGCAGGGCTCGCGCGTCCTGGTGATGGGCCTGACGTTCAAAGAAAACTGCCCCGATCTGCGCAACACGCGGGTGGTCGATATCGTGCGCGAACTGCACGAATACAACATCGATGTCGATGTGTACGATCCGTGGGTCGACGCCGCCGAGGCTCAGCATGAGTATGGCCTGGCGCTTGTCGCCGCGCCGAAGGTAAGCGCCTACGACGGCATTATCGTCGCCGTGGCGCATAAGCAGTTTGCCGAAATGGGCGCCCAGGCCATTCATGCACTGGGCAAGGCAGAGCACGTGGTGTACGACCTCAAGTACATCCTGGCCGCCGACGAATCCGATTTGCGTCTGTAATTTGTAGCGAAGGAATTATGACTACCCGTTATCAAGAAGTGATGGCCAGTTTGCGCCGTGAACCCAAAACCTGGCTGGTAACCGGCTGCGCCGGATTTATCGGGTCGAATATTCTCGAAACGTTGCTGACTCTGAACCAGAACGTGGTGGGCTTGGACAACTTTGCGACGGGCCATCAGTACAACCTCGATGAAGTCCAGAAGACCGTCACGCCCGAGCAGTGGGCCCGGTTTGCGTTTCATCGGGGCGACATCCGTGATCTGGCGGCTTGCCAGACAGCGGTCAAAGGCGTCGATTACGTCTTGCACCAGGCGGCGCTGGGTTCGGTGCCCCGGTCCCTGGCCGACCCGATCTCCACCAACGAGGTCAATATCGGCGGCTTTCTGAATGTGCTGGTGGCGGCCCGCGACGCCGGCGTGAAGTCTTTCGTCTATGCGGCTTCGAGCTCGACCTATGGCGACCACGAGGCGCTTCCCAAGGTCGAGGACCGGATCGGCAGGCCTCTGTCGCCTTATGCCGTCACCAAGTTCGTCAACGAGCTGTATGCCGACGTGTTCGCCCGCTCTTACGGTTTTGGAAGCATCGGCCTGCGCTACTTCAATGTGTTCGGCAAACGCCAGGATCCCAACGGGGCTTATGCCGCAGTAATTCCAAAGTGGGTGGCCGCCATGATACATGGCGAGCAGGTGGTGGTGAATGGCGACGGCGAAACCAGCCGGGATTTCTGCTTTGTGGAAAATGCCGTGCAGGCCAATATATTGGCCGCCCTGGCTCAACCTGAAGGAGTGAATCAGGTTTACAACGTTGCGTATAACGCACGCACCAGTCTGAACGAACTGTTCGAATACCTGGCTCGTGCGCTGGGCAATACCGGCGTTGTGTACGACAAGCAGCCGGTTTATGCCGACTTCCGCAAGGGCGATGTGCGCCACTCGCAAGCCGATATCAGCAAAGCCAAGCGCTTGCTGGGATACGAGCCCATGCACAACATCGTGCAAGGTCTGGAAGTGGCCATGCCCTGGTACACGCAATTCCTGCGTTGACTTGAAAACATTCGCCCAGCGACTCTCCGGCCTGCATTCCGACCATCGACGCATCGCGCAAGGGGCGGCGCGGGTTGCCTTTTTCCTGCTGTTGGGAAAAGCGGCGGGCGCGTTCAAGGAAATGGCTGTTGCTTACCGCTACGGCGTAAGCAGCGTGGTCGACGCCTATCAGTTCACCCTGACCATGGCCAGTTGGCTGCCCATCACCCTTGTGGGCGCGCTGTCGGTGGTACTGATCCCGGTGCTGGTGCGCACACGCTATGAAGATGCCGGTACCCGTGCTCGTTTCCTGAGTGAATTGCAGGCCTGGGCGATCGTGCTCGGGCTGATTCTGGCGGTGGCGATCTATTTCGGCTGGCCCTATGTGCTGCAGGTGGCGGGCCGCGGTTTGCCCGGTGATGTTCAATTGATGACGTCGCAACTGACGCTGGCGTTTGCTCCGGCTGCATTATTGACCTTGATGACGGGAATCAGCGCGGCGCGCCTGCGGGCGCATGAGCGGCACATCAATACCTTGCTCGATAGCGTTCCGGCGGTGGCTATCCTGATCTGGGTGTTGGCCTCGTCGGTCGACGATGTGGGGCCTTTGTTGTGGGGCACGCTGGTGGGCTATATCATCCAATCCACATGGCTGCTGTGGCTGGCCTCCAAGGCCGATGGCATGTGGGGGCGCCCCATCTTCAGTTTGCAATCCGGGCACTGGCCCGACCTGGTCAAGGCGGCCGGAGTCATGGTGCTGGGCCAGGTTGCCATGAGTTTTGTCGGACCTATCGATCAATACACCGCCGCCAATCTGGGCGCCAATGCCAATGCCACGCTGGGATACGCGGCCAGGCTGCTGTCGCTGGTGCTGGGAATAGGCGCGGCGTCGGTGGGGCGCGCTGCGTTGCCGGTACTGGCCGATATACAGGGGCGCGGCGATGCGGCGCATGCCCGCAAGACAGCGCTGAAGTGGTCGGTGCTGATGCTGCTCGTTGGAGCGGCGGTGACATTGATAGGCTGGTTCCTGGCACCCTGGGGTGTTGCATTGCTGTTCCAGCGCGGTGCTTTCACGGCTGAGAATACGATGACTGTCGCCCATGTCCTGCGCTGGGGCCTGTTGCAGCTGCCCTTTTACTTTGGGGTTCTGATACTTGTTCAGTTGTTGGCAAGCCAGAACCGCTACCGGATTATGGCGGCCATCGCGATCGCCAATTTTGCGTTGAAGGCGGTCATGAACACGGTGCTGGCGCCGGTCATGGGCGTGGCCGGCATCATGCTGGCCACCAGCGTGATGTATGCCTTGTCCTACACTTGTTATGTGGCCGTAGCGCTGCGCTCCGCGCCCCACGCTCATCGCAGCCCGTCCTGATCATGTTTACACAGGTGTTGTTTTGAATTACCCAGCCCTTGCCCCTCATTTGATGATTGTGATTTATTCGCTAAGCGGTGGGGGCGCCGAGCGCGTTGCCGCGGATCTAAGCGCCTACTGGGTCGAGCGCGGCTATAAAGTTACGGTGGTGACACAAACCGATGCAAGGGGCGACGCCTATGCGCTGCATCCGTCGGTGCAGCGTGTCGTCCTTGGAACTGCCGGATCGAGCAATGGGCGTATTGGCGGCGTGCTGGCCAATCTGCGCCGTGTCTGGAGCCTGCGGCGCCTGATCCGGCGCCGGCGGCCAACGATTGTGCTGGGCATGATGACGACCGCCTCGGTGTTGGCCGTTATTGCCGCACGCGGTACGGCTTGCCGGGTGATTGCCACGGAGCATACCCATCCGCCATCTCAGGAACTGAGCCCGATGTGGTTGCGCCTGCGGCGCTGGGCTTATCCGCAGGCAGCCAAGGTAGTCGCGCTGACCGCGGGCACGGCGCAGTGGCTGCAACAGAATGTACCCGGGTCGGCTATCGCGGTGATTCCCAATGCCGTGCGCTGGCCTCTGGAGGTGGGTGACCCGCTGCTGCCGCCGCCCGAGAAAAACGGACGCCACCGCTTGCTTGCGGCGGGGCGTTTGCATCCCCACAAGGGCTTCGATCTTCTGATACGCGCCTTTCAGATGCTGGCGGCCCACGTGCCTGATTGGGATCTGGTTATATTGGGCGAAGGCGATAGCCGCAATGATTTGCAGGAACAAATCGATGCCTGTGGTTTGGGCGGCCGCATTACCATGCCCGGCCGGGCGGGAAACGTGGGGCAGTGGTACGAGCAGTCCGATTTATACGTGCTGAGTTCTCGGGTCGAGGGGTTATCCAATACACTGATTGAATCCATGGCGAGCGGCATGGCCGCGGTCGCGTTTGATTGTGAAACCGGCCCTCGTGAAATTGTGCGCAATGGCATCGATGGCGTGTTGGTCAAACCTTGTGAGGATGTCGAGGCGCTGGCGGCGCATTTATACGAGTTGATGACGCATCGCGCCCAGCGCGAAGCCTTGGCTCGGCGAGCAGTGGATGTACGCGATCGGTTTTCTATGGTTCGTGTGATGGCGTTGTGGCGTCATGTTTTTGAAAACGACTAACCGAGCCTGGCCAGGCTTGACGTAGAGCGAGTAGATCATGTGCGGAATCGTTGGGATTTGGGGCGCATTGCCCAATAAGCGGGCTGTCGTCGAACGCAGTTGCCGCAGCATCCGGCTGCGTGGGCCAGACAGCGAGGGCTTCTGGCAGGATGCGCAGGCCGGCATTGCCTTGGGCCACGTGCGCCTGGCCATTCTCGACTTGTCCTCCGAAGGACATCAACCCATGTTGTCGGCCTGCGGGCGTTACTCGCTGGTGTTCAACGGCGAAATCTACAATCATCTTGAATTGCGTGCCATGCTTGAGGCCGAGGGCCGCGCACCCGCCTGGCGCGGTCATTCCGATACGGAAACCCTTCTGGCCGGATTCGTCGCCTGGGGCGTGGAACAGACTCTGCTCAACGCTGTGGGCATGTTTGCCATGGGGCTGTGGGACCGGCAGCGCAAGACCTTGTCGCTGATGCGCGATCGCCTGGGCGAAAAACCTTTGTATATGGGCTTTGCAGGAGGCAATTTTGTCTTTGCATCGCAATTGAAGGCGCTTGTCGGCATCCCCGGGTTCTCCAGGGAAATTGACCGGCGTGCCCTGTCGCTGCTGGTTCGCCATAACTATATTCCAGCGCCCTGGAGTATTTATCGTTTCATGCGCAAGTTATTGCCGGGCACCTGGCTGGAGCTGACCGAAGAACAGTTGCGGCGTCGCGAGGTACCCCCGGCGCGGGTCTATTGGTCGGCACAAACCGTGGCGCGCCAGGCTCGCGAACAGGCCTTGAACTTTACCTCCGATGAACAGGCCATCGATGGGCTCGAAGAGGTATTGGGTGCGGCCGTCAAGGGGCAAATGCTGGCTGATGTCGGACTGGGGGCCTTTCTGTCGGGCGGGATCGATTCTTCGGTGATCGTGGCGCTGATGCAAGCCCATAACACGCAGGCCGTCAATACGTATTCCATTGGTTTTGACGAGGCGGCGTACAACGAAGCCGAACATGCCCAGGCCGTTGCCCGGCACCTGGGCACGTCGCATACCGAGCTGTATGTCACGGCGCAGGATGCGTTGGCGGTTGTGCCTAGCCTCTCGTCGGTCTACGACGAACCGTTTGCCGATTCGTCGCAGATTCCCACCATGCTGGTGACGCGCATGGCGCGCCAGCATGTGACCGTTGCCTTGTCGGGCGATGGCGGCGATGAATTGTTTGGCGGCTATTCGCGTTATTTCCGTGCCCAGCGCTGGTGGGACAGGCGCGAGGTCCTGCCGGACTTGTTGCGTACCCCCGTGTCGGCCCTGAGCCGATTTGGCGCGCGCATGATGCCGGCCGGATACGCGCGAGATCAGTTCGACAAACTGGCCGAACTGGCCAGCGCGACGCATTCGGGCCGCTTTTATCAGCAGTTTGTGTCGTACTGGAAGGATCCCGCGCAAGTGGTGCTCGACGCCCAAGTGCCGTCCACGGCCTTTGACGCGGAATCGAGTGATCGTTTTTTTGAGCAAATGACCCTGCTCGATTCCGTCACTTATCTACCTGACGATATCCTGGTCAAGGTTGACCGGGCCGCGATGGCGGTCAGTCTGGAAACACGCGTGCCGATGATCGATCATCGTGTGTTCGAATTTTCGCAGCGCTTGCCCCTGGATTATAAAATTCGCGACGGGCAAGGTAAATGGCTGTTGCGTCAGCTCTTGCACCGGCACGTGCCCAGGGCCCTGGTCGATCGTCCAAAAAAAGGTTTCTCCATCCCGTTGGGATCCTGGTTGCGTGGGCCCTTGAAAGACTGGGGCGCCGCCTTGCTGGACCCGGCTCGATTGCACCGCGAGGGCTTGTTCAATGCCGCTCCGGTCTTGCGCAAATGGCGTGAGCATCAGTCGGGCAAGCAAGACTGGAGCACGCATTTGTGGAGCGTACTGATGATGCAGGCGTGGCTGGACGAGACGGCTGTCCGATCGGGTTCAGGCCCGCAATGAAAATAGTATTTCTTGTCAGCTCCATGCATGCGGGTGGAGCGGAGCGGGTGGCGGCGACGCTCGCCAACGCCTGGTCGGCGCGCGGCGAGGCGGTCACGCTGGTGCCGACCTATACAAAAAAGGGCTCGTGTTTTTATCCAGTGTCGGAGCAGGTCGACATGGTATGGCTGGCAGACCGCATCAGGCGCCTGCGTCTGCCTGTACCGGCCGGATTGAAGAAGTGGCTGGCGCTGCGCCGCCTGGTCCGGGAGAAAAAACCCGACCTGATTGTTTCGTTTCTGACGAACGTCAATGTTGTAGCGCTGCTCAGCACGCGCGGGCTGGGAATTCCCATCATCGTCTGCGAGCGCACCAACCCTGCTTTTAACAACAATGTGGGGTGGGTGTTGCGGCTCTTGCGCAAAATGACCTACCGGTTCGCCGATTTGGTCACGGTGCAGACCGAAGCCAGCGTGGCGCCATTCCAGCGCATGATGCCCGGAATCGAGCGTCTGGCGGTGATACCCAATCCCGTGCCTCCCGAGTTGTTCGATGCCCGGCTTGCGGCCTGCGTGCCGGATGTGAATGGCCGCCTGCGCCTGGTCGCCATGGGGCGCCTGGTACCTGCCAAGCAGTTTGATTTGCTGATTGACGCTTTCGGCAAGATTGCCGCTCATCGCCCGGAGTGGGACCTGACCATTTGGGGCGATGGCCCCATGCGCGATGCCTTGTTGCGTCAAATCGAGTCCATGGGGCTTTCCTCGCGCATCGATTTGCCGGGCCGCACCGACACGCCCTGGCAGCAACTGGCGCAGGCCCACGCGTTTGTTCTGACCTCCCGGGTGGAGGGGTTTCCCAACGTATTGCTGGAAGCCATGGCGATCGGCCTGCCATGCCTGGCCGTCGATTGCCCGAGCGGCCCGCGCGAGATGACGCATAACGGCGAGGATGCGCTGCTGGTTCCCCTGGCCGATCAGCAGGCCCTGACACAGGGGCTGGATCGTCTGCTGGGAGACGCCGCGTTGCGCCGGGTCTTGGCCGAACGCGGTTCCCTCTCGGTGCGCAAGCGCTACGGCCTGGACGCGGTGCTCGACTCCTGGGACCGATTGATGGAACAGGTGGGGATTTCACGCGTGAGGCGCGAGGAAACATGAAGCGAATGACCGCCGGCGCCGACCTCTCTTTGCGAGTCGTACACGTTATCTCCGGTCTGGGCCAGGGGGGTGCCGAAACGGTGTTGCACAGGCTGGTGACGGCCTCCTCGCAAGCCAGCCGCAATACCGTTATTTCCCTGGGCGACGAAGGGGTGTTTGGCGCCCGTCTGCGCGCGGCAGGGGTCGCCGTTCATTGCCTGAACATGCGGCCCGGGCGCCTGTCGCCCGCAGGCGTTTGGCGTTTGTATCGCCTGTTGCGGCAACTGCGGCCCGATGTGGTGCAGACCTGGATGTATCACGCCGACCTGCTGGGCGGCGTCGTGGCGCGTCTGGCAGGTATCAGGGCGGTGTCGTGGGGTATTCGCAATTCGGGCGCCAATCTGCGGCAGGGCAGTCGTTCCGCGCGGGCGCTGGCGTGGGTTTGCGCCCGCCTCTCGGGCCTGGTGCCGGGCGTCATTGTGTCCTGCGCCCAGGACGCGTCGCTGCGTCATCAGCAGTGGGGTTATCGCGCCGATCGCATGCTGGTGATTCCCAATGGCTACGATTTATCGCGTTGGCAGGCTCGGCCGCAGGCCCGGATCGATTTGCGGGCCAATTGGGGGTTGACGGCCGATACTCCCCTGATAGGCAGCGTGGCGCGCTGGAATCCGCTTAAAGACCATGCCAATTTATTGCGGGCCTTTGCGCTTAGTCTCGCGGCGTATCCGGATTTGCGCTGTGTGCTGGTGGGTCTGGGCATGGATGACGCCAATGCGGAGCTTGCCGCCTTGCTGGCGTCGCTGAGTCTGCGCGACAAGGTCATTTTGCTGGGGCCACGCGACGATGTTCCGGACATCATGAGCGCCATCGATGTGCATGTCCTGTCCAGTTGTGCCGAAGGCTTTCCCAATGTGGTGGCCGAAGCGATGGCGGCAGGCGCCCTGTGCGTGGTCACCGACGTGGGCGATGCCGCGAAAATTGTCGACGGCGAGGGTTGGGTTGCGCCTCCTCGCAATCCGGCGGCACTGTCCGAGGCGATGAATCACGCCGTGGCTATTCTCGGTACGCCGCAGGCGAGTTTGCGCGCGCAGCGTGGCCATGACCGGGTACGGCACGAGTACAGTCTGGATAATATGGTGGCCGCCTATCAAACCGTATGGCAGCGGCTGGCCAATGATTTCCCATCGCGCGCAAGAAGGAAGCAAACGGCCGATGAGGCGCCGCGTCTGTTGTATGTGGTGAATAATCCGGCCTTTTTTCTGTCGCACCGCTTGCCTTTGGCGATGGCCGCCAAGGAGGCCGGCTTTGACGTGCATGTGGCGACCATGGCGGGGCCTTCCGCGTCGCAGATTGTGGCGCATGGTTTGTCGCATCATGTTATTCCCATGACTCGCAGCGGCAAGAATCCTGTGCAAGAGCTGCATACGCTTTATGCCTTGTGGCGTCTGTTTCGACGCTTGCGTCCCGGCCTGGTCCATGCGGTGACGATCAAGCCCGTGTTGTATGGCGGCATCGCGGCGCGGCTGGCGGGCGTGCCGGCGTATGTGGCGGCCGTGTCGGGCCTGGGGTTTGTGTTTACCCGCAGTACGCAAGGTTTTGATTTTGTACGCCGTTCGGCCGTGGTTTTATATCGTCTGGCTCTTGGGCATCCGAATAGCCGGGTCATTTTCCAGAATGCGAATGATTGCGAGGTCTTGAGCCTTGCCGGCGTGATTCGGCCGCCGCAGGTGGTGATGGTGCGCGGGTCGGGCGTCGATCTGGATCGTTTCCGGGCAACGCCCGAGCCCAAAGGGGCGCCCGTGGCGATCATGGTGTCGCGTCTGTTGCGCGATAAAGGGGTGTGTGAATTCGTGGCGGCGGCCCGCGCGAGCGCCGGTTGCGCTAGCGGCTTGCGCTGGGTGCTGGTGGGCAGCCCCGATCCGGGAAACCCTGCCAGCATCAGCGATGCCGAGTTCAAGCTTTGGGAGCGCGAGGGTCTGGTCGAGTGCATGGGCGAGCAAACGGATATAGCCTCGTTGTATGCCTATGCGCATATCGCCGTGCTGCCGTCCTATCGCGAAGGGCTGCCCAAATCGCTGATTGAAGCGGCGGCATGCGCACGCGCGGTGGTGACGACCGACGTGCCGGGATGCCGCGACGCAATCGAACCCGATGCAACGGGCCTGCTGGTGCCGGCTCGCGACTCAGCCGCGCTGGCCGCCGCGGTGCAGCGCCTGGCCGACGATCCCGACTTGCGCCGGCGTTTCGGGGCGGCGGGCCGCGAACTGGCCGAACGCGAATTCGATATACGCAAAGTCGTCCAGGCCCACCTGGATGTCTACCAGGCTTTGATCGTTTAAAAGGGCAGCGTCACAGTGGGCGCGAGCGCCAATAGGGCCTGGCGAAATTCGGCCTGGATGCGCCGCAAGGCGTCGCGCGTATCGCCTTCGAAACGCAGTACCACCACGGGAGTGGTGTTCGAGGCTCGGGCCAGCCCGAAACCGTCGGCGTATTCGGCGCGCACCCCGTCTATGGGGTTGATGCTTTGCGCCGATGGGAATTTCCCCTCGTTTTGCAGGCGTTTGATGAGCGCGTGCGGCTCGCCTTCGCTCATCTCCAGCTTGAGTTCGGGCGTGGAAATACCCTGTGGCAACGCCTCCAGCGTGGCCGAGGGGTTGTCATGACGCGACAGGATTTCAAGCAGCCGGGCGCCGGTATACAGCCCGTCATCAAAGCCGAACCAGCGTTCCTTGAAGAAAATATGGCCGCTCATTTCGCCGGCCAGCGGAGCGCCGGTTTCGGCCAGCTTGGCCTTGATCATCGAATGTCCGGTCTGCCACATCAAGGGCCGACCGCCTGCCTGTTCAATGGCACGGGCAACATGGCGGCTGCATTTCACGTCGAAGATAATGGTCGAACCCGGTACGCGTCGCAAGATATCGCGCGCATACAGAATCAGCTGCCGGTCGGGCCAGATGATTTCGCCGCTCTTGGTGACGACGCCGAGTCGGTCGGCATCGCCGTCAAAGGCCAGCCCCAGCTCACAGTCGCTGTTTTTTACGTGTTGGATAAGATCTTGCAGATTGTGCGGGTCGGCCGGATCGGGATGATGATTTGGGAAATGGCCGTCAACCTCGCAAAAGAGCGTATCGACCTCGCAACCCAATGCGGCAAACAACCGGGGCGCCACCGCGCCGCCCACGCCATTGCCGCAGTCGATCGCGATCTTCATGGGCCTGGCCAGCTTCACATCGGCGCTGATGCGTTGAATATACGTGTCGATCAGGCTCAAAGTCTGTCGTGTGCCCTTATGTAGCGGCACCCCTTGTGGGTGCCAGCGCCCCCGCCCCACCTCCCCCCCCGCAGAACCCAACGCAGGCAATCCTTCCATGATTCCCTTAAGCGCCTGGACCCCCTCCCCATGCAGCGTCTTTCCCCCCATCATCATCTTGAAGCCGTTGTAATTGGGCGGATTATGGCTGCCGGTAATGGCAACGCCCGAACCCGTCTTTTGTGTATGCGCCGCGAAATACACCAGCGGCGTGGGCACCATTCCAAGATCGATGGCGTTGATGCCGCCTTCCATCAATCCCGCCTGCAGCGCGTGCGCCAGTTCGGGACTGCTCAGGCGTCCGTCGTATCCGACCACCAGGGCCGGTATGTTTTGCGCGCGCGCCTGTTGCGCCAGGGCCAGGCCCAGGCCATGCGCAAAGGCGGAATTGAGCTGTTCGGGCACAGTGCCGCGAATGTCGTAGGCCTTGAATACCGCAGCGGGAAGTGAAAGCATCGCCAATGTATTTCCTTGGAAATCAGAGAAAAGAACAGTACACATTATCGCGGATTGGCGGTGTGCATGCGGCACGGGCCGCACGGCGTGATTTTCGCGGCAGGCCTCGCCTATCTGAACATGATTAAAATAGCGCTTTGAAAGTAAAGCGCCGCCAGGCGCGGCGAGATATCGATGACGGCATTGAATGAATTGATTCGAATAGTGGGCGCTTCCCATGTATTGACTGGAACCCAGGCCGAGCCGTATCTGAATGATTGGCGTGGACGCTACGAGGGGCGGGCGCTGGCCGTAGTCAGGCCGGGTTCCACCCAGGAGGTTGCCGATGTCGTCAAGTGGTGTGCGGCCAGCAAGACCCCCATCGTGCCGCAAGGCGGAAACACCGGTTTGTGCGGGGGCGCAACCCCCGACTCCAGCGGCACGGCTATCGTATTGTCCCTCACGCGCATGAATCAGGTGCGTAGCGTCGATGTCGACAACGATACGATGGTGGTTGAGGCGGGCTGCATACTGCAAGCGGCGCAAACAGCCGCGCGCAATGCCGATCGTCTGTTTCCCCTAAGCCTGGCGGCGGAGGGAAGCTGCACGGTGGGCGGCAACCTGGGCACCAACGCCGGCGGCACGCAGGTGCTGCGTTATGGCAATACGCGCGAACTGGTGCTGGGACTCGAGGTCGTGACGGCCCAGGGCGATATCTGGCACGGCCTGCGTGGCTTGCGCAAGGACAATACCGGTTACGATTTGCGCGATTTATACATAGGAAGCGAAGGGACTCTGGGCATTATTACGGCGGCTACGCTCAAGCTGTATCCTTTGCCCGTCGCACAATGCACGGCCTTGCTGGGCATGGCTTCGGTGAGCGACGCCGTCGCCGTCCTGGCGGCCGCGCGCAAGGGCTTTGGCGCCAGCCTGACGGGTTTCGAATTGATTGGCGGCGTGTGCTTGCACGGGGTCGTCCAGTGTTATCCGCAGCAGCGTATTCCGTTCGAGGGCGATTCGGCCAAACTGCCCTGGTATACCTTGCTGGAACTGTCCGATAGCGAAAGCGCCCAGCACGCCCGGGAACGTTTCGAAGCCATTGTCAGTCAGACTCTCGACGAAAACCTGGTCATTGACGCCGTCATTGCCGAAAGCATCACCCAAAGCAAGGCACTATGGCATTTGCGTGAAAGCATCCCGCTGGCGGAAAAGGCGTTCGGCAAAAGCATCAAAAACGACGTTTCGATTCCGGTATCGAGGATGGCCGAATTTGTTGAGGTCACCAACGCCGCGCTGCAGGCCCGTATGCCGGGCGTGCAGCATGTGATTTTCGGCCATTTGGGCGACGGCAATCTGCACTACAACGTTGCCTGCGGCCAAGCTTGCACCGAAAAAGAGCTGCTCGCGCGCCAGGATGAGCTTTATGAACTGGTGTTTGACAGCGTCCACCGCTTTGGCGGGTCGATCAGCGCCGAACACGGGGTAGGGCAGTTAAAGCGCGACCTCTTGCCTCGGTATAAAGATCCGCTGGAGCTGGCCTTGATGAAGCGGATCAAGCAGGCATTGGACCCGCAAGGGCTGATGAATCCGGGCAAGGTGCTGAATTAATTTCCAATTACGTAATTTTTGATGCCCAATTCGCGGCAAGCGCAGTATGCTACGGCGCTTAGCCGGTTTATATGTGATCGATGCGTCGCAGCTTTGGGCGCGCCGCCGGCCTTTCAAAGGAATGTGTTCATGCCTCAAGCGACCGATATGTATTATCGGAATTCTTTTTTTTATGTCCTGACGCAGATTATCGGTGTCTCCCTGTTGTTGGGTTGGCTGGCCTACCGCATTGAATATTCCAGCCTTGATATGGCGGTGGCGGCCCGGTTTTTCGACGCGACCACCCATACCTTCCCTTTGCGCCACGAGGGCTTGATCGCTGCTGTCAGCAACTTGGTTGTATGGGTGCTGGCGCCGCTGCTCGTTGTGGCCACCGGCGTGGCGGCGTTGCGCGCCCGCCGTAAATCGGCCACGTGCCGGGCCGTGTTGTGGACTCTGTTTGCCGTGTTTCTGCTGGCGCCAACATTGGTGTGGGCGCTCAAGCACGGCACCGCTTTGCCGCGGCCATTCAACCTGACGCTGTTTGGCGGGCTCGATCAGCTACCTCAATCGTTCTGGGCCTTGGGCGGCGTTCCCTCGGGCGGGGCCTTGCCCAGCAATCACGCGGTGGTGGGCTATTCCCTGTTCGGCTTGTACTTTGCCGGCTGGGCGCTCAATTGGCCCCGCCTGCGCTGGTGCGGCCTGGCTTTGGCCGTTGCGGCAGGGCTGTTGTTTGGATTTTTGCGGATTAGCCAGGGCGCGCATTTTTTAAGCCAGACCGTTTGGTCGGCGGCGCTTGCATGGTTGTTGTGCAGCCTGCTTTTTTACCCTCTGATCGTGACGCGTCACCGCAAGGCATCGACGGACACGGCCGATTACACGCTCGACGAAATCTGGAAGCACCTGTCTATCGTCCAGGTCCGGCGGCGCAATACGTTGACCGCCTACGGTGTGTTGTTCGTATGCCTGTTGCCGTTTCTGGCTTCGTCCTGGCCGGGCGATTCCTGGGTGCACCAGACAGTCGAATGGGTGGGTCTGGCGTTGATTCTCGTGGCCTTGCTGGGCCGTTGCTGGTGCATGCTGTATCTGGGCGGGCGCAAGGGCGCCGAGCTGATAGACCAGGGGCCTTACTCGATCAGCCGCAATCCGCTCTATTGGTTTTCCATGGCGGCAGTGGTCGGCATAGGTGCGCAGTCGGGCAGCGTGCTTTTGGGCCCCATCCTGGCCTTGTTCGTGTACGCGGTATTCAATAATGTGATTGACGAAGAAGAACGTTTGCTGCGCAAGGTCTTCGGCGCCAAGTTCAGCGAATATTGCCGCAAGGTGCCGCGTTTCGGACCGCGTTTTTCCAACTGGACCGGCCCGGACGAGCTGACGATTTCGGTATCGGGCCTATGGAACACCGTGCGCGACGCCAGCCCCTATTTCCTGGCCGTGCCCTTGTTTGAATTGATCGAGTGGGCGCAGTCTTCGGGGTGGTTTCCGGTGTTGATGCATTTGCCGTAGAAGGCGGGGAAAAAGAATGGCACCCACAAGGGGTGCCGCTACAAGCGCGACCAGTACGTTTTTGTAGCGGCACCCCTTGTGGGTGCCATTCCCGCCAATAGACACCATTCCCGTCAACAGGCGGCCGCGAGGGCCGCCCCTGCTAGATAGGCTTGGCGGGCAGAATAGTGCCGGCGCATTCACCCAGGCTTATCGTCGGGTAGCCGGGTTTCTCGCACCGGGCTTGCAAGATGATCTCATCGTTGTCCTGCAGGAAGACGCGTTGCTCTCCCCATGGCAATTTAACGGGATTCTTGCCGCCCTGATTCAGTTCCAGCAATGATCCCGCCCGATCGGGGCCAGGGCTTGACAGCGTTCCGGTGCCCAGCATATCGCCCGCTTGCAGGTTGCAGCCGTTGACCGTATGGTGGGCCAGAAGCTGCGCAATATTCCAGTAGGCATCCTTGAAGTTGCTTTGCGCAAGCAAGGCGGGTTTGGCGCCCGCGGCGCGCGACTGCGCGGTGGTGATCCGCACCTCCAGGCCGATGTCGAAGGCGCCTGTTGCGGAGTTTTCGGTGGAAGATAAATAGGGCAGCGGTTGCGGGTCGGAGGCGGCGCGCGTGAACGGAAGGCGAAAGGGCGCCAGTGCTTCGAGCGTGACGATCCACGGCGATATGGTGCTGGCAAAGTTCTTGGCCAGGAACGGACCCAGCGGCTGGTATTCCCAGGCTTGTATGTCGCGTGCCGACCAATCGTTGAGAATGCATAGCCCAAATACGTGGGATTCGGCCTGCGCAATGTTGATGCGTTCGCCTTGCGTGTTGCCTTGCCCCACGAAAACGCCCAGCTCCAGTTCGTAGTCCAGGCGCTGACACGGGCCAAAGCCGGGGCTTGCGCCTTCGGCCGCGGGGCGGGTCTGGCCCACAGGCCGGTGGAATGCCTGGCCCGACACGCCAATACTCGAGGCGCGGCCGTGGTAGCCAATGGGCAGCCACTTGTAATTGGGCAGCAGCGGGTTGTCGGGGCGAAACAGCTTGCCCACGGCCGTGGCGTGATGAATGGAGATGTAGAAGTCGGTGTAGTCGCCGATCTGTGCGGGCACGTCGAATTCGGCCTCGGACTGGCGGATCAGCATGGGCTCGATCAGGCCTTGTTCGGCAGCGCCTGCGCGCAGGGCGCCGGACAGCGCCAGGCGCAGGGCCGACCAATGCTCGTGGCCCAGTCCCATCAGTGCATTCAGGCGCGAGCCTTTGCAGGCCGCCAGCGCTTGTGCGGCCTTGCCTGAAAACGGTGTTTTCTGCGCCAGAGCGGCCAGATCGACGATTTTGTCGCCGATGGCTACTCCGGGGCGGAAGTTCTGCGTGCCCGCGCGCGGCCGGAAAATGGCGAACGGCAGATTCTGTATGGGAAAGCCGTTGTTTTCGACATTGGCCGATTCAACCCAGCTTTGCAGCCTGGGGTCGTGGGTTTCGTTTAGCGGCGACATGATGAGTGATCCTGATGTTTAGGCTTTGGCCGGGTTGAAGTGCTTCTTCAACCCTTGCCAGGCCTGATGATAGTTGCTTTGCAGTGTGGATGAAGCCAGCGCCATGGGGCTCGGGCGTATGACGCGACGGGTCTCGAACATGAAGGCCATGGTATTGCGAATGTACTGCGCCTGGCTGATATCGGCCTTCGAAGCCTTTTCAAACGTTTCAGTGTCGGGGCCGTGCGGCATCATGCAGTTGTGAAGACTGGCTCCACCGGGCGAGAATCCCTCAGCCTTGGCGTCGTACACGCCCTGTATAAGCCCCATGAACTCGCTCGCTACATTGCGATGGAACCACGGTGGGCGAAAGGTGTTTTCTGCCGCCAGCACGCGCGGCGGGAAAATGGCAAGGTCCACGTTTGCCGTGCCCGGCGTGTCGGAGGGGGAAGTGAGCACGGTGTAGATACAAGGGTCGGGGTGGTCGTAGCTGACCGACCCTATGGTGTTGAAACGGCGTAAATCATATTTATACGGTGCGTGGGTGCCGTGCCACGCCACGACGTCCAGAGGCGAATGATCGATGCGGGCTAGCCAGAACCCGCCCGTGAATTTGGCATAAAGGGTGAAATCGCCGTCGATGTCTTCGTACCAGGCAACCGGAGTCTGGAAGTCGCGCGCATTGGCCAGGCCGTTCGAACCGATAGGGCCGAGCTCGGGCAGGCGCAGGGGGGCGCCGAAGTTTTCCAGCAAATAGCCGCGAGCGCTGGAGTCGAGCAGAAGAACGCGAAAGCGCACGCCGCGCGGGATAACGGCAATCTCGCAGGGCTCGATATCGATCAGCCCCAGTTCGGTGGCCAGGCGCAGGCGGCCTTCCTGGGGCACGATCAGCATTTCGCCGTCGGCGTTGTAGAAGTAGCTGTCCTGCATGGAGCGGTTGGCCGCGTACAGATTGATGCTGACGCCGGCGTGCTCATCCGGGCTGCCATGGCCGGCCCAGGTGCGTATGCCGTGGATGAAGTCGGTGGGCTGCGTGGGTACAGGCTGCGGATCCCAGCGCAACTGGTTGGGTGTGACGGGGCCATCGCCGAAGGCATTGTTCCAGTCGGTGATGTCCTCGCAAGGCTCGAACGGCTGTTGTGCGGCGGCGGGCCGGATCCGGTATAGCCAGGAGCGGCGGTTGTCGGCGCGCGGCGCCGTGAAGGCGGTGCCCGACAGCTGTTCTGCGTAAAGTCCGTAAGGGCAGACCTGCGGCGAGTTGCGGCCCACGGGCAGGGCGCCGGGCAGCGCCTCGGTGGCCAGGTGATTGCCGAATCCGGTTTGATAGTGAAGTGTGCTCATGCGGCTGGGCTCCTTTTGGATCTGGGTGGGTCGTTTGCCGTCGACGAGAGTAATGATTACCCGCCGTTCTGTACGGTATCGCGCGCTTTTTGCAGCGCATCGTCAATCACGCCCAGATCGCCGATATGATTGGCCAGAAGCAGAACCAGCGCGGCATTCATGGCGTGGCTTTGTTCTGTGCTGAGGTCGCGGTGCGCGTCGATAAGATGCTCGTAAAAGTCATCGGGGGCGGCAAAATTGTTTTGGATGTTTAGCGTAGTCATGGTGGAGCTAGCCTTGACGGATGCCGGCGGCGCGCAACAGGGCGGCGCCGATGTCCTGTGTGTGGTAGTGGCGCCAGCGCGCGGCCACGTGTTGGTCGGGTCGAATCAGGTAGCAGCTTTGGTCCTGCGCATCGTAGCGTTTGGCCAGAAGGGATTGATGATCCACCACGGTCTGGAATCCGCCGGGGGCGGGAAGCCCTGACGTGTCCGGGCTCAGGATCAGCACGACTTTGGGTTCGAGCGGATGGGCCTGCCATTGGGCCAGCCCTTGCAAAATGGCGGCCTGCGGCAGCTGTGCCAGGCAAAATACCGCCAGCACAAACCGCCCGTCCAGTTGCCCAAGCCACCAGTCCTCGCCGTTTTTCGTGAGTATGGGAGCATCGGGCGCTACGGCGCCCAGGGGCAGCAGGGTGGCGAAGCTGTCGGCATCGGGAGTATTGAGCGCCGAATGGGTGTAGCAGGTAGGGCTCGACAGACGGCCGCTATTGACGAGTTTGCGGGCGAACTCGAACCGCTTGGCCAGTTTCAATACCGTGTTTCTGAAGAGCAGGCTGATGTCGCTCTTGGGCGTAATAAAGTCGGTCGATCGCGATGAGTGCAGGATGTTTTCGTCGGCGGCCTGGCCACGCTCTGTGGCGTAGGTATCGATCAGCGCGTCCGGCGCCAGGCCTTGCGCGACCAAGTGCAATTTCCACGCCAGATTGTCGGCATCCTGCACCCCGCTGTTGGCGCCACGAGCGCCAAAGGGAGAGACACGATGGGCGGCATCGCCGGCAAATAAAATGCGGCCGTGTCGCAGCTCGTCTATGCGCCCGCAGGTGAAGGTGTAAATGCTGACCCACTCCAGCTCGAATTTGGCGTCGGGCCCAAGCATGGCCTTGATGCGGGGCAGTACATTTTCCGGCTTGACCTCTTCAACCGGGTCGGCATTCCAGCCCAATTGGAAATCGATGCGCCAGACATTGTCGGGCTGACGATGCAGCAGGGCCGATTGATTGGGGTGAAAGGGCGGGTCAAACCAGAACCAGCGCTCAGTCGGGAACTCGGCCTGCATTTTCACATCGGCTATCAGGAAGCGGTCGTGAAAGACCCGGCCGTGCGTTTCTTGCCCGATCATCTTGCGAATTGGCGAGCGCGAGCCGTCACAGGCCAGGAGCCAGTCGGTGTGTAGGGTATAGCGGCCGTCGGGAGTTTCGATCGTAAGCTCTACCCCGTTGCCCAGGTCGTTGACGGCGACGGCGCGGTGCTTCCAGCGCAATTCGATGTTGGGGTGCTGCGCGGCGTGTTCGTATAGAAAGCCTTCGCAATAGTACTGTTGCAGGTTGATGAAGGCGGGCCGCCTGTGGCCCGGTTCGGGCAGCAGGTCGAAATGCCAGACTTCTTCGCCTTTGAAGAAAACCTTGCCGACATTCCATGAAACGCCCTTGTCGACCATGCTCTGGCCGACTCCCAGGCGATCCCAAATGTCCAGCGTGCGCTTGGCAAAACAGATGGCGCGTGATCCCGTGGAGAGGCGATAGTCGTCATCGATCACCACCACCTTGCTGCCTCGCTGGGCTAGGTCAAGCGCCATGCTCAGGCCAACGGGGCCGGCTCCGACGATTACAATCGGATGGCGGTTTTCCGCCTGCGCCGGTTGCGGCCGGTAGGTGAACTCCAGCGCCTGATAATCAATGTCTCCCACACTGATGCTCCCGTGATTCGGAAAGGATGGCAGCCACGAGGGCTGCCGCTACATATGATTCGCAAGGTGGCAGCCACAAGGGCTGCCGCTACATATAACTAGCGGTGTGGCTGCCACCAGGGCTGCCGCTACACATAACTGGCGGTGGCTAATGTAGTGGCAGCCCTTGTGGCTGCCAAAATCGATGGCACCCACAAGGGGTGCCGCTACACGTAGAGCCTAGTTGCCTTCCAACTGCTTCCACATTTCGATGTCGCGTTCGGCGGTCCAGATACGGGGGTCTTCGTAGCCTGTGGCTTCATCGTAGGCGCGCGAGACGTCGAAGGGCATGCAATGATCGAAGATGACCCATTTGGCGTAGCGCGGCTTCATGAAATCGTAGGTTTCGCGGTAAATGGCTTTCAGGTCCTTGCCTTCGGCCACGCCGTTGTTGACGCAGGAATACAGGTCGGTCAGGAAGGCGCGCGTGCCGGCCAGGCCTTTGCGGACTTCGTCGGCCGAGGTCAGCGACGGGCCGCGGCCGGGCACCATTTTTTCGGCGTCGAATTCGGCCAGAGTGTCCAGGGTATGCGGCCACTCGCGGAAGTAGCAGTCGCCTGCGTAGGGGGTGGATTGATATTCGACCAGGTCGCCTGCGAACAGGATTTTTTGTTCGGGCAGCCAGGCAATCGTGTCGCCCTTGGTATGGCCGCGCCCGACTTGCATGATCTGGACTTCCAGATTGCCCAGGTTGACCGTCATTTCGCCGTCGAAGGTGATGGTCGGCCAGGTCAGGCCGGGCGGTATCGATTCAACGTTGCGAAACAGGCGCGGGAAACGGGCGATTTCACTGGCCTTGTCTTGCTCGCCGCGCTCGACGATCAGGTCGTAGGTATCGCGGCTGGCGAGGATTTCCTGGGCGTTGTACGCCGAAGCGCCAAAGACGCGCACGGCGTGATAGTGCGAGAGCAGAATGTATTTGACGGGTTTGTCGGTGACTTCCCGGATGCGGCGGATGACATCTTGCGCCATGACGGGGGTGGCCTGCGTGTCGATCACCATGACGGCATCGTCGCCGATGATGATGCCGGTGTTGGGATCGCCCTCGGCGGTATAGGCGTAGGCGTTATCGGACAGCTTGTCGAACGATACGACTTTGTCGTCCATGTCGGCGTGCGAGGCGAATTGTTTAGTCATGTGGTGGGCTCCTGTTGGATAAGAATATAGCCGTTAATTCGCTTTTATGCAATGCATTCGTTATAAACGAATTAACGCAAGGTAACTAGCTATGCTGGCATTTGGGGCAATAGAAAGTGGCACGCTGCCCCTGGACGATGCGGCGTATTGGCGTGTGGCAAATGCGGCAGGGGTCGCCCGCGCGGTCATAGACCGCGGCATGCAGCTCGAAATAGGCGCCCGGGCTACCGCTTGCGTTGACGTAGTCGCGCAAGGTGCTGCCCCCGCTTGCCAGTGCCTCTGTCAACGTTTCCACAATGGCGGTGAACAGGCGGGCGCAGCGCGCAAGCGACAGCCTGCCGGCGCGGGTTTGCGGATTGATGCGGGCCCGGAACAGCGCCTCCGAGGCGTAGATATTGCCGACACCGACGACCGCGTGGCCGGCCAACAGCGCTTGCTTGACCGACAGCGTTTTGCCCTGGAACTGGCGGTGCAGCCACTGAGGGTCGAACAGGGGATCGAACGGTTCTATACCTAACGCAGCCAGTAGCGGATGCATTGCAACCGGCCCTTCTGTCGCGTTGTGCCACAGGATGGCGCCGAAGCGGCGCGGATCGTGCAGGAGAAAACGGGCGTCGCCGAACAGCCATTCGGCATGGTCGTGCTTGCGTCGCGGCTCGTCCATGGCGACGCGGCGCAAGGATCCCGACATTCCCAAATGCACGATTTGGGTGCCGCGCCCGAATTCTATAAGCAGGTATTTGCCGCGGCGCCCGCAGCTTAGCACCACCTGCCCGTTGATCCGGTCGGGCAGGTCGTGAGGCACGGGCCAGCGCATGCGCGACTCATGAACAATGAAGCGAGTCAAGACCTGGCCCGTCATAACCGTCGCAATTCCGCGACGCGTGGTTTCAACTTCTGGTAGTTCAGGCATAAGGGGGTGCTAACATCTGTCTATCTTTAGGCGTATCTTCGTCATTTTGCTCTCTTTTGCGGGCAAAACGGCAGTGGTTTTAATGAATGAAACTATCGATCTCTTTGTCTCTGGCAGCACTGGCGGGCTCATGTCTGCTTGTTCCCGTCGCTGCCCATGCCCGCCAGGCTGCAAAAGCACACCAACAAACCGAGTCGATCCATTTGCGCGACGGTCAGCTGCCCGACATCAATCTGACGGCCGATCTCATGTATCGCATTCTGGCGGCCGAAATTGGCGCGCGCGACGGTCAATACGATCTGGCCAGCCAGACTTTTCTTGACCTTGCCAAGGATACCTCTGATCCGCGGCTGGCCAAACGCGCGTTTCAATTTTCCATGGCTGATCGGAACATAGCCCGGGCACTGATCGCCGCACGCGAGTGGGTGCAACTGGCGCCCAATGACCCGGAAGCGGTGGCGTCTTCCCTGGCGCTGGCCGCAACCAATGGCCAGACGACAGGCTTGGCCGGGGCGCTCTGGGCGCGTATCGACAAGGCCAAGAACAAGGAAGAAGCCATCGCTCAGGCAGCCGCCATTGTGGGCAAAATGACGGATAAAACAATGGCCCTGGAAGTGCTGGACCGCGCCTTGCACGATCCTGTGCGGTCGCTGCCCATGGCTCATATGGCGCTCGCCGATGCAGCCTGGGCGGCGCGCGACCCCAATCGCGCCTTGTCCGAGGCACAGCAGGCGCTGGCGCTGGATGAAGATTCCGAGCTCGCTGCCCAGCGCATCCTCGAGTACGGCTTGAAGGTCGATCCGGGCGCGGCGATCAATGCGGCGCGCGTGTTTTCCGAAAAGCATCCCGATGCGCGCAAGTTGCAGCTTATGCTGGTTGGCCGGCTGACTGACCGCAAGGATTTCGACGGCGCGCTCGACCTGGTCAAGAAAATGCGCGATAGCGCGCCGGAAGATTTTGATCTGCTTTATACCGAGGCGGAGGTCAATTTCCGTGCGCAGCGATATAGCCAGGCCCAGGCCTTGCTGAACGAATACATCAGCGTGCAGACGCAGCGGCGGAAATCGCTTAACGACAATGTCACGAACGCGGCGGCCGATGCCTCCGACGCCCGGCTGCTGCTCGTGCAAATTGCCGAGAAGCAGGGGCACTTGAACGAGGCCATCGTGCAACTGGGCCTGATCGACGACCCGACGCTGCGCTTCCAGGCGCGGATCCATCAGGCGGTGCTGCAGGCTCGCCTGGGCGATCTGTCCACGGCGCGCAGCACCATTGCCGCGCTCAAGCCTGACGGCGATCACGAGCGCGCCGTTATCGCCCTTACCTTGTCGTCCATCTACCGCGATGCCGGGCGCACTGATCTGGCCACCGAAGTATTGGTCGAGGCCAATAAGGCGATGCCCGATACCAGTGAAATCATGTACGACCTGGGCATGCTGTACGAGCGGCAGGGCAAGTTCGACGAGTTTGAAAAGCTCATGCAGCGCGTAATCGATATCGACCCGAAGAACGCCAATGCCTATAACTCGCTGGGTTATACCTTTGTCGATCAGAACGTTCGACTGGACGAAGCGCAAAACCTGCTTGACCGGGCGCTCGAGCTCGAACCGGACAATCCATTTATTCTGGACAGCGTGGGTTGGTATCTGTATCGCACCGGAGACAATCGTGCGGCGCTCGATTATTTGCAGCGCTCTTACGATCAGTTGTTGTCGGCCGATGTGGCGGCCCATTTGGGCGAAGTGCTATGGAAGCTCAAGCGCCGCGACGAGGCTAAAAAAATATGGCACGCGGGTTTGGCCAAAGATCCGAAAAATGAAGCGTTGCTCGGTACCATGAAGCGTTTCGGCGTAAAACCATAAGGCGGCTTCATGGCAAGGGTCTTGTTTGAACGCTATCGTCTTTATCTGGTTGCAGGCCTGGTTTGTTTGTTGACGGCCTGCGCAACGCCGCAGCGTATCAGTGATAGCGGTGCGGCCCGGGCCTTCGAACGCGCCGGGCGCTTTGCGGTGAGCGTGACGCACGGCGACGGCAAGCAAGAAGCGGTTCAGGGCGGCTTCGCTTGGCGCGATGATGGGCAGACGCTGCGTCTGGACCTGGCCAACCCCCTGGGCAGCATCCTGGCGCGCGTCCAGGTCAGTTCGGGCTACTCCGTGCTGACGCGCGCCAATGGGTCCGAAGAGCAGGCGTCCGACCCCGATGAACTGGTGGAGCAGGTGTTGGGTAGCGCCATTCCGGTGGTGGGCCTGCGCGATTGGTTGCAAGGCAAAGTGGGTCGCGCGCCGGTTCAGGAGCTGATCCGGAATCCGGCGGGCCAGATAACGGGCTTTGAGCAGAATGGCTGGCGGGCGGTGTTGTCGCGGTACGACGCGCTGGGCCCGAGGCTTTTGCAACTTAACCGCAACGATCCCAATCGGCGCATCAGCGTGCGCCTGGTCATCGATGGCTAGGGTTGGCCGTGACACTCTACGACGTTCCCGCCCCAGCCAAGATTAATCTGTTCCTGCACGTGGTCGGCCGGCGCGATGACGGCTATCACTTGTTGCAAACCGCATTTCGCTTTATCGATCTGTGCGATACCCTGCATTTCGACCGACGTAGCGACGGGCGGATTGTCTGCGAGGGGTCGCAGCCTGGCCTGGCCCATGAAGACGATCTGGTGGTGCGTGCGGCGCGGGCGCTGCAAAGCGCCACCGGCACCTCTTTCGGTGCGCAGATTCGCTATCAGAAGATTATCCCGTCGGGCGGGGGGCTGGGCGGCGGGTCGAGCGACGCCGCCAGCACGCTGCTGGCCTTGAATCGCTTGTGGCAAACCGGCCTGGATCGACGCGCGCTTATGGCCCTGGCCTTGCCGCTGGGGGCCGATGTGCCGGTGTTTATATACGGCCAGCCGGCGTTTGCCCAAGGGGTTGGCGAGCAATTGTCGCCTTTATCTCTGCCGCAGCGCTTTTATGTCGTGATTCAGCCTTCCGAGCCGGTGCCCACCGCTGGAATCTTTTCGGCCCCTGAATTGACAAGAAATACGCCCTCAATCATAATGTCGGTCTTCGTTGATTGGCAAAGAGTTCACGCGCAGGGGATAGGCGTGCTGGCTGGTGGCACAAACAGTGGCAGCAGCAGTGGTACAAGCAGCAGCCCGTATTTCGGCCGTAACGATTTGGAGCCGGTGGTTTGTAGCAGGTTTGCCCGTGTGCGCGAGACGGCCTTGTGGCTGAAACGGCAAGGCATCCATGCTCGAATGACCGGGTCGGGTGGCTGTTTTTTCATTGAATGTGCAACGCTTGAACAAGCCCGGCTGTGTCAGCAGGAAATAATCGTTAAAATGCCTGGTTCCGAAAACGGGCAGACGGCGATGGTTGAAAATACGTGGGCTTGCCCGGGTTTGCTCGATCATCCGTTACGACACTGGATACGCAGTTAATTGGGGAATCGCCAAGCTGGTTAAGGCACTGGATTTTGATTCCAGCATGCGAAGGTTCGAATCCTTCTTCCCCAGCCATTTTTCTTGGCCCGATGGGCTTGCTTTAACATACCAAGCTGTTGAGTCGGCCTCGAATGGGGTGCTGGTCAACAGCTTTGTTGTTTCACGCTACGGGATCTCTACCTTCCATCATGACATACGACAGTTTCATGATTTTTACCGGCACCGCCAACCCTCGTTTGGCGGTCGATGTGGTTAATCATCTCGACATGTCACTCGGAAAGATGACGGTTGGCCGTTTCTCCGATGGTGAGGTCATGGTGGAGATCAACGAAAACGTCCGCGGCAAAGACGTATTCGTACTTCAGCCTACTTGCGCCCCGACCAACGACAGCCTGATGGAAATCATGGTCATGGTCGATGCGTTGCGCCGGGCTTCGGCGGGCCGAATCACTGCGGCCATTCCGTATTTCGGCTACGCCCGTCAGGATCGCCGCCCACGGTCGGCGCGCGTGGCGATCTCGGCCAAGGTGGTGGCCAATATGCTGCAGGTCGTGGGTGTCGATCGCGTCATGACGATGGATTTGCATGCCGATCAGATCCAGGGTTTTTTCGATATTCCCGTTGACAATATTTATGCCGGGCCGATTTTGCTGGGCGATATCTGGCGCCGCAATTATCAGAATCTGGTTGTCGTGTCGCCCGATATCGGCGGCGTGGTCCGGGCTCGGGCGCTGGCCAAGCAGCTTGAAGCGGAACTGTCCATTATCGACAAGCGCCGCCCTCGCGCCAATGTGTCGGAAGTGATGAATATTATTGGCGAGGTCGATGGCCGCACCTGCATTATCATGGACGATATGGTCGATACGGCCGGCACGTTGTGCAAGGCTGCGCAGGCGCTCAAAGCGCGCGGCGCCGTAACGGTTTACGCCTACTGTACGCATCCGGTTTTGTCGGGTGAGGCGGTCCAGCGTATTGTTGAATCCGAGCTCGACGAGCTGGTGGTGACCGACTCCATCCCCTTGTCTGAAGCGGCGCGTACCTGTGGCAAAATCCGCCAGCTCTCGTGCGCTTCTTTGCTGGGCGAAACCATATTGCGTATTTCCAACGCCGAATCGGTCAGTTCCCTGTTCGTCGATTAAGTTTTTTGTGCTGCCGGCTGGTCGCGGCCGGCAGCTGTTCTTCGCAGCGTAATGTGCGCTGTGTTTTTTTAATAGGGCTTAGAGCCCCTTGCTTTTGGAGTATTCCATGAAATTCAACGCCACTTCGCGTAGCGTACAAGGTACGAGTGCGAGCCGCCGCCTGCGCCACGCTGGCCGTGTGCCTGCCATTGTTTACGGCGGCACTGCTCAGCCTGCCAATATCGAGCTCGATCACAACGAAATCTATCATGCGCTGCGCAAAGAATCGTTTCACGCCTCGATCCTGACGATGGAAATGAATGGTGCGAGCGAACAGGTTTTACTGCGTTCCGTTCAATGGCACCCCTACAAACAGCAGGTCATGCACGTCGACTTTCAACGCGTCGACGCCTCGCAGACCCTGCACACCAAGGTGCCGCTGCACTTTATCAATGCCGAACAGTCGCCCGCCGTCAAGCTAAGCGGCGCTATTGTCAGCCACATGGTGACCGAGCTTGAAATCACCTGCCTGCCTGCCAACCTGCCCCAGTTCGTTGATGTCGATTTGAGCCAGCTTCTGGCAGGTTCCATTTTGCACCTGTCCGACATCACCTTGCCGGTCGGCGTGGTGTATGTGCCTCATGGCGGCGATGCCGATCCGGCTTTGGCTTCGGCGCATATCAAGTCGGGCGCCGACAGCGCGGAAGATGCTCCCGCGGCTGCCGAAGCCCCGGCTGCTGCCGCACCTGCCGCCGACAAGCCCGCCGCATAAGCTTGCCGCACGCCAGACTACGTGTTTGGCGCCAACCCCTGTCTGGCGTCGCCAGCCGGGGGTTTTTGCTTTATGCGCGGACCCACTCCTTTTAATGATTCCGTCTATGCCATCGTCTGTACGTTTGATTATTGGCCTGGGTAATCCCGGTCCCGAGTACGAAACCACGCGCCACAACGCGGGCTTTTGGCTGGCCGACCATTTGGCTGACGATTTGAAGGCCCGTTTCACCATTGAAAAGGCGTTTTCGGCCGTGGTGGCCAAGGCGCGTTTTGAAGGCGATACGGTGGTATTGGCCAAACCCACGACGTTCATGAATCGGTCGGGGCAGGCTGCGGGCGCGCTGATGCGGTTTTACAAGCTGGCTCCTGAGCAGGTGCTGGTGTTGCACGACGAACTCGATCTACTCCCTGGCGTTGCCAAGCTCAAGCTGGGCGGCGGGCATGCAGGTCACAATGGCCTGCGCGATATTGCGTCGGTTCTTGGCAGCCCCAATTTTTGGCGCTTGCGGTTGGGGATAGGGCACCCGCGCACTCTGGGGCTGGCCCAGCAGGTGGTGGATTTTGTTCTGCATCCGCCGCGGCGTGACGAGTTGCAAGAAATAGAGAAGGTGATTGATCGTTGCCGGGCGGTTGTCCCTGCCCTGTTGCGCGGCGAGTTTGCTCAGGCCACCAGCCAGTTGCATGAGGCCAACCATGACTAGGGTGGGCGATAACGGTCGTTTTTCCGTTAGCGTTGGCGTTTTATGGACCGGTCATGACTAAAGTCACGGGCCGTTTGCGCTTTCGCGACGAATTTCGCGATTTTTGGCGCTTTGTGAAGCGGCCTGCGTTTACGCCTCGTTTACCCAATCGCGCTGCTGTAAACGGCTGGTGGGAAGACTGGTTTCCCTCCTTATCCCTGTGGCGCCTGTTGCAGTGGGCGTTTTGCCTGTGGGCGGTCAATCTGTTCTTTCTGGGGCCGATTGCGATCGCGGCGGCCAGTTTGGGCGGCGCCGATCATCGGTTCGATATTAACAATATTCCGTGGCTGCAAGCCTTGATATGGGCGCCTGTCGTTGAAGAGCTGGTGTTTCGTTATGGGTTGCGGCACGTCGTGCAGGCGTTATGGATGGTGCCTGTCGTTGCGGTTGCGCTGGTTTTCGGGCCGAACTGGGCTACGGTAGTGCTGGTGGCCGCTGTATTGTTGCTGTGCTGGATGCCTTATCTGCAGAATATGTCTTCGCAGCGGGAAATATCGGCGTCGGGCCGCCCGTCCCGGTTGGCACGCTTCAGGCAGCCGTTGGCGTGGCGTTCGCGGCTGCGCTACCGGCGGTGGTTTCCGTGGATATTTCATTTGTCGGCGCTGCTGTTTGCGGCGATACATTTGCATAATTTTTCGATGCACCATACGCCGTACTGGCTGATGCCGTTGCTGGTGTTGCCGCAATGGTTTACGGGGCTGGTGCTGGGGTGGCTGCGGATGCGGCGAGGCATCGGTGCCTCCATTCTTTTGCATGGGTTGTTCAATGGCGGGCCGTTGTTGGTGGTGTGGATCATGCTGCACGCCATGCCGCAAATGATCACGTAGGCGCGTCAATGCGGTGGCGCGACCCTGCATCGGCACCCCTGGGCGGTTTTTTGGGGGGCTGCGGCGATTCGCGCTAAAATTGAACGCTTCGTATTTCCCTTCCGCCTTCCCTAAACCCTAGGATGCCAAATGTTTGATCGTTCCCTTACCCTCGATCAGGTCGATGCCGATGTGTGGGCCGCAATCCAGAAAGAAGATGTACGCCAGGAGCAGCATATCGAATTGATTGCTTCTGAAAACTACGCCAGTCCGGCTGTCATGCAGGCTCAAGGTTGCCAGATGACCAACAAGTATGCTGAAGGGTATCCGGGCAAGCGGTATTACGGCGGCTGCGAGTACGTTGACATTGTCGAGCAGCTGGCGATTGATCGCCTAAAGCAACTGTTTGGCGCCGAGGCGGCCAATGTGCAGCCCAATTCGGGTTCGCAGGCCAACCAGGGTGTGTACATGGCGGTGTTAAAGCCCGGTGACACAGTGCTGGGCATGAGCCTGGCCGAAGGCGGCCACCTGACGCATGGCGCGTCGGTCAACGCATCGGGCAAGCTTTATCATTTCATTTCCTACGGGCTGGATGGCAACGAAGTGCTCGATTACGACAAGCTCGAGCAACTGACCAAAGAACACAAGCCCAAGCTGATCGTGGGCGGCGCGTCGGCCTATTCGCTGCGTATCGATTTCGAACGCATGGGGCGCATTGCACATGATAATGGCGCTTTGCTGATGGTTGACATTGCGCACTATGCCGGCCTGGTCGCCGGAGGCGTTTATCCCAATCCCGTCCCGCATGCAGACTTCGTGACGTCGACCACGCATAAATCGCTGCGTGGTCCGCGCGGCGGCGTCATCATGATGAAAGCCGAATTTGAAAAAGCCATCAATTCGTCGATTTTTCCTGGCATACAGGGCGGCCCGTTGATGCATGTCATTGCCGCAAAAGCCGTATCCTTCAAGGAAGCGCTGTCGCCGGAATTCAAGGTCTATGCGGCGCAAGTCGCCAAGAATGCCGATGTGCTGGCTCGCACCCTGGTCAAGCGCGGCTTGCGCATTGTATCGGGCCGTACGGAAAGTCATCTTATGCTGGTCGATTTGCGCGCCAAGGGCATTACCGGCAAGGAAGCCGAAGCGGTTCTGGGGCAGGCGCATATCACGGTCAACAAGAATGCCATCCCCAACGATCCGGAAAAACCTTTTGTCACCAGCGGCATACGCGTGGGTACTCCGGCCATGACGACGCGCGGCTTCAAAGAGGGCGAGGCGGAGCTTACGGGGCATCTGATTGCCGATGTGCTCGATCACCCGCACGATGAAGCCGTGATTGCCGATGTGCGTGCGCGCGTCAATGAGCTGACGGCGCGTTTGCCGGTGTACCGCTAAAACAGGGCTGGCCCGCCATGTCAGGCGGGCCTGTACGCTACGATGAAATGCCCGTTCTGTAGTAGCTTTGATACCCAGGTCATCGACTCCCGAGTTTCGGAAGAGGGCGATACCATACGCCGCCGCCGCCGCTGTGTTAATTGCGATCGGCGGTTTACGACTTATGAGCGGGCCGAACTGGTCATGCCGGCCGTCGTCAAACGCAACGGCACGCGGGTTGAGTTCGATGCGGCCAAACTGCGCGGCAGCCTGAACCTGTCTTTGCGCAAACGGCCGGTCAGCACCGAAGACGTCGATGCAGCGGTCGCGCGCATCGAAGAAAGCCTGTTGGCCAGCGGGCTGCGCGAGGTGAGTTCGGGCCATGTCGGAGAACTGGTCATTGCCGAACTGAAAAAGCTCGACCAGGTGGCCTATGTGCGTTTTGCCTCGGTCTATAAAAGCTTTGAGGACATCGGCGAATTCGTCAAAGCCATCGATGAAATCCAGGTTCCCCGCAAGCCGTGACGTGCCTGCGCGGCGTGGGCGGTCTGTGCCTGCCTTTACAATTGATGCTGTGAATACTTCTTCCTCTCCTCTCGGCGACGAAGCCTGGATGCGCCAGGCCATCGGGCTAAGCGAGCAGGTGCTGTACCTGACTGCGCCCAACCCACGTGTCGGTTGCGTTATTGTGCGCGACGGCCGGGTGCTGGGTGAAGGTGCGACGGCTGCCGCCGGCGGCCCGCATGCGGAGGTCGCGGCGCTGCGCGACGCGCGTCAAAAAGGGCATGACGTCGCCGGCGCAACGGTTTATGTGACGCTCGAACCGTGCAGCCACTATGGCCGCACGCCGCCTTGCGTCGAAGCGCTGATCGAGGCCCGGCCGGCGCGTGTCGTGGTCGCCATGCTCGATCCCAACCCTCTGGTTGGCGGCCAGGGTCTGGCGCGCTTGCGGGCTGCGGGCATTGCGGTCACCATCCCTGTGTGCGCCGAAGAAGCTCTGGCGGTCAATCCCGGTTTCATTGCACGCATGACGCGCAAGACCCCATGGGTATGGCTCAAGCTGGCCGCGTCGCTCGATGGCCGCAGCGCTTTGCATAATGGCGTCTCGCAATGGATTACCGGCCCCGCCGCGCGCGCCGATGGCCATCATTGGCGCGCGCGCAGCTGCGTGGTGTTGACGGGTGTGGGCACCGTGTTGGCCGACAACCCGTGGCTGAATGCGCGTCTTGCTCATGCCCCCGGCGGGCCTGGCGGCGCATCTACCGAAAGGCCGGGGGCATCGGACGTTCGTCTGCCTATCGAGGGATCGCGCGCACCTATTAAAGCGGTTGTGGACAATCGTTTCGAGATCCCTGAAAATGCGCGCCTCTTCGATGGCGGCCGCGTCGTGATCTTCACCCGTCGCAGCGATGCCGCCAAGGCCGCACGCCTGGCTGATCGCAATGCGCAGGTTGTGGAACTGCCGACCGTTGGCCGCGGTGCCGGTTTGCGGCCCGACGCGCAGGCTGGCTCGGGTGTGGCGGAGGGAAGGGGAGTTATCGGCGGTGCTCGTGGCGCGGTGCAGCCCGCAAGCAACGATAGGGTGGATTTGGCCGAGATGATGCGCTGGCTCGGCGCTCACGACATCAACGAGGTTCATGTCGAGGCCGGATCGAGGCTTAACGGCGCCTTGCTGCAGGCCCAATGCGTCGATGAACTGCTGGTGTACATGGCGCCGCTGCTGCTGGGTGATGCGATGGGCATGGCGCGCCTGCCGGCGCTCCAGAGCCTGGATGCGGTGCAGCGCTTCGAATTTTTCGATACCCTGTCCCTAGCCCCCGATATCCGCCTGCGCGCGCGATTACCCGAGCGCTGGCAAGCCTTGCTGCGAGTCGTGCAGCCTGTGATTAAATAGTGGTGTAGCGGCACCCCTTGTGGGTGCCATTTTCGCAAGCAAAAGAGGTAACCCATGTTCACAGGCATTGTTGCCGCGGTCGGCAATATCGCGCAGGTCGCGCCCTTGAAACAAGGCCATCAAGACGCAGGCGTGCGCTTGCACATACATGCGCCCGGCTTCCCGTTGAATACCACGCGCCTGGGCGACTCCATCGCCATACAGGGCGCCTGCATGACGGTAGTGGAGTTGGCGGCGGATGGCTTCCAGGTGGATGTGTCACGCGAAAGCCTTAATTGCACCACGGGCCTCGACGCGCCGGGCGAAGTCAATCTGGAGCACTCACTCAAGCTGGGCGACTCGCTCGACGGCCATCTGGTGTCAGGCCATGTCGATGGATTAGGTGAAGTCAGCCATTTTGCGCCGGTTGGAGAATCCTGGGATCTGCGCATCCGCGTGCCGGCACATTTATCGAAATACCTGGCGTATAAAGGTTCGATCACGGTCAATGGCGTCAGCCTTACCGTTAATCAGGTCGATGACACAGCGCGGGGGTGTGAAATTCGCATCAACCTGATTCCGCATACCGTGCAGGTGACTACGCTTAAACACCTAGCGGCCGGGAGCGCCGTTAACCTGGAAATCGACATGATTGCACGCTATGTGGAGCGGATGCTTTCGCTGCGAGATGGTGGCCGCGCCTAGGGGCGTCAAACCCGAGGCCCTGATTCTGTTAGAATAGCGGACTTCGCGTTTTTACAAAAAAAACGCAGGTTAGGACAGGTGGCCGAGCGGTTGAAGGCGCACGCCTGGAAAGCGTGTATACGTGAATAGCGTATCGGGGGTTCGAATCCCCCTCTGTCCGCCAGTAACCTGTCTACACCCGTTGATTACCGTATACTAAACCCGCATGTTTATTGGCATTGCGGGTTTTTTGTTGTCTATAGCTGTATACGGTAGTGTATGGACATACAGCGTGTTCTAGGGGTATATTTGGGGGACAAGGTTTTCTCACCAAACCCGTAGACCCCCAAATATCCCCTAAGCCTAATAAAATAGAGGCTTTCAGGCTTTCACTGGGGCAATACAAGGGAGTTGCTCATGGCGTTGACTGATACAGCAATCCGGCAGGCCAAACCCCGCGACAAGCCATACAAGCTGGCTGATGAAAAGGGTATGTTCCTTTTGATGCACCCCAATGGGGGTAATATTGGCGGCTGAAATATCGCATTGGGGGTACAGAGAAGACCCTGGGCCTGGGGGTATATCCTGAAATTGGCCTAAAAGATGCACGACAAACCCGCGATAGTGCCCGCAAGCTGTTGGCCACCGGCGCTGACCCGATGGCACATCGCAAAGCTGAAAAGCAGGCCGATAGCGTGACGTTCAAGGCCGTGGCCGAAAAGTGGTTTATCCATTGGAAGCCTAGCAAGACAGAAAAACATGCTTCTGAGGTATGGCACCGGCTGGAGCTAGACATATTCCCATCTATGGGGGCGATTCCCGCTAACGACCTGACAGCGGCACAGGTACGCGACTGTATCAAAGCTGTCGAGAAGCGCGGCGCATTGGACATTGCCAAGCGACAGCTACAGAAATGCAGCCAAATCATGCGTTATGCCGTGGCGAATGACTTAGCCAGCCGCAACTCGGTAGCCGATATACAGCCATCCGACATATTGCCTGCCCGCAAGAAGCGCAATTATTCCCGAATCGAAGCCAAAGACCTGCCCCAGCTACTGCGTGACATGGATGCTTATATGGGCGGCGAGCATACCCGGCTGGCCCTGCAATTGATGGCGCTTACCTTTGTTCGTACCGGCGAATTGATCGGCGCGAAGTGGGCAGAGTTTGAACTGGATGTGGCTCGCTGGAATATACCCGCCGAACGCATGAAGATGCGCACCCCGCATATCGTGCCTTTGAGCAAACAGGCGCTGGCCGTACTACAAAAACTGCAAGCCCTGTCCTATGATTGAGAGTTTGTTTTTCCCGCTGACACTGGCAAGCCTACGCACATGAGCAATAACACCATTCTGTACGCCCTATATCGCATGGGTTATCGGGGGCGCATGACCGGGCATGGCTTTCGGGGCGTGGCGTCTACCATCTTGCATGAGCAGGGCTGGCCTCATGAACATATCGAATTGCAATTGGCGCACCAGGAACGCGACGAAGTAAGTAGCGCCTACAACCATACCCTGTATCTGATTCATCGAGCAAAAATGATGCAATCCTGGGCTGATTACCTGGGCGCTTTGCGCGTGGATAACGTGCTGCCTATGCAGCGAGCATAATTAGCGTTACGCCAGTGTCTCGGCGACGGCGGGAAAATCGGTACGTTCACCGACCCGGCGCTGGCACCTATTTTTATGAACGGTACGCACTGGAACGAGGCGTTGAATGGACATACCGAGCGAGGAACAATTTTTAGAAGCTATGCGGGCATTGGCTAGGCCGATACCGAATTATCTGTTAGAACGTTTCTCATTAGAGATGTTGCGTGCAGAGGATACAGGGCCAGCCGTGGGTGTGGCCTTGGAAGTTGAGAAATGGTTCTTCGCTAACTGGATGGATTCCATAAAGCAACCGGCATTGTGCTGGCTGATTGATGATCGAATGGTGGCGCTTGCTAACAAAAGGTTATCTCGTAAGTGGGTCTATCCCGGTGAGGGTGCCTATGCTAGAAGGTTATTGCATGCTCTAACCTTAGAGGTCGATCCAGAGCATTACAGCAACCTATCAACGTGTGTCCTACGATGGTCAAAAGTGCAGAGCACTGCTGACAGAATCATGCCAGCCAGCATACAGTGGTACCTCTGTTTGCTTTGGGCTTTGCGTGAATATCATTATGAGCCAAATACTGTCCCAGATTTTCTCGATGGACTGAAGCAGATACGCAATCTACAGGAAAAGGTGCTGGCTGGTTTTGATGCGAAGCGGGAGATTGACAGAATGTCCGCGCGTTGGACGTATGGCTACACTTCGTATCATTCTAAGAGCAAGAAGGTGGAACGCGATATTGTCCGTTTGGATGAGCAAATCGAAATTATGCGAGATGCTTTACCCATTCGCCGGGGCGGGGGTACGGCGAGGGAAAGGCTTTTGATTTATCGGCTATGGCAAGCGTGCCGTGCCATTACGTATAGAGCGAAGCCTGGTGTTATTCAGTATGTTCTTTTGGCTCAAGGAATTGAAAATCAAATTGACGAAAGGAATGTTGAGAAAATGTGCGCGGACTTTAAAACAAAGGATCGTCCAAGTATGTATATCCGGCAGTTAATATTGGATTTTCGGGGTGACAACCACCGGGAGGAAATGGAACTAAAAAGAACGGAGTGTTATCGGGCAAAATAAGAAAGGAAAAAGGGCAGCAAACGCCATTAGCAGCATCCTATTAAATATCTAACCTGTGCCATGTTCACTCATTCGGAGATAACATGGCACAGCCCATTACACCAGCAGCCAGTCAGCTAGTCATCAAGACACAAGCGCAACAGGCGGCGACGCACGCTTATGTCAGCCCAGCCGATGATCGGCTAATCACTGATCGCGAAGTCGCCCACCTGCTGGGCGCATCCCGTTCCTGGCCGTGGAAGTTAGCCCGCGATGGCAAATTTCCAAAACCTATTCATCTATCTGCCCGCTGCACTCGCTGGCGGCTTTCCGCCGTGCGCGAATGGATGGTTGACCCGCAAGCTTGGCGGGCAACGAATGTGGGGGATGCACAATGAAAAACGCCCCCATCACAAAAAGCAATGAGAGCGCCGGTACTGGACGTGCCAATTCTACCTCAATGCCGCTGGTTCATATCCGCCGTGGCGAGGCTGTCACGGATTCTCTTGCCATAGCGCGGGAGTTTCGGCGGCGTCATGACAATGTGATGCAAACCGTTGCGGCGTTGATCGCTGAAGGCACGATAGGTGTCCTTGAAGTCAAGGAGACCTCTTACATCGACAAATGGAATCGAGTGCAGCCATGTATCGAGCTGACTGAACGCGGAGCACTTATTGCTATGCCGTTCATTGGTGGCCGCAATTCTCGCACTGGGCAAGTACGCTTGGTCGATGCCTTTCTTGTGCTACGCGATCAGTTGGCAGAAAAGACTTCAGCCGCCTGGGTCGATACCCGCAAGCAGGCCGCTGCAAGCTACAGGTTTATGTCTCAGGCACTGGAAATGGCGCGAACCGACGATGGGAAAAACACCGGCACGTACCACTACGCTAACGAGGCCAAGTTGTTGAACTGGATCTTGACCGGTCAATTCTCTAGCATGGATCGTACTGACTTGCCACAACCAGAGCTGGCATTACTGGAAGCCTTAGAAGTGCGTAATGCAATGTTGCTGGCTCGTGGTGTGCCCTACAACGAACGCAAGCAGGCGTTGCCGCAGTATGCGGAGCAGTGGCGTATGAAACGCTTAGCTGAGCCCAAATTGCAGCGTCTGAAAACGTTTCTGATCGGGGGCGCAAGTGTGCGATGACAAAAGCAATCAAAAGCAAGCACGAACGCGACGGAAGCCGGTTTCTTGCCTTACCGAATCAGGTACTAGAATCGCAGGCTTTCATATTGTTGTCGGGCCAGCAGATACGCTTGCTGCTGGACATTGCGATGTAGCTCGCACCGGGCAACAATGGGCGTTTACAGGCTTCCTGGACTTACCTTTCCACACGTCGAGGCTGGACATCCAAAGATTCGCTTGCGCGAAGTCTAGAGGCGTTAATCGAGCATGGCCTGCTCTTCAAAACCCGACAAGGCCGGCTTCCAAATCGCACAAGCTGGTTTGCCGTGACATGGCAACCCTTGCATCGTCATTCCGATATGGAGTGTGGCCCGCAAAGCCTACCACGTGGTGCTTATTCGCAATGGAAGGTCATCTTTTGAAAACGCATCTTAATGTACGATTTCCGTACATTAGGAGCCGTCTCTAAGTACGGTAATCGGGGCTATGCGGGCCATTTTCGGGGTTTCCTAAGTACGGTTTCCGTACACTATCTAGATATGCCATCTACAGCGAGCAGTGAAGGGAATGGGAGGAAGGCTAATCACCCCTCAGCGCCGCTAATTCACTTCACCAAAAAGGGCGAGAACAATGATTGACGCATTAATCAGCGGCAGGCTCTACGGAGTCGCCAAACGAGGCACAGGCAAGACTGGCAATACCTACACCACGGCCAAGGTCAAAGTAGCTTCAGGCAGTGGCGAGACGCTTCTATGCAGTGTGATTGCCTTTGATGAAAAAGCACAGGCGGCGCTATTGGCTCTGGATGATGGTGATAGCGTGGCGCTGTCCGGCAGTCTTACCCCCAAGGTGTACGAGGATAAGAACGGCGCGACCCGTCCTAGTCTGGATTTAGTAGCCCATGCGATATTGACGGCGTACCACGTCAAGCACAAACGCCAAGCGATGACAGGGGGCGGCGATGGTAACTAAGAAAGCACCCCCCGCACCAAACCCTAAGGCAGTTGTTGACCTTGAAAAGACGAAGAGGGCTGCCAAAGTACACGGTAACCCGGCTATTGCGAGTTGCGCTGCATCTGAGCCTTTCATGAGGGTGCCCTACGGCGATGAATACGATTTTGTAGAGTCAGTGCATGTCTTGAAGGAGCGGATTAAAGAGGTTCAAAGCGGTGACATGTCCGGCATGGAAGCGATGCTGGTAGGGCAGGCCCACGCCTTGCAGCAAGTGTTCGTTGCCCTAATGCGCAAGGGATATGCTCAGGAACATTTAAAGCAGTATCAAACACACATGAACCTGGGCTTGAAAGCGCAAGCACAGTGTCGGGCAACGATTCAGGCGCTGACCGAATTGAAATATCCGCGCCAAGTGGTGATAACCAAGCAGGCCAATTTTGCGCAAGGGCACCAACAGGTAAACAATTCCGCGCACCCGCAAGAAAACGCAATGGCGCAAAACGAACTTTTAGAGGTGAACGATGGCAGCCAGACAATGGACATTGGAGCAGCGGCGAGAACAGGCCGAAAAAATAAGGAACTGGCAACCCTGGAGCAATCGACCGGAGCTAAGACAGCGCAGGGCAAAGCAGCATCGAGTAAGAACGCCTACAAAGGGGGGGGCGTGGGGAAAATTGCGAGAATTGCAAAAGGAGCTTCGGGCCACCCTGAAAGCACATGCCGAAATGCTGGATAAGCTTTGATGGGTGCAACAGATTATCTATGCAGCGCGCCTATGTTTAATTTTTTCTTTGATCGCATCGTGATCATCAATAGATGCCACGGTGTCATTCGCAGCACTCATCAGACGTTTGGTGTGTTGTTTCGGAATACTGTCAATGTCCTGATACACAATCATTGCATCGAATTTGGCACCGCTGGCTCGCAAATGCTGAATAATGATCGTGCTAAGCATCGCCTTGTCTTTGCTTAGCACGCCAAAAAGATATAGCGGGTTGCCGTTCGTTTTGATAAAAAAATCTACAGGATAGTTTTCTGCGGCTGGGACATTTGGGACGATATAGTCCTCGGCTAAATCTTCGGTTGGCACCGTCTCAACGATGAGGCGTCGTAAGTCGTCGTAAAAGGTGCTTTCGACCCTATTTTGAGTCCACAGCCCCAAATCTTCCAATCGAATCACGCCTTGGCTCAGCGTGAATAGTGCATGTGAAAGCGAGTCTGCGGGAACTTCAATGAAGATTTCTCCATCACCCTCTTGCAGGCCGCTTTCGAGCAGTACAGAAGTAAACAATTTTTGCCGAGCACCGCTTAGCAATTTTGAAAGATCATTTTCGTAGCTAAGGCGCATCAAGGTGCTCCCCATGTCGGATACGCGCCAACCTCCAGTCGTTTGGGTAGCGTAGGCCACAATATGATCGCCATCCCGCCCAGAGACGGGCAATGAAATCGACACAGTTTCAGAGTCGACAGATCCCACGGCAACGTTATTACAAAACGCAGCGCAGAGGCTTTCGCGGAGAGTGTCGACTTCAATTGTCACTGTCATCAAATAGTTCTAGTTGGGCCTGCGCATGGGAGGTATCGGTTTCAGTTAATGATGATGGTAATCCAGTGATGCGACAGTCGTCTACAAGCGCGACGATTGCCCCTCGCAGATCTGTATAACGGCTTGTAAGCTCCGCGTAGCTTTCTGGTTTCATGCCCGCCGCAATATATCTCGCGGTCGCCTTGTGAATATGACATCCGTGAATCGTACGGCCACTTTCTTCAATGGCGTTTGCGTGCGGGTGATCGCTACCGTTATAGCGGGCAAGTGTAATTTTCTCGGCTCCAGCCTGCCCAAAATAAAGCAACCCGCATGAAAAGTTGAAGCTTATCCTAACATTTTGACGAATATATAGAGAGAACCGGCCCGCGTCTGACGAGAGGTCATAGTTGATTTTTCTGGCACCTCTTTCTATTTTCCCGCGTGCTCGCGGATTTAGTACCGTTTTCGGTAAGGTAAGGAGTCTGTCAATTTCCTCATCTGTCATATATAAGTCCGTACGTTATTTCGCGTCCCCAAACACATCTACAGTTTGTTGGCAAGGCTGACTGCGTTTGTAACGCTGCGGAGCAAAAGTATCAACCTTTTTATGAAAACATGGCCCAGCGACACTCTGCTGGGGGTATATTTGGGGGTACATGAATTTTGTATATCACGTAGATCGTTTATTTATGCTGGTTTCCGTCCTTGATGTGAATCCCCCTCTGCCGCCAGTTTAGACTTCAATACCCTGCATTATTCTGTATAAAACCGCACAATCATTGGTTTTGCGAGTTTTTTATTGTCTATTAGCCCATAACGCTATGCATTGACATAGGCGGTACTTTTGACCGTATCTCCAAATATCATCAGGAAAAATACCGTCATGGCACTCACAGATGTCCAAGTTAGGCAGACCAAGCCCGCCGAGAAGCCCTATGCGCTACGGGACGGTACAGGGCTGTATTTGGAGGTAAAGCCGGCCGGTAAGTATTGGTGCTGGGATTATCGCTATCAGAGCAAGCGCAAGACGATTGCCTATGGTGGCCAAGCGGGCAGAGCAGGTTCTAAAACTGAAAGAGAATACTGAGGAGTATGGTCTTAAGCCCGGGAGCGACGTCGGTACCGGTAAACCGCACGACGCAGAAAAGAAAAGGCTTTCAGAGATTATCGATGCACTAAGTGATCTATTTGGCGTCGAGATCGGCGATGACGATCAACTGCATTTTGCCAATGGCGTGGCGGCGCGTATTGGCCGTGACGAAGAGGTAATGGCCCAGGTCAATAGCCATAGCCCTGCGCAAGTTATGCATGGGGTATTTCCAAAACGGATCGAAGATATTGTCCTGGATGCGATGACGGATGACGCGAAAATGGCCATGGAGATCCTGGGTAATGAGGGCAACGGACGAGATTTTACTTTGTTGATTTTGAGGTTATTGGCGGGGTGCGGGAAAGATGGTACGCAGGCTTCGATAACTGACAACGTGTAGCGCTATCAATTGTCAAGAAAGGGCTGTCTAATGACATGCGAATGATGGCGTCGGCACCTATTTAGGTGAGCGTTGGGGGCGAGCTTTCTACGCATAGTTATAGCACCTGCGAGAAGCGCATAAGCAAGTCCACCAGTCGGGCGAACGCCTTTTCCTTCACAGAGGAATCGGCCTCGACGTAGCGGCGGGTCGTAGTTGTACTCTTGTAGCCGAGCAGCAGTGCGATCACATTGAACGGCACTCCGGGACGACTAACTCGTCGATGCGTTGGAAGCTCAGACAGCGGGCGTGAACCCAATGAGTAAAGTGGGCAACGTTGCGCACACGTGGTCGCAGCGTAGTCGTCAGTCCGAAACTGCCTTAGGGGCGACAACGTGAGGCGCGAGAGGTGCCGCCGCGAGCCAGTCGATACGGGTGAATAGAGTTGATTGGGTGTTTCCCACGGTGGTATTCTGAAGTGGAGCTATCACTGCACTTTGATGAGAAAACTATGTGCAAGGGCTACGCTGATCGTCCTCGCTAAATGCCCACGCCACGATTGAATCAGAAAAATTCTACCAAGACGGCCTACGCATAGTTGTGATCTGTGCATAGAGGTCGCTATGTAAATCTCTACATTGGTATCCGATGCGGACGGTCGGGCTTTTGGGCAGTGGCCTTACAACATGTGAATTAACCGGCAAGCGAAGCTCTGCCCTCATGGCTGGTGGAATGAAATGTTAGGAGCTACATTGGTCAGTAGATATCATCTTCACCGATAGCTGGGTTCTCTAGGTGGGCTAGGACCTGAAACTCCTCGCTTAGAACCGTTCCAACGATGATGGCGCCAACCGGATATTTTCTGAGTATTCGACTTAAGCGTTGAGACAGTTCAGATTCTCTCTCCGTGTGCCAGATGCGAAGGAAATCGCCCTCTGTAATGACTATGATTAGCGTAAAGTTGGATAGCCGCCCCTCTTGAATCTCAATATAACCACGTAACAGGCGATTGGCCACGGCTGGGAAAGAAACCTTTCGATCGATCTGGCGTAAGTATGCAACTTCGTATCCGTGGACATCGTCGTCGCTGCTAATCAAGAAATCGGGAAACCCATGCGGGTTCGATTCTACGAATTCCCCGCCATGTTCCAGCCATCGTTTAACAGCATGATCTATGGCGCGACGATCCACAAGGTCTGCGAGAGGATCGTGCTCGGAAGGGCCGGCCGCATGCGGAAACGAAAGCCGCGAGAGCTGTCCGGCATAGAACTCGGCCCATGGTGTCGGATCAGAGAGCGTCACTTGTTCGATCTCGGCGACCGATTCTTGTGAAACGTTCGCCGAGTAGTACTTGTTTGCGTGTTCTACAAACTGGACGGATGAGTACATCCAGAAGAGCTCAACCGCCCCTTCTCTCCGAATTTCACGAGCAAGCTCCGGATGTGGCCCAATGGTTTTCCCCTGTTCTCTCCACCACCAATCCTCCTTACGATCGTCCGTTACCAGCAGGACGATTTTCGTATTAGCGCTCTTCACATACTGAATTATTTGTCGCCATAGTATGAGATCTCCAAACTTTCGTGGATACTTGATTTGGTCAAAAATGAATGTGGCGTCGTTTGGGTTCTTGTCTTTGTCAATATCGGCGAATCCTGGCGGAATCTTCTCCTTGAATCGATCTTCTCCGTTGAGCATCAGGTCGTCCAAATCCGCTTGGCTGGTGGGACTCGCACCGACACAGCCTTGTAGCAGCAAGTCAAGGCGATCGCGCACGGGATCAGATGCAGAAATATCAATCTGAGCGCGATGCGCGCTTTCAATGGCGCCAAGAAGTTGGTTGTTTGCCTTTTCCAGTTCCGTCAGTAACGACTGTGATTCGAGTCCTAAGCCACGCTTATCAATCTGAAGAGCGTCGACTTTCTTCCTTATGTCGCCTACTAAGTCACGTGTAGCCTTGAGGGCGTCCTCAGTAGTTTTTCTTTCACTAGCGATTACAGTTAAACGACGCCGCTGAAACTCAAGTGCCACTTGGTGTGGAATCCATAGACGATCCTTGAGTAATTCCAATACGCCCATCAACTCATCGCGTGCCACAGTGGGCAGTCGATACAGGTTTAAGAGTACGTTCGCGTCCAACACAATCAGACCTTCGCTCCAAAGGTGTTTATATTGTTCGACGGTAGGTGGGTAATAGCCGTAAAAGTTGGCTTTCATAGGGAGAACTTGTCCGATTGAGTACGCGGTATTTCGAACCTGATATGGGAAGCCGATTTACCGCTTGGTCGTTCTGCGTACTCTTACGGATTCCGCACGCGAATGCGAGAGTGGCTGCTACCCTTTTGTGATTGTAACTAAATATCAAATTTCTATCTGCTCTGCCACTTCTAGCGCATATCGACTTCAATACCAAGATATTGAAATGCGTTCGTTATATGGCCGGGTCTTGGCCAATGGCGGGAACCCAGCCATCTGCTGTCCAAGCGTAATGCCTAGTTGATAAGTGTGAAGATGCGCCACTTGATTTGAGAAAATGAAATCGTCAGCGTGCAACTGTTTAGTGCGTATCCATGCCGCCAACGAGCCACGTGTTTGCTCATGATTTCAAGTTGCACTGACGTTAGGTTCTCTGTTGTAAAACAATCGCGCGAGTTGTCAGGTGTTCTACCTTGACAGATTCAAGCCTGCTGGTACCTTCCGAGATCGAATCCTTAGCGCACGAAATGAAAAACGCGACCGCTTTCATGAAAAAAATTTTGATGGGCATCTTCCCAAGATGTGGCTGCGGTGTGAGGCAGGGCCATTGATTGGCACTCCAGCGGCGTTTTTATGACGGTACTTTTGACGGTATCTGAAAAAAATGAAATTTATAAGTCATTTATTTATGCGGATTTTCAGCCACAATATGAATGTCCCTTCGCCCAGTAAGCTGTTTCCACCAATTCCCTACCGTATACTAAACCCGCATGTTTATTGGTAATACGGGGTTTTTATTGTCTATCGAAAAACTCCATTCACCGCCAAACCGAACGCGACTATATCTTGTACCGAGGCAGACCGGTAATCCTAGTAATATTCATATCATCTTTACCCATACCGACCCATCAATAACCTGAAAAAATGAAACTTCTCCTTCTTAGCAATTCCCGGTCCGTTGACGGCAGCTATCTGGTGCACGCTGTGCCCCTTATCCGCGCCATTTCCGCCGGGCGTACGCGAGTTCTGTTTGTGCCGTTTGCCGGCGTCACTACCAGTTGGGATGAGTACACCGCGAACGTGCAGGCGGTCGTGGAGCCGCTAGGGCTGCGCCTGACGGGCGCGCATACGGTGGGCAAACAGGAGGTCGAGGCGGCCGAGTTGATCATGGTGGGTGGAGGTAACACCTTCCAGCTATTGAAAGAATGCCGCGAGCGCGGCCTGCTCGATGCCATCCGTACGCGCGTTCGGGCGGGGATACCGTACGTGGGCTGGAGCGCGGGGGCGGTTCTGGCCTCGCCCACCATACGCACCACCAATGACATGCCGATTGTCGACCCTTGCGGGTTTGACGCGTTGGGGCTGGTCGATTTCCAGATCAATGCCCACTACACCAATGAGCTGCCGGCGGGGCATCAGGGTGAAACACGCAATCAGCGCCTGGCCGAGTATCTGGTGGTCAATCCGCAGGATCGGGTTGTCGCGTTGCCTGAGGGCACGTGGCTGGACGTGGCCGAGGGCCAGGCGACGTTTGACGGCATCAAAGCGGGGTACGTGTTCCGTCAGGGTGCTGACGCCCAGGAGCTGCGCGCGGGGCAGTCTTTTCCGGCTGTGTAACTTCAGGTAGGAGGCGTTATTTTGCGCCGGGGCTGAAGGCGCTTTTGCGAGTGTCGTGAATGATCGTGGGTTTCATGTCCTCCAGGGTGGGCTCCTGGGGGTGAGCGGCTACGTTCTTGCAGGCGTACTTTTTGATGTCGTCAAAGGTGCTCCATGGCACGATGTCCTGTTGCTTTGGGTCGCTGAAAGTATAGCGCCTGAGTGCTTTGCCGCGTGCCGCGCCATCCGGATAATAGGCTACGCTTGGTACTGATATGAAATTATTGGCGCAATCGATCCGGTATGCCGTGATGGTGGATTGGTATGAAAGGTTCGCGGCATACGACGCAGTTTGGGTTGTGATGAAGTCGGCCCGTACCGATACGTCCATAATGCCGGTCGTGTTTTTTTCGGGCTTGAGTGTGTTGGAGTCGGCGAAGTACGACACACCATTGGAATCGGACACTTGCACCCAATTGGCCGCATAGGATACGTGAGCGACGCACAGCAAACTGAAAGCCAGCAGGAGTCTGTTCACCACGGTGCGTCCGAAATAATACGAAATGTAATTCTAGCTCTAAAAAATCGGATTTCTGTTTTTCCGACGGATTGTTGTGCGATCGGCATCAGCATGTGGGTATCCGTGTGGCGTTCTTGATTCCGATTCAGGGTTGGGGAATTTAGTTTGAGGCGGTGTAGTCTGCCCAGGATGTGGGGGTTTCATATAGCCGTATTTTGGCAAGTTGAAGCTTGGCGCCGAATCGCTGCCTGTAACGCGGAGCGAGTATCTGATAAGCAATGATCGCCAGGTTTTCCACGGTGGGGATTTGGGGTACGACGACGGTTTTATGATCGGGGAGACCGGACAAGAGCAGTTGCATGAGCGAATCGCCTTCGTAGACAAGGAAGGCGTGGTCCCAAATATCGACCAGGTGTTCCATGGCAATTTGTTTGACGTCGCTGAAATCCATCAGCATGCCGTTGTCGCTGGCCCCTGGGCTGTCTATCGGTTCGCCTTGCAGGGTGATTTCCAGCGCGTAGCGGTGTCCGTGCAGGTTCCGGCATTTGCTTTTGTGGTCCGGGATGCGATGCCCCGCATCGAACTCCAGGCGCTTAGTGATGGTTAGCATGAATAGTTTTCGTGATCGCTGGTGTTCAGCGAATTCCTAGGAGTTTATGGGTTTGCATGCTTAGCTTCCACTGTGGATGCGCCAGGCAATACTCGGTGGTGAGTTGGATGTTGGCGCGCTGCGAGGCGTTGTCCATGGGCTGCAGGTAGAAATGATCGAAGCTCAAGCCGGTGAATTTTTCCGGCCCGGCGCCCGATTGCGGAAAAACCAGCTTTAGCTCGTTGCCTTCGAATACCTTGAGTTCGCTGCCTGCCTTGGGGCTGACGCAGACCCAGTCGAGTCCCGGGGGGCAGGCTTGAGTGCCGTTGGTTTCCACGGCAATGGTGAAGTTTTGCGCGTGCAGCTCGTGGATCAAGGGTTCGTCCACCTGAAGCAAAGGTTCTCCGCCGGTCAGCACGACAAAGCGGTGCGCTGGGCCGGCTGGAGTCCAATGGTGGGCGATGGAGTCGACCAGGGTTTTGGCGTTTGCAAATTTGCCGCCGCCGTCCCCATCGGTCCCCACAAAATCGGTATCGCAGAACTGGCAAATGGCGTGTTTGCGGTCTTTTTCGCGTCCGGTCCATAGATTGCAGCCGGCAAACCGGCAAAATACGGCCGGACGCCCCGCATTGGCTCCTTCACCTTGGAGCGTATAGAAAATCTCTTTGACGCTATAAGTCATTGCCTGTGCTCCCGGCCATGTGCGCCTTGAAACCGCGGCTCCGCGGCTTGCATGCGGCACAAGTGCCGCGCACTATAACCCCAGGCGTGCCGGATGGTGCCATTTCCTGCGTAGCAGGAGTGGGTGTCTTGGCCCCCAGAAAACGATGCGAGCGCTTTGTCGTGCATAGGATGATCTGTTTGTTATGGAAATTCAGCTTGCCACATTCAATTCGAAGCGAAATACCGTACCGTGGCTGGCCTGTTCGACCAGATGAATTTCGCTGTGATGAAGTTGCAGGATGCGGTACACGATAAGTAATCCCAGCCCGCCACCATTGTGATTGCCGTGGCTCAGGGTCGAGGAGCGCTTGAACAATTTACCGCGTAACTCCGCCGGGATGCCGGGACCATTATCGCTGATTTGCACCTGCACTGCGCCGTGAGTGTAGCGCAAGCCGACCCTGATTTCCTCGTGGGGCGGGCTATGGCGGATGGCGTTGTCGAGCAGGTTGGTGAGCACCCGCTCGATCATGCCCAGGTCGGCGTTGATGGCGGGCAGGGGGCGGGGCATGTCGGCCACCAAGCGTAGTTGGCGGGCTTCGGCGGCCAGCTCGAATTTCTGGAAAATATCCTGAACCAGATCGGCGAGAGAGAATTGTTCGTTTTCGGGCTGGACCAGGCCCGATTCCAGACGCGCCAGTTCGAATAATTCCTGGGCCAACCGCCCCACTTTGCGGCTTTGCCCCAGCGCCACCTCCAGGTAGCGGCGCCGCTCGGTTTCGCCCAGTGTATCGGCTTTGACGAGCAGGGTTTCCAGGTAGCCGTGCAGCGAGGTCAGCGGCGTGCGCAGGTCGTGCGAGATATTGGCCACCATTTCGCGCCGTTGCTGGTCTTGCTGGGCAAGCTCTTGCCATTGGCTGCGGATGCGTTGCGCCATCTGTTCGAACGCCTGGCCGAGTATGATGATTTCGTCGCCGCCTTTGTGGCGCGTCGGGGATACTGCAGGCAGGGCGGCTGCGTCGTTGTTGGCGTTGAATTGGCGCACGGTGTCGGTAAGCCGGCGCAAAGGGCGCGTGATCAGGCCGAAGGCAATCAGGCCTGCCAGCAGGCCCAGCAAGGCCACCAGCGCGATCGACCATAGAACAGTGCGCAAGGTGGCGCTGGAGGCGACATCGGCCGCCAGGGCGTCATGGGTTTCACCCATTAACACGACGTAGACATAGCCCTGATCCTGGCCGCCAATGCGCAGCGGCGCCACGCTGAACACCTTGGTTCCGTTGATGCTGCGAGGGTCGTCGCCAAAAACGGGCAGGGTAGCACCGGCCAGCAGGCGTTTGATGGGTTGGACGCTGACTTGCTGGCGTTTCAGGTGCCCTGCGGGCGCATCGTGGCCGATGATGCGGCCCTGGTTGTCGAGCAGGTAGACCTCGACGCTGGGGTTGACCGCCATCAATTGTGCGAACAGTTCGCGCACCGCCGCGGGTCGTAGCCCACTGCGGTCCATGAGCTGGCTGCTGCCGGCGATTTGCCCGGCAAGGCCGCGCGACATGCGCTGTACGATTTCCTGTTCATGCCGGGTGTTGCTGGCGACCTGCAACCAGGCCGACGCGCCGCAACTGGCCAGCAGCAGTACGGCAAACACGGCGGACAGGCGCTGCGACAGTGTCAGGTTTTTCATGGAGCCTCCCTGTCATGCGCATCCGACGTTGAGGCGAATTTGTAGCCGCGTCCCCATACGGTCAGGATGCGCTGCGGGTCGGCGGGATCGGTTTCGACCTTATTGCGCAGCCGGTGAATATGGGTGTTGACGGTGTGCTCGTAGCCGTCGTGCATATAGCCCCACACCTGATTCAACAGATCCATGCGTGAGAATACTTTGTCTGGGTGGCGCGCAAAGAAATACAAAAGATCGAATTCGCGAGGCGTCAGTTCGATGGCCTGGCCGTCGAGGCGGGCTTCGCGCGACAGGGGATCAATGCTTAAACCATGCAGATCGAGGTTGCCGGCGTCGATGCGCAAATTTCGCGCCATGGCGTCGGTGCGCCGCAACAAGGCTTTCACCCGTGCCACCAGCTCCAGAATGGAGAAGGGCTTGGCCAGGTAGTCGTCGGCCCCCAGTTCCAGGCCCAGGATACGGTGTATTTCGCTTGAACGCGCGCTGGTGATGATGATGGGTGTATAGCGGGCCATGGCCCGGGCGCGCTTGCAAAGCTCCAGTCCGTCTACGCCGGGCAGCATCAAATCCAGCACCAGCGCGTCCCAGTTGCCGGCTTCCAGCAGCCGCAGTCCAACGGTGCCGTCGGCGGCATGTTCGACCGTATAGCCTTCATCGCCCAGATGCAGGCATAGCAGCTCGGCGATAGGGATATCGTCTTCGACGATCAGAATGCGTTTTTTGGGATCCATAGCGCCTATTATCCGCAATTTCGGCACTTCCAATTATCACAATTAATTTAACTTTACGTGAGGATTTGGCGACCAGAGGCGCGGAATAATGCAGGCGTCGAAGTCAATGTGTTAGAGGCGTCTTATGTTGACCTGTCCCGCCCCGATTCAAAGCGCTGCCCCGGTGCATCCGGGCTGGTTGCGTGTAACGCATTGGCTCAATGCGCTCGCGGTCGTCATTATGGTGACCAGCGGCTGGCGCGTGTATAACGCCTCGCCTTTGTTTGGATTTTCGTTTCCCGACACGATCACTCTGGGCGGCTGGCTGGGCGGGGCTTTGCAATGGCATTTTGCCGGCATGTGGCTGCTGGCGATCAACGGTTGCATTTACCTGGCGTGCAATCTGGCCTCGCGGCGTTTCCAGCGCAAATTCTTTCCCTTGTCCATGAAGTCGCTGGTCGCCGATATGTGGGCAGCCCTTCACGGCCGCTTGGCTCATGCGGATCCGCGGCACTACAACAGCGTTCAGCGCCTGGCGTATCTGGTGATTATGGTGGATCTGATCGTGCTGGTGATGTCCGGCCTGGTGCTGTGGAAATCCGTGCAGTTTCCGATGCTGCGCGAGTTGCTGGGAGGTTATGAAACGGCCCGGAGAGTCCATTTTTTTGCGATGTCGCTGGCGGTGGGTTTTGTGGCGGTCCATGTGCTGATGGTGGCGCTGGTGCCGCGTACCCTGCTCACGATGATCCGCGGCCGATAGGGAAAATAAGGTGCTCAGCATGTTCAATCGCCCTAATATTCCGGTCCTCGATGGCGAGGCCATCGTCAAGGAAGCCCGCGCCATCCTGGGTCGTCGTATAGAGCAGCCCTCGCGCCGGCGGTTCTTTCAGCGCACGCTGACTCTCGGAGGCGTTGCCTTGTTAAGCGGGTGCTCCCTATCCGATAACGACAGCGTAGAGACGGCGCTGGCGCGCATTTCACGCTTCAACGATACGGTGCAGGGATGGCTGTTTGATCCGGCGAAACTGGCGCCGACGTATCCGGAAGCGATGATTACCCGGCCGTTCCCGTTCAATGCTTATTACGGCGAGGACGAGGTGCGCCATGTGGATGAAGCCGCGTACCGGCTTGAGGTGACGGGCCTGGTGGCCGACAAGCGCGTCTGGCGGCTGGACCAGTTGCGGGCCATGGCGCAGGCCGATCAGATTACTCGCCACATTTGCGTCGAGGGTTGGAGCGCGATCGGGCGTTGGGGCGGTGTGAAATTTTCCGATTTCCTGCATCGCGTGGGAGCCGATACGCATGCCAGGTATGTCAGTTTCAAATGCGCTGACGATTACTACACCAGTATCGATATGGCCACGGCCTTGCATCCGCAAACCCTGCTGGCCTTGACGTACGACGGCCAGACATTGCCGCCCAAGTATGGCTTTCCCATGAAGCTGCGGGTTCCCACCAAGCTGGGCTACAAGAATCCCAAGCATATTCAAGTCATTTCCGTGACCAATACTTTCCCCGGTGGGTATTGGGAGGACCAGGGTTACAACTGGTTTGGCGGCAGTTGATGCGGTGGGTTGGTGATGTGGTTTGGGTGGCACCCACAAGGGGTGCCGCTACGAATACGTGCCGGCAGCTCGTGTAGGGGCACCCCTTGTGGGTGCCAGGTTTAACCCGTTTTACTCACTCTTTTTTCCATTAAGGATTTCATCATGAAAAAAATCATTACTTCTGCTTTTACCGTATGTTTGGCGCTGGGCACGGTCAGCGCGTTCGCGGCCGACAGCATGCATAAAGACTCCATGTCCAAAAGCAGCATGGATCATGGCGGCATGTCGAAAAAGGGCGATAGCATGGGCAAAAGCTCCATGGCCAAGGATACGATGTCTAAAGACTCCATGGGCAAGAAGAGCTCCATGGCCAAGGACAAGATGGGCAAAGATCAGATGGGCAAGGACACAATGAAGAAATGACGCAGTGATTGCGTTGCCGGAAAGGCCTTGGGGGCGACTGCGATAGTCGCCCCCAAGCATAGGTGGCCGGGAAATTGCGGCCAGGCACGGCGCAAGAGCCTGTGCCTAGAGGGTTTTTAGCGCTTGGCTTCCTTCTTGGCGCGCTTGGCTTCCTTTTTTTCTTTGGGTGTTTTAAGAGGCTCTTTTTTTTCGGCCTTTTTACTATCGTGATTCTTGCTCATGGTACTTTCTCCAGTCTTGAAAGCGGTGTTGCGGTGTCCACCGGGTTTGCGCCGAACAGAGGGGCGGGATGGGGCCTTGCCAGTATCAAGTGTGGTTCAAATATCCCGCATCCACAAGGATGATAGCCGGATCGGATCGGCTTGTCATGAAGGCGCCCGCAAATAGGTGTATGGTAGAGGGATTGTCCGCGTGCCGCGAACAAGGTTTACCAAGCCGGCGCGCTGGCTTTTGAGTGTCCATTTTACAGAGACTCTTTTGATAAAAAGGTAGCCATGCTTGTTAAACCACGTACCCCAACCAAATTTCGTCCGCTGCAGTCCGGTGTTCAACAGCTTATCAATGAAGAGCGGGCCAAGCAGGCCTCGGCCAAGCGCATTATCAGCATGAGTGGCGTGGGTAATGAGCGGTACGGCCGCAAGCACAATAAATAATTTCCGTAGAATCCAAATCAACTGTGCACTTTAGTTGTATCGGTGGCAGCTACAGGGGCTGCCACTACATTAGCGGCGGACACGTTTTTGTAGCGGCACCCCTTGTGGGTGCCATTTTTGCCAAACAAGGTGCAGGTTATGGCGTAGATGGCAGCCACAAGGGCTGCCGCTACAGCGATTGATTTAGAACGGCCTGCTACGCGGCTCGCAATACCTGGTGCGGGTCAATGACGAATTTCTTGGGTGCGCCCGCATCGAATTCAGAATAACCGTTGGGTGCCTGATCCAGCGAAATAACCTGCACCCCGACTATCTCCGCAATATTGATGCGGTCCCACAAAATTGCCTGCATCAGCGCCCGGTTGTATTTCATGACAGGCGTTTGTCCGGTGAAAAAACTGTGGGATTTAGCCCAGCCCAGGCCGAAACGGACTGACAGATTACCGTGTTTGGCGGCGGCGTCCGAGGCGCCGGGGTCATCGGTCACATACAAGCCTGGAATGCCAATTTTGCCGGCCGCGCGAGTGACTTCCATCAGCGAGTTAAGTACGGTGGCAGGGGCTTCGTTTTGCGAGCCGGAATGGCCGTGGCCGCGCGCTTCAAAGCCGACGGCGTCAATGGCGCAATCGACTTCGGGGGTTCCCAGGATGGCCGCAATCTGGTCGGCGAGGGAGGTGTCCAGCGACAGGTTTACGGTTTCAAAGCCCACTTTTCTGGCATGGTCCAGACGCACCGGATTGACATCGCCCACGATGACGACGGCAGCGCCCAGCAGCCGCGCCGAGGCGGCGCTGGCCAGGCCGACCGGACCGGCGCCGGCCACGTATACGGTCGTTCCAGGGCCCACGCCCGCCATCACGGCGCCGTGGTAGCCGGTGGGCAAGATGTCCGACAGGCAAGTCAAGTCGCGTATTTTGGCCAGGGCCTGCTGGCGATCCGGAAAACGCAACAGATTGAAGTCGGCATAGGGAACCATGACATATTCGGCTTGCCCGCCAATCCAGCCGCCCATGTCGACATAGCCATATGCGCCGCCGGGGCGGGCGGGGTTGACGGTCAGGCACACGCCGGTGTTTTGTTCCAGGCAGCAGCGGCAGCGGCCGCAAGCCACGTTAAACGGCACTGAAACCAGGTCGCCCTTTTTTATTCGTTCGACATCACGGCCCAGCTCGATGACTTCACCGGTGATTTCGTGGCCCAGCACCAAGCCGGCGGGCGCGGTGGTACGGCCCCGGACCATATGCTGGTCCGAGCCGCAAATATTGGTGGAGACCACCTTGAGCACGACGCCGTGTTCGATTTTCCGGCCTTGCGGATCGGCCAGCTTCGGAAATGGAATGGACTGCACTTCTACCTTTCCGGGCCCTATATAGACAACCCCTCGGTTCTCTGCCATGTGATTCATCTCCTGAATGTTTGGTAACGCGTTAGAAATAGGCCTGTAGCGGCGGTGCCCTGTAGCGCCACCCCTTGTGGGTGGCAAAACCCTGACGGTTAAGACGGCGTCTACGTGTTTGTTGGATAGGTGGCAGCCACAAGGGCTGCCGCTACAAAGACGCGGGTGACTGCTAAATAGTGGCAGCTTTGGGTGTTTTTCGTTTGTCTGATAACGACATCCGCTCTAGTTTTTACGACCAATTATTCCTAGGACAAACACCTATGAAATCCACGCCGATTGAGGCGTAAACTCCCTTCCTTTGAAGGTTTTTAAAGCCTTTTTATGAGAAATAAGCAGCATTTTGTCGCTTTTAGACAATTAATTGCCGTTTTTTGGCAATAGTGCCGCGGAGTCGACGGGGAGGGCGTTGTTGCTGCTTCCTGCTGTATAAGAGGCCGCTATGAGTGTTGATAAAATCCAGGTTAAGAATTTATATAAAGTCTTCGGCTCCAATCCCGATCTGGCGATCGAATTATTAAATAAAGGCCAGAGCAAAGACGATATATTTCGCGAAACCGGGCAAATCATAGGCGTTGATAATGTCTCTTTCTCCGTTCAAGAGGGTGAAATATTTGTTTTGATGGGTTTGTCGGGCTCGGGGAAATCGACCCTGATTCGCCTGATCAATCGTCTCGTCGAGCCCAGCGCCGGAAGCGTTTTTGTGGATGGGCAGAATGTGTCGGCCATGAACCGGGTTCAGCTTACCGAGCTGCGGCGCCGCAACATGAGCATGGTGTTTCAGTCGTTTGCCCTGATGCCGCATCGCACGGTGCTGGAAAACGCCAGTTTCGGCCTGGAGGTTTCGGGTGTCGCCAAGAAAGAACGGGAAAAAAGAGCTTTGGCGGTCCTGGAACAAGTCGGGCTTGCCACGTTTGCGCATAAGCGGCCTTATGAGTTGTCGGGCGGAATGCAGCAGCGGGTCGGCCTGGCGCGGGCGTTTACCGTCAATCCGTCGCTGATCCTGATGGATGAAGCTTTCTCGGCGCTCGATCCCTTAAAGCGCCGGGAGATGCAGGACGTATTGCTTGATCTGCAACGCGAGCAGCGCCGCACCATAATTTTTGTGTCGCATGACCTGGAGGAAGCGCTTCGCATCGGCAGTCGCATTGCCGTGATGAAAGGCGGCGTTCTGGTCCAGGTCGGGACGGCGCGGGAAGTCATTAATAATCCGGCCGACGATTATGTGCGCGCTTTTTTCAATGGCGTCGATACATCGCGTTATTTAACGGCTGCCGATATTCTTGAGCCCGAAGGCATCCCGATTATCGACTACCCCTATTTGTCGGATACCTTGTCCGCTTCGGCCGACATCGACGACAAGGGGGCGTTTTTGTTGAACCAGCATAAACAGGTGCAGGGGTTCATTCCCAATAATTACGAGCTGGCGCGCTGCCGCAGCGGTGCGTCATCGCCCTTGTTCTCTCCGACGATTCCGTCGGATATGCTTTTGAGTGAATTAATGGATGTCCTGATGATGTCGCACCGCCCTTTGCCGGTGGTGAATCAAAGCGGCGCTTATTGCGGCGCCTTGTGTCATGCCACGGTGCTGAAAACGATCGCCGCAAATCGGGGTGGCGCATGAGCGATCAACTGACCCAGTTAGTGCTCTGGTGGGGAAGCCATAAATTGCCCTTGGGGCATTGGGTGGATTCCGGCGTTAATTACATGCTGGATAAGCACGGCAATATTTTTGATTCGTTCGGATTCCTGATTCATTCATTTTCGGGGGCGATAGAGTCGGGGCTGGTTTCTTTGCCCGTCTGGTTGATGATCAGCATATTTGTCGCGCTGGGCCTGTGGCGGGTGGGCTTGCGGTTTGCCTTGTTTACCCTGCTTTCCTTGTTGCTTATCGATAACACGCATTTCTGGGACCAAACGGTCATCACGCTGGGCCTGACGTTTTCGTCGACCTTGATCAGCCTGGCGTTTGGCATCCCCCTTGGCATTTGGGCGGCCCGCAATAGAACCGTATCGACGATTGTTCGCCCCGCTCTGGATTTGATGCAAACCATGCCCGCGTTTGTTTATTTGATTCCGGCGGCGATGTTTTTCGGCCTTGGACGGGTGCCGGGCATTCTGGCCACGGTGGTTTTCGCCATGCCGCCCGCCGTGCGCCTGACGGCGCTGGGAATCCGCCAGGTGAATAATGAAATCGTCGAGGCCGGGCTGGCGTTTGGCTGCAAGCCGGGCCAGTTATTGCTTAAGGTACAAATTCCCAACGCCATGCCGTCGATTATGGCCGGTATCAATCAAACCATCATGATGGCGCTGTCGATGGTGATTATTGCGTCCATGGTTGGCGCGGGCGGGCTGGGCAATGATGTGCTGGCCAGTATCCAACGGCTGGATATCGGCCTGGGGGTGGAAAGCGGTTTGGCCGTGGTGTTGCTTGCCATTATTCTCGATCGCATTACCGAGAGTTTCGGTATTGACCCGCAGCAAAGCCGCGTTACGCCGTTTGCGCGTTTAATGAACAAGCTGAAGGGGGTTACCGGTTAAAGAGGCCGCGGGCGGCGCCGGCCATTTGTTTTAAAGCAAAATGGTTCGGTTGCCGTTAATGAATACGCGCCGCTCGATAAACGACTTGACCGCTCGAGCCAGTGCCTGGCATTCCATGTCGCGCCCGACGGTCAACAATTGGTCCGGGCCATGGGCGTTGGTAACGCGTTCGACGACTTGTTCGATGATCGGCCCCTCGTCCAGGTCATCGGTGATGAAGTGGGCGGTCGCCCCTATCACCTTGACCCCGCGATCGTAGGCCTGGTGATAGGGCTTGGCTCCCTTGAAACCCGGCAGGAAGGAGTGGTGGATATTGATGGCGCGCCCGGCCAGCTTTTTACTGGTTGCAGGGCTGAGTACTTGCATGTAGCGCGCCAGGACGACCAGGTCGCTGCGGGTTTCGTCGACAAGGCGCAGCAGTTTTTCTTCCTGTTCCAGTTTGGTTTCGGGTGTGATAGGCAGGTGCGCAAAAGGCAGGCCGTGTTGTTCGGCCAGGTGTTGCAAAAGGGTGTGGTTCGAGGCGACGGCGGTAATGTCCATGGGCAGCTCGTTCATGCGCCAGCGAAAGAGCAGGTCGTTTAAACAGTGATCCAGGCGCGACACCATGATCAGGACACGCGGTTTCGTGCTGATGTCGTAGATTTGCCATTCCATGTCGAACTGCCGGCCGATCTGCTGGAATTCCCGCTGCAGCGTCGAAAGGCTCAGGGCGTCCTGTACGGTGGTGTGAAAAGCGCAGCGCACAAAAAAACGCTGCTTGAACTTGTCGTCGAATACCTGGAATTCGTCGATGTATCCGTGGTGCCGGTCCAGGAATGCGACAACGGCCGCCACTTCGCCGGCCTGGCTGGGGCAGGCGATGTTGAGACAAAATGCACGGTTCGGGGGCAGGCTGGTGTCGGTGGGCATAGTCGTCGCTTTATGTAGCGGCACCCCTTGTGGGTGCCATGTCTCGTGTAGCAGCAGCCCTAGTGGCTGCCAAACGGTATGGAGCGGGTAGTACAACAGGAAAGCGCCGGATCGGAATAGAATGAAACTGCCTGAACTCAGGTACATAAGCGATGATTTCTCCATGAGGTGTGCCTTGCCCTGCGAAGACATGTCAGCCGCCGCCAAGCCCGTTTGGTTCGGCATATTGTTGCTGCCCAATTTCACGCTGACGGCGTTTTCGGGCCTGGTCGATATGCTCAGGCTGGCGAGCGACGAGGGCGACAATAGCCGCCCCGTCAGGTGTTGCTGGTCGCTCATCGGAGACGCCAAGCGGCCTGTTCGCGCCAGCTGCGGCATCGAGACGACCCCCTGGGAAGATCTGGGCGACCCGGCGCGGTTTGATTATGTAGTGGTGGTAGGCGGCCTGTTGCGCAAAGGGTCCGAGCCCAGTCAGGCGACGCTGGATTTCATCCAGGCCGTCGGGAAAACGAAAACGACGCTGGTCGGCATTTGCACCGGAACCTTCGCCCTGATGCGCGCGGGGGTTCTGGCCAAACATCGCATTTGCGTCAGCTGGTTTCATTATTGGGATTTCCTCGAGCAATTCCCTCATGTCGATCACACCCGGCTCGTTGCCGACCGCTTGTTCGTGATGGATGATCGCCGCATTACCTGTTCCGGAGGCCGTGCATCGATCGATGTTGCGGCGGCTATCCTCAAGCGCCATATCGACCTGTCCACGGTTCAAAAGGCGCTGCGCATTTTGCTGGTGGACCGGGCCGATACCATCAATGCGCCGCAGCCTCATCCTCCGGGCCTGGAGCCATCGGCCCATCCCATTGTGAAACGCGCCATGCTATTGATGGAGCAGCATGTCAGCAAAACCTTGACTCTGGAAGAGATGGCGAAAAAGCTGAATGTGTCCAGCCGCCAGTTCGAACGGGTATTCAAGGCCGATACCGGCAGAACGCCCCAGGCCTTTGCCCGGGCCATGCGTTTGCGGGTTGCGGCCTGGACTTTGCTGAACACCGATAAAACGATCTCCGCCGTGTCATCCGATTGCGGATTTTCGGATGCCTCCCACATGGGGCGGGAGTTTCGCCAGATCTACGCGGTGTCTCCCAGCACCTTTCGGCGTGAAAAAAGAATGGCCGGGCTCGACGAGGTCAATTATCAGGAGATTTTCCCGAATCGGACCGAGTTTTATTAAGCAAATGGTTTACCCTCGGCCTTCAAGGTTTGACGCAATTGTTCTAGTTGAATGGCGTCTTTATTCTAGCTCGGCAGGCGTTTGATTGTTGTACTACGCAGGTGTTGTCAATTCCGGTATTTATCGGATAAATAAAAAAATAACACAGGCGTGGAGACAAGCATGTCGCTGAGTACTTTCGATTTATTCAAAATCGGAATCGGACCGTCCAGTTCGCATACCGTGGGGCCCATGATTGCGGCCGCGCGCTTTGCGCATCGCCTGGAAGAAGCCGATTTGCTGTCAGCGGTGGCCGGCTTGCGTATTGAACTATACGGCTCCCTGGGCGCAACCGGCAAGGGCCACGGCACCGACACCGCCATTATGCTGGGCTTGTGCGGCTATCAGCCTCACCTGATCGACCCGGACGTTGTGCCGCAGGTTATCGAAGGCATCCGGGCGAGCGGGGAAATCCGCCTGTTGAATCAGGTTGCGGTTCCCTTCGTTGAAAAGCAGCATATCCATTTCAACCGCGGCGTGCTGGCCCTGCATTCGAATGGCATGCGTTTTATTGCAAGCGACTCGGCCGGCGCGGTGCTCATGAAAAAAGAGTATTACTCCATCGGTGGCGGCTTCGTCATGAACTGTGACGGGATGCGCGTTAATTCGGCCGACGATACACCGGTTCCGTATCCGTACAAGAGCGCCGCCGAGTTATTGAAGATGGCGGGCGAGGCGAATCTGACGATTGCCGGGCTCATGATGGAAAACGAAAAGTCCTGGCGCACGGAGGATCAGGTGCGCGCGGGAGTGCTGAATATCTGGGATGTCATGGCCGCCTGTATCAAGCGCGGCTGCGCGGCTCAGGGTCATTTGCCCGGCCCCATGAAAATGAAGCGCCGCGCCGCGGCCCAGTATCGCGCGCTGTCCGAGCAGTCCGAAGAGTCATCGCGCGACCCCCTGACCATGCTCGACTGGGTCAATTTGTACGCCATGGCGGTGAATGAAGAAAACGCAGCGGGCGGCCGGGTGGTCACGGCGCCGACCAACGGCGCGGCGGGCGTGGTCCCCGCGGTGCTGCAGTATTACCTCCGGTTTATCCCCGGGGCGAATGCGGATGGAGTTGTCGACTTCTTGTTGACCGCGGCGGCAATTGGCATCCTGTACAAGGAAAATGCCTCGATCTCGGGCGCCGAAGTGGGTTGTCAGGGCGAGGTCGGCGTGGCCTGTTCGATGGCGGCCGGCGCGTTGGCAGCGGTCATGGGCGGCACCAACGCGCAAATTGAAAATGCGGCCGAGATCGGCATGGAGCACAACCTGGGTATGACGTGCGATCCGGTCGGCGGGCTGGTTCAAATCCCTTGCGTCGAGCGCAATGCCATGGGCGGAGTCAAAGCCATTAACGCCGCGCGCCTGGCGATGCGCGGCGACGGGACGCATTATGTGTCATTGGACGAAGTCATTAAGACCATGATGCAAACAGGCGCCGACATGAAAACCAAATACAAAGAAACGTCGCGCGGCGGTTTGGCCGTGAACGTTATTGAATGCTGAGCAACTATGAGTCGATATTCCATTTTCAGCCTGATCCGTAATGGGCTTTCCTATAACCAGAATTGGCAGCGGGCCTGGAAAAGCCCGGAACCCAAGCGTGAGTATGACGTGGTCGTGGTCGGCGGCGGCGGTCATGGGCTGGCAACGGCCTATTACCTGGCCAAGGAACATGGCGTGAAGAATATCGCCGTCATTGAAAAAGGCTGGCTGGGCGGGGGCAATACCGCACGCAATACGACTATTGTCCGGTCCAATTATTTGTGGGATGAATCGGCCCGCCTGTATGAAACGGCCATGGGGCTGTGGGAAGGCCTGTCGCAGGATCTGAACTACAACGTGATGTTCAGCCAGCGTGGGGTGATGAACCTGGCCCATACCTTGCAGGAAGTGCGCGATACGCAGCGCCGCGTCAACGCCAATCGGTTGAACGGCGTGGACGCCGAATTCCTCACGCGCGACCAGATCAAGGAAATTGTGCCCATCATCAATCTGGACTGCCACTATCCCGTGATGGGCGCGTCGTTTCAGCGCCGCGGCGGTGTGGCCCGCCACGATGCCGTGGCCTGGGGCTTTGCACGCGGTGCCGATAAATACGGGGTCGACATTATCCAGAACTGCGGCGTCACGGGCATTCGCCGTGAAAACGGGGCGGTGACCGGCGTTGACACGGTGAAGGGCTTTATCAAGGCCAAGAAGGTTGCGGTGGTGACGGCGGGCAACTCCAGTGTACTGGCCGCCATGGCGGGCATACGCCTGCCGCTTGAGAGTCATCCGTTGCAAGCACTCGTGTCCGAATCGATCAAACCGGTTCTCGACACGGTCGTCATGTCCAACGCCATTCACGCCTACATCAGTCAGTCGGACAAGGGCGATCTGGTGATTGGCGCGGGCATTGATCAATATACCGGTTACGGGCAGCGAGGCAGCTTCCAGTTGATCGAAGGAACGTTGAAGGCCATTGTTGAGATGTTCCCGATATTTAGCCGGGTGCGGATGAATCGTCAATGGGGGGGCGTGGTCGATGTGTCGCCCGATGCCTGTCCGATTATTTCAAAAACCGATGTCAAGGGTCTTTATTTCAACTGTGGTTGGGGTACCGGCGGCTTCAAGGCCACGCCGGGATCGGGATGGGTTTTTGCGCACACCGTTGCCAACGACAACCCCCACCCCATTAATGCGCCGTTTTCACTTGACCGCTTTTATACCGGCCACCTGATCGATGAGCATGGCGCAGCGGCGGTTGCACATTGAACAAGATTTTGGCGGCTACAGGGGCGACCGTTGCATGCGTGGTGGGTATGTGGGTTGTCGCGTTGGCGTGGTGGCACCCACAAGGGGTGCCGCTACATGATTCAGCAGTACGTTTTTGTGGCGGCACCCCTTGTGGGTGCCATTTATTCCGGAACCAATGATGTTATTGATTAAATGCCCCTGGTGCGGCGAACGCGCCGAAACCGAGTTCAGCTGTGGTGGCGAGGCCGATATTGTGCGCCCGGTCGACAGCGAGAATTTAACGGATAAAGAGTGGGGCGATTACGTGTTCATGCGCGAAAACGCGCGCGGATTGCACCGCGAGCAATGGCATCACACCCAGGGGTGCCGGCGTTGGTTCAAGCTTGAACGCGACACCGTATCGTACGAAATAAAAAGTTATGAAAAGTTTGCGCAACCCAATGAGGGAGTAGAGGAATGAGTCAGTCGTATCGTCTGGATTCAACAGGGCGGGTTGATCGTTCCAAGCCGGTGGAATTTTTGTTTAACGGAAAAACGTATCGGGGTTTTCAGGGGGACACGCTGGCTTCGGCCTTGCTGGGCGCGGGCGTGCATTTTGTGGCGCGCAGCTGGAAGTACCATCGCCCGCGCGGAATCATGACAGCGGGCGTGGAAGAACCCAACGCCATCGTACAGCTTGAAGAAGGCGCCTATGCCGTGCCCAATCCGCGTGCGACCGAGGTGGAGCTTTATAGCGGCCTGGTGGCAAGCAGCGTGAATGCGTCGCCCAGTCTGGAAAATGATCGCATGGCGTTTGTACAGCGCTTTGCGCGTTTTATTCCAGCGGGTTTCTATTACAAAACCTTTATGTGGCCCAAGAAGTTGTGGCCGAAATATGAAGCACGTATTCGCGAGGCGGCGGGTTTGGGCTCGTCGCCCCGGCTGCCCGACCCGGATCGTTACGAAAAAACCTATGCCCATTGCGATGTGCTGGTGGTGGGCGCCGGGCCTGCGGGGTTGGCCGCGGCCTACACGGCGGCGCGATCGGGCGCGCGAGTGATGCTGGTCGAAGACCACGCGGAGTTAGGCGGCTCTTTGTTAAGCCAGGATACCGAGAGCGGGCGCCACGACAAAGCCGCAGCGATAGCTGATGTGGCGGTAGCTAATGTAGCGGCACCCCTTGTGGGTGCCACCATCGACGGCAAACCGGTCGACGTATGGGTGGAGCATATCGCGGCCGAGCTCCAGGCGAACCACAATGTACAGATATTGACCCGCGCCACAGCATTTGGATATCAAGACCATAACCTGGTGACGGTCTGTCATCGTTTGACGGATCATCTGCCGGTGCACAGCCGTCGCGGAGTGCGCGAACGCCTGTACAAAGTACGTGCGAAGGCGGTTGTCCTGGCCGCCGGCGCTCACGAGCGCCCCATGATATTTGGCAATAATGATTTGCCGGGCATTATGTTGGCGGGGGCCGTTTCCGCTTATATCAATCAGTATGGTGTGCTGCCGGGCAAAAAGGCCGTTGTCTTTACCAACAACGACGAGGCCTATCGCACGGCTATAGACCTGACGCGGCACGGCGCGTCGGTGCTGGTGGTTGACGCCCGCGCCGCCACGCAAGGGTCTTTGCCCGAACAGGCGAAGCGCCAAGGTATATCGGTCATGTACGGAGCCATGGTGATTGAAGCCAGTGGCACGCGTCACGTTCGCAGCGTCCAGATTGTTGCGTGCAAAGAGGGGGTGCCAGGAGAGACCCTGGCCGAGCATCCCTGCGATCTGCTGGCCATGTCGGGCGGCTGGAATCCCGTGCTGCACTTGTTTGCGCAGTCGGGTGGCCGAGCCGTATGGAACGATGCCAAAGCCTGCTTCATCCCCGGCCAGGCTGTGCAGCCGGCGTTCAGCGCCGGCGCGGCCAATGGCGATTTTCTGTTGGCCGAGGCTTTGAGTGGCGGCGTATCGGCCGCGCAAGCCGCTTTGGCCCACGCGGGCGTGACCGCCGCGCAGGCCGTATCCTGGAGTACCCCGGCCGTTGTCGAGAGCCCGATTCTTGCGCTTTGGCTGGCGGGCCACAAAGCCAAGGTGGGCCGCGGTGCCAAGCAATTCGTCGATTACCAGAATGATGTGGCGGTATCGGATATTTACCTGGCGGTGCGCGAAGGCTATGAATCCATCGAGCACGTCAAGCGCTATACGGCGTTGGGGTTCGGCACCGATCAGGGCAAGCTGGGCAATATCAGCGGCATGGCGATATTGGCCGATGTATTGAATAAAACGATTCCGCAAACCGGCACGACCACGTTTCGCCCCAATTACACGCCGGTCACCTTCGGTGCGCTGGCCGGGCGGGAGCTGGGCGACTTCTTTGATCCGATCCGTAAAACCTGTTTGCACGAATGGAATGTTGCGCAAGGGGCGGTGTTTGAGGACGTAGGAAACTGGAAGCGCCCTTGGTATTACCCGCGCAATGGCGAAGACTTGCATGCGGCGGTTTCACGTGAATGCCTTGCGGTGCGCAATAGCGTGGGCATCATGGACTCCTCGACCTTGGGGAAAATCGATATCCAGGGCCCGGATACGACGGAATTCCTGAATCGGATATATACCAATTCGTGGACCAAGCTGGGCGTTGGCAAATGCCGTTACGGCCTGATGCTGGATGAAAACGGCATGGTGTTCGACGATGGCGTGAATATTCGCCTGGGGCCGGAGCACTTTCTTCTGAGTACGACTTCGGGCGGTGCGGCGCGCGTCATGAACTGGATGGAGCGATGGCACCAGACTGAATGGCCGCATTTGAAGGTGCACATGACTTCGGTCACCGATCATTTTGCGACCTTTGCGGTGGTGGGACCCAATTCGCGCAAGGTATTGCAAGCGGTATGCGCCGATATCGACTTCTCCAACGAGGCGTTCCCCTTCATGAGCTTTCGCGAGGGAACCTTTGCGGGCGTTTTTGCGCGGGTCATGCGCATCAGCTTCTCGGGTGAGCGCTCGTACGAAGTGAACGTGCCGGCCAATTGCGGCCAGCATGTCTGGGACGCGCTGATGGAGGCGGGCCGTCCGTATTCCATTACGCCTTACGGGACCGAAGCCATGCACGTTTTGCGTGCCGAGAAGGGCTACATCATTGTGGGCCAGGATACCGATGGTTCGGTGTCTCCTTTCGATTTGGGCATGGGCGGGCTGGTGGCGAAGACGAAAGATTGTATCGGCAAGCGCTCTTTAAGCCGCACGCATACGGCGCAGGCCAATCGCAAGCAATTCGTGGGCCTGCTGCCCGACGATCCCGCCTTGCTGCTGCCCGAGGGCGCGCAGATTGTCTCGCAGTCGGGCGGCGCGTTGCCGGCCGTCATGACGGGCCATGTCACGTCCAGCTATAGAAGTCCGATACTCAATCGGTCGATTGCCCTGGGGTTGCTGCAAGGAGGCCTGGAGCGCCAGGGTGAAAAGATAACGGTGGCGCTGCCCAATGGCGGTTATGCGACCGCTTCGGTATGCAGCCCCGTTTTTTACGATTCCGAAGGGACACGCCAAAATGCAGACTGAAATCGTTCGGGAATCGCCCCTGGTGGGCGTGCAGGATTTATTGGCCCAGACGCCATCCCATCTTCATGCACAGGTTCGCATAGAAGAAATGCCGTTTCTTGAACTGAACAATATTCGCGGGAATTCGAATTCGCCCGAGTTTGTGCAGGCTGTTGGCGAGGTGTTGGGCGCAGCGCTGCCGGTTGAGACCAATACGGTATCGGTCGGCGCCACGCATGTGCTGTGGTGGCTGGGGCCCAATGAATGGCTGGCGCAATCGCTTCAGGATACGCCTGCGGTGCTCGAGGCGGCCTTGCGCCGCCGGTTTGGTGATCAATTTTCGACGACCGTCGATGTAAGCAGCGGCTACACCACATTGCGTTTGTCGGGCGTTCACGCCCGGGATGTTTTGCAGAAAGGTTGCCCGCTGGACCTGCATCCCAAGGCGTTCACCGAAGGGCAATGTGCACAATCGTATTTTTTCAAGGCAGGCATAACTGTACGGCCGCAAGCCGATGGCGCATGGGTGGTGATTGTCCGGCGCAGTTTTGCCGATTATGTAGTGCGCATGATGCTGGATGCCGCGCAAGAGTTTTATTTGTGAAGAGGTGCGCCAGTAGCGACAGGTTTGTAGCGACAGGCCTTGTGCCTGTCATCGACGCAAGAAGATACCGCCCTCTTGTTAACGATTATGGCAGCCACAAGGGCTGCCGCTACAAAAACCTACCGTTAGCTAATGTAGCGGCACCCCAGCTTTTGTAGCAGCACCCCAATTTTTGTAGCGGCACCCCTTGTGGGTGCCATGTTGAAAATCAAGACGCTATCCATAAAGAAACATGCTTCCAAGTTGTTTGAATTTAACCATTTGATGGATGAACGAAAATGAGCCGGCCTGCAATGTCTATCAGCGACTACACGCACTTTGGTTTCGTGCTGCTGCCCTCGTTTACCCTGCTGTCGTTTTCAAGCGCGGTAGAGGTGCTTAGAATGGCAAACCACTTGCTGGGAAAGTCGGTATATCGATGGTCCATCCTGAATCCGGACGCCGATTCGGTTGTTTCCAGCAATGGTATCGCCATCGCAACGCGGCCGTTCGATAACCTGGATATGCCCGATGTCGTTTTTGTGTGCGGCGGAACGGGGATCAGGGCGGCCAGCAGCCCGGAAATCCTGTCCACATTGCGCCATCTCGATGCGCAGGGTATTACTCTGGGCAGCCTGTGCACAGGCGCGTATGCCTTGGCCAAAGCCGGTTTGCTCAATGGTTACCGTTGCTCGACGCACTGGGAAAACCTGACAGTGCTGAGGCAGGAATTTCCGGCCGTCGAATTCGAAGAAGAGGTATTTGTTGTTGACCGCAACCGGATCACGTGCACCGGCGGCGTCGCGCCGCTGGATATGGTCTTGCACCTGATCGCGAGCAAGGTGGGGGCCGAGATCCGGGCGTCCATCGCGAGCCAGTTCATAGTGGCTCATATTCGCGATGCGAAGGATCGCCAGCGGGTGCCGCTGCTGGCCCGCGTAGGTTCGGTCAGAGAGGCCCTGGTCGAAGTGGCTTCCCTGATGGAGGCCAATATCGAAGAGCCGCTGTCTCTGGGTGAGCTGGCTGAATTGTCGCATTCGTCGCAGCGGCAGATACAAAGAATGTTTCGCGAAAACCTGGGCGTGACGCCCACCCAGTACTACCTGAATTTGCGGCTCCAGCGCGCGCGCGAACTACTCACGCAAACCGGCTTGTCGGTGATGAACATTACCGTTGCCTGCGGCTTTCAATCCGCCTGCCATTTCAGCAAGACATATCGCAAATTGTTCGGTGTGACGCCCAGCTCGGAACGCGGCTGGGGTCTGCACCAGACCAATACTTCATTTCAGAATTCTTCCGCTGGCTACATGAGGCAATAGAGGTCTTAGGGACGAATGGCAGTACGTTTTTTGTTATTAACTGATGTTTAAACAAAAAGGATTACCTATGAAAGTTTGCTCTCTACTTACAACATTGGGCCTGGCTGCGACGTTGAGCGTTGCGGCCCTGGCTCAGGCTGCTGGCAAGCCGGAAATCAAGCTCGGTTATGTCGATGGGTGGGCCGACAGCGTGGCCACGACCGAAGTTGCGGCGGCCATCATTCGCGAGAAGCTGGGCTATGACGTCAAGCTGGTTCCCGTTTCGGCCGGCATCATGTGGTCGGGCGTGGCCCGTGGCGATCTGGATGCGAGCCTGTCCGCATGGCTGCCTGTCACGCACTCCGAGTACTATAAAAAGTTCAAGAAGCAAGTCGTTCTCGTCGGCACGGTTGAAGCAGACGCCAAGATCGGCCTGGTCGTTCCGGACTACGTCAAGGCCAAGACGGTTGCGGATCTGAAAACGGAAAAGACCGCCTTTGACGGTGTGATTACCGGCATCGATGCGGGTGCAGGGGTAATGGACAAGGCCCAAAAGGCCATCGTGGCGTACGACCTGGGTTATAAGCTGCTTCCCAGTTCGGGCGCAGGGATGGCAGTCGCGCTCGATCGCGCGGTTCGGGCCAAAAAGGACATTGTGGTCACGGGCTGGCAGCCGCACTGGATGTTCGGCAAATACAAACTGCGTTTTCTTAGCGACCCGAAGGGGGTGTTTGGCGCGTCGGAAAATGTTCAAGTCATGATCAATCCAAAACTTGAAACCAAGGCCAAGCCGGTGGTGAATTTCCTGAGCAAATTCCAATGGAAGCCGGGCCAGATCGCCACGGTAATGGTGGCGATTCAGGATGGCGTGAAGCCTGCTGTAGCCGCCAAGAAATGGGTGGCCGACAATGATGCGCAAGTCAACGGTTGGGTAGGAAAATAAGAGTCATTCGGTATAAATTAAGACAGGAATAGGCTGGTCCGCCGGAGCGCCGTCATTATTGACGGCGCTCCGTGTTTTTAGAGCATTTTTGGTCACACGGTATGCGGTGCGGGATGTTTGGGTATTTGTCGGTTGGGTATCTGAAGACGCCGTCTATGGGGGCCGGGGCGTGGCATGCCTGGAACTCACTGGCCCGCAGCCGGCTCTATCACGTTGCCTGTAGACACGCTGCCCGTAGACCTCACTCGACCAAGCGCCTGCCATCCCTACACATCCTCCGATGCATTTCACCAGCGCAGCCGTAGGGCGAGGGGTGGGTACCGTCCGGTCATTCGCCCGACGCCCGCCTGGACGAGGCAGACCCGGGCAGTCGGGGCGCGTAGCGCCACGACCGCTGGACGGACCGGACGGTACCCACCCCTCGCCCTGCGGCGTCTTAATAGAATGACCCCACCCAAAACGATGACCCCACCCAAAGCGGCTAAAAAAAGAGCGACATGAAACCCGTTCAGTTCCGTAAGCACTTCAACCGAAAATGCCTTAGCCTTTATTCCATTTCATTGATGGCACCCACAAGGGGTGCCGCTACCTATCAGAGGGTGCCGGTACGTCTGCGCTTTCGCGTTCGCGATTGATTTGGAAACGGAATTATTTATCGATGACCAGATCACTCAGCGGGCGGCTGCAGCATAGCAACACATAGCCCTGGTCGATTTCACGCTGGCGTATGCCGCCCTTGTGTTCCATGTGGACCTGACCGGAGATAAGCTTGGCCTTGCAGGTGCCGCACATGCCTTGCGTGCATGACGAGGCCAGGCGCACGCTCGACTGGCGCGCGGCATCGAGCACGCTTTGGCTGGAGACGCAGGTGATTTCGCGATGGCTTTTTTGAAACTGCACGTTGAACAGTTCAATGCCCGGTGTGGCGGAGATATCGGCCACGGCATCGGCCGATTGCTCATCCTGCGTTTTGGATAGCGTTTCAAAAGAGAAGCTTTCCTGATGGTAGTGCTCCATCGGGAAACCGGCATCCTCGAGCATGCCTTTTACCGACCGCATATACGGCTCGGGCCCGCAAATGAATGCTTCCCGCTCCAGGAAGTCCGGTGTGCTCAGCTGCAGCAGAGACAGGGTCAGGTAGCCGTTGACGCCATTCCAGTGTCGGCGCGCGCCATTTCGTTCACAGATGAAATGGGTGTGAAAATGGTGCTGCGTATACGATAACCGCTTGAGTTCGCTTTCAAAAATGATGTCGTCCGGAGTTCGCGCACTATGCAGGAAAACGATGTCGCGATCGTCGGCCAGATCGCTATGCGTGCGGGACATGGACATCAGAGGGGTCACGCCCGAGCCGGCCGACAGGAACAGGTATTTCTTGGCGGGATAGTTGGCGCAGGTAAATTCACCCGAAGGCGGCAGAACGCGCACCCGGTCGCCGGCTTTAAGGTGGTCGTGCAGCCAGTTCGATACGATACCGTTGACGACTCGCTTGACGGTAATGGTCAGCAGGTGAGGGCGGGTGGGGGGCGACGAGATGGTATAGCAGCGATTGATTGGCGCGCCGTCGATAACCAGTTCAAGCGTTAGAAACTGCCCCGGCGAAAAGTGAAACAGATGGCCCTTCGGGGTTCTGAATGCGAAGGTTTTTACGTCATGCGTTTCATCGGTGACGGAACAGCAGATAAGCGATTCTTCGTCGTCGCTGTCCCACACCGGCGGGAGCTTGTCCCAGAACCCGGCCTGGTTTATTCGGTTGGTGCTTACGTCCATGTTGTGCTCCCGCCTGTACCGTTCAGGCATTGATCAAGGCGGTTAAGCGCTCGATGTACCAGCGGCAAAATTTTTCGACATAGATTTCGGTGTAAGGAGAGTAGGTGCCAGGCACGTAGGCATCGCTATGGATACCCTTTTGTGAGATTTCCACCAGGTGGCGATCCTGGTTGTTGGTGGCATTCCAGACGGCGGTCAGATTATCGAGGTTGTAATCAACGCCTTCGACCGCGTCTTGATGCACGAGCCAGGTTGTGCGCACCATGGTGCGCTCTGCCGATAGAGGGAAAACCTGGAACGTCACGATATGGTCGCTCATGAAATGATGCCACGAGTTCGGCTGGGTCCAGAGCGAAAGAGCCCCGAGGTCTGCCCGAGTAAAGTCGCCCAGCAGCTTTTTACTGGCTATCTTGGCGTCGAGGGTTTCGGATTCGCCATGTTGGTCCAGCGGCAGGCGCTGCGTTCGAAAACCAGTGATCCTGCCATCCAGGTGCTCAATTTCAATCGAAGGCAAACCATAGCCGCCTTCCCAGTCTTTGGATCGCTCCAGAACCAGTTGGTCGTAGGATTCGAGCATGGCCTGGTTGCTTGGCGAGGCCTGATAGCCGAAGCCGTACTCAAAAATGGACGCCGTCAGCTCAGGATGATTGGCCGCGCAGTGATAGCATTCGCGGTTGTTTTCAATGGTGAGCTTCCAGTTGCATTCTTCGACGATATCGATTTGCGCCGCCACCTTGGTCTTGCTGATTTGATGCGGCAAAATGTACGGCTCCATCGCCGCCTTGAACTCGTCGAAGTCGGCGGGGGGGGAGTCCGCCAGGCAAATGAACAGGAGTCCGCCCAGGTTTTGCAGATGGACGGACTTCAAGCCGTTGCGGCTGCGGTCGAAATCGTCGCCCATGTGCTCGGCAAAAAGCAGTTTGCCTTCCAGGTCGTAGGTCCACTGATGATAGGGGCAAACAATATTGCCCACAGAGCCCTTGTGTTCGTTGCACAGGCGTGAGCCGCGATGGCGGCACACATTGTGAAAGGCTTTGATGGCGTTGTCGTCATCGCGCACGACGACCACGGAATTTCTGTGTATGTCGACCGTGATGTAGTCGCCGGGCTCAGGGATCTCGGACTCGACCGCGACATAGATCCAGTGCTGGCCGTATATCAGTTTCATGTCGGCCTCGAAGACTTCCGGGCTGATATAAAAGGGAGCATCCAGGGCATGTCCCGGTTTGCGGTTTTCAACCAGCGCCGCTATTTCCGGCGATACCTTTGTTTTGCCTGGCTCACACGCTACGTATGTCTCTTTCATCAGGTGCTCCGTGAAACCCCGGCGTTCAGGCCGGGGAGGTAAGGGGCGCAAGCGACAGCTTGCACTGTATAAATAAACAGGTATGATAGGCGCATAAGACCTTGAAAAAAGGTGGGGCGCCAATGAGCACGAAGGTCTACCGCTACCGCGTCAAATCCCTGAGCGGGATGCTCAACAAGCAGTCCCGAGCGGTGAACTTCGTCTGGAATTTTTGCAACGACACTCAAAAGCACGCGCTCAAATGGCGCAAGCGCTGGCCAACGGGCTTTGACCTGAATGTCCTGACCACGGGCAGCAGCAAAGAGCTTGGCATCCATTCGGGAACGGTCAACGCGGTCTGCGAGCAATATGCCAAATCGCGTGGGCAATTCAGGCGCCCTTGTCTTCGCTATCGCGGCAGGCGCTCGCTGGGATGGGTTCCGTTGAAGGGGCGTGAGCTGAAGCGCCACGGCCAGGCCTTCCGGTTCGCTGGCCATACTTTTCGCGTGTTTAATTCTCGAGCGCTTCCCGAAGGGAAAATCAGGGACGGCACGTGCTTTGCGCGAGATGCCCAAGGCAACTGGTTCCTGAACGTCGTGATTGAGGTGGCTGATGCCCCCGCCCGGCCCATCCATAACGGTGTGGGTATCGACCTGGGGTTGAAGGAATTTGCGACGCTTTCTACCGGCGAGAAGATCGACAACCCACGCCATTTTCGCCAGATGGAGGAAAAGCTGGCGACCGCGCAGCGGGCCAGAAAGAAGCGTCAGGTCGCAGGGATCCACACGAAGATCAAAAACGCCCGATCTGATTTTCTCCACAAACTGTCTCACAGACTGGTGAACGAGTTTGATTACATCGCCGTCGGCAACGTCAATGCCAAGGCGCTTGCCAAAACCAAGCTGGCAAAGAGCGTGAATGACGCGGCTTGGTCGTCTTTTCGAAACCTGCTCCAGTTCAAAGCGATGACGCACGGGGCAACGGTGGAAGAAGTGAACGAACGATTGACCTCCCAAACCTGTTCGAGTTGCGGTGCACTGCCCGACTCGCGGCCTAACGGTATCGCAGGGCTTGGAATAAGAGAGTGGGTATGCAGTGATTGCGGTGCTATGCATGATCGTGATGTAAACGCTGCGTTAAACATTCTCCGTCGCGGACGTGCGACGCTAGCGGTAGGAATCCTCGCCCTTTAGGGCGGGGAGGACGTCAACATGACCTCAGTAATCAATCAAACCATGCTCGCGCAAGTAAGTAATAACGGCTGCTGCTTTTTCCTGTGTGCTACCTTGACTCATCACCTGCCCCGCGCGGCTTTCCGTTGTGGTGGCCGATAGCATGCGCGTATGGCCGGAGCGTTTTTCGCGGGCGGCAAATTTAATGGGTTTGGCGCGGATGGCCTCGACAGTCCAGTCGGTACCCGCAATGGCCGGGGCCTGGGCCGGCGCGGCAATAATGCGCCCCGCCAGCTTTTGTGCATAGGCGTAGCGCACCGTAAGGGGCGCCAGCGGGTGCACCGTGATGACCGTCGGTAAACCGACCTCGACGCTGCGGCGCCGCCCCTTGGGCAGGAATTGCTCGGCAACGGCGCGATCCTGGGCGATGGTCAGCTCAAGCACGCTGGGCACGAGATTCATGTCGAGCGCGTTGGCCAGGAGGTAAGGCACCATGCCGCTGTCTTCTTGCCCTTCTGCCCGCGAGCCGCAAATAATCAGATCCGCGTGATGAACGCGCGCGAGCAGCGCGGGCACGATATTGATATCGGGCGCCACACTCACGACGTTGAGCGCCTTGACGCCCAGCGCCAGGTAATCGGCCAGCGCCGCATGTTGCGCATTGCCTGCATGAATGACTTCTATCGACGTGAGCGAGGGCGGCAGGGCAAACGCCAGGCTTAGCGCGCGCGCGTCGTTGCGGCTCCAGCGTGGAGCACCTGAAACGGGGTGGCGGCCGACCGATACCAGAACGGCCACGCGCAATGGGCGTGTGGAATCGGTCATGGCCGGGGCTCGGTGTGTTGATGGCGCGCGAGGTGGATTTCATCGCACAGCGCCCGGGCAAGCGCCTGGGTGTCGTCGATAACGCTGAAATCGGCCCGTTTGACCATGGGGGCGCTGGCGTCGATATTGACGGCGATCACGTGACGGCAGTCTTTGATGCCTTGCAAATGTTGTACCGCGCCCGAAATCCCAAGCGCGATGTAGACGCTGGAGGCGACGGTTTTCCCTGTCGCGCCGACCTGCTGGTCGCGGGTGAATCGCCCATCGTCGACGGCGACGCGGCTTGCGCCGATGGCGGCTCCGAACGCGTCGGCCAGGGCGTGAAAGCCGTTCAGATCCTGCACGCCATTGCCCGCGGAAATAATGAAATCGGCCTCTTCAAGCGACAAGTGCTGCGCCGGCACCGTGGTGGTGCCCCTGTCGCGGTATCGCGGCGTGAGATCGGCAGCGGGGCGCGTCCAGGTCATTTCTTTGCCCTGGCCCGAAAACGGCAGGCGCATATCGACGCAGTCGTGGTCGAGCAGTATGACGCGGGGCAGCGGCTGGCGCGCATACACGGCGCCTTGCTGCTGATACACCGTAACGGCATTCGCGGTCAGTTCAACGACATGGGTGGCGATGCCCAGCGTGTATTGGGCGGCTACGCGGCGCCCCAGATCGCCGTCGGGCAGGTCGTTATCGGCCATGACAATATGAGTCGGCGCGAACTGTTCAATCAGGCCGCCCAGAATATGCGTGTTCACATCAGGTTCATACACGTCGGCATCGGGCATGACGATAAGCTGGTCCGCTCCCAATAAGGCGGTGTCCTCATTCAGCGGGCCAAACACGATCAGCAGCACGGCGCAGTGCGCATCGGCCAATAACGCTGCCGCTGCAACGGCTTGTTGCGCTTCCAGAGACAGTACGCCTCGTTCGCTGTGCGTGACGGTCATGATGCAGCGTTGGGCTTCGCCCGTCAGGCGCAGGGGTTTGGCGGCACCGGGCCCGACGGCCGGAATGACCGCCTGGATCATTTCGCCGCCGGCCACCGCGGTCTGGCCCAGTGTGTAGCGCCTGCGCCCTTGTCCGGTGACGATAAATGGACGGCGAGGGTTGATTCGGCGCGGCGGATTCATGATTGTTCCAGTGCCGAGGCGACCAGCTCGGCAATATCGCGTACGTCGGGCCTGGGGCCGACAACGCCTTCGAGCATGGCCGTGCAGCCCGGACACGCCACGGCAACCGTGCCGGCGTTGATATCGCGTGCATCCTGGATGCGGATGTCGGGAATCCGTTTCTTTCCCGGGATGTCGGTGATTGGGGCGCCACCGCCGCCACCGCAGCAGCGGCCATTGACACCATGGCGCTCCATCTCGGTGATCGAAATGCCCAGCGTTTTGAGCACGCGCCGCGGCGCTTCGATTTCGCCGTTATAACGCGCCAGATAGCATGGGTCGTGGTAGGTCAAGGTGTGGTCGATCTCCAGCGGCTTGGGGCGGATGGCGCCCGTGTCGATCAGTTCGGCCATGAAGGTCGTGTGATGCATCACCGTGAACTTTCCGCCGAATGCCGGATACTCGTTGCGCAAGCAGTGCATCACATGCGGGTCGGCCGTGACAATTTTCGAGAACGACAAGGTGTTGAGCGTGGCGATGAGCTGATGGGCGAGCATCTGAAAGGTGGCTTCGTCGCCCAGGCGGCGGGCCACATCGCCGGTATCGGTTTCCAGCTTGCCCAGTACGGCGAAGTCCACCTTGGCCGCCTGCAAGACCTTGACCAATGCGCGCAGGCTGCGCTGGTAGCGCATGTCGTAGGCGCCTTCGCCGGCGATCAGCAGCACGTCGACCGCTTCGGTCTCTTTGGCTGTTTTGACGTTCAGATCCACCGCCCAGTTGTAGCGGGCTCCCAGGTCGTAACCTCCCATCGTCCCGGTTTCCCGCAAGTTGGCGATAACTTCAGGGCCTTTGCCGGGGATCTCGCCCAGAGTGAGGGTTTGATGGCGGCGCATGTCGACGATGGCGTCGACATGCTCGATGAGCATGGGGCAGGCCTGCACGCAGGCGCGGCAAGTGGTGCAGGCCCATAGTGTTTGCGGGTCGAGCAAATTGGGGAAGATGAATTCGCCGGTAGTGCAATGATGCTGGCCGACAGGCATGCCGGGATAAGGGCTGCCTGCGTAGTGGGCGTCGGTGGTGCCGCTCATGCCGACCACGATGTCCTGAATCAATTTTTTCGGGTTCAGGGGCTGCTCCGCCGCAAAGGCTGGACAGGCTTCTTCGCATTTCCCGCATTGAACGCAGGCGTCGAAGCTCAATAGCTGGTTCCAGCGAAAATCGGAGGGCTTGCCCACTCCCAGTTCTGCGTCATCCAGATTCAACGGCTTGAGTGCCGTGGGGCTGGTCGATGGGCTTTTTTCAAAACGTTCAACGCGAGGGTGAAAGGCCAGATGGGCCAGCCCTGCCATCGCGTGTTTCATGGGGCCGCCACGGCCTGCGCCCAGGGTGAGTTCCCAGGCTCCGGCCACAAGCAACAACACGGTCAAAAGGCTGATGACGTATGAAAAGGCGGTGGCGGTCTGGACTCCCGGGGCGGGCAGGCCCAACAGGAGTAGCCCCAACGCCAGCGTGCCCAGCATCCAGGGCAAGCGATTCCATGCGCCCCCGGACAGGCGGCTCGGCCTGTTTTTCGCGCGGCGATAAGCGACAAAGACAACGCCTGTGAACATGATCAGGGCGGCGAGCGCAATGGCGATGTCCAGGCTTTGGGAATACAAGGCCAGGCCGTAATTCACGCCGACCAGCAGCAGGGCGAGGATGGCGCCGCCGGCCGTTGCAATGTGCGTGCGCGCCATATAGGGGTCGCGCGCCACCACATGATGCAAATCGACGAAATAACGTTTCGGGATGGCGAGCAGACCCTGCCATTTGACCGCGGCGGCGCGTCCGGTGCGCCATAACGCCGCCCGGCGTCCAATGCCGACCGCGAGGCCCATGACCCCTATCCAGAACAGCACACTGATCACGGCGGCAAGGGAATGCATCATCAAAAATCCTTGCACAGGCGCAATGCGTCGTAGATGGCTGCATGGATGTTGTGCATGGAGATGCAATCGCCCACCCTGAATAGCGCGAAAGCGTCGGCGCTGTGCGACAGCTCGTCCAGACAGGGCTGGGGCTGGGCCGCATACAAGGTGTTGATATCGGTCTGGCCGCGGTTGATCGATTGGGGTTTAAGCTGCCAGTACAGCTCGTCGTTAGGCCGGATGCCGTTTTCAATGACTACCTGATCCACCACGCGCTCTTCTTTTTCTTCGGTGTATTCATTGCGTAGCACGGCAATGTGCTGGTCGCCTTCCAGGTAGACTTCATCGAGCCAATAGTTGGGAGTCTGGATGACGTTCTGGGCATACAGGCGGCGGTAAAAAATGGGGAAGGTGGTTCCGCCCACATCGTCCGACACCTTCACGTCGGGCGTCACGATCTCGACTGCGGCGCCACGGCTGGCCAGGTAATCGGCCACGCCTGCGCCCGCATGGGTGCTGATCCCGTCATAGACCAGCACGTTCTTGCCGGGAGCCACGCGGCCCGACAGGATGTCCCAGGCACTCACTGCCCAGCCGCGGTCGACATTCCATTTGCCGACCTGGCTGGTAAAGCTCGACCCGCCGGTGGCCAGAATGACGATATCGGGCTTTTCAGCCAATATGCTCTGTTCGTCGGCGCTTGTGCCCATTCTTCGATCGATGCCAAGGCGTTTGGTTTCCAGATCGAACCAGCGCACAATGCCCGCCATTTGCTCGCGCTGGGGCGCCTTGGCCGCCAATAATATCTGACCGCCTACTTCGGAGTTGCGTTCGAACAAAACGACTTCGTGGCCGCGTTCCGCGCAGACCCGCGCGGCTTCCAGGCCGCCGGGGCCCGCGCCGACCACCACGATTTTTCTTTTTGGCCCTTTCGACTTGGCGATGACATGCGGCATCGTGCTTTCGCGCGAGGTCGCGGCATTTTGTATGCACAGCACGTCCAGGCCGTGGTATTGACGGTCAATGCAGTAGTTGGCGCCGACGCATTGCTTGATCTCGTCTTCGCGCCCGTCGCGGATCTTGATGACCATATGGGGGTCGGCAATCTGGGCGCGGGTCATGCCGACCAGGTCCACCAGCCCGGCGGCCAGGATACGCTCGGCCTGGCCCGCGTCGCGTATGCTTTGCGCGTGCATGACGGGGATGCGGACGGCCGATTTGATGCCGGCCGCGAGATGCACGAAGGGCTCGGGCGGCAAGGCCATGGGCGGCATGCAGTTGGCCAGGGTATTGTGAGTGTCCGCGCCCGACCCCACCACGCTGATGTAGTCGATCAAACCCGTTTCGGACACAGTGCGGGCGATTTCCTTGAGTTGTTCGTGATCCAGGCCGTCTTCGTGGAATTCGTCGCCGCACATGCGCATGCCGACGCAAAAGTCGGTGCCTACCGCGGCGCGAATCGCGCCAAATACCTCCATGCCGAAGCGCATGCGGTTTTCCAGGCTTCCACCGTACTCATCGCTGCGGAAATTGGTTCGCGGGCTCCAGAACTGGTCGACCAGGTGCTGATGGGCGCAAGAAATTTCTATGCCGTCCATGCCGGCTTGCTGCACTCGTTTGGCGGCCGCGGCGAAGTCGCGCACGATGCGCTGGATCTCTTCGATTTCGATGATTTTGGCGTTGCCGCGGTGTACCGGCTCGCGTATGCCCGATGGGCTGACCAGGTGCGGCCAATGCTCTCCGTGCCAGGACGAACGGCGGCCCATATGCGTGGCCTGAATCATGATTTTTGCGCCATGCCGATGCATGGCCTGGGCTAATCGCGATAGCGGCTCGATAACGGCATCGGTCGTGAGGTTGACCGATTTCCACCATCCTTGAGGGCTATCGGCCGAGACAGGGCTGGAGCCGCCGCAAATGGCCAGTCCCAGGCCGCCCTTGGCTTTTTCTTCGTAATATTTAATATAGCGTTCACCCGGCAGGCCGCCTTCGCCCGCGTAGACCTCGGCGTGGGCGGTGCTGACGACTCGATTTCGCAGCACCAGTTTGTTCAGGGTGAGCGGCGAAAAAAGGTGTTCGTAACGCATATAACGGCTCTTTTAAATGGGAGATACTGTAAATATGCAGTGATCAAAGCCTTCGCTTGCACATTGCGTCTCTTGCGATGCCGCGCGGGTCGCGACGCCGTTTTGGTCCGATACCCAATCCATGGCCCCTGCAAACCATCCAGCGTACATATAGCAAAGCTTGCCTGCCTTGTCGGGCTGCTGCAGGACAAAGGATGAGTTTTTCAAATGGATGGTGGCGCTTGCATGAGGCGCGTCGTGAGCGTCGAACTGAAACTGTCCCCAGCCGCGTTGGGACAGACGCTTCAGGTAGTGTTCAAATACATCCATGCCTTTGAGGCCGTGCTGCCTGCTTTCTTTATCGCACCAGAAATAGGCCGACTTATGGCCGGCCGGATAAAGGATCTCTTCGTATTTCTGCCGCCCCAAAGCCGTTTCGACAGCGATGTGATTGTTGGTGAAAAAGTGCCGGGGCACATAGATCATGGGCAAGTTGTCGGTGGTCCAAACGCCGGTGTTGTCGTCTACGTGGATAGGTATTTGAGGCTGCATAGTGGGTTCCCGGACGCGTGCGTGCCAGCCGGCAGATTTCCAAAGAAGGATTCTGTCCGGCTGTGCGGTAGGTAAAAAATAAAGGGTTAAACGTTCCAGACTTCGTCGTAGAAGCGCATCCAGTTCTGGCCCAGCACTTTTTCGATGCGGGAGGCTTTCCAGCCCGCGTGCTCCATGGCCTGGGTCAGGTTGGGGAATTCGCCTATCGTGCGGATCCCTTCGGGATTGAGGACAGGGCCAAATTTCGTAAGGCTGCGATAACGGCCTTTGTCATGGGTAATCCAGTCGAAGAAACCCTTGTCGTAGCCTTGGGTAAAGTCGCTGCCTATCCCTATGCAATCGTCGCCGACCAGGTTGATGACGTAGTCGAAGGCTTCGACGTAGTCGTGTACCGTGGCTTCGTTGCCGCGCTTGAGAAATGGCGAAAACATGGTGACGCCGATGAAACCGTCGTGATCGGCAATGAATTTGAGCTCTGCGTCGCTTTTGTTGCGCGGATGTTCTTTCAGGCCGGAGGGCAGGCAGTGGGAGTAGCAAACCGGTTTTTTGGAGGCGAGAATCGCTTCTTCGGAGGTGTGGGCGCCTACATGCGATAGGTCGACAATGACGCCGCAGCGGTTCATTTCTTCGATGACTTCGCGACCATACCCCGAGAGGCCACCGTCGCGTTCATAGCACCCCGTGCCCACCAGATTTTGCGTGTTGTAGCAAAGCTGGACGATGCGCACGCCCATGTCGGCAAACGCTTCGATGTTGCCGAGATGGTCTTCGATAGCATGAGCGTTCTGAAAGCTTAAGATAATGCCGGTTTTGCCGTCTTTCTTGGCCTGGCGGATATCCGCCGTGCTGCGCACCAGCGTGACCAGTTCGGCATTGTCGCGAACCAGCTTTTTCATGTCGGCGATATTGTTGACCGTTTCCTGGAAGCCTTCCCAGACCGAAACCGTACAGCTGGCCGCCGCTAGCCCGCCTTTTTTCATGTCTTCGAAAATTGAACGGTCCCATTTTGCGATAATCAGGCCGTCGATGACGATGCTGTCACCGTGTAAAGAACTCATGGCTTGCTCTCCCTGGCGGCGACGCGCCCATCACCATTTATTAATACAGATCATGCCTGCAATTCTTGGCTAAAAGAGGTGTGTTGTGTGTTCCATTAAAGACGAGTTCTTGTCTAATTACGACAATTTCCAGGACTTGTCGTTTTTGTCATACTTTGGCCTACGGAAAATGGCTGTTGTTACCTGCGCGTGAATTTTGTAGCGACAGGCCTTGTGCCTGTCATCGACGCGAGAAGATACTGCTTTTCTTGTTAACGATTATGGCAGCCACAAGGGCTGCCGCTACATGAACGACGGGTACGTTTCCGTAGCGGCACCCCTTGTGGGTGCCAATTCTTTTCGCGCTGCGCTTACGTATAACGTATAACGGTAAAATAGCGCGTCAAGTTTCATATCTCTGTCCCCATTATTCATGGCTAGTTTTTTGATTGCAGCGCTCTATAAATTCGTTCATCTTGCCGATTATCGGGCATTGCGCGCGCCATTGTTGGCGTGTTGCGAGGCCAATCAAGTGGCGGGCACTCTGTTGCTGGCCGAAGAGGGGATCAACGGCACGATAGCCGGTTCTCAGGCCGGGATTGCGGCGGTGCTGGATTATTTGCGCAGCGACCCACGCCTGGCGACCCTCGTGCACAAGGAGTCCTGGGCCGACGAAATGCCGTTTTATCGCATGAAGGTCAAGCTCAAACGCGAGATCGTCACCATGGGGGTGCCCAATGTGCACGCGGGCACCATGGCCGGCGTCTACGTCAAACCGGCCCAGTGGAATCGGCTGGTTGACGATCCCGACGTGGTCGTCGTCGATGTGCGCAACGACTACGAGGTGTCCATCGGTTCGTTTGCCGGGGCGGTCAATCCGCATACCGCCAGTTTTTCCGAGTTTCCCCAGTGGGTGCGGGAACAGTCGGCCCAGGGCGGAGTGCTAAGCAAAAAGCCCAAAGTGGCCATGTTTTGTACCGGCGGCATCCGTTGTGAAAAATCGACCGCCTATTTGCGTACCCAGGGCTTTGACGAGGTCTACCATCTGGAGGGCGGAATACTCAAGTACCTGGAAACCGTGCCCGCCGATGAGAGCCGCTGGGACGGCGAATGCTTTGTGTTCGACGAGCGCGTTTCGGTACAGCACGGCCTGGCGCCGGGCAGTTACGAGCTCTGCCGAGCCTGCCGCCAGCCTTTGAGCGCCCAGGACAAGGCGTCTGAGTTCTTTGTCGAAGGAGTCAGTTGCCCCCATTGCCATGATCGGCATACCGAAGAGCAGAAACAGCGTTTCAGAGAGCGCCAGAAGCAGGTGGAATTGGCCAAAAGCCGGCACCGGCGCCATATCGGCGTGCGGATGGAGCCCAGGCAGGCGCCGGCAAGTGGTGACGAATAATTTCATTTCCAAATTAAGCATCAGCTTTTATTGGTGGCAGCCACAAGGGCTGCCGCTACAAAAATGTACCTGTCTACAAAAACGTGGCGGTCGCTTGTAGCGGCACCCCTTGTGGGTGCCATCCCAATCAACCCACAATTGATTTGGAAATTGAATAAGAGTTTCGCTGCTGGATTTCTTTAATGATGGTACAGCCCCTTCCCATTCTGTATTCTTTTCGTCGCTGTCCCTATGCCATGCGAGCGCGGCTGGCGATTGCAGCCAGCGGGCTGTCCTGTGAGCTGCGCGAAGTGGCGCTGCGCGACAAGCCGCGTGCGTTGCTGGAGGTATCGCCCAAGGCAACGGTGCCGGTGCTCGTTACCGGTAACCATCAGGTGCTGGAGCAAAGCCTGGATATCATGCTTTGGGCGCTCGAGCAAAACGATCCGCAAAAATGGTTGTCGCCCACGCAGCAGGATGTAGCGGCGATGTTGGCCCTGATCGCGGACTGCGACGACCGCTTCAAGCCGCAGCTGGATCGCTATAAGTATCCGCAGCGTTACGCGGGCGAGGGGCCTGACAATGCGGGCCGCAGCGATGCGTATCGAGATGCGGCGGCTGTCTGGTTGTGCGACCTCGATTCCCGGTTGGACCAGCAGCCGTTTTTATTTGGCGCCCATGCGGCTTTGGCCGACATGGCCATCGCGCCGTTCGTCCGGCAGTTTGCACGGGTGGATGCGGATTGGTTTGAGGCGCAGCCCTGGCCCAGGCTTCAGGCGTGGCTGCGGGCCTGGCTGGATTCCGAGTTGTTTGGCCGGGTCATGGGTAAGTTTCCGGCCTGGATACCGGGGACGGTGGGCGTGCGTTTCCCGGTTTGACGTTTACGCCATGCCCGGAACAACGGTGGAAAAGCCCGCGTCGACATGGGTGATTTCGCCGGTGACGCCCGCCGCCAAGTCTGACAACAAGAAGGCGGCCACATTGCCTACGTCGTCGATCGTGACGTTGCGGCGCAGGGGCGCCTGGGCTTCGACGTATTTCAGGATGGAGGAAAAGTCTTTAATGCCGCTGGCCGCCAGGGTTTTGATGGGGCCGGCCGAAATGGCGTTGGCGCGGATGCCCAGGGGCCCCAACGCGGTGGCCAGGTAACGCACGCTGGCTTCGAGCGAGGCCTTGGCCAGGCCCATGGTGTTGTAATTGGGAACCACTTTTTCGGAGCCCAGATAGGTCAGCGTCAATACCGAGCTGTTGCGCCCTTTGAGCAGCGGTAGCGCTGCCTTGGCCAGGGCCGGGAAACTGTAGGCGGAAATGTCGTGGGCGATGCGAAAGCCCTCGCGCGACAAACCATCGAGAAAATCCCCTGCAATCGCTTCGCGCGGAGCAAAACCGATCGAGTGAACCAGGCCGTCCAGGCCATCCCAATGGGTTTGCAGGCCGGAGAAGGCGGCTTCGATCTGTGCGTCGTCGGCCACATCGCAGGGCAGCACGATGGCGCTGCCGAATTCGGTGGCAAATTCGGCGACACGATCCTTGAATCGTTCGCCCGCATAGGTAAATGCCAGTTCGGCCCCCGCCCTGTGGCAGGCGCGTGCAATGCCATAGGCGATGGATCGATTCGAAAGCACGCCCGTTACCAGAATGCGCTTGCCGCTAAGGAAACCCATGTTGTGTAGTCCTTTACTGTGTTTATCGAGTTGCCGGTGGCCTGCTTGGCGGCTAGCCGCGAACGTTGGTGCCGGGCACTCGCAACGATTTGCCGCGGCTCAGGGCGGTACTCTTCAAGTTGTTGAGCCGGCGCAATTCCTGAACCGAGGTCTTATAGCGTTTGGCCAGGCTATACAGCGTTTCGCCCTGTTTGACCGTGTGGGTTCGAACATTGACCTTGTGCCGTGTAATAACGACATCGCGGCGTCTATCGTAATTGGCATGGGTGGCGTGCGGTGCGCGTTCGTTGTCTTGCGGCGGTTCAAACGAAGCCAGTTGAATCCCCGCGCCTGTTCCCGCTTCGGTGGTGGGCACCAGCAGAGTTTGCGCCACCGCCTTGGCCCGTGTGCCGCTCAGGCCGTTGACCGCGCGCAGCTGCCCCAGGCTCATGCCGTGATGTTTGGCGATGGATGCGTAAGTCTCGCCTCTTTTGGCGCTATAGGTTTGCCAGGAGCTCAGGCGCCCTTTGTAGGCTTCCAGATTGGCGTTGAAGATATCCACCCGATTGACCGGCAGCAGGAGTGTTGGGTGATGTTCGCCCAGCATGATGGGGCGATTGAACGAGGCGTTGAGCGATTTGAAATCTTCAACTGACATTTCGGCCAGCTTGGCCGCCACGGCGATGTCCATGTCGCGCGATTTCTGTACGGTGGTGAAATAGGGTGTATTGCTGATCTCGGGTAACGTGATGCCGTATTTTTTGGGGTTGGCGATTATGTTTTTAATGGCCTGCAGCTTGGGCACGTAGTTGCGGGTTTCATCGGGCATGTTGATCGAGGTGTAATCGGCCTGGTCGCCCGTACTGACATTTTTGGTGACGGCGCGCTGCACCGAACCCTCGCCCCAGTTATACGATGCCAGCGCCAGGTACCAGTCGCCCTGAAGCTCGTATAGGTAGCTTAAGTAGTCCAGCGCGGCGTTGGTCGAGGCGACCGGGTCGCGGCGTTCATCGTGCCACCAGTCTTGCTGCAGGTTGTAGTGCAGGCCGGTGCTGGGGATGAACTGCCATAGCCCCGAGGCCTTGGCTCTGGAATAGGCGGTAGGGTTGTAGGCGCTTTCGACAAACGGCAGCAGGGCCAGTTCGGTAGGCAGGCCGCGGCGATTGATCTCTTGCACCACGTAATAAAGATATTTGCTGGCGCGCTCGCTCATGCGCTGGATCGATTCTGGATGGGAGGCGTAGTAGTCCGTCCATTGCTGGGTCAGAGCGTTATTCAGATTGGGGATGGCAAAGCCGCGGCGAATTCGATCCCACATATCCCGAGGTGGGTGGGTTAGGTCGACCGTGCGAGATGTTTCGGCGGCCGTGTACGAATGTTTTTGCCAGGCGGCTGAGTTGTACGAAGAATTAGTGGCGCAGCCGGCCAAAACTGCTGTTATGAGCAGAATGAATAGTCGCAGGCATTTCATCGGCGATTCATTTAAAGTTGTTTTTCCATTCACGTAGCTCCGTAAAAACGGCTAAAGTCGAATCCAGGCGCTGGCCGATATGAGCTGCCGCGGCACGGGATACACTGTCTTGTTGCGTACGAAAAAAAGGGTTGATATCAAGTTCCGCACCGATAGTGGAAGGCAGCGTGGGCAAGCCTTTGGCGCGTTGCTCTTGTGCAGACGCCCACCTTTGGTGCAAAACCGCATTGCCGGGTTCCACTTGCAGCGCCCAACGTAAGTTGGCAAGAGTGTACTCGTGCCCGCAGCAAACAAGTGTATCCAGCGGTAAAGCCCTAAGTTTACCCAGAGAATCGAGCATTTGGGCAGGGGTACCTTCAAATAATCGCCCACAACCGGCAGAAAATAGCGTATCGCCGCAAAAAAGTAGGTGTTTTCCCTGATTAAATGGGCCGAAATAAGCAATGTGCCCGGCGGTATGGCCGGGTATATCCAGCACTTCAAGATGCAGATCTAGGTTTTCCAGGACGACGGCGTCCCCCTCGCGCAGACGCTGATCGCATACGGGCAGCGACTCGGTGGCCGGACCATAGACGCGGGCGCCGGTGTTTTTTTGCAGGGCAAGGGCGCCGCCCACGTGGTCGCCGTGATGATGGGTGAGTAGAATGGCGTCCAGCGTAAGGTGCTGTTGGGCCAGATGCGCCTCGACAGGCGCCGATTCGCCCGGGTCGACCACGACCGCGTGGCCCGCCCGGCTGAGCAGCCATATATAGTTGTCGGTAAATGCCGGAACCGGAAACAGTTGTGTTTGCGGGGCGGCCCGATTAAAAGTAGTGTTTACCATTGCATCAGGGGCAAAAGTGTCTTTCGATCAATCGCCTATTGTAGAGCTTGAGGGATGGCTGGATAGTCCTTGCGGCCGATACGTCAAAGCGTGGGAGCAAAAACAGGTCGATGGCATGGTGGTCAACGTATTTGGCTACCGCGCCGTGCAGATCGGCTTGCCCGAATGGGATTTGCTTTCGGCCAACCGCATGCCCTACAAGGACTATACCCATGTGGTGGCCGGCTCGGCGCAGTCCAGCGGGAGGCTGACGCTGGTTACCGACCCGGAAAACCTGCCGTTCGATAGCCAGAGCATCGACCTGCTGATGCTGCCGCATGTGCTTGAATGCTCAACGAATCCGCATCAAATTCTGCGCGAGGCCGAGCGCGTTCTGATGCCCGAGGGGCGGGTGGTGATTTCCGGATTCAACCCGTGGAGCCTGTGGGGGGCGCGTGAGCGCGTGCCGGGCCTGGAGCCCTTGATGCCGGTTGCCGCGCATTTGCAGGTATCCTTGCCGCGTTTGAAAGATTGGTTCAAGCTCTTGTCCTTCGAGGTCGACCGGGGCCGTTTCGGCTGTTACGCGCCGCCTTGCCTCACTGAAAAATGGCTGCAGCGCTGGGCGTTCATGGACTCGGCGGGAGATCGCTGGTGGCCGGTTTGCGGAGCGGTGTACGTGGTGTCCGCCGTCAAGCGGGTCGTGGGCCTGCGTGTAATCGGCCCGCAATGGAAGCGCAAGACCAAGCACGTGCGTCGTCGGCAATCGGTCGTTACAGGGCGGCACTCGGGGTTTTGACTCGGAGTTTTAATTGGGAAAGAGGTTAATGGATAGTGGTCAGGTAGATATATGGACTGATGGGGCGTGCAAAGGCAATCCGGGTCTGGGAGGCTGGGGAGCTTTGTTGCGTCAGGGGCGGCACGAAAAAACATTATGCGGCGGCGAGCCCGACACCACCAATAATCGCATGGAGCTCATGGCGGTCATCGAGGCGTTAAAAGTATTGAAGCGGCGCTGCGAGGTCGTGGTGCACACCGATTCACAGTATGTGCAAAAAGGCATGACGGAATGGCTCGTCAACTGGAAGCGCCGCGGCTGGCGCACCGCCGATAAAAAACCGGTCAAAAATGCCGACCTATGGCAGCAGCTCGATGCGCTGGTGCAACAGCACAGCCTGAGCTGGAAGTGGGTCAAGGGCCATGCCGGCGATCCGGGCAACGAACGTGCCGACGAGCTGGCCAATATGGGGGTCGAACAGGCGCGTTTGAAGTAGCGGCAGCCTTTTTGTAGCGCCACCCCTTGTGGGTGGCATAAAGGCAATCAAAACGATATCCGCAAATGCATTGCCGTTTAAAATGGCATACAGGAACCTCACGGACGCATCCATGCAGATTGCGTTTTGCACGCCAACGTCCACCCGCTCACAGGATTTTTCATGCGACAGATTTTTCTTGATACCGAAACCACCGGCCTGGAACCCTCGCAGGGGCATCGAATTGTTGAAATCGCCTGCGTGGAAATGGTCAACCGCAGCCTGACTGGTAATCATTTGCATTTGTATCTCAACCCCGATCGGGACAGCGACCCGGAAGCGCTCAGAATCCACGGCTTGACCACCGAATTCCTTTCGGGCCACCCACGCTTTCCCGAAATCACCGATCAGATTATCGACTATGTGAAAGGCGCCGAGGTCATTATTCATAACGCGCCCTTCGACAAGAAATTCCTGAATGCCGAACTGACTCGGGCGGGGAAGCCCTTGTTCGAAGATCTGTGCGACACGATTACCGATTCTTTGCTGCACGCGCGCGAACTGCACCCAGGCAAACGCAATTCGCTCGACGCCTTGTGCGAGCGGTATGGGATATCGAACGCCCATCGCACCCTGCATGGCGCCTTGCTCGACTCGGAATTGCTGGCCGAGGTCTGGCTGGCCATGACGCGCGGCCAAGATGCGCTGCTGATGGATTTTGACGCCTCCGACGTTCAAAACGGGCGCACGGCGCGAGTGGAAAAATTCGACACGTCCGGTTTGAAAGTGGTAGCGGCCTCGGCCGAAGAAATGGCGGCACACGAGACGTATCTGGACGTTCTGGATAAGGCGTCGGGCGAACCTTGCGTGTGGCGCAAGGCGTGATTTTGTAGCGACAGGTCCGTAGCGACAGCTATAGCGACGGGCTCGTAGCAATAGCTGTAGCGACAGGCCTTGTGCCTGTCATCGATGCAAGATACCGTCTTGGCCGCCAACGATTTTGGCACCCACAAGGGGTGCCGCTACAAACCCTGGCGCCCGGCCGCAAGGCAGGTGTTGCGTTTTTTATGCGGCGCGGCTTTTTACCGCGCCATAATATCCAGGGCCAGCGCTTCGGCCGCCTTGATGCCGTCGATCGCCGCCGAATAGATACCACCGGCGTAGCCCGCACCCTCGCCGGCCGGGAACAGGCCTTCTACGTTCATGCTTTGGTAATTGTCCTTGCGCCGCACGCGTATTGGCGATGAGGTGCGTGTTTCGACGCCCGTCAGTATGGCGTCATCCATGGCGTAGCCCGGAAGTTTCTTGTCGATTTGCGGCAAGGCCTCGCGTATTGCCTCGATCGCATAATCGGGCAGGGCCGTGCTCAAGTCGGTCAGATGCACGCCGGGCTTGTACGATGGTTCAACCGAGCCCAGCGCCGTCGACGGCCGCCCGGCGATGAAATCGCCGACCCGTTGCCCCGGCGCGCAGTAATCGCCGCCGCCCAGTTCGAATGCCCGCTCTTCCCAATGCCGCTGGAAGGCAATGCCGGCGAGCGGGCCGCCGGGGAAGTCGTCCGGCGTAATACCGACCACGATGCCCGCGTTGGCATTGCGTTCGTTGCGCGAATACTGGCTCATGCCGTTGGTCACGACCCGCCCCGGTTCCGACGCCGCGGCCACCACGGTGCCGCCCGGACACATGCAAAAACTATAGACCGAACGGCCGTTGCTGCAGTGGTGGACAATTTTGTAGTCGGCCGCGCCCAGCAATTTATGCCCTGCAAACTTGCCGAACTGGCTGCGGTCGATGAGGCCTTGCGGGTGCTCGATCCGAAAGCCCAGCGAAAAAGGTTTCGCTTCCATGTAGACGCCGCGCTCATGCAGCATCTGGAATGTATCGCGCGCACTGTGTCCGACGGCCAGCACGACATGGTCACAGTCCAGGATTTCGCCATTGGAAAGCGCCAGGCCGCGCAATTGGCCGCCTTCGATCAGAATGTCGTCGACACGGCTTTGGAAACGCACTTCTCCGCCAAGCCGGTGGATGGCGGCCCGCATTTTCTCGACCATCCCGACCAGCCGGAATGTGCCGATATGCGGCCGGCTAAGATAAAGAATGTTATCGGGCGCGCCGGCAAGCACGAATTCTTCCAGCACCTTGCGGCCATAGTGTTTGGGGTCTTTGATCTGGCTATACAGCTTGCCGTCCGAAAACGTTCCCGCGCCGCCTTCGCCGAACTGCACGTTCGATTCGGGGTTCAGTACATTCTTGCGCCACAGGCCCCACGTATCCACAGTCCGTTCGCGGACAGCTTTGCCGCGTTCGAGAATGATCGGGCAAAAACCCATCTGCGCCAGGACCAGGCCCGCGAACAGGCCGCAGGGTCCTATGCCGATGACGACAGGCCGAAGCGTTTTCACGGCTTTCGGCGCCTGCGCCACAAATTTGTAAGACATATCCGGCGTGGCCGAAAAATGCGGTTGCCCGCCTATATGGCGCAGCGCGGCGGCTTCGTCTTTTACTTCCACATCGACAATATAGGTCAGCTTGATCTCGGAACGCTTGCGCGCATCGTGCGCGCGGCGGTACACCGTATAGCGGGTCAGCTCGTTGGCGGGGACATGAAGCAACGCCAGGCGTGAGCGAATCGCCGACTCCAGCTCGTCTTCCGAGTGGTCCAGCGGCAGCTTGATTTCGCTTATACGTAACATGGGAACCTGTTTGCGGTGGCCGCGGATTATCGGCCAATACATGATTTTATCGTGATGGCGCCGGCGAGGGCGACCCTAAGGGTCGCCCCTAGGAAATCAATTGGAATGTTCTGTAGTGGCAGCCCTTGTGGCTGCCAATCGTTGACAGCCAGACGGTATCTTGCACGGATGACAGGCACAAGGCCTGTCGCTACAGGCCCATCGCTACATAATTCACGCAGGCGTTTTTGTAGCGGCACCCCTTGTGGGTGCCAAGGCAGCCGCCCCCAGCAACCGATTGATGTACAATAGCGGCCTTCCGACGGTCGGTGGTTACGATCCTTCGGGCGGTTAGCTCAGTGGTAGAGCACTGCCTTCACACGGCAGGGGTCACAAGTTCGAACCTTGTACCGCCCACCAGAATCCATACTTTTAAATCTGCATGGCTCAGGGCTTTGCGGATTTTTGCTGCGTCGGTGCGAGCAGCGTAGTAAAGCCACAGCCCTACGCCGCAGTTGCAAGCTGGCTCTTTCATGGGCCGGGTTTTAATATTGAAGTCAGAAGATTATGCGTCAACTTGGAATGAAATTGATCAGGTTTCTGCGGCAAGGGCGCCACGCCCGCCACGGGCGATCTGTTCCCTTGCTGGCACAGGTTTTTTCACAGGGTCTGACAGGCCACCCTATGGAGCAGGGCCGGGCGGAGCGCAGACATCCCTGATGCGCGTGTCCGTGTCGGCACTTCATTATTTCTTCGCTCATAGCACAGACAAGTGAACGCGCTTGCCGGCTCTGGCTAGCATGTCCACCAACGCGTCGATCGTGAACTTGACTGTTTTCTTGTGAATAACGTCGGATACTCTGGGGCGCGTGACGCCAAGGATTTTCGCCGCATCCGCTTGTTTGAGTTTTTCGGCCTCAATCCATTCCGTCAGTTCGGCCATCAGGGATTCCTTGATAGCCAGCTTTTCTGAAATGATGCGTTGGGATTCGGCTTGTAGTGCTGCTGCTTCTTCTGGTGCGAACCCCAAGTCAGCGAACACGTTGCCGCCCACCGGGGTCACGTGCGTGGATCTGGTTTCTATGCTCATTTCCGATTCCTTTCTTGGAGAACGGCTTTGTAACGAGTGGCCGCTATATCTTTGTCCTGTTTGCTGGTTGAAGCTGTCTTTTTCTTGAAGCAGTGCAGGACATAAACAGCTTCTGGAAATTTGGCGACATAGATCACACGGAACCACCCGTCGTCAATGTTAATGCGAATTTCCTTTGTGCCTGGGCCTACAACATCGAATGGCTTCCAGTCGTCAGGCTCGAGCCCTGCTTGAATCTGGCTGAGCTGGTGTCCAGCCTCTTTGCGTGCATTGGGTGTGAAGAGCTTGTTATCCTTGATGTCCCGTAACGACGACCCACGCCAATCGATTCGCTTTTCATCCATGTGCCTCTTCCATACCAGTGTATCAAATTTTGTACGTTTGGCAACAGAATATGCTGCCATTCAGCTACTGTGCCATTTTTGGAGTGGAATTGCCCCTCTTGGTAGGGCAAAAATGGCTTATATGAGCAGAGGGCGGCTATTCTCAAAGGCTAGTTTGACTGGGTCTTCACGAGAGGCTTCGCCTATTTTGTGGGGCGGAAGTACGACACCGGGATGTTCAAGGGTAAGTTGGCCGTGGTTGCAGCCGCCATCGGAACGTTGCAGACACCAATGCGCCGGATGCCATATCTTTGAATTGTAGGAAGATTTCGACATGAGTTAATCTACCGGTGTCTTGTAAGGAGTTGTAGCTTGAACGCAGAAAAATATTCGCAGTTGGCCTCTTTTATTTGGTCGGTGGCCGATTTGCTGCGAGGAGACTTCAAACAATCCCAATATGGGCGCATTATTTTGCCGTTCACGCTGCTGCGCCGTATGGAGTGCGTACTGGCCCCTACTAAGGGTGTAGTGTTGCAAGCTGCCCGTAAGCACCAGAACAAGCCGGATGTTGTTAGGGAAAAGCTGTTGCTGCGTGTGGCCGGCCAGCAATTCTTCAATGCCTCGCCGCTTACCTTGGCGACCCTGTCCGATACCCAGACGAGCGACGACCTGATGAGTTATGTGCAGTCGTTCAGTGCAGATGGTCGCGAGATTTTTGAGCATTTCCATTTTGAGGATTTTGTCCAACAATTGGCATCGGCCGACTTGTTGTATCGGGTGGTTCAACGCTTTGCGACAGTCGATCTGAGTCCGGATAGCGTTAGCAATTTTGGCATGGGTGTCATCTTTGAAGAGCTGATCCGCAAGTTTGCCGAAAGCTCCAATGAAACCGCTGGCGAACATTTCACGCCACGGGATATTGTTCATCTAACGACATCGCTGCTGATGACGGGCCAGGATAGCAAGCTCAAGCCCAACAGCATCGTGACGATCTACGACCCTACAGCGGGTACGGGCGGATTCTTGTCCGAAGGTGATGCTTACATCCAGTCGATTAGCCAGAAAGTTACCGTTTCGCTGTTCGGGCAAGAGCTCAACCCCGAGTCGTATGCGATCTGCAAGGCAGATATGCTGATCAAGGGCCAAGAGGTCGGCCACATCAAGTTGGGTAACACCCTGGCTGACGACCAACTGGCCGACAATACCTTTGACTTCATGCTCAGTAATCCTCCCTTTGGTGTGGAGTGGAAGAAGGTCCAGAAGCAGGTTAGCGACGAGCACACCGGTCGAGGCTTCGATGGCCGTTTTGGACCGGGCTTGCCCAGGGTGTCGGATGGATCGCTGCTTTTCCTCCTTCACCTGGTCAGCAAGATGCGCGATCCGCGCGAAGGTGGCTCGCGCATCGGCATCATTCTGAACGGATCGCCCCTGTTCACGGGCGGGGCCGGTAGCGGTGAATCCGAGATCCGGCGTTATCTGCTTCAAAATGATCTGGTGGAAGCCATTGTGGCGCTGCCCACCGACATGTTCTACAACACGGGCATTGCGACCTATGTTTGGTTACTGAGTAACAATAAACCCGTGCCGCGTAAAGGCAAGGTACAGCTCATCGACGGCACCCAGCATTTCAGCAAGATGCGCAAATCCCTGGGCAGCAAGCGCCAATATATTACTGATGAGCAAATCAACGACCTGGTGCGGCTGTACGGGCGGTTTGAAGAGACGCCGCAAAGCAAGCTGTTCGTTAATGAGGCATTTGGTTATCGGCGTATTACGGTTGAGCGTCCGCTACGGCTGTCTTTTCAGGTAACAGAAGCGCGTATCCAGGCTGTACTTGAGGAAAAGGCCATCCAGAAACTTGGTGATGGCGTGCGAGATAACCTTGGCCGGGCGTTGCGGTCTATGGATGGCGGTGTTGTCTATAAGAACCGTGAGCAGTTTCGCAAAGTCCTGAAGAAAGCGTTGGGCGCGCATGATGCGCCGTCTGGCATGGCGGAAATGAAAGTGTTGCTTAACACCCTGGGCGAACGGGATGCCGAAGCCGATGTATGCATGAATAAAGGCGTGCCCGAGGCTGATCCAAGTCTGCGGGATTACGAAAACGTGCCGCTGGGGGAATCCGTCCGCGACTGCTTTGAGCGGGAAGTGAAACCCCACGTGTCCGATGCATGGATTGATGAATCCAAAGTGGATACACAGGATGGGGATTTAGGTGTCGTAGGATATGAAATTCCGTTTAACCGGCACTTTTATGTGTTTGCTCTACCCAGGCCACTGGAAGAAATCGACCGCGACCTGAAAGCGTGCACCGATAAGATCAAGCAGATGATTGAGGCATTGTCGGCATGAGCTTTCTGAAATATCCGGCGTATAAAGATTCGGGGGTAGAGTGGCTGGGGATGTTTCCGATACATTGGACTGTGACGTTGTTGAAGCGCGGGTATGAAGTTGTCTTGGGGAAAATGCTTCAGCCGGATTCGAAAAACGAGGATGATGAATTTTTACCTTATTTAAGGGCTGCGAACATCCAGTCCGCGGGTGTTGATGCCCGGGATGTTAGAGCAATGTGGTTCTCCCCATCCGAGAAAAAATCACTGCGATTGCTTAAAGGTGATCTTTTAGTTAGTGAGGGTGGCGATGTTGGGCGATCTGCCTTATGGGATTCGGATCAAGAGTGCTATTTTCAGAATGCAATTAACAGGATTCGCTCTTTGGGAAGTAATAGCACCCGTTACCTGTTTTATTGGATGGTTTCAATTAAGAAAAGCGGCTATATAGATGTTGTTTGTAATAAATCGACTATCGCACATTTCACCGCTGAGAAAGTGGCTGCAACGCCCACACCATTTCCTCCTCCTGCCGAACAAGTAAAAATTGCCCAATTTCTCAATCACGAATCCGCCAAAATCGACACCCTGATCGAAGAACAGCAACGCCTGATCGAATTATTGAAGGAAAAGCGCCAGGCGGTGATTTCGCATGCCGTGACCAAGGGCCTGGATCCGAATGTTCCGATGAAAGACTCGGGGGTGGAATGGCTGGGGAAGATGCCGGCGCATTGGGCCGTATCAAAGCTGAAGTTCATGACGGACCGCGTAGTGGATTGTCCCCATGAAACCCCTGTTTACGACCCGGATGGAGATTATCTTGTAATCAGAACAGCAGACCTTGACCAGGGAGTGCTGAAGCCTGAAGGAATGTACCGCTTGCAGCATGGTGAGTACCTTAATCGCACCCGCAGATCGTCCTTAATAAAGAATGATGTCGTGTATGGCCGAGAGGGTGAACGGTGGGGGCATGCTGCGTTGGTTCCAGAGTCTGATCTTTTTGCGCTCGGGCAGAGGATGATGCAATTTCGAGTGGGTGCACATGTCTGCCCGGAGTTTTTTATGTATCAACTGAATTCTGTTCCTGTATATAGACAGGGTGAGGTCGATACCGTTGGCGCCACGGCACCTCATGTCAATATTTCAACAATCGTCAACTATCAAATGATGGTCCCTCCGTTGACTGAGCAGTTGCAGATGTCCCTGCATTTGAGCAAGGCTTTGCATGTTTTGGATAGTTTGATTGCAGAGTCAATTGGCATGGCAGAGCTACTCAGGGAACGCCGCTCCGCGCTGATCTCCGCTGCCGTCACCGGCAAAATCGATGTCCGCAGCTGGCAAGCTCGCGCAGCACCACAAACAGAAAACCAAACGGAGGCGGCTCTTGGCTGACAGCAAAGAAGCGGTATTCCAACAGGACATTATCGACGCCTTATCCGCACAAGGCTGGCTGGTCGGTACGTCGTCGGGCTATGACCGAGCCAACGCTGTATATACCGAGGACCTCCTGGCCTATTTCCAGACCGCCCATCTCGACCGCTGGGAAAAGTTCTGCAAGAGCAATCCCCAGGATCCCGCCAAGACCCTGATCCAGAAAACCGTCCGCGCCCTCGAACAGGATGGCACCCTGGATGTGCTTCGCCACGGCTTTAAGGTCCCAGGCGTCAAAATCGACCTGTGTAGTTTCAAGCCCGATCACGGCATGAACCCGGATTCCGTGGCCCGTTACGGCGCAAACCGCCTGCGTGTCGTGCCCGAGGTTTCCTATTCGCCGCATTTTCGCGAAGGCGACTATAACCCCCGGCTGGACCTAGTGCTATTTGTGAACGGTATCCCTACGGCCACGCTGGAGCTCAAAAGCGAGTTCAAGCAGTCGGTGGAAAATGCCAAACGCCAATACCGCAAGGATCGCCCGGTAAAGGATCCGCTCACGCGTAAGCCCGAGCCTTTACTGACCTTCAAGCGCGGTGCGCTGGTGCATTTTGCCGTGAGCCAGTTTGAGGTGGCCATGGCCACCGATCTGGCGGGCGATGATACCTTCTTCCTGCCCTTTAACCTGGGTAGCGAAGAAGGCGGGGCGGGCAACCCCATGCCGCCCGATGAAAATAGCTATGCCACCCGTTATCTGTGGGAGCGCCTCTTTCAGAAGGACGCCTGGCTCAAGGTGCTGGCGCGCTTTCTTCATCTGCAAAAAACCAAGGTCGAGGATTTTCACGGTGCGACCCGTGTGCGTGAGTCGCTGATTTTCCCCCGCTATCATCAGTGGGATGTGGTGAACGAACTGATTGAGGCAACTCGTCTGGAGGGTGTTGGCCAGCGCTATTTGATCCAGCATAGTGCGGGATCCGGTAAATCGAACTCCATCGCCTGGGCTGCCCACCAGTTGGCCTCGCTCTACGATGGGGGCGGCCAGCGCCTCTTTAATTCGATTATCGTTGTGACCGACCGCACGGTGCTCGACGAGCAACTACAGAGCACGATTTATCAGTTCGACCATGCGCAAGGGGTGGTCAAGCCCATCACGAACGACATTGGCAACCAGAGTAAGTCTGAGCAGTTGGCCGAAGCGCTGGCCGACCAGGCCCGCATCATTATCGTCACGATCCAGACTTTTCCGGCGCTCTTTGATGCGCTCGATAAGTACCCGAAGCTTGCCAGTGGGTGCTATGCCGTGATTGCGGACGAGGCGCACTCGTCGCAAACGGGTTCGTCCGCCAATAAGCTCAAAGCCATTTTGGGCAGTGATCGCCCGGAGGGTGAAGAGGTCAGCGCCCAAGAACTACTGGACGCGGCGGTCTCCGCACGTCGCCCCAATGACCGAATCAGCTATTACGCCTTTACCGCAACCCCTAAAGCTAAAACGCTGGAGTTGTTCGGTCGCCCGCCCGATCCCACGACGGAGCGAAGCGTCAATAACAAGCCCGAAGCCTTCCATGTGTATTCCATGCGCCAGGCTATCGAAGAAGGTTTTATTCTGGACGTATTGCAGAACTACACCACTTACAGCACAGCCTGGAAGCTTGCGCATCCCGACGGGGTTGATGACGAGGTCGACACCAAGAAGGCCCGCGCCAAGCTCGCCCGATGGGTAAAACTGCACCCCTACAATGTTAACCAGCGGGTCGAGATCATCGTCGAGCACTTTCGCGATCATGTGCGCCATTTGCTCGATGGCCAGGCCAAGGCCATGGTTGTCACCGGCAGCCGCCAGGAAGCAGTGCGCTACCAGTTGGCCATGCTCGCGTACGTCAAACAGAAGGGCTATCAGGACGTGCACCCGCTGGTGGCTTTCTCAGGCACCGTGCTTGCCGACGAGGTGATCCCGCAAGAAGTCAGCGAAACGAGTTTTCTGTTGAACGCGGGCCTGCATGGCCAGGACCTGGCAAAGGCGTTCGATACGCAGGACTTCAACGTCATGATCGCCGCCAACAAGTTTCAGACCGGATTTGATCAGCCCAAGCTCTGCGCCATGTACGTGGACAAAAAGCTCGATGGTGTGGACTGCGTACAGACCCTATCCCGCCTGAATCGGATCTTTCCGGGCAAGGAAACCTTCATCCTGGATTTCTTTAACGATTCGCAAGATGTCCTGAACGCCTTCTTGCCGTACTACAACAAGGCGGAATTGACCGATGTGTCAGATCCGCAGATCGTCTACGACCTGCAAAAGAGGCTCGATGAAGAGCATATCTACTACTGGGAGGAGGTCGAATCCTTTGCCGCAGCGTTTTTTGATCCCAAGGCGGCTGCCTCCAAACTCAGTTATTACTGCCTGCCAGCCAAGGAGCGGTTTGCCAAGCGCTACGCCTTTGCCGCCAATGCGCGTGGCATGGCGAAACAGGTGGTACAGGTAGTCCGAAACAATGGCGACAAGGTGGGCCTTCAAAAAGCCGAGCATGCACTGAAAGAGGCGGGTGAGGCGATCGATAAGCTGGATCTGTTCAAGAAAAACCTGAAGAGCTTCGTGAAGCTGTATGAGTTTCTATCCCAGATCGTCGATTACGAGGATCGCGAGCTTGAGCAACTGAACGTCTATGCCAAGCATTTGCATCCGCTATTACGAATTAGCCGTCTGGATGACGACGATGTGGATGTGTCGGAATTGGAATTAACCCACTATCGGCTGACCAAGCGGGCCGAGCAGCTTCTGAAACTGAATGAAAAGACCGGGGAGTATGGTCTTAAGCCAGGCAGCGATGTCGGCACCGGCAAGCCCTACGATCCAGAAAAGAAACGGCTCTCGGAGATTATCGACGCGCTGAACGACCTGTTTGGGGCTGAAATCAGCGACGATGATCAGCTGCATTTTGCCAACGGCGTGGCCGCCCGCATTAGCCGCGACGAAGGGGTGATGGCTCAGGTTAATAGCCATAGCCCCGAGCAGGTCATGCATGGGGTGTTTCCAAAACGGGTCGAAGACCTTGTTCTGGATGCCATGACGGATCATGAAAAGATGGCTATGGAAATCCTGGGTAATGAAGGCAAAGGGCGAGATTTTGCTTTGTTGATTTTGCGGTTGTTGGCGGGGTATCGCGGGAACGATGAGGTTAGAGCGGGCTGAATGGAGAAACATTGACAATGATCTTGTATCACTACTGTAGTCCAGAAGCATTTCTCAGCATCATTCAGGGGAAAAAGCTCTGGCTATCTCGTATAAATAATATGTCCGACTACATGGAAGGAAGCTGGATAGTCGGAATTATTGACGAAATCCTTCCATCGCTTGCGCAGGAGTTTGGCCGAGAGGCTGCGCAACAGGTTGTCGGTCAATACAATCGCGATAAATTCAGCCCCTATGTTTGCTGCTTTTCCGAGGATGGAGACATGCTCAGCCAATGGCGCGGGTACGCAAATGATGGCTATGGGTTTTCAATTGGATTCAATAGTGAGTTTTTTCCCAGTACGACAGGAATCCCTCGACAAGCATTTACCGAGGAAACCAAACTATGGCTTTGCAAGGTGGAGTATCAACTGGACGTCCAGCAAAATTTCATCCGGCGGCTACTTGAATTAGCCATGCGAGACGTCACGGCAAAGGCGGGAGAAATTCCTTTAGGCGTACAAGAGCAGATTGCTTACATGAGCGCGAAAATGAGCGCGAAAAATAATGGAATTTCTTTGCCCGAAATTCCATGTGGAGGGCTTCATGAGCTGATTCGCCAATTAACTGGGTATGCTGTTATCGCAAAAAATCCCGCGTTCCATGAAGAGCGGGAACATCGCTTAATTCATGCGCCGCTGGTCATCGCGGATCGGACTACAAATCAGACTACAGACAGTCGCTTTGAAATATCCGATCCAAAGCATAGGGTGACCAACAACCGGATTTGTGCCTACTACGAGTTTGATTTATCAGAGTACATAAACAAAGGCATCATTGCCGAAATCGTTAAAGGTCCGAAAAATGGAACCTCGGATAATGACCTTGCTGCAATTTTCGGAAAGATGGAACGCACCGATATACCGATTAGGCAATCCAAAGCTTCATACCGTTGATTATTCACTATGCCACCGCCAGCTCGCGTAGCACTTCGGGATGGCGCATGGCCACCGCCAGCAGGGTTTGCGCCGCACCAGAAGGCTTGCGTCGACCTTGCTCCCATTCTTGCAGGGTTCGCACGGATACGCCCATGAGTGCGGCGAATTGCGTCTGAGACAGCTCGGAGGCTGCCCGTACCTGCGCCACCGGGGAGTGCACCACCGTGCCTACCCCGGCCTTCATTTGTTTGACCGAGGCCAGCAGTTTCAAGCCTAATTCCTGCCCCGTCATGCTTTCACGTTTAGTCATGTTCCAGCTCCTTTTTGATTGCGTTCAGAATGTGCGCCGGGATGGTGCCGCGCACCGCTTTAGCGTAGATCACCAGCAGGTGAATCACGCCGTTGTCCAGACGGTTAAAGTAAATCACCCGCACGCCGCCGCGCTTGCCCGTGCCCTGGCGCGTCCAGCGCACCTTGCGACAGCCGCCCGAACCGGGGATCACGTCGCCAGCCTCTGGATGCTGCGCCAGCCAGGCGCAGAACTCACCACGTTCGTCTTCCTGCCAAATGGCTTTGGCATCCGCGCTAAACGTCGGGGTTTCGATAATCGTGTACATAGATAAGATTATACGTCAGAGACGTATAAAAGAGCAAGTAAAGGGGCCTCTTTTATTACATCTGAAAATATGGGTCCACTTTAAGCTTGTGCTTTTTATTAGCTGCCCGGTCCTAGCCCTTTGAGGGGCGTTTTTATGTGATTTCCGGCCAAGAAATGCTTAAGGGTGTCAGCTTAGAACGAAATTAATCAGGTTTCTGCTGTGCATGGGCGCCACGCTGGTCGTGGGCGATCTGTTTCCTTGCTGGCATAGGTTTTTCACAAGGCCTGACACGCCATTCCGTCGACCAAGGCCGGGCAGAGCGCAGACATCCCTGATGCGTGTGCGCGTGTCTGACGCTTCCATCTCACAAAAGCAGCCCCGCATTGTGTTGCTTGGAATGCTCGATGCCCAGCAAATCGGCGGCAATGCCGCAAATTTCGGTTTGCCGCGCATGAATTCCGGGGTGATGGCTGAAGCGGCTGCCCGCCAGGAATAGCGGCACTTGACGTTCTTCGGGGAGGATGCCGCCGTGGTTGCAGTCATTGTTCATGCCGTGGTCGCTGGTGACCATCACTTGGTAGTCGGCGGCTAGCCACGCGGGGATATATTCCGCCAGCACACTGTCGACGCGTCGCGCTGCGTTGCGGTATTGGTGGCTGTCAAAGCCGTGATGATGGCCGGTGTCGTCCAGGCTCATGGGGTGGATCAACAGAAAATCCGGGTCGTGTCGCTGGCGCAGCGTTTCCGCGTCGACCAGTAGATGGTCATCGGGGTAATCGTTGCCGTGGTAGAAGATGCCATGTTGGATCGGCAGCGCGGGGTCGTCTGTGTAGCGATCGCGTACCGGCACGTAGGGCGAGCGGTTGTAGAGTTCGCTGAACCAATGATAGGTGGCGGCGGCGGTCGTGAGTCCGGCGGCGCGGGCCAGGTGAAACAGGCTCTGCTGGTTGGATAAACGATTGACGTCGTTGTGGACGATACCGCTGTCGACGGGCGGAACGCCGGTCAGGATGCACTCGTAGAGCGGGCGCGACAGCGACGGCAAGGCGCATTCAAGTTGATAGAGGCTGGCCCGGCCCGCTTCGCACAACCCTTGCAAGTGGCCCATGCCGTCGTGGGCGACCTGCCATGCCAAACCATCAATAATGATCAGGATAACTTTGCTGGGTTTCACGGTTTTCTCGTTGGTTTGGTTCACAGATATATGTCACTGGTTTAGGGGTATTTTTTAATTGGTGCCGCTTTCTTGCGCAGCGGCCATTGCCGTATCTTTTTCCCGGGCACGGGTTACGGCCGGACGTGATGTTACGCGCTCGATGTAGTTGCGGATGGTCGGAGTTTCGGGGACCAGTTTGAATCGGGTGGTCCAGTCCAGCGCGGTGCCCCACAGCACGTCGGCGGCTGTGAAAGTGTCGCCTAGCAGCCATGGACCGGGTTGCAACTGGTCGGTAAGCGTTTTCAGCATGGTGTCGTAGTCGCCGTAGGGCGACGTGGACGGCTTGGCCGGCGTGTTTTGCTGGGCACGGTCGATCAGCGCGGGTTCGAAGCATGAGCCGTAATACACCATCCAGCGCAGGTAGGGTCCGCGCAGCGGGTCGCCGATTGGGGGTGCGAGTTTTGCCTGTGGGTAGAGATCGGCCAGGTACATGAATACGGCGGGTTGTTCGGTAACGAGGGCGTTGCCGTGCAGGATGGCGGGCACTTTGCCCATGGGGTTGATGGCCAGGTATTCGGGTTGGCGCTGTTCACCCTTTTTCATGTTGAGCAGGTGCAGGTCGTAGGCTACGCCGAGTTCTTCGAAGAGTGCCAGTGCGCCGCTGGAGCGGGTGTTGGGGGAGTGGAAGAAGGTGACGCGGGGCTGGGTGCTCATGGTGGTGGTCCCTTTTGAGGCCGATGGCAGGATTGCCGGTGGTTTGCGGGTTCGATGCGGTGTGACGCTATCGGCCTGTGGCTTATTGAAATTCTACCGATTAGGCGGTGTTTGTTGTTGTGAAGTTGTAACGGTTCGGTAGCGGTGCCCTGTAGCGCCACCCGTAGCGCCACCCCTTGTGGGTGGCATTCGCTGCAGGTGGCATTTTTCGTATCAACCCTATCCGCTTAAAACCTTCTAGCCCCGCGCCGTGGTCAGTCAAGGTGGATCGGGCTCTGACGGGCACGGTTCTGGCTGCGCCAGAACTTCCCGCGCGCAGGACCGGCTTCGGGGCGGCGTGCGAACTCGTGGGGCGAATAGCCCACTGGGCTATTCGCAATCGTCCCACTCAAACAGCGCACGCCTTGAATCCCCGAAGCCGGCCCTGCGCGCGGCGTGCCCGAATCGCCCGCCCCACCTTGACCGCCCACGACGCTCGTTTTGTGGATGTTTGTGGGGGTGTTGGCGATTTGGATGACGTGACCGTCATTAATGTAGCGGCAGCCCTTGTGGCTGCCAAATCGTTGGAAATCGTCGCGGTATTTATAGAACGCCGATGGCAGCCACAAGGGCTGCCGCTACATGATTGACGGGTACGTGTTTGTAGCGGCACCCCTTGTGGGTGCCATGGGATTCCGGTGCGGATATGTCTTTGCTCTTCTTATACGACGTTTACGATGCCCATCATTCCCAGGTCTTCGTGTTCGAGTATGTGGCAATGGTACATGCGCTTGCCTGTCAGTGTTTGCACGATCTTCAGGCGCACTGTTTCATCGGGGCGTACATTGGCCGTGTCTTTCCAGGCCAGTATGGGTTCGGGTGTGATCTGCCCTTTGTGTTCACGTTCGACTATTTGAAATTGGGCGCCATGAATATGGAAGGGGTGGTCCATGTCGGAGTGGTTGACGATCTCCCATAGTTCGACTTCGTCTTTGCGGCTTTCCTGGTCGATGCGGCCCATGGCAAAGCTGCGGCCGTTGAGGAGGAATTCCATCCCGGAGGGAAAGCCATCGTGGTTCATTCCCATGGCCAGCATGTTCATTTTTTCGGAGAACACGATTTTCTTTGTGGCGGTGGGCTTGTCCAGGGGGGCGATGTCTCGCAGGCGGTCGGGCAGGTGCAGCGGCTGAGCGTTCGATGTCTTGATCTGGGCCAGAACGATGGTGGGGTCGTCGGAGGGGCTGCCGTGGCCCATGGTCATTTTCTTGCGATCGTAGGGCGCGGCGGTGAGCAGGAACGATGTGGGTTGGGGCGGAGCGGATACGATCAGTTCGGCCCGTTCGGCGGGTGCCAGCACGATGTCCTTCAGGTCGTGGACGGCATGGGTCAATAAGCCGCCATCGGTGCCCACTTGGCTAAAGGTGTGGCTGTTCAGGCTCAGGCGCACATAGCGGGCGTTGCAGGCATTCCATATACGCCAGCGCTCGTTGCCGTTGAGTTGAATTCGCGGTTGATGCTGGCCGTTCAGCAAGACGTATTGCCCCTCGCGGCCATTCATCCAGTCCATCATGGTGTTGGGCGGGATGACGCCATCGGCCAGCAGCTTCAGGTCGGATATGAACAGATGCCGTTCCGGGTATGTGGCCAGGGGATCGTTTTTGGCTCTGACGATGATCGGGCCCGCCAGGCCGCGGAATACCTGTTCGCTGGAAAGTCGATGCGGGTGCGGGTGGTACCAGTAGGTGCCCGAGCTGCCCAGGGGCAGCGTGAAGGTATAGATGCGCGTGCCGCCGGGTTCGACCATGGCGTCCGGGTTGCCGTCCTGGTCGCTGGGCACGGGCAGGCCGTGCCAATGGATAGTGGACGGTTGGGGCAGGTGGTTGACGAAGGTGATTTCGATCCGGTCGCCTTCGAAGACGTCGATCAGGGGCGCCACCGTGTCTTCGTTATACAGCCACATTTCGGTGGCCGGACCGGTCGGGTTGGCCAGCAGCGCAACGGAGCGGGGTTGGGCTGTCAATGTGGCGCGAAACTGACCTGGCTGTTTGCTTTGATTGGCGAGCCTGGGGAGCTGGCGCAACGTGGCACCACTGGCCAGCGCAGTGGGTCCGGCCAGTTTGTCCGTGGATTGGCCCATCATGGGCATACGGTGTTGCATTCCCATGGCACCCATGGACATGCCGTGAGACATGTCGTGCATGCCGGGCATGCCTTGGGCCGATAGCCGCGACGCGAAGGCGGCGATGGCAGGGGCGGCGAGTGTCTTGGTCAGGAAATCGCGGCGACTCATGAGCTTGATCCTTGGCATGGTTCGGGTAAAGAACCATTTTGCGCCTTCCTATATTGTGAAGGTCAAGCGCAAGCATGGTGTAGCGGCGGCCCTTGTGGCTGCCATCTACGCAAGGTAACCGATCTCTGATCGTTACGGTTTTGCCACCCACAAGGGGTGGCGCCACAGGGTTGCCGCTAAACCGCGCCTGCGCGCTTCTTGTTATTGCGATTCATATTGGGCAGCCAGAAGGCGGCAATTCCGATCAGGGGCAGGTAGGCGCAGACGTGGTAGACGAATTCGATGCTGGTTGCGTCGGCAAGCATGCCCAGCACAGCGGCGCCTATGCCGGCCATGCCAAAGGCGAAGCCGAAAAACAGGCCGGAAATGGTGCCGATTTTGCCTGGCACCAGTTCTTGCGCATAAACCACGATAGCGGGGAATGCCGAGGCGATGACGACGCCGATGATGAAAACCAGCACGACGGTCCAGAACAGGCTGACAAAAGGCAGGAGCAGGGTAAAGGGAGCCGCGCCCAGGATGGAACCCCAGATGATCCGCTTGCGGCCGATGCGATCGCCTATCGGGCCGCCCGTAATGGTGCCGATGGCTACGCCTACCAGGAAGACGAACAGGCAATACTGGGAAAACTGAATCGAGACGCCGAAATGGTGCATCAGGTAAAAGGTGAAGTAGCTGTTCAGGCCGGAGAGATAAAAGAATTTTGAAAACACCAGCAGCATCAAAACAGACAGGGCGCCGATAACCTGCTTGCGCGTCAGGCCGGTGTCTGTCTTGCCCAGGCTGGTGCGCCCGCGCGTGCCGGTCAGGTTTGTCGAATACCAGCGGCCGACGCGGTACAAAATAAGCATGGCGAGCAGGGCCGCCAGCGACACCCAGGCCACGCTGCCTTGTCCGAACGGTACGATGATCAGCGCCGCCAGCAGGGGCCCGATGGATGAGCCGATATTGCCGCCCACTTGGAAGATGGATTGGGCCAGGCCATGGTGGCCCGCCGACGCCATGCGCGCCACGCGTGACGATTCGGGATGGAACACCGACGAGCCCATGCCGATCAGCATGGCGGCGGCCACGGTGCTGGGAAAGTTCCATGACTGGGACAACAGAATCAGTCCTGCGAAGGTAAACCCCATTCCCATGGGCAAGGAAAACGGCAGAGGGCGCTTATCGGTGAAAAAACCGATCAGGGGCTGCAGCAGCGACGAGGAAAATTGAAACGCCAGGGTAATGACGCCCACCTGGGCAAAGCTTAAGTTGAAGTGGCTCTGGAATACCGGGTAGAGCGCCAGCAACACCGACTGCATCATGTCGTTCAACAGGTGCGATACGCTGATCGCGCCCAGCACGCCATAAGCCACTCCGGGTGGAGTGGGCGCGACTTGCGCCGTTGCTTGATTCATTTTTTGGATTCCGTGGAGTCAGGCCAGCGAAGAATGCCCGTTGATTTTTAGACTATAAGCAAGACTGGGCTGACTGTCTTTATAATCTAAGACAAACATCATTGAATTTCAGCCATACGAAATGCCCAGACACATAGACACGGTGGAAGACACGGACCGCGATGTGATTGCGCTGGAGTCCGTGTACCCCAATGGACAGATCGTCGATACGCATTCGCATCGGCGCGTACAGCTGCTTTACGGCGCTACCGGCACCATGCAGTTGGACACGAAATTCGGGACCTGGATTGTTCCCCCAGGCTTTGCGGTCTGGATTCCCGCGGGTGTACCTCATCAATTGACCATGACCAATGTGGTCACGCACAGCCTGTATTTCAGGAGCGCGGCCTTGGCCAATCCGCCGCAGAAATGCCAGGTTATCGAGGTGCCGCCGTTCTTGAAGGAATTGATTCGCGAAGCCATCAAGGTGCCGCTGCTTTATGAACCGGACCTGCGTGATGGCTTATTGATGAAAATGTTGTTGCAAGAGGCGTGCATCCAGCCCGTTGTGCCTTTGCATCTGCCCATGCCGAAGGACCCGCAGCTGGCCAGGCTGTGCCAGGCTTTTTACAAGGCGCCCGTCCAGACGGCCACGCCGCAAGAGTGGGCTCGGCGGCTGCATGTCAGCGAGCGCACGTTTTATCGTCGGTTCTTGGCCAGCACCGGCATGACATTCATGAGCTGGCGCCAGCAGGCCTGTGTTTTTGTGGCCCTGTCTCGCTTGTCGCTCGGACAGAGCGTGACGGCTATTGCCCTGGACATGGGTTATGAAAGCCCTTCGTCGTTTTCCACCATGTTCAAGAAATCCATGGGGTTTGCGCCCAGCTTGTACATGAGACAGGTCTGAACACGGCCGTTGGGCTTACGATGCCGGCGGCTGCGGCGATCGAACATGTTCGCGGCGAAAGCCTTTTCCAAATACCCGCGCAGGGATGGAGCGGATCAAGCGGGAGCGCAGGAAAAAGCGGACGACGCCCGACAATCTCATTGGCTTGCCGTCATCCTGGGAGGCAAGTGCCGGCGCGATGATCCGGCGCTGTAACAGTACTTGTATAGCCTGAATGATTTTGGTGGGCAGCAGGCGCCGTTGCTGTACGGCGGCGAGCGTTGCGTCGTTGGGCAGGCCGGGCGCGAGAAGCGCCGGCGCCAGGATATTGGCGGCAGCCACCGCATCCTGTATGGCCAGGTTGATGCCCACGCCTCCTATGGGCGACATGGCGTGCGCGGCGTCCCCGATCAGCAGCAGGCCGGGGCGATGCCATTGCGGCAGCCGGTCGACGCGAACTTCCAATAGCTTGACTTCATCCCATGATGCCAAGGTATCGATCCGGTCGGCCAGGAACGGGACCCGCCGTGCAATGCGGGCGCGGAAATCGGCGATGGGGTCGGCGCGCAGCCTGGCCGAGCCGCCTTTGGCGATGACGCAGGCGGCTTGCCAGTAATCGTTGCGGTTGAGCAAAACCAGAAAATTGCCTTTTCCCGGGACTCCGTAGGTGCCGGCGGGGTCGTCGGGATGTCGGGGCAGGCGGAACCAGAGCACGTCCATGGGTGCTCCCAGGTTTTGAGGCTGTAGCGCGGCGGCGTCGCGCAAGCACGACTGGCGGCCGTCGCAGCCGATGACCAGGTCGGCATGCACATGAAGGACGCCTTCGGGTGTTGTTGCGGTCACTGCGGCGACACGATTATCGTGATACAGAAGGCCGGTGGCCTCGGTGTTCATGTGCAAGGTAAAATTGGGATGGCGCTGCGCCTCCTCGGCCAGCATATTAAGCAAATCCCATTGCGGTACCAGCGACATATAGGGGAATGGTTTCAGGCCGCGGAAATCGCCCATGACATGTGCGCCGTCGGCGAACCAGCCTTCGATTTCGTTGATGCGGCGTTGCGGCAATGCGTCGAAGCGTTGTTTAAGGCCCAGCTCGGTGAGGATTTCGAGGGTGGATGGATGCACCGTGTCGCCGCGGAAGTCGCGCAGGAAGTCGGCGTGTTTTTCCAGGACCACAGTAGCGACGTTGGCACGCGCCAGCAACAAGCCAAGCATTATCCCGGCGGGACCCCCGCCCACAATGCAGCAGCGGGTTTTCACGGTACTTTCCATCGCCGTAGTATGCGCAGTCGCTCATAGCCGGTCAAGAAAGTTTGGGCGCTTTAACCCTTGTCCCAGCATGGATGTAGGTGTTTATACTTAATTGTTGCAGCACAATAATCGTTTGTTGTTTGCTTGGAATCTTCATGACCCGAATTGTTTTGTTCGAAAATATCCACCCTAGCGCCCGGGAAGTCTTCGCGGAGGCTGGCTTTAACGATATTGTGGCGCATGCCTCGGCATTGCCGCCCGAGTCCTTGCGCGAAGCCCTGCGGGGCGCGCAGGTGGCGGGGATACGCTCGCGCACGCATCTTGATGCCGCTTTGCTGTCGGACTTGTCCGATTTGCGTGCGGTGGGCTGTTTTTGCATAGGCACCAACCAGGTCGACCTCGAAACGACCATGTTGCGTGGCGTGCCGGTTTTCAATGCGCCGTTTTCGAATACGCGTTCGGTGGCCGAATTGGTGCTGGCCGAGGCTATTTTGCTGCTACGCCGCATTCCTGAGAAGAATGCTCGCGTGCATCAGGGGCACTGGGACAAATCCGCCACGGGCGCGTTCGAGGCGCGCGGCAAAACGCTGGGGGTGATTGGCTACGGCAATATCGGTTCGCAGGTGGGGACGCTGGCCGAGACCTGCGGCATGCGAGTGGTTTTTCACGATATCGAGGCCAAGCTGCCGCTGGGCAACGCGCGCGCCTGCACCTCGCTCGAGGCGCTGCTGGCGCAATCCGACGTGGTGACCCTGCATGTGCCGGGTGGGCGCGGCACAAAGAATATTATGGATGCCGCAACCTTGGCCGCCATGAAGCCGGGCGCAATTCTGATCAACGCGTCGCGCGGCACGGTGGTTGATATCGATGCGCTGCATGCCGCCCTGAATAGCGGGCATTTGTCGGGCGCGGCGCTGGATGTTTTCCCCACTGAGCCCAAAAACGTGGATGAGCCGCTGGCCAGCCCCCTCATCGGCATGCGCAACGTGATCCTGACGCCTCATATAGGCGGCAGCACGCAGGAATCGCAGGAAAACATCGGCCGCGAAGTGGCGGAAAAACTGGTGCGCTATTTGCGGAGCGGCACGTCGAAAGGGGCTGTCAATTTCCCCGAGATTCCCTATCAGGAGGCCGCCGGCTCGGCGCGTATTTTGCATGTGCACCGCAATCTGCCGGGCGCGCTGGGTACGCTGAGCAATCTGATGGCCGAGCATGGTTTGAACATTGTCAGCCAGCAACTGCAGACCCGCGGCCAGATCGGCTATGTGATCTCCGATGTGGAAGGCACCGTCGACGATACCGTGATGTCGGTTTTGCGCAGCCACCCCATTACCGTGCGTTGCGATCTGGTGTGATTTAGAATGGGCGCGTGACTACTTCCTCTCCCTTGCCCAAAAACACCACGCGCCAGCTCAGCGACGCCGACTATGAAACGTTGGCGTCGTTTCGGCACGCCTTGCGCCGTTTTATTGTATTTAGCGAAGCGGTCGCCGTCACCGAAGGCCTGGCCACGCAACAGCACCAAGCCTTGCTGGCGATTAAAGGCCTGGCTCGGTCTCCGAGCGTGGGTGAGTTGGCCGAACGCCTGATGATACGTCACCACAGCGCGGTAGAACTGGTCGGCCGCCTGGTGCGCATGGGGCTGGTTTCACGTCTGCCGGACCCTACCGACCGGCGTCGCGTGCGGGTATCGCTGACCCCGCTGGCCGAGCAAAAACTGGCCGGGCTGTCGGCCGCTCATCTGGAAGAGCTGCGCGCAATTCGGCCTCTTTTGGTGAGTTTGCTGGATCGTTTCGACGATTGACGCGACTTGGCCGTCGTACGATTGCGACAGATAGGGGTTCTCCAGAACGAAGTCGTCCATAAGGTTTGAAATAGGCATTTATATCGTGATACGATATAAATGCCTATTTTCAGGCGACCAGACTCGTTTACCGATACGGCGTATGCGAGTTTCCGCAGCCCGTATCGCGGGTGTGCAGCGGGTCATCCATTCCTTTATTTTTTGCTTATCCGCAGGGCCTTCTTTTAATGTCTTCCCCTAAAGCTTTGCCCCGGGGTGCCGTGCCGGCGCCGCGCCTGGGTGATTTCACTACCGATAAGCGCGTGCTGCTTTTGATGGGAATGGCGGTTGTCGTGGGGGTGCTCGGCGTGGGATCGGCCTGGGTGCTGCTCAAGCTGATCGCTCTGTGCTCCAACGTTGCGTACTACGGCCGTTTTACAGTCGAGAACCTGCCCCCGTCGGGTACGCCGTTTGGCTGGTATGTCATGTTTGTGCCTTTCGTGGGCTGTCTGATCATCGGTTTCATGGCCCGTTACGGATCTGAAAAAATTCGCGGCCATGGCATACCGGAGGCGATCGAAGCCATCCTGATCGGCAAGAGCCGCATACAACCCAAGGTGGCCGTACTCAAGCCCTTGTCATCGGCCATTTCGATCGGGACGGGCGGCCCGTTCGGGGCCGAGGGCCCGATCATCATGACGGGTGGGGCCATCGGGTCGCTGCTGGCCCAGCTCATACACATGACATCGAGCGAGCGCAAGACCCTGCTGGTGGCCGGCGCCGCGGCCGGCATGACGGCCATATTCGGCACTCCTATAGCCGCTATTTTGCTGGCTGTGGAGCTTTTACTGTTTGAGTGGAAGCCGCGCAGTTTCCTGCCGGTCGCCATTGCGTCGATTGTGGCTGCGGCCGTGCGCCCTCTGATCATGACGGCAGCGCCCATATTTCCCTATGCCGGGGGCGTCACGGTGTCGGTGCCGCATGTGCTGGCGTGGGCGTTTATGGGAATTATCGCCGGAGTGGGGTCGGGGCTGTTGACCGCTTTCGTTTACGCCGTCGAGGATTTTTTCGAAAAGCTGCCCATTCATTGGATGTGGTGGCCGGCCCTGGGCGGCCTGATCGTGGGTGCGGGCGGCCTCATCGAGCCCGACGCGTTGGGCGTGGGCTACATCAACATTACCCATTTGCTGGCCAATAGCCTGACGCTGCAAGCGGTGGCGATGCTGCTGGTGGTCAAGGTCATTATCTGGTCGGTGGCGCTGGGTTCGGGCACATCGGGCGGCGTACTGGCCCCGTTGCTGATTTTCGGCGGCGCGATCGGCGCCCTGGTGGCGCCCTGGCTGCCTCCTGCGGACCCTGGTTTCTGGGCCTTGCTGGGAATGGCGGCCATGATGGGCGGCACTATGCGCGCGCCGCTGACCTCGTCCATGTTTGCCATGGAGCTGACGGGCAATTTTCAGATTTTGCTGCCGGTGCTCACAGCCTGCCTGTTTGCTTACGGGTTCACCGTACTGCTGCTGCGGCGCTCCATCCTGACCGAAAAAATCGCGCGTCACGGCGTACACATTACACGCGAATACCATGTCGATGAGTTCGATCTGGTGCGTGCCGATAGCATTATGACCGTCGAGGTCGATACCTTGCCGGCCAGCATGACCGTAGCCGATGCCATTACGTTTTTTACCACGACAGACTACCGCCATGCCAGCTATCCGGTACTCGACGAAACCCGGCAGGTGGTCGGCCAGGTGACCCGGGCCGATAGCCTGGCCTGGTCGCTGGACAAAAGCCACTGCGAGAGTACCTTGCTGGAGATGCTGCAGGATCAAGACCTCATGCTCGGCCACCCCGATGAAATGGTGGGCCGGGTTGCCGATCGCATGGCTTTGTCGGGTGTGGGCCGTATTCCTATTGTCGATCGGGTCGACGGCCGGCTGTTGGGCTTGATTGCGCGCAAGGATTTGATGCGCGTGCGGGCTCTGAGACTGACCGAAGAAGATGAACGCACCGCTTATTTCCGCTGGCGCCGTTCCAAGGCGAGGCGAGTCAGGAAAGAGAAAGCAAGCGTTTGATTCCATTTTGACTTGGAAACGGAATACTATTTGTTCCCTGCGTTGACACTGGGGTATTTTGGATATGCTCATGAAGACATTGATATTGGGTTTATGGATTGCGCTGGGTTGCGTCTCGGGCGCGTGGGCGCAGGCCGTGCCGGCCCCGGCGCTGGCCGCCAAAGCGTGGCTGTTGCTGGATGCGACCAGCGGCCAGGTGATCGCCGAGCAAAATGCCGATGTGCGTATCGAGCCGGCGTCGCTGACCAAGATCATGACGGCCTATCTGGTTTTCAAGGCCATCAAAGATCACCGGCTGTCCAAGCAGCAGACCGTGACGGTGTCCAAACGCGCCTGGAGCGTGGCCCCGGGCAGCTCCAAAATGTTTTTGATGCCGGGCACGAAGGTCACTGTGGACCAGTTGCTCAACGGCTTGCTGGTGCAGTCAGGCAACGACGCGGCCGTCGCGCTGGCCGAAGCGACCTCGGGCAATGTCGAAGGGTTTGTCGTACAGATGAATCGGGAGGCGCAGGCGATGGGTTTGCACGCCACTCATTTCGCCAATCCCAACGGGCTGCCCAACCCGGGCACCTATTCCAGTGCGCGCGACCTGTCGGTGTTGGCGCGGCATCTGATCCAGGATTTCCCTACCCTGTACAAGGGCTACGATACGACTCGCCAGTTTACCTACAACAAGATCACGCAAATCAATCGTAATCGCCTGTTGTGGCTGGATCCCTCGGTCGATGGCCTGAAGACTGGCCATACGGAGTCGGCCGGCTATTGTCTGATCGGCTCGGCGTTGCGGCCCGAGGGTGGCGTCCAGCGGCGCCTGATTTCGGTTGTGCTGGGCGCGGCCAGCAACCAGGCGCGCACTCAGGAAAGCCTGACCTTGTTGAACTGGGGCTTTCAGAACTTCGAGACGGTAAGGCTTTATAGCAAGGGGCAGGTGGTTACTACGTCGCGGGTCTGGAAAGGCCGGCAAAATCAGGTAAAACTGGGGTTTGACCATGATGTATTCCTGACCTTGCCGCGCTCGGCCAAGATCGGCAGCGTGCCCACCGTCAGCACCCCGGGACCATTGATTGCGCCTCTGGAGCTGCATGAGCCCGTCGCAACGCTGCACGCGAAGATCGACGGAAAATCGCTGAAGCTGCCGCTTGTGACGCTCGATGGCGTAGACCAGGCCGGTTTCCTGGGCCGCGCCTGGGATTCGGTGGCGTTGTGGGTGAACCAGGCGCGTGGGTAATCATCCCCCGGCACACTACCGGCTTTTTTCCATCCTTTGCGGGTGTTCCGTCCGGACCAGTTGCAATCTTCTTTGATTAGCCTGTTGCCTGAAGACTTCGCGGTCTTCTTCGGGCAGGATGTCGGCCAGGGTGTAGCGGTGAAGGTGCTGCAGGAATTGTTGCAATGCGCCGTCGATAATGGCGGTCAGGCGGCAACGCCCGCTTAGCGAACAGGTATTGCCCGACCCCAGGCATTCGACCAGGTCGAGATCGTTTTCGGTGTCGCGCAGCACCTCTCCCAAATTGATTTCGGCGGGCTCGTACGCCAGGCGCATGCCGCCGTTCCTGCCCCGCACAGTTTCGATCCAGCCATGTTGGCCGAGGCGATGGGTGATTTTCATTAGATGCGGCTCGGAAATGTCGTAGGCGCGGGCAATTTCCGAGATCGTGCAGAGTCGCTCCGGGTGCCGGCCCAGGTACATCAGCAGGCGCATGGAGTAGTCGGTCAGGGTGGTGAGTCGCATCAGTGTGTCCTGGGACGGATGAGCATGGGCGTAAAACGCCACAGATACAGGGCGAAGGCGGCAACCCAGCAGAGCGCGGCCGCCTGTAGCAGCCAGACGCTGGCCACGCCCGGCCACAAGGCCGCCAGGCGCAGGACGACCGCCGCCAGCACCAGCACGTAACTGGTGCGCATGCTGCCATCGAGCGCCAATGGGCGGCCCAAATGGCCAAGCGCCGTGCGTGTCACCATGCCGATGATCAGTACCGAGAATCCGCCCAGCGCAATCAGGTGAACGTGGGTGGCGGGCCGGGCGAGCACGCCCGTTTCCAGGCCGCTCAAGTAGCAGGCTGCCACGATCAGGCCCAGGCCCAGCGCCGCGTAGCCGATATAAAGTATCCAGATCAGGGGGGCGGATCGCGCTGCCAGCGGCTTCCACGAAAAGAGCTGGAACAGGCTGATTGCGCCCACAATGGCCAGCGCCAGCGCCATCGAACGCTCAAACCCGGCCACGCCGCAAACGATGGCCAGCAAGGCGAGGCCCAGCTGCCAGTGGCCGCTGCGCGTCAGCATCGGGATCTTGAGCCCTTGTATAGTGCGCATTGCAAAAAAAGGAATGACTCGGCGGGCGATCAACAGGGCAATCACCGCCATGCAGATCAGCCCCAGATTGAAGCGTTGCATCAGCAGCACATAGTCGCCGCGGAGCACCGCCTGCAGATACAGGGCGTTGGCGACTCCCAACCCCAGCATCAGCCATGGAATTCCATAGTTACGCTTGCTTTTGGCTTTAAGCACGACGCGCATCAGGGCGACGGCGCAGATCAGGAAAAAGGCCGATTCGCACACGCAGGCCACCCGAAAGCCGATGTCACCGCCGAATAGGTAGCCCAGGCGCGCCACAATCCATAGTGCGCATATCAGCGCCAAGGCAGACCCTTTAAGTGGGTTAAAGCCCGTCCAGGTGGCACTGGCGGTAAGCAGGAAGCCGGCCGCGATGGTGGCGATAAAGCCCCACAGCATTTCGTGGGCGTGCCAGGCAAGGCCTGTCATGGGATGGCCGATCAGCGATGGGGCGAAAATCCAGATGGCGATTGAAATCAGCGCCCAGCCGCACCCTGCAATGTAAAGCGGGCGGAATCCGAGGCCGAAGAAAGCGCCCAGTTGCGGGCTGGGGCGGCGCGCGGGGGCGGCCTGTTCTTCGATGTGCAAAATTTGACTAGCCATTAACAATCTCCAGGGGAGCGCGGTCCGGCTCATTATTGAGCTGGTATCCGTACCAGAGGCTGCGTGCAATACGCTGGGCGTACTCTTCTGCGCGTTGGGCCAAGAGCCGGTTGGGCAATTCTTCAGTGGTTTGGTGAAACAGGGCGAGCCATTGCTGAAACAAGGTGGCGTTCAGCCCCGGCAGGGCGATGTGGGTGGGCATGGGGGAGCCGCGATAGGTGCCCGCGCCCAGCAGCAGCGATGACCAGAAGCGCACCATCTTGGCCAGATGCGTATCCCAGTCTTCGACGTGTTTATTGAATACAGGGCCGAGCAGGCCGTCAACGCGTACCCGATCGTAGAAACCGTAGACCAGCGTGACGATTTCTTCTTCGGTGCACAGTTCGCGGGGCGCCATGGGATACTCCGGGTGAGGTTGGGTTGGCCGTTGCCGACGATGGGCAGGCGATGATGGGCAGCCCGTTTATTTTGAAGATATATATTGCAGGTATCTTAATAAAAAGGCCTGCCTGCGTCAAACGGAAGAGGCAAAGTTCTGCCGGAACGAGGTTAATCGGTGACAATGGCGGGGGGCGGGTATGGCTGCGGCGGCTGTTGCTGCCGGGCGGGGCGTGCTATAAATCCCGAACTATGTCCCGCGCGTGGTTTGCCGCGGTTTTGTGCTTGTCTCGTTTAGCGGTGCGTTCAGGAATCCCGTTGCGCCGATGTTGCCCGAGCAGCCTCCGATGTCATGAAAGAATATGCCTCCACCATCCTCCATTAGTTGTGTCGTGCCGTGCCTGAACGAAGAAGCGAACCTGAAGGTTCTCTTGCCGGGCTTGATTGCAGCATTGAAAGCCCTGGCGCCTGCCTTTGAAATCATCGTTGTGGACGATGGCAGCAGTGACGGAACGTCCCACACGCTGGCCGGCTGGGCGCAGGAGCATCCACAGGTGGTTTACCTGCAGCTATCGCGCAATTTCGGCAAGGAAGCGGCGTTAAGCGCCGGGCTCGAGGCCGCACGCGGCCAGGTGGTTGTGTGCATGGATGCCGATTTGCAGCATCCCCCGGCGCTGATATCCACCATGCTGGAACGTTGGCAAGAGGGCGTTGAAATGGTCTATGCCGTGCGCGCCACGCGCGACGATGAATCCGTCTTCAAGCGGCTGGGGACCAAGCTCTTTTATAAGATGATGCGCACCTCCGGCGGCCCGCAAGTGCCCGAAAATGCCGGTGATTTTCGTCTTATGGACCGGGCGGTGGTGGATGCCCTGCTGATGCTGCCCGAGCGCAATCGGTTCATGAAGGGCCTGTTTGCCTGGGTGGGGTTTCGCGCCGAGCCTATTTATTATTCGCCGCCCGAACGTCTGCACGGCACAACTCGCTTCAAGCCCATCAAGCTGTTCCGTTTTGCCATCGACGGCATTACGGCGTTTACCACCTGGCCTCTGCGGCTATTGAGCGTGTCGGGCGCCAGCTTGTCCGTGGTCTCGTTTGCTTACGGTTTATATGTCGTGATCAACCATTGGCTGTATGGCGATCCGGTTCAGGGCTGGACCACGTTGATTACCGTCGTATTGTTTTTCGCTGGGGTCAATCTGCTGTCCATCGGAGTCCTGGGCGAGTATGTGGCCCGTATTTTCGGCGAGGTCAAAAATCGCCCCGTTTACCTGCTTAGACAGAGAGTCGGGGCCGGCCTGGATGATGTGCCGATGCCTTCAGCGGTTAAAGGGCAGAGGCTAGGGCGGTGATGAAGCGTTTTTCCGGTCTGGCGTCGCGAATTCTCGATGTGCGGTCCACCTGGCTGGTGGTGGCTGCAACGCTGGCCTGGCTGGCGGCCACGACCTGGACGAGGTCGCTGATCCTGCCCGACGAAGGCCGCTACGTTGGGGTTGCCTGGAGCATGCTCAAGCTGGGCGACTGGTGGGTGCCCCGTCTGGACGGGTTGCCGTTTTTTCATAAACCGCCCTTGTTTTACTGGATTACCGCCTTATCCATGCAGGTGTTCGGCGTCAACGAGTGGGCGGCGCGCATGAGTTCGGTGTTGTCGGCCGCCTTTATAGTGGGCCTGGCATTCTGGTTTCTGAAAAAACAGGTAGGTCAGCGGGTGGCCATTTTTGCGGCGCTGATCCTGGCTACGCAGCCTTTCCTGTTCGGCGCCGCGCAATATGCGAATCTGGACATGACGGTCGCGGCCATGATCAGCGCTACCGTTGTCCTGGCCGCGCAAGCCCTGTTTCGTGCCGAGCGGGGCGAGTCTTATCGCGGGATGCTGGCGCTGGCCTATGGGTTCGCCGGTCTGGGGTTTCTATCCAAGGGCTTGATCGGCATTGTGCTGCCCGGGGGGATCATCTTTTTCTGGCTGGTGGGGCGGCGCCGTTTCGATCTGCTGCGGCGCCTGTTTTATTGGCCGGCCATAGGCGTGTTCCTGGCGGTGTCCCTGCCCTGGATGATCGTCATGCAGTGGCGTTATCCGGGTTTCTTTGACTATTACATTGTTTATCAGCACTTCAAGCGCTTTCTGGAATCGGGCTTCAACAACCCGCATCCGTTCTGGTTTTACGTGCCGGTCGTGCTGGCGCTGACCTTGCCGTGGTCTGTGCAGTTATGGCGCATTGCGCGCCGTGCCTACTGGACCAATCCTGCCCACGGCGCCTTGCGCGGCCTGATGGTATCGTGGCTTTTGGTGGTGCTGATTTTCTTTTCGATGCCCAGCTCCAAGCTGGTCGGCTACGTTTTGCCTCTGCTGATTCCTGTGGCCTTTTTTCTGGCCGAACCGTTTGCCGCTCGCCTGCAGGGCGAGAATCCGGGCAGGGCGCTCAAAACCTATACGTGGTATTTGGCGGTGTCGCTGGCCATTTGCCTGGCCGCGGTGATTGCGCTGGTGGTGGCGCCGCTACCCAGCTCCAAGCCGCTGGCGCGCGCCATGTCGACGGTATTTACTCCCGCCGACCGGATCGTCATGCTGGGCCGCTATCGGTACGATCTGGATTTTTACCTGCGTACCGGCCAGTCCGCGTGGGTTGTGTCGAACTGGAGCGACCCGTCTGTGAAGACCGACGATACCTGGCGCAAGGAACTGTACGACGCCAGCCTGTTCGAGCCCGAGGCGGCGGCCCGCACGCTGATCGAACCGCAAACCCTGATGTCCAGGCTATGTGCGGCTCGGCCCCAGGCCTGGTGGTTGTTGGGCGATAACGAAACCGCCGGTGAATTTCCCTGGGTGGCGGGGTTGGCGGTGTACGCCCAGCATGGCAAATTGCGTGTTTGGCGCGTGGCGCCGGGCCCGGCCCCTAGCTTTTGTGCCGGAACGCCCAAAAGCGGCCCAGAATAAAGGTCATGACGGCAATTGCGACTAAAATCAGCGCGAGCAGAATGTCGTAGCGGATGGTGGTGACCCGCAGCAGCCAGGCGTAGGCCAGTTCATTGACGCTGAAACCGAGCGCAGACACCAGGAAAAAACGCCGTGCCGCCTTGACGATGGGGGCGTGCTGGTGCCTGAAGGTAAATTGGAAGTGGCCTGCAAAGGACACGCAAAAGGCCACCAGCCATCCGACAAGGTTTGCGACGAGCGGCGCATAACCCAGGGCGCGCACCGCCAGCACGGCCACCAGCCAATGGGTCGCAGCCGCGGTGCAGCCTACGGCCACAAAGCAGGCCAGTTGCCGGATGATCTTTCGCATAGTGTTGTTTTCCAGGGGGCTTTATCAGTGGCTGAGGCAAAGAGCAAAAAAATAATTATCTGCGCCGATGATTTTGGCATGAATTCCAGTATCGATGCGGCGGTATTGCATTTGGCCCGGTTGGGGCGCTTGAATGCCACTAGCTGCCTGGTCGAAGGCCGGGCTTTCGCGGCAGATGCGGCGGCGTTGAAAAGTTCCGGCCTGCAGATGGGCTTGCATCTGAATTTTACTGAAAGCCTGGGGCAGCCGGGCTGGTATCGCCCGGTGTCGCAGCTGATTGTTCGAGCCTGGCTGCGCCGTTTGGATACAAGCCTTTTGCGTGGGCAGATCGTGCGCCAGCTTGATCGTTTCGAGCAGATATTGGGGCAGGGTCCGGATTTTGTCGATGGGCATCAGCATGTGCACCAGTTCCCGCAAATCCGCGAGACGCTGCTGGCGGAATTGGAGCGGCGTTATGCCCAACGGCGCCCGTGGCTGCGTTCGACCCGTATGCGGCTTGGGTCGGGGATGCCTGTGGCGTTGCAGGCGAAAGCCAAGGTTATCGAGCTATTGGGAGCACGTTGCTTTGCCCGTTTGGCCGGCGGCTATGGTTTTTCGTTGAACGACGGGTTTTTGGGGGCTTATGATTTTCAGGGTGGGGAGGACGCGTATCGAGACTTGCTGTTGCGGTGGCTGGGGCACGCCCGGGCGGGTGATGTGCTGATGTGTCATCCTGCCTTGCACCCGGAGTCGAACGATGGCCTGGGGGTGCAGCGTGTGGCGGAGTACCGTGTGCTGGCGAGCGATCAGGCGGGCGCCTGGATGGTGGAACGGAATTTGACTTTGGTGTAGCGGCACCTCTTGTGGGTGCCATGCGATTTAAAAACGTACTCGTGAATCATGTAGCGCCACCCCTTGTGGGTGGCATTGCTGTTTTTTGCTCGCATGAATTTCTGCGTGAAACGGCGACGGCGGCCCAGGCGGGCAGGCTCACTTCGCCCGGTCCTGGCGTTGCCAGGACTGCCTGCGTCAAGCGCCTGGCTTGGGGCGGTGCGCAAACTCGCGGGGCGAATAGCCCCCCGGGCTATTCGCAAGCTCCCGCTCAAGCAGTGCGCCCCTTGCCTCCCCAATCCAGGCGCTTGACGCAGCGGACTCAAGCTCGCCCGCCCGCCTGGGTCGCCGTCGCCTTGAGTAGATTCTCGGGATCGATTTCCTTGAGTGGAGTCTCGGGCCTAATTTTGCAGATGTCGGCTGGGTTGTTGCGGATTATGGCAGCCACAAGGGCTGCCACTACAAATACGTATCCGTGAATCATGTAGCGGCAGCCCTTGTGGCTGCCATTTTGTAGCGGCACCCCTTGTGGGTGCCATTGGCAGGTGTCGCCGCGAACTACGAACCTTGTAAGTCGGGTAGCGTCGTGTCGCCGGGGCCGAGCGCTCTTTGCATGAATACGACGTCGATCCACTGATTGAACTTGAATCCCGTCGACGGTTGCGTGCCTACGTGCTTGAAGCCCAGGCTTCGATGCAGGCCGATGGATTGCAGGTTGTTGGTGCCGGCAATTACGGCAATCATCTGCCGCCAGGGGCCTTGGTCGCAGCGCGCGAGAAGTGCGGCGAGCAAGGCTTTGCCCAGGCCTTTGCCTGCGTGGCCGTCGGCCAGGTAGATGGAGTCTTCCAGGGTGAAGCGGTAGGCGATGCGGGCCCGGTAGGATGAGGCGTAGCTGTAGCCGACTATTTCTTTATTGATGAGCGCGACCAGATAGGGCAGGCCTTGAGCCAGGACTCGCTCGCGGCGCAATTGCATTTCTTGCACCGAGGGCGGCGTTTCTTCAAAGGTGGCTGAACTGTGCAATACGTGGGGGGCGTAAATGGCTTGCACCGCGATCATGTCTTCTGCTGTGGCATCGCGGATTTGCAACCCTGCGATGGGCGGTGAAGCGAGGTCGGAAACGCCGGGGGTGGGGGTTTGCAGGTGAGCTGAGGTGGTCAAGCTGTTTTTCATCAATCGGTCGAGAATCAGTTAGGATATAGGCAATGGTTTGCCAGCTATGGTGCAGATTGCTAGTATAAATAGTTCTCAAGGAGAAAAACATGCCAGTAGCCGTTAATTCACTTACGGATTCATTTGCGGTGTCCCCTCAGTTAGCCCCCGCGGATATGCCGGCGGTTGCGGCGGCCGGCTTCAAAAGCGTGATTATCAATCGGCCTGACTATGAGGGTGGCCCTGACCAGCCGACTTCGGCCGATGTCATGGCGGCGGCCGAGGCGGCGGGTTTAAAGGTGGAGTATCAGCCGGTCGTCAGCGGCGCCATGACCGCCGAGGATGTGCAGCGGTTTGCCGAGCTGTTGGAAGAGTTGCCGGCGCCGGTTCTGGCGTATTGCCGTAGCGGCACGCGCTGTGCCAATTTATACCGCGCGGCCAACGGCGCTTAGCAGGCTCCTAGCGCAAACCCTTGTATGATCAGCTTTATTTATGGCCTGTTTATGGTTTAGCATAAGACTATGACTCAAATCGGAGCAACCACCATGTTCAAGAAGATCCTGATCCCTACCGATGGCTCCACGCTGTCAGCGCAAGCGGCGAACAAAGGCGTGTGTTTTGCTCGTCAGATTGGCGCCGAGGTGGTCGCGTTGTATGTGACCCAGCCTTTTGCGGCAACCGTGGGTTTTGACGGCATGGCGGCCGCTTATGCCATTACCGATGAAGATTACGAGAAGACGGCGGCCGAGCAGGCCAAGAAATACTTGAAAGCCGTCCTTGACCGGGCTGAAACGGCCGGCGTCAAGGCGACAGGCAAGGCGGTGTCCAATTTCAATGTCGCCGATGGCCTGGTGCAAGCCAGCGAAGAAGAAAAATGCGACCTGATTTTCATAGGCAGCCATGGCCGCAGCGGCTGGTCACGTCTGTTGCTGGGCAGCGTTACGGTCAAGGTGCTGGGCCTGGCGAAAAGCGCTGTTCTGGTCTATCGCGTCAAAGAAACCGAATAGTATAAATAAATGGGCGACCACGAGGGTCGCCCCTACGGCAACTGTGGCACATGTAGCGGCACCCCTTGTGGGTGCCATTCTTTTTTTTGCCAGAATGGCACCCACAAGGGGTGCCGCTACAAGAGGGTTCGCCTGGTCTTACTTGAACAGGGCGGCGGCTTTAAGCAGGGTTTCCCATACGCCGATGACGAGCGGGATGCCTACGTATAGCCAGAAAATGACAAGCAATACCGGCGATGTGGTGCTGGGTGTCGCGGACGAGGCAATGCTGCGTTGTTCCATGTTTTGTCTCCCAGGTTTATTTGGCTGCCATTGCCGGTTGTTGGTCGAAGCTCAGTTGTTCGCTGGTCATATGATGGTGCTGTGAAACCGGGCGAACGAAGTAGTTGCATATGAAGCCGATGATGAGCAGCACGGCCATGATATACATGGTGTCGGTATAGGCTGCCGCGGGCGGCACGCCGTGCGCTACCTGGTATTGGCGAATGTAATTGACCAGCACGGGCCCGAAGATGCCTCCTGCGGCCCAGGCGGTCAGCAAGCGGCCGTGGATACCTCCCACATAACGTGTGCCGAACAAGTCGGCCAGATACGCGGGCACCGTTGAGAAACCGCCGCCGTACATCGAAATGATGATGATGTAGAACAAGACAAACAGGGCGACATTGCCGGCGGCTCCCACCCCCGGAACCAGGAAGAACAGGAGGGCGCCCAGGGCCAGGAAAATGTAGTAGGTGTTTTTGCGACCTATATAGTCCGAGGCCGACGACCAGAAGAATCGTCCCAGCATATTGGCCAAGGATAGCAAGCCCACAAAACCCGCAGCCGCGGCCGGCGTGATGTGGCCCTTGAAGCTTTCCTGGATCATGACCGAGGCCTGTCCGATGACGCCGATGCCGCCCGTCACGTTCAGGCACAGCGCCCACCAGACCAGCCAGAATTGCGGCGTTTTCATGGCCTGATCGATATGCACATGGTTGCGGCTGATCAGTGCGTTCTGCTTGACCGGTGGCGTCCAGCCATCGGGTTTCCAGTCAGGGGCCGGAATACGGATGGCGAGAGCTCCGATGTTCATGGAGATGAAGTACAAAATGCCCAGCACGACAAAGGTTTGGGCCACACCCATGGACGTGGGAGAGCGAAAATGCTGCATAAGGGCGACCGATAGCGGAGAGGCAATAAATGCGCCGCCGCCGAACCCCATAATCGCCATGCCGGTGGCCATTCCGCGCCTATCTGGAAACCACTTGATCAGGGTCGAGACGGGGGAGACATAGCCTATACCCAAGCCCATGCCGCCGATGACGCCGTAACCTAAATACACCAGCCAGAGCTGATGCCAGGCAATGCCCAGCGCGCCCAGCATGAAACCGCCGCCGAAGCAGCAGGCCGCGGCAAACATGGCTTTGCGCGGGCCTACATCTTCGAGCCACTTGCCGGCGAAGGCGGCCGAAAGGCCAAGAAAAGTAATGGCCAGGCTGAATATCCAGCCCAGGGTGGCCAGGCTCCAGTCGCCGGGCGCCGATTTGTCGATGCCTATGAGCCGGGTCATGGGGTTGTTGAATACCGAAAATGCATAGGCCTGGCCGATGCACAGATGGACCGCCAGGGCGGCTGGGGGGATCATCCAGCGGTTAAAGCCCGGTTTGGCAGTGATGCGTTCTTTACTAAAAAAGCCGTGGTCTGTTGTGTTGGAACTCATGTTGTCTCCTTGTTGCCTTTGTTATGGTTTGGGATAAACGGAAATCAGCAAGGTTGAGCGAGGTACGAAAAGTCGGTCAGTTTGCTCCTTTTGGGGTTAATCGTTGCTTGTTTTGCAGGATGGCCTCAAGCGTGATGGCGCTTAGTGCCGCGTCGGACGTACGCCCATCGGGGTGACCGTCCAGAAAATCGAGCAGGGCGATCCGCATGCGTGGCGCCCAGAATTTTTGAATGTGGTTGGCGATTCCCTCTATGCCCTCTTTGTGGTCGGGGAGCGATTCGAAGAAATCGCCGATACGGTTGGCCAAGCGGATTAAGTGATCGATATTCAAGAAAGTCCTCCGTCATTGCGCAGATATTCAGGATGGGCGTATACGGTAAACAGCTTGTTGCGCGCAAACCCCGCCAGCAAAACATTAAGGTCGTTGGCCATTTGCACGGCATACGTTGTGGGGGCCGAAACGGCAACGACCGCCGATATGCCTGCGGCAGCGGCCTTTTGCACCATCTCGAAACTGGCACGGCTGGAGATCACCGCGAATCCTTGCGTGGTGTCGATCGCGTGGCGCAACAAATGCCCTATCAGTTTGTCCAGCGCGTTGTGCCGCCCCACGTCTTCGCGCACATGTTCGATATGGCCTTGCGGGTTGGCCCAGCCGGCAGCATGCGTGGCTCCGGTGGCAAGATGCAGGGGTTGCAGAGCGCGCAATTGCTCGACCGCCTGCGAAATCGCCGCCGGTGAAATCGGGTTCGCAGGGGGCGCGAGCGCGGGCAGATGGCGTTCCACTTCGTCCAGGCTTTCGATGCCGCAAAGGCCACAGCCGGTGCGCCCGGCGAGGGTGCGCCGCCGACGCTTGAGCTGATCCAGGCAGGCGCTGGCGATCGTTACCTGGACCACAAAACCGCCCGGGTGTTGCGCGACATCGAGTTCGTAGATGTCTCGTGCCCCACGGATAACGCCTTCGGTCAGTGAAAAGCCGTAGGCCAGGTCCGAAAGATCGCAAGGGGTGGCCAGCAGCGCGGCGTAGCTGATGCCGTTGTATTCCAGCGCCACGGCCACCTCTTCGGCAAGCTCGTCGGATTCGCCGCGCCCGCTCGTCTGCGGGCTGCTGCGCAATACCTTTGCCGAGCGCCGCCCCGTGCCCGGTGAAGGCGGGGGCGGGGCGGCGAAGGTGTTGTGGGCTGTTTGCATGAATATCGCTTATTCACTGGCGGCGCGTTCGCGCTCTTGCAGCAACTGTTCCTGCTCGCCGCTAAAGCGCGACCATCCGGCCTGCCAGTCGGAGGCTTGCGTGACTTTGCGGGCCTGTACCGCGGTGACCTTGTATTCGGGGCAGTCGGTTGCCCAGTCGGTGCTGTCGGTGGTGACCACGTTGGCGCCCGATTCGGGGAAGTGGAAGGTGGTGTAGACCACGCCGGGCTGCACCCGTTCGGTGATGGTGGCGCGCAGCACCGTTTCACCCGCGCGGCTTTGAATGGCCACCCAATCGCCTTCTTTTATGCCGCGATCTTCAGCGTCGGCGGGATGTATTTCAAGCACATCTTCGGCGTGCCACAGCACGTTGGGCGTGCGGCGGGTCTGCGTGCCGGCGTTATATTGCGACAGAATGCGCCCGGTCGTCAGAAGCAATGGGAATTTGCGCGTGCTGCGTTCATCGCTGGGCACATATTTGGTAATCATGAATTTACCCTTGCCACGCACGAATTCGTCGACGTGCATGACCGGCGTGCCGTCGGGCGCGTCGGCATTGCATGGCCACTGCAGGCTGCCCAGTTCGTCGATTTTCTTGAACGTGACGCCGGCGAAGGTAGGCGTCAGGCGGGCGATTTCTTCCATGATTTCGCTGGGGTGCCCGTAATGCATGGGGTATCCCAGGGCGTTGGACAAGGCGCAGGTGACTTCCCAGTCGGCCATGCCGCCTTTGGGGGCCATGACGGTGCGCACCCGGCCGACCCGCCGCTCGCCATTGGTGAACGTGCCGTCTTTCTCAAGGAATGATGAACCGGGCAGGAAGACGTGGGCGTATTTCGCGGTTTCGTTAAGGAACATGTCCTGGATAATGATGCATTCCATGGATTCGAGCGCGTGCGCGACGTGCTGCGTATTCGGATCGGACTGAACAATGTCCTCGCCCTGGCAATACAAAGCTTTGAATGTACCGTCGATCGCGGCATCGAACATATTCGGGATGCGCAGCCCCGGTTCGGATTGGATGGAAACGCCCCAGTCCTGTTCGAACTCGTGGCGCACCGCGTCGTTGGACACATGGCGGTAGCCGGGCAGTTCATGCGGGAACGAGCCCATATCGCAGGAGCCTTGTACGTTGTTCTGGCCGCGCAAGGGGTTGACCCCCACGCCCTCGCGGCCGATGTTGCCGGTGGCCATGGCCAGGTTGGCGATGGCCATGACGGCCGTCGAACCCTGACTGTGTTCCGTTACGCCCAGGCCGTAGTAAATGGACCCGTTGCCGCCGGTGGCATACAGGCGCGCCGCGCCGCGTACGTCTTCGGCGCGCACGCCGGTGATGGATTGCGTGGCTTCGGGCGAGTTTTCGGGCAACGACACAAAATCGCGCCACTCTTCAAACGCCTTGAGTTCGCAACGCGCGGCGACGAAAGCTTCGTCGATCAGGCCTTCGGTGGCAATGACATGCGCCAGGGCCGTCAAAATGGCGGCGTTGGTGCCGGGCCGCACGGGCAGGTGATAGTCGGCCTTGACGTGCGGCGCGTTGACCAGTTCAGTGGCCCGCGGATCGATCACGATAAGCTTGGCGCCTTCGCGCAGGCGGCGTTTCAGGCGCGAGGCAAATACCGGGTGCGCGGCGCTTGGATTGGCGCCCAGAAGAATGACCACATCGGTGAACATGACGGAATCGAATGCCTGGGTTCCGGCCGATTCACCTATCGTGGTCTTCAAGCCGTAGCCGGTTGGCGAGTGGCACACCCGGCCGCAGGTGTCGACGTTGTTGGTGCCGAAAGCCGCGCGCACCAGTTTTTGCACCAGCCAGGTTTCTTCGTTGGTGCAGCGCGAAGAGGTAATGCCGCCGACGGAATCGCGGCCGTATTTGGCCTGGATGCGCTTAATCTCGGAAGCGGCATAGCCGATCGCTTCTTCCCAGCTGACTTCGCGCCAGGGGTCGGTGATCTTGCTGCGTATCATGGGTTTCAGAATGCGGTCTGCGTGAGTGGCGTAGCTCCAGGCAAAACGCCCCTTTACACACGAATGGCCGCGGTTGGCCTGGCCGTCTTTCCAGGGCACCATGCGCACGACCTGGTCGCCTTTCATCTCGGCCTTGAAGGTGCAGCCCACGCCGCAGTAGGCACAGGTGGTCAGGATGGAATGCTCGGCCTGGCCCATGTCGATAATGGATTTTTCGGTCAGGGCCGAAGTGGGGCAGGCCTGCACACAGGCGCCGCACGATACGCAATCGCTTTCCAGGAACGAATCGTTTTGCCCGGCGACAACGCGCGAGCCGAAGCCCATGCCGGCAATCGTCAGGGCGAAAGTGCCCTGTGTTTCATCACAGGCGCGTATGCAGCGGCTGCACATAATGCAGGTCGATGGGTCGTACGTAAAGTACGGGTTCGATTCATCGACCGGGTCGTGATGGTGGTTGGCGCCATCCCGTCCGTAGCGCACGTTGCGCAAGCCCACGACGCCCGCCATGTCCTGCAGCTCGCAGTCGCCATTGGATGGGCAGGTGAGACAGTCCAGCGGATGGTCGGAAATATAAAGCTCCATGACGTTGCGGCGCAATTCATGGAGCTTGGGGGTTTCGGTCCACACCACCATGCCGGCTTCGACCGGCGTGGTGCACGAAGCCGGGTAGCCGCGCCGGTTTTCGATTTGCACCAGGCACAGGCGGCACGAACCGAAAGCTTCAAGGCTGTCGGTGGCGCATAGTTTGGGGATGTTGATGCCGGCTTCGGCGGCGGCGCGCATGACAGAGGTGCCGGCCGGCACCTCGACCAGCGTGCCGTCGATGGTCAGGCTGACCATTTCGGTGCTGGTGCGTGCGGGAGTGCCCATGTCGCGGTCGCGTTTAACAACGGTTTCCAACATAATGTGCTCCGGGATCAGGCGACTTTCTGGGTCGATGTGGGGTGGGCGGCCGTGCCGAAATCTTCTGGAAAGTGTTCCAGCGCCGACAGGACCGGATAAGGCGTCATGCCGCCCAGGGCGCACAAAGATCCCGCCAGCATGGTGTCGCACAGGTCGCGCAGCAAATCGACCTGTTCCTCGCGGTGTTCGTTGCGTCTGATTTTGGCGATGACTTCGGTGCCGCGCACGGCACCGATGCGACAGGGCGTGCACTTGCCGCAGGATTCGATGGAACAGAATTCCATGGCGTACTGCGCCATTTCGGACATGTCGACGCTGTCGTCGAAGGCCACGATGCCGCCGTGTCCGAGCATGGCCGAAATAGCCAGATAGGCTTCGTAGTCCAGCGGCACATCCCATTGCGATTCGGGCAGGTAGGCGCCCAACGGGCCACCCACCTGTACCGCGCGCAGGGGGCGCCCCGATGCGCTGCCCGCGCCATAGTCGTAGAGCAGTTCGCGCAGGCTGATCCCGAAGGCCTTTTCCACCAGACCGCCCTGCTTGATGTTGCCGGCTAGCTGGAAGGGCAGCGTTCCCTTGGATTTGCCCATGCCGTAGTCGCGGTAAAACGCGGCGCCTTTGGCAAGAATAATGGGTACCGATGCCAATGAAATGACGTTGTTGATGACGGTAGGCCGGCCAAACAGGCCTTTGACGGCGGGCAGCGGCGGCTTGGCGCGCACCACGCCGCGCTTGCCTTCGAGGCTTTCGAGCAGCGATGTTTCTTCGCCGCAGATGTAGGCGCCCGCGGCCTTGCGCACTTCAAGATCGAAGCGATGGTGGCTGCCGCCCACGCCCAAACCCAGCCATTGGGCGGCGCGCGCGTGGTCAATGGCCTCGTTCAAGGTGGCAATGGCATAGGGGTATTCGGAGCGTACGTAGATGTAGCCGTAGGTGGCGCCGACGGCCAGCCCCGCAATGGTCATGCCTTCGATCAGCGCGTACGGATCGCCTTCCATCAGCATGCGGTCTGAAAAAGTGCCCGAGTCGCCTTCGTCGGCATTGCACACGATGTATTTTTGTTCGGCTGACGCGGCCAGCACGGTTTTCCATTTGACGCCGGTAGGGAAGGCGGCGCCGCCGCGGCCGCGCAGGCCCGAGCCGATGACCTCTTCGACAATGTCCTTGGGCGCCATGTCCAGCGCGCGTTTGAGCCCGGCAAAGCCGCCCAGGGCCTGGTAGTCGGACAGGCTTTGCGGGTCGGTGATGCCAACCCTGGCGAAGGTGAGCCGTTCCTGGTTCTTGAGGTACGGGATCTCTTCGGTGAGCCCGTGGCCCAGCGCGTGGGTCTTGCCTTCCAGCCAGCCGGCGTCGAACAGGCCTGCCACATCATCGGCCTGGACCGGACCGTAGGCGAAACGCCCCTGGGGGGTTTGTACTTCGACCAGGGTCTCGAGCCAGAGCAGGCCGCGCGAGCCGTTGCGTACGAGTTCGACGGCCAGGCTGCGGCGTGCGGCCTCTTGTTCGATAGCCCGCGCGACCGCGTTGGCGCCGACAGCGATGGCGGCGGTATCTTTGGGGACGAATATCTTCACGGCCTGAGTCATGCTTCATACCCCTTGGCGTGCAGCAACTCGTCGAGCTTGGCCGGGGTCATGCGGGCGTAGGGCTCGCCATCGATCATGACTGCGGGCGACTGGGCGCACAGGCCCAGGCAGTACACCGGTTCGAGCGTGACTTTGCCATTGGCGCTCGATCCGTGAAAATCGCAGCCCAGGTGTTCCCTGGCGTGTTGGGCAAGATGCTCTGCACCCATGGCCTGACAGGATTCGGCGCGGCATACCTCGAGCACGACAGGGGCTGCGGGCTGATCGCGAAAATGAGCGTAGAACTGAATCACGCCGTGAATTTCCGCACGGGACAATTGCAGGGCCTCGACCAAGGTCGGAACCGCGGTGTCCGGAATATAGCCCAGGGCGTCCTGGATGGCGTGCAGAATGGGTAGCAGGCTGCCCGCCTGCCCCTCGTATCGCGCGAGTGCCTGTTGCGCAGCCTGTTGGATTAGGAGTTCTGAAGGCCTGTCTTGAACAGGGTTTGGCAGGGTTGGCATGGGGCAGTCCTTGGACACGATATTTTTGAAAGATACTAGCTAACCGAAATTACTTCAATAAGAAATAAATAGCCTATAAAATAAGTGCCGCCCTAGGGACAACCCTTGGTTCTATTAGGACTTCTTGCTATTAATATGCATTTAATTACTTATTAAATGGCTCAAATTTCGGTGTGACGGCCTGGGTTGCACAGGGTATCGGAGGAAAAATGACATGCAGTTTTAAGGTTCATCTCGACTCTCAGTGGGTGCTTGAAAAACCGGATGGAGAAAATTTGGCGTTGGGTGAGACGGTGCGTTTGCTGGCGGCAATCGACACCACGGGCCATATTGCCGGGGCGTGCCGTGCTTGCGGCGTGTCGTATCGGCATGCGTGGGGAGTATTGCGCAATGCTGAAAAAGAATTTGGCGCCTCATTGCTGGAAACCAACCGTCGGCAGGGCACCAAGCTGACGGCGTTCGGCCAGCGCCTGTTATGGGCCGACCGGCGTGTCGAGGCGCGCTTGATGCCGGCCTTTGAAAGCATGGCTTCGGAGTTGCAGCAGGAACTGGAAGAATTGTGTCCCGAAGGCCACGCCCGCTTAAGGTTGCATGCAAGTCATGGTTTTGCCATCGAAGGATTGATGACCATTGTCAATCGTCTCGATACGTCGCCGCTGGAGCTGCGCTATCGCACGGCGGTCGAAGCCTTGGCTTCGCTGCAGCGGGGCGAGTGCGATCTGGCGGGGTTTGAGGTGCCTGAAGGCGAATTCGAAGCGTCTTTTTTGCGGGAGTATGGCCAGTGGCTTGATCCGGACAAGCACCGGCTGATTCATCTGGCCGTGCGCAACATGGGTTTGTTTGTGCAGGCCGATAATCCCAAGGCCATTCATACACTGACCGATCTGGTGCATCCCGAGGTACGCTTTGTGAACCGGCAAATCGGTTCCAGCACTCGAAACTTGCTGAACCTGATGCTCAAGACGTTGGATATCGAAACGTCGCAGATACGCGGCTACGACAATAGCGAATTCACCCACATGGCGATCGCCGCGCATATTGCCAGCGGCATGGCCGATGTCGGGATCGGGGTGGAAACGGCGGCCTGGCGCAGCGGCTTGTCGTTTATCCCCTTAGTCAAAGAACGTTATTTTTTTGCCGTACATCGCGACAGCTTGTCGACGCCCTTGATGGATGAGCTCTTTACGCTGATGTACAGCTCGGCGTATCAGCGTTATATGTCTGAACTGGTTGGGTACAACGCGACCTCCCTGGGGCAGGTGCAGACGCTGCACGATGCATTCGGCCGCAAATTTCCTCAGCCCAAGCGCGCTTGAGATAGACGGTTTATGATTAAACGATGAGCCAAGTCATTTCACTTACTGATCGACGCGACGCGACCCCGCCGGTGTTCGTGCCGGGGCAGCCTTTGCTGGATATGCGGCGCAGGCCGCTGCACGACTTGCGCATCTCGGTCACGGACCGCTGCAATTTTCGCTGCACCTACTGTATGCCGCGCGAAGTGTTTGGCGGCAGCTATAAATTCATGCCGCACGCGGACTTGCTCAGCTTCGAAGAAATTGCGCGTATTGCCCGAGTGAGCGTTGGCCTGGGCGTACAAAAAATCCGCCTGACCGGCGGCGAGCCCCTGTTGCGCAAGAATATCGAAGCGCTCATCGAAATGCTCGCGCAGTTGCGCACGCCCGATGGCGCTTCGGTCGACCTGACGCTGACCACCAATGGCACCTTGCTGGCGAAAAAGGCCCAGTCCCTGAAGGATGCCGGGCTGACTCGCGTCACGGTCAGTCTCGATGCGCTCGATGAACGTTTGTTCGAGCGCATGAGCGACAGCAAGGTCAACGTTAAAACCGTTTTGCGCGGCATAGATGAAGCGGCGCGGGTGGGTTTTCGTCCGGTCAAAGTCAATATGGTGGTCAAAAAAGGCGTCAACGACGATCAGCTCGTTCCGATGGCGCGCCATTTCCGCCACTCTGGCCATGTCTTGCGCTTTATTGAATTCATGGATGTGGGCACGACCAACGGCTGGAATCTCGAAGAGGTTCTGACGGGCGCCGAGATATTGAAAAAAATCGGCGCCGAATTTCCTCTCGAGCCGGTGCCGGCGCAGTATCGCGGCGAAGTCGCGGGGCGCTGGCGCTATGTCGATCAGGCGGGCGAAATCGGCGTGATCACCAGCGTATCGCAACCTTTTTGCGGTGATTGCACGCGTGCCCGGCTGTCGCCCGAAGGTCAATTGTTTTTGTGTCTGTTCGCCTCGGCCGGCCACGACTTGCGCGCCATCGTGCGCAGCGGCGCCGGCGACGATGTACTGGTGGCACGTCTGGCGTCGATATGGGGCGCGCGTGACGACCATTATTCCGAACTGCGCGGCCACGCGACGACGCAGCAGAAAAAAATAGAAATGAGTTATATCGGCGGATGACGGATCAGCTGGCTTGCTATGGCGGAACCCCATGTTGCAGCGACGCCTCAAGTTGTAGCAACGCCTCCTGTTGCAGCGATTCGTCTTGTTGTAGCGGCACCCCTCGTGGGTGCCATCAAATCACCGGCCTGATTCTGGCGGGGGGCCAGGCCCGGCGCATGCAGTTGCCCGGCCGGCCCTTGGTCGATAAGGGCTTGGTCGAAATCGGCGGCGAGCCCCTGGTGGCGCGAATGCGCCGCTACCTGGAGCCACGGGTGACGCAGGTCTGGGTCAATGCCAACCGCGAACTTGATGTGTACGCGCGCTACGGGCGGGTGCTGGTCGATGATCCCGCGCTGGGCGAAAACCTGGGGCCATTGGCGGGTGTAGCCAGCGCCCTGGCGCAAATCGAAACGCCGTGGCTCGTGGTGGCGCCGGTTGATGTGGTTTTGCTGCCCGACGATTTGATCGAACGTCTGGCGAAGGCGGTACTTGAAGCCCAGGCCCCCATAGCGTACGCCTGCGCCGGTGGGCCGCAGCCTTTATGCATGTTGCTGCACCGGGATATGTATTCCAGCCTGTGCGATTTTTTGCGGATGGGAGGGCGCAAGGTCCAGCAGTGGCAACAACTTAATCAGGCGGTTGCGGTGGAATTCTCGCCAGACGCAAATGTTTTTTTCAATGTCAACACGCGGGATGATCTATGCGCAGCCCAACAGCTCCTTTCCGCAACAAAAACGTGATCTTGTCGGAGGGGCCGCGTCTTGAAGCGCGGTGGCTGTTTTGCGCGTTGCTGGGCGTCGGCGCGACGCTGTCGATGGCCAATGCCTGCGCCGATCAGACCCTGGCAGCGCGCCAGGCTGCGAGTTGGGCTTCGTCGTGCGTGACCTGTCATGGAGCGGGTGCGCCGGTCGAGGGTTCGACCATTCCCATGCTGGCGGGCCGGCCGGCAGGCGAAATCGAACAGAAAATGCGGGCGTATGCGCAGGGCAACGCGCCGGGCGATGTGATGCAGCAGATCGCCAAAGGCTACGACGGCAAAACGGTGGCGCAGATCGCGCAGTGGTACGCGAACTTGAAGCCGGAGGCCGCACAATGAAACGGCGTGCGTTCTTGAGCAGCCTGGGCGGCTGCGCGGCCCTTGCCGTTCCGGGCCTTTGCCTGGGCGCCGAAGGCTCCGCCGGTCACGTGGTCGTGATAGGCGGGGGTTACGGCGGGGCAACGGCGGCCCGTTATTTGCGCGTGTGGAGCGGGGGCCGCATCCGCGTGACGCTGGTCGAGCCCAACCCCGACTTTGTGTCGTGCCCGATGTCCAATCTGGTTCTCGAGGGGGCATTATCCATAGGCGATGTCACGGTATCGTATGAAGATCTGCAGCGTCGCCATGGCGTGAAGTGGGTGCGCGATACGGTCGAGCGCATCGACGCGGGAGGGCGCCGGGTCGTATTGAAGAGCGGCGTCGGTATTGCTTACGACCGGCTCATTGTTTCGCCGGGAATCGATTTTATGTGGGAGAAAATTCCGGGCATGGCGAGTCCCGGCGCGCATGAGCGGATTCTGCATGCGTGGAAGGCGGGCCCGCAGACCGTAGCCTTGCGCCGTCAGCTGGAAGCGATGCCCGATGGGGGGCGTTTTATCATTGCCATTCCGGAGGCTCCTTATCGTTGTCCTCCGGCGCCTTATGAGCGGGCGTGCCTGGTGGCGTCGTATTTCAAGAAGCACAAGCCGCGCGCCAAGGTGCATGTCTTCGACGCGAATGCGGATGTGACTTCGAAGGGCGCCTTGTTCAAGGCGGCCTGGAAGAAGTTTTATCCGGGCATGATCGAGTACACGCCGGAGTTCAGGGCGGTCGATGTGGACGCCGCGAAGAAGAAGGTGATTTTCGAGTTTGGCGAGGAAGAGTCCGCCGATGTGTTGAATTTGTTGCCGCCGATGCGGGCGGGCGGGATCGCCGTCAAGTCGGGGTTGGCAACGGCGAACGGCCGTTGGTGCGAGGTGGATTTTCTGACCTTTGAGTCGCGTGTGGCCGCGGGGGTGCATGTCTTGGGCGATTCGATTCAGATAGCGCCTGTGATGCCCAAGGCGGGGCACATGGCCAATCAGCACGGGAAGACGTGCGCGGCGGCGTTGGTGGCTTTGTTGACGCAGCAAGAGGTGAATCCGCTGCCGATTTACGCGAATACGTGTTATAGCTTCGTGACGGCGTCGCAGGCGATGCATGTGTCGACGGTGCATCGTTACGATGCGGGGCAAAAGACGATGCTGACGGTGCCGGGGGCGGGGGGGCTGTCGGTGGAGCCCAGCGAGGGTGAGGGGCGCGATGCGATGAGTTGGGCTAGGGCGATCTGGTCTGATATGTTGTCGTGATCAATATCTCGTAGCGCCCCCGTAGCGCCACCCCTTGTGGGTGGCATTCGCTGCACGTAGCATTTCCGGTAAGTGACGTTTGATGAATGGCATCTTATCGTGGGCATCAATCCTATTTTGGCTAAAAACCTTCTAGCCCCGCGTCGTGGGCGGTTAAGGCGGTTCGGGCTCCGACGTGCCCGAGTCGCCCGCCCCACCTTAACCGCCCACGACGCTAGCGTGGTCGTCGACGTTGTAGCGCCACCCCTTGTGGGTGGCATGGCGTTCTAAAAATACCGCTTTGGTTCTCAACGGTTCTGGCAGCCACAAGGGCTGCCGCTACAAAAACGCACCCGCCGTGCCGTAGGGGCGACCCTTGTGGTCGCCATCATCCTCACGAGCACCATTCCGTTTTTACAAATTCTGACCATGCTCTCCCTCAATTTCAGGATTAACCCTAATTAGATTTTTGAGTTATTAATATATTATTAAAAGGGATATAGAAAGGAGAGAGATTTGAGTTCCCGTAACAAATCGGCTGCTCCGGCGGGCCGGTTGCAAAGAGCTCCCGAGGGGTTTGTCTCGGGCGAATTGATTGATGATATCGTCAGGCATGGCCTGGATGACACGCGGCGGGGGTTTTTGAAAAGAAGCTTTCTGGCGGCGGGTGCGGCGTTGGCGGCGGGTTCGCCGGTGGCCGCTATGGCTGGGCAGGCGGCCAAGTCGGGTGCCAAAGGCGACCCGATGATTCTGGAGCCTCGTCCGTGGAGCACGGTGCTGGGCAAGCCGGTGGCGTTTCATCCTTACGGTGTGCCCTCCAAATATGAAGCCAATCTGCAGCGGCGGCAATCTCCTGGTTTGACGCCCACGCCGCAGGCGTCGGTGGCGTTTGCTCCTTTGCAGGGTTTCTTTGGCATCATCACCCCGAACGGGCTGCATTTCGAGCGGCATCATCAGGGCTGGGTCGATGTCGATCCGGAGCAGCATCGTTTCATGATCAACGGCATGGTCAAAGAGGCCAAGGTCTACACCATGGATGATCTGATGCGCTTGCCGGCTGTATCCAAAGTGCATTTCATCGAGTGCGGCGCCAACACGGGCATGGAGTGGGGCAATGCCGCGGTTCCGACGGTGCAATATACGCACGGCATGCTGTCGTGCTGCGAATTTACCGGCGTGCCGCTGAAAGTCTTGCTGGACGATTGCGGCGCCGATCTGAAAAACGGCAAGTTCATTCTGGCCGAGGGCAATGACGGGTCGAGCCTGACGCGCACGATTTCGATGGGGGCGGCCCTGGACGATGCCATGGTGGCCTGGGGCATGAATGGCGAAATGCTGCGTCCGGAAAACGGCTATCCCCTACGCCTGGTGGTGCCGGGCGTGCAGGGCGTGTCGTGGGTCAAGTGGCTGCGCCGCATCAAGGTGGGCGACAAGCCCTGGAATACGATGGGCGAAACCTCGACCTATGTGGATCTGATGCCCGATGGGATGTTGCGCCAGTACACCTCCATTCAAGAGTGCAAATCCGTCATTACCTCGCCGTCGGGTGGGCAGATGCTGTTGTCCAAGGGTTTTTTCAACGTCAGCGGCCTGGCCTGGTCGGGGCGCGGCAAAATCAAGCAGGTGGACGTTTCGTTCGACGGCGGCCGAAACTGGAAGACGGCGCGTCTGGAAACGCCGGTGCTGGATAAGTGCCTGACCCGGTTCAATATCGACTGGGTATGGGACGGCTCTCCATCGATTCTGCAAAGCCGCGCGATCGATAGCACGGGTTTTGTGCAGCCCAGATATGGTCAGCTGACCAAGGTGCGCGGCACGCGATCGACTTATCACAATAATGCGATTCAATCGTGGAATGTCGCGGCGACCGGGGAGGTATCCAATGTCCATGTGGATTAAATCCGGCCTGGCCGCAGGCGTATTGCTGGCGGGGTTGGCCGGGCCGGCGCAGGCTCACGACAATTTCGGCATAGGCCGCGCGGCGACAGGCGCCGAGGTCGATGCCTGGAATATCGATGTGCGGCCCGACTTCAAAGGCCTGCCGGTGGGTAGCGGCACGGTGGAGAAGGGCAATGCCATCTGGGATGCGACCTGTGCGTCCTGCCATGGCTCTTTTGGGGAAAGCAATTCCTTCTTCGCCGCCCTGGTCGGGGGCACGACCGACGCGGATATCAAGAGCGGTCACGTGGCCTCGCTGACGAGCCCCACCCAGCCGGTGCGCACCACCTTCATGAAGGTGGATACGATTTCAACCGTGTGGGATTTCATCCATCGCGCCATGCCCTGGAACAATCCCAAGTCCTTGAAGCCCGACGATGTTTATGCGGTGCTGGCCTACCTGCTGAATCTGGCCGATATCGTGCCTGCGGATTTCACCCTGTCGGACAAAAATATCGCTCAGGTGCAGGCAAAAATGCCCAATCGCGATGGCATGGTGTTCTGGAAGGGGCTTTGGGAGGTCGACGGCAAGCCCGATACGCACAACACGGCCTGCATGAAGGATTGCGTGGCCAAGCCGGTGGTGACGTCCAGCCTGCCGCCGGAGGCACGCGACATGAACGGCGATCTGGCGGCGCAGATGCGCATTGTGGGGCCGGTGCGCGGCGCCGATACGCTTAAGCCCGCACCCACCGCGGCGGTGGACGAAAACGCGGCCGCCGCCAGGCGTTACGCACGCAGCACTCTGGCCATGAGCGCGGCGCCCGCGGCGGCATCGGTGGGCAAAGTAGAAGGCAAGAAGGCGCTTGATGCAAAAGAGGACGCCGATGCCGTTAAACTAGCAACAGCCAATGCGTGCATGGCCTGTCATGCGGTGGATAAAAAAATTCTGGGCCCGTCATTTTTGGATATTGCCAAAAAATATAAAGGTCAGGATGACGCCATGCAAAAATTGGCGGGGAAAGTCCGCGACGGAGGGAGCGGAGTTTGGGGGGCTGTGCCCATGCCGCCTCACCCGAATATCAGCGATGCCGATTTAAAATCGATGCTTCGATGGATTCTGGCGGGGGCGCCGGCAGGACACTGACTAAAAATGATTTGATTAAATAAAGAGGAGTAATGCATGAATCACCAGCGTAGAGACGTACTGCGGATGGGTACGGTATTGAGTTTGGCCGTGGCGGCGGGGGTTGTGCGGCCCGAGCAGGCTCGAGCCGCACAAGAGCAATGGAATAAAGAGGCATTTACCGTCCATAAGGTCGACGATGTGGTGAAGGCGCTGGGAGGGTCGAATTCGGCCGCAAGCGACCAGATCACTTTGGTGGCGCCCGACATTGCCGAAAATGGCGCCGTAGTGCCGGTGGGTGTGGTCAGCAAGCTGCCTAAAACCACGCAGATATCCGTGCTCGTACCCAATAATCCGGCCGCTCTGGCCGCTTCATTCGACATCCCGGAAGATTCGCTGCCCGATATCGCGACGCGCATCAAGATGGGTAAAACCTCCGATGTCTATGCCCTGGTCAAGGCCGATGGCAAATACTATACGGTGCATAAAGAGATCAAGGTAACGCTGGGCGGTTGCGGCGGCTAAGGCGCCGGTAAAGCATCCTCCACACATCATCGAATCAAGGAATCAGGGAGTAACTCAAATGGCAAGCAGACCGATGCGCATACGCGCCGTGGAAAAAGACGGCGTCACCGAAGTGAAAGTGCTGATGAGCCACATCATGGAGACGGGTCAGCGCAAAGACAGCGATGGCAAGATCGTTCCCGCGCACTTTATCGACCTGGTCGAAGCTAAATGCAATGACAAAACAGTATTGACGGCGCAATGGGGCCCGGCCGTGTCGCGCGACCCGTTTCTGTCTTTCAAATTCAAGGGGGGCAAAAAGGGCGACAAGATCTCCGTGTCCTGGAAGGACAACGAGGGCGGCAGCCGCACCGATACGGCAGAAGTCCACTAATCGCCCTGCAGGGGGGAAGTCTAAGGAGAAGGCATTATGAATAAACAAATCCTGAGTGCGCTTGCCTTGCTGATGGGCGGCGCCTTGTTGTCGTCGGGCTCTGTTCTGGCGGCCGAGAGCGCGGCCGACGGCATTGCTCAATATCGCGAGATGCTAAGCGACGGCGGCAATCCGGCCGACCTGATCGTCGATACAGGCAAAGAATTATGGGCCGAAAAACGCGGACCCAAGAATGCGTCGCTTGAGAAATGCGATCTTGGCATGGGGCCGGGCGTGGTGAAGGGCGCGTATGCACATATGCCGCGCTATTTCAAAGACGCCGACAAGGTCATGGATCTGGAGTCGCGCCTGCTGTATTGCATGGTGAATCTGCAAGGCATGGATGCCGCCGGCGTCATCAAGAAGGCCATTTCCAAGTCCGGCGAGTATTCCTCCGACATGGAGTCGCTGGTCGGATACGTGGTTGCGCAGTCCAAAGGCGTGAAAATCGCTGTTCCGCAAACCAATCAGCACGAGCGCGATGCGTTTGCGCGCGGCAAGGAAATTTTCTTTTTCCGCGGCGGGCCCTACGATTTCGCCTGTGCGTCCTGTCATAGCGTGACGGGCCAGCGTATCCGCCTGCAAGACCTGCCCAATTTGACCAAGGCGGGTCCGGCGCAGGAGGCTTATTCCAGTTGGCCCGCATACCGGGTTTCGCAAGGCGCCTTGCGCACCATGCAGTGGCGCCTGCAAGACTGCTTTCGTCAGCAGCGCATGCCGGTCCTGAAATACGGTTCGCAGGCTTCGATCGATCTCACGGTTTTTCTTGGCGTGAACGCCAGCGGCGGCCATATGGCGGCGCCAGGTCTGAAACGGTAATTGGGGAGCCCACATGAAAATATCAAAATTTGCACCATGCGCCGCGTTAATTTTTCTGGCGGCGGCGTCCGGCGCCGTATCGGCAGCCGAACAGGCCGCCGCCGTTGACCACAAAGCGCTGGTAGAAGAACTGAAGGCTTCGTTTTCCGAAAGGGGCACGGCCAAGCTTGACCGCTTCGACCAGTCGCCCATGCAGGCTGCCTGTTCTCAGGCGGGCCTCACGGGCAAGCCGCTCTCCAAGGCGGAAACGGCCGCCATTACCAAAGCGGCTCTGGCGAGCGTCAAGCTGCCCGCCGATGGCCAGTATCTGGGCAACTGGAAGGCCGGCGAGAAAGTTGCCCAAAGCGGCAAGGGCATGCAGTATACCGATAAGCCCGGCAGCGTCAGCGGCGGCAATTGCTACGCCTGCCATCAAATGACCAAGGCCGAAATTTCGTACGGCAACATTGGGCCTTCGTTATTGCATTACGGCGCCCAGCGCGGAAACGGTAAAGAGGTCATCGCTTATACGTGGAACAAAATCTACGATTCGCATGCCAGCAGCGCGTGTTCGGTCATGCCGCGGTTCGGCGCGGCCGGCATCCTGACCGAAACGCAATTGAAAGATGTCATGGCGTTGTTGCTTGATCCCAAGTCGCCGGTGAATGACGACTCGGTCAAGCCCTGAAAGGAAGTTGTCCTATGTGGCAAAATAAATTTGCTGCGAATGTGCTGGCCGTTGTGATGACGCTGGGGCTGACGGGTGCGGCGCTGGCTCAGGCTGAACCCGTTGCGGGGGCCAGCATTGATCTTCCTGCCGTTACCCTGCTCGATGGCCGGCAGCTGCCTGCCGGCCATTTTCAGGGCAAGCCTGTGATTGTCGAGTACTGGGCGTCGTGGTGTCCGTTTTGCGCGCGCCAGAATCCCTATTTGCAAAAACTGACGGTGCTGGCACAGGATAAAGGTCTGGAGATACTGACGGTCAGCATCGACCGGCACGAGTCGGCGGCCAAAGACTATGTGGCCAGCCACCACTATACGTTTCCGGTCGCCATGGAGACGCCCGAACTGCTCAAGGTATTTGGCAAGCGCAAGGTCATACCGCAAATCTTCGTGATCAAGGCCGATGGCAAGCTGGCCGAGGTGATTCCCGGAGAAATGTTCGAGGAGGATGTCCTCGATCTCGTTAAATATGCCCCTAAATCGTCCGGATAAATTTTAATGATCAGTCGTCGCGAATTTTTACAGGTTTTGGCTATTGCGGCGGCGGGGGGCATGAGCCTGTCGCACTCGCCGCGCGCCGCGGCGCAGGCCGCCAAAGATTTTTACGATTTGCCCAAGTTCGGCAATGTGCACTTTCTGCATTTTACCGATTGCCACGCGCAGCTTATGCCTATTTATTTTCGCGAACCCAGCGTTAATCTGGGGATTGCGGCTGCGGTGAATCAGCCGCCCCATTTGGTGGGCGATTATTTTCTGAAGAAATTCGGGGTGACGCCCGGCTCGGCGCAGGCCTATGCGTTTACCTGCCTGGATTTTGAGAATGCCGCCAAACAATACGGCAAGGTAGGCGGGTTTGCTCACTTGGCTACGTTGATCAAGCAAATCAAGGCCGGCCGTCCCGGCGCACTGCTCCTCGATGGCGGCGACACCTGGCAGGGGTCGGCCACCGCCTTGTGGACCAAAGGCCAGGACATGGTTGATGCCGCCCTGGCGCTGGGCGTCGACATCATGACCGCCCATTGGGAATTTACCTTGGGCCAGGATCGGGTCAAAGAAGTGGTCGAGCACGATTTCAAAGGCAAGATCGATTTCATTGCGCAAAATATCGAAACCGCCGACTTCGGCGACCCGGTGTTTCCGCCCTACACCCTGCGAGAGATGAACGGCGTGAAGCTGGCGGTGATCGGCCAGGCCTTCCCGTATACGCCGATTGCCAACCCGCGTTATATGGTGGCCGACTGGACCTTCGGCATACAGGAAGAACACTTGCAGAAGGTGATCGACGAGGTGCGCGGCAAAGGCGCCCAGGCTGTGGTGCTGCTGTCGCATAACGGCATGGATGTGGATCTTAAGCTGGCGTCCCGGGTGCATGGTCTGGATGCAATCCTGGGCGGCCATACTCATGACGGTGTCCCCGAGCCGGTGCTTGTTTCGAATTCCGGCGGCAAGACCCTGGTGACCAATGCCGGCAGCAATGGCAAGTTTCTGGCCGTGCTTGATTTTGATGTCAAAGACGGCAAGGTGGCGGACTTTCGTTATAAGCTGATGCCGGTTTTTGCCCGCTACCTGGATTCCGATCCAGCCATGGCGGCGCTGATCGAAAAAGCGCGCGCGCCTTTTGCCGCCAAGCTGGCCGAGCCGCTGGCCGTGACCGACGGCACCTTGTATCGGCGCGGCAATTTCAACGGTACGTTCGATCAATTGATTCTGGATGCCCTCATGGCGCAGAAGGGTGCCGAGATCGGGTTTTCGCCGGGTTTCCGCTGGGGCACGAGCCTCTTGCCCGGAGCCACCATCACCATGGAAAACCTGATGGAGCAGACGGCGATTACCTATCCGTACACGACCCTCACCGAGATGCCCGGCAGTCAGATCAAGACGGTGCTGGAAGACGTGGCCGACAATCTGTTCAATCCCGACCCGTATTATCAGCAAGGCGGCGACATGGTGCGCGTGGGCGGCATGCAGTACACCATCGAGCCCAACAAACCGTCAGGTCAGCGCATCAGCGACATGAGCATCAACGGCCGCGCGATTGAGGCTGATAAAAACTACAAGGTTGCCGGCTGGGCGCCGGTCGCCGAAGGCGCCAAAGGCGAGCCGGCCTGGGATGTGGTGGCGCGTTACCTGCGGGACAAGAAAACCATTGGGTCGTTGACGCTGAATGAACCCAAGGTCAAGGGCGTGGCAGGAAATCGCGGGATGGTGTGAGGGGGAATGGCAGCCACAAGGGCTGCCGCTACAGGAACCTACCTGTGATTTTGTAGCGACAGGCCTTGTGCCTGTCATCGATGCAAGATACCGTCTTGATTGTCATGATTTTGCCACCCACAAGGGGTGGCGCTACAAGGCCTGTCGCGACAGGCCTGCCGTTACGGCTTGATGTACGCGTAGCCCTCGTTTTGCAACTTGGTGATGAGCACCACGCCGGAGGGGGTGAAGTTGGCTTCCATGATGAAGTCGTCTTTCTTGAGGTTGCGGTTCTTGAGCGTGATTTCGCAGACTTCGAAATCGACCCCGCGTGCGGCCAAGGCTGCGACCAGGGGGCCGACCTTGGCGGCGTCTTTGTAATTGGTCATGAGGAAGTCCACACCTTTGGCGTGTGTGGCCACCACAATCTTGGTGTCGGGGGCCGTGTCGAGCTGGTTGCGCACATTGCGCAGGGCGGCCAGGGCCTGATGTTCGGCATCGTCGATATGATAGACCACGCGCGGCGGCTGGGCGGCGAGGGTCAGGCTGGCAAAGCCCAGAAGCCCAACGCTAAGAATGAGTGTGAGAAACTTCTTGATCATGATGTGGTCTCCGGATCCATGTGCTGCGGGTTGTTTAATTGCTTAGGCCAGCCAGTGCCGGTAATCGTAATAGGGTACGACATCGCCGTTTCCAACCGCGGTGTTGACGCGAATCCGCGCAAAGCCGCTGGCCCAGGGCAGAGAGCTGATAATGCCCGACCCCTGTTTATCGTAAGGAATAAGCTCGGGCAGGTCTTGCGCTGTGGGGATTGCCCGCACGCGCAAGAACTCTTCGCGTGTTTCCTTGAATTCCTTGGCCGTTTTCAAGCATCCGAACTGGACGGGCGGCATGATGTCGCGCCGTCCCTGCATGGCGCGTATCAAGGGGCTGACCAACAAGGCAAAAACGGAAAACGCCGAGACCGGATTGCCCGGCAGGCAGACGATGGGTTTATGGCGGGCGTGCGCAAGCGCCACGGGCTTGCCCGGCTTCATGCACACGCGCCATAGATCCAGCGTGCCGCCGGCCTGCTCGATGGCAGGCTTGACCAGGTCTTTTTCGCCGACCGAGACGCCGCCCACCGTCAGGATCAGGTCGCAGTCCTTGAGCAGGGTGGCCAACGCCTTTTTCAGTGACGCGGGGGTATCGAGTGCGTGCAGAACGTGCACGACCTGGGCGCCCAGCCGGTCGACCAGTGCGGCCAGCATAGGGCCGTTGGAGTTGAAAATCTGCTCGGTCTTGCGGGGCTGGCCCGGGAAGGCCAGCTCGTCGCCGGTGGTGAGAATGCCCACCTTGAGCTGAGGGTAAACGGGCAGGTCAACCAGCCCTTGAGAGGCCAGGACGGCGACGTGGGCAGCCTCGAGACGCGTTCCTTCGGCCAGTAGAACATCGCCCTTGTGCACATCTTCGCCTTGCCTGCGCACATGTGTGCCGTTTTTTGGTTTCAGCCGAATATCCAGCAGGTTGTCGACTTCGGCGCAGTCTTCCTGCATGACCACGGTGTCGGCGCCTTCGGGCATCAGGCTTCCGGTAAAAAGGCGTATGGTCTGGCCTTCCTGCAATGCTTGCGGCCGTACACCGGCAAAGCAGCGCTGTTGTACGGGGAATTTGCGGCCCGGCTGATAATCGGCGTAGCGGATGGCATAGCCGTCCATGGCGCTATTGTCGGCAGGCGGCAGGTCGAGCGTGGCGACGACGGGTTGGGCCAGCACGCGTCCGGCCGCCCGATACAAGGGACAGGTTTCCGCGGCCTCGGGGCGTTTGCCGGCCTGGGCCAGACGGGATTGGGCAGTATCGAAATCAAGCATGGGAGTGTGTTCTAACGGTTTTGATAGTGGCTGGCGAAATTGCAGGGGCGATGCGTGCTGTCGAGCTGCTGGCCGATGATGCCCTCCCAGGCTGTTTTGCACGCGCCGGTGGATCCGGGCACGCAAAAGATCAGGGTGTCATTGGCCGAGCCGGCAAAGGCGTCCGATTGCAGCGACGAACTGCCGATTTCAAGATAGGATAAATGCCGGAACAATTCGCCAAAGCCCGAGATAACGCTGTCGAGCAGCGGCGTGATGGCGGCTGCCGTCGATTTCCGGTGCGTATAGCCGGTGCCCCCGTTGGTGATGATTACCTGAATTTGCTCGTCGGCGATCCAGTCGCTGAGGGTGCGGCGAATCTGGTACAGATTGCCGCCGCATATCGCGCGTTTGGCGCAGCGGTGGCCGTTCGCCTGCAAACGGTCGGCCAGGTAATCGCCCGAGCTGTCATCGGCGGCGCTGCGTGAGTCCGATATGGTCAGGACCGCGCAGTTCAGGACGGCTTTGGGTTTGTCTGCAGACGCTTTGCTCATGTTGGGTCCGGTGGTGTTGATGTAGCGGCAGCCCTTGTGGCTGCCATGACTTTCTTGCATGAATGGCACCCACAAGGGGTGCCGCTACGACGTTTTCTTGCATAAATTGGTACAGCGGGTTCTTGCCTATATGGCACCCACAAGGGGTGCCGCTACATGGGATTCAGGTGGGCGGGTCGGTGGGCGGCGCGTCCCATAGGGCGGTCTTGTCGGCGTCGGCGCTGTGCTGTTGCACCCAGAAGCTTTCGCCGCTGTCCAGGGTTTCGCGTTTCCAGAAGGGTGCGCGGGTTTTCAGGGCATCGATAATGTATTCGCAGGCTCTGAAGGCATTGCCGCGATGGGCGCTGGCGACCGCCACGAAAACAATCTGTTCTTTATGCTGCAAGCGCCCTACGCGGTGCACGACCAGCGTTTCCAGTGCGTGCCAGCGGGCTTGGGCCGTGGCGCAGATGGTGTCGATTTCGCGCTCGCACATGCCCGGATAATGTTCGAGAAACAGCGTTTTGGTCGCCGCGTCGTCGGAATAATCCCGCACATAGCCTGTGAAAGTGACAATAGCGCCCGCCGCGTGGCGTCCGCGCAATTGTGCAAGCAGGTCGGCGGCATTGAAGTCGGCTTCTTGAACGATAACCACGCTGCTAGCCTCCGGTCACCGGTTCGAATACCGCGACTTCGTCGCCGGGTTGAATCAGGTGCTCGTGTGGAATGTGATATTGATTGACAGCCAGTTTGAGGCGCGTAGCGGGCGCGAGCTGCGGATAGCGGGATTCAAGCTGGATCAGCCAGTCGCCGCCTTTGATGGCGGCCGCCAGCGGCCAGACTTCCTGACGGGTGCGGGTCAGCTCTGCCACTTGGGCAAAGTACAAGACCTTAATTTCTGCGCCACTCACCGCTTTTGCCTCCGGATTTGTAATCGAGCCTGATGGTTTCCAGAACGATGCCCTTGTCGGCCGCCTTGCACATATCGTAGATGGTCAATGCCGCAATGCTGCAGGCGGTCATGGCTTCCATTTCGACGCCGGTTTTGTAGTCGGTGCGGCACGTGGCCTTGATGGTAATGGCATGGTCGGCGTCGCTCAGGAAAAATTCGATGCCGGCAAAGCTGAGCGGCAGGCTGTGACACAGAGGGATGAGTTCGGCGCAGCGTTTGGCGGCCAGCACTCCCGCTACGCGGGCGGTATTGAGCACTTCGCCCTTACCGTTTTCCTGTGCGGTGAGAAGACGATAGGCCGCGGCGCTCATGCGCACCCGGCCCTCTGCAATCGCCGTGCGCTGAGTGGGTGTTTTGCTGCTGACATCCACCATGCGGATTTGCCCGGACTCATCCAGGTGGCTGAGAGTCAGGTCGGTTGTCGGTATTTCGGTCATGGGCCAAGTCAGAAAAATGCCATAGCCCTATGATATACGGAATAGACCCGTGCCGGGTCAGGTGTCGAGCGCGTCTTTGACGGTTTCGTAATCGATGCTGATGTCGTGGCGAAAGCCGCTGATAGCGTTTTGCCCCTTGACGCTCGCCAGGCTTGCCCGGTCTTCGACCAGTTTTTTGCCTTCGATCATGCCGCGCTCGAACAAGGCTTCGAATTGTTCGATCTGCGCGCCGTGTTCCGTGGCGTAACGCGTCAGGTGCGCCCGGGCGGTGGTACGGTGTTTGTCCAAATCCTCTTCGCTGGCGCCCAGGGCATCGGCGGCGCCGTTCGTGGCGCCGGACATGACGACCCATTGATCGAGCGACGTATCGGGGTCTATGTTTGGGGCGGCGTACGCGCTGCCCAGCAAGGCCATGGACAGAATGGCGGCTGAAAGCTTGGGTAGTATCACATGGAGCTCCCTGTAAAAGTGCGGTGCAGATTCGCCACCGCTCAGTGGGTACTATTGTGCTCGACAAGCGTTACCAAGTCGTGAAATAAGCGTGTGGAAATGTGTCGACCGGAACGCTGCTGTAAAAAGGCTTTTTGCGCCGCGACATAATCATTGACAACGTCGTATGATTACAAGTTCCAGCCTTCATGCGAAGGCAAGCGGTAACCGTTGCAAGCAAGGAGCATTAAATGACTATAAAAGTAGGTGATCGCGTTCCCGACGCCACATTGACTGAATTCATCGAAACCGAGACGGCGGGCTGCACGCTCGGGCCAAACAGCTTCAAAGTCGCTGATCTGACCAAGGGTAAAACGATAGCCCTGTGCGCAGTGCCGGGCGCTTTTACGCCCACGTGCTCCAATCAGCATCTGCCGGGCTATCTCGAATTAAGCGACAAACTGAAAGCCAAGGGAGTGGACGAGGTATGGTGTGTGTCCGTCAATGACCCCTTTGTGATGGGGGCCTGGGGCCGCGACCAGGGTGTAAACGGCCGGGTGCGCATGCTGGCCGACGGCAGCGCCGAATGGGTCCGTAAGCTGGGTCTGGACCTGGACTTGTCCGGCCGCGGCCTGGGCGTGCGGTCGCGGCGTTTTTCGGCCATTTTGAAAGACGGGGTGGTCAAGCACCTTAACCTCGAAGAGGGCACCGCGCTCAAAGTAAGCGATGCCGCAACCCTGCTGGGCCAACTCTAAGGATTTAGCGCGCCGATCCCATGACCCCGCACGCTTATGTTTAAGTCGGTCGCTTCGTTTTTTTCTTTATTCATTGCGACGCTTTTACTGCAATCGGGCGCAGGCCTGTTCAACACCTATGTAGGCCTGCGTTTCACCGCCACTTCGGTGTCCGAACTCTGGGTGGGCGCGGTCATCGCAGCGTATTACCTGGGCCTGGTCTTTGGCGCGCGGATTGGCCACCAGCTGATTATCCGGGTCGGCCATATTCGCGCCTTTGTGGCCAGCGCCGCGATTGTCACGATCACCGTGCTGGTTCAGTCGCTCGTCGACAATTTGTGGGTGTGGCTGGCCTGCCGCTTTGTCGCGGGCATAGGCATGGTTACGCAGTTCATGGTGATTGAAAGCTGGCTTAACGAGCAGACCGAAAACCATCTGCGCGGGCGTGTGTTTGCGTTCTATATGGTGTTCTCCGGCCTGGGCACGGTAGCGGGGCAGCTGTCCATTACGCTGTTTCCTTTTCTGAACTACGAGCCGCTGGTGTTTGTCGCCATGAGCACCGCCTTGTGCCTTGTGCCGGTCGCGCTGACTGGGCGCACGCACCCTGCGGTGCAGTTGCCCGCGCCCATCATGATCAAGTATTACCTGGCGCGCGTGCCGATGTCCCTGCTGGCTTTTTTTATTACCGGAAATATTAATGGCGCGTTTTATGCGCTGGCGGCGGTGTATGCGGTCAAGGCGGGTTTGTCCAGCAATCAGGCGGCTGTGTACCTGGCGGCCGCCGTGGCGGCCGGCCTGTTGGCGCAGTGGCCCATGGGGTGGTTGGCGGACCGGCTTAATCGGGCTAGCCTGATTCGCGCCAATGCGTTTCTGCTATTGCTGGTGACTATTCCTCTGTGGGGCTGGTGGCAGTTCCCGTATTGGGCTTTGCTGTCGTTCTCGGCCGCTTATGGGATTTTGCAGTTCACGATGTACCCGCTGGGCGCGGCGTTTGCCAACGACAATATCGAACCTGAGCGCCGGGTAGGCTTGAGCGCGGTTTTGTTGATGGTCTACGGCGTGGGTGCTTGTATAGGCCCCATGTTGGTGGGTGCCTTGATGCGCGGCATCAGTTCCGGCATGTTTTATGTGTTTGTGTCGGCATGCGCTGTGGTGATGATTGTTTTTATCCACCCACGAAAGGTCACTGGCAAGAATCGCAGCGGGGATGCTCCAACCAGCTTTGTGCCTATGCCCGGCAGCATGCAGGGCTCGCCGGCGGCGGTTGTGCTGGATCCGCGGATCGACGTTAGCCGCGATGTGTCCCGGGATCCTCCGCCGGAAACCGGGTCGTAGCGGTACTCCTTGGTAGCGGCACCCCTTGTGGGTGCCACAGCCCATTAAATTAGCGCTTGCGTCTATAGGCCTATTTTGGGATAAGGATCACAATCGCAGCAATCGCCAGCCCTATGCCCAGCACATTGAACCAGGACAGCTTTTCCTTGAAAAAACCGGCGCCTACCAGCGTGCCTACTGAAATTACGCCGATATTCATGGCCGAGAATACCAGAGTCGGGTTGTGCGGAAAGACCTGGTGCGCGCGGATATAAAAATAGATATTGCCGAAATTGAGCAGACCCAGAATTACGCCAGCCACGATGTTGCGCAGGCTCCACGAACTGCGTTGGATCGTCAGGAACAGCAGCATGAGCACGCCGGCGAGCACAAAGGTCGCAAACAGGCTGCTGGAAAATACCGCACCGCTTTTGGCAAGCTGCTTGAACAGGATGTCGATGGTGCCGTAGCCCACCCAAACGCATAACAGCAGGGCTGCTGTTTTACCCAGGTTGCCGCCGTTGCCTGTTGTGCGGGGGCGGATCAGCAGGCAGGCCAGGGCGATTAGCGCGGTGGCGATGCCGATCAGCTTGCCCGTCGATGGCGCTTCGCCAAAGAGGAGAAAGGCAGCGATTAGCGGGAGGAACAGCGAGAGGCGTTGCGCGGCATCGCTCAAGACGATCCCCGCATGCCGGACGGCGCCCGCCATGGCGAGGAATATGCCGGGCAGCAACACACCAAGCGCGATCAGTACCCACCACGGTGTGCTGGGTTTGAGCAGCGACGCCGGATTGGGCTGCAGAATGAACAAGCATAAAGCGGCCGCGATCACGTAATTGACGGCAATCGCTTGGCCGATTTCAATTCTTTGCTGACGCGCCACCTTTAGCAGTACCGATACGGCGACGCTGCATCCGATGCTGACAATCAGGGTGTAAATAGGATGAATCATAAGAAGCCAGTGAGGGGATGAATGGGATTTAAACGGTGGCGGCGACGGGCGCCGATCGACGAATTGCAGCGATAGTAGGGAGTGTGGCGCGTATGCGCAAGCGCGAGACAGGCGTTTAATGCACGGAATTAAAAGAATTTGATCCGCTATTGAATGAAATTACGGCATGTATGCGACAAGGGCGTTCGATGTGCAGCGATTTTCTGCCTGAGTTGAAGTTGTGTCTAAATGAAACAGTCCATGTAGCGGCAGCCTTTGTGGGTGCCATATCCCGTCGGCCACACCGTCCGCCTAATATAAAAACTCGCAATCAAAGCCCATCCTATAGATCGCAGGCTGATATACATATGAATATTGCGTCGTTCTCAACCGGGGGTCGAATCGCTATGCTGGCTAAGTCCAATTAGCGCGCAGGCGTATCCGCGCCGTGCGCATCATCAAAAGACGATCATGCCGAAAATCTATGTGATTCACGAAAATGCCGTATGGGTCGAGCCGCTGCGCGCCGCGTTTGCCGAGCTTGATCTGCCCTACGAGGAATGGTTTTTAAACGAAGGCCTGCTGGATCTTTCCAGCGCGCCGCCTGAAGGCGTGTTTTATAACCGCATGAGCGCTTCGTCGCATAGCCGCGGCCATCGCTACGCTCCAGAATACACCGCCGGCGTGCTGGCCTGGCTCGAGTCGCATGGCCGCCGCGTCGTCAACAACAGCCGTGCGTTGCAGCTCGAGGTCAGTAAAATTGGGCAGTACGCCGCCCTGGCCAACTACGGCATCCGCACGCCCTACACCATCGCGGCGGTGGGCCATGACAACATCATTGCCGCTGCGGGCAAAATGCATGGATCGTTCATTACGAAACATAATCGTGCCGGCAAGGGGCTTGGCGTGCACCTGTTCCACAGCGTGGACGCATTGAAAAAACACGTTGAAAGCCCGGAATTCGAGGACTCCATCGACGGGATCACCCTGATTCAGGAATATATCCGTTCTCCGGAGCCTTACATCACCCGTGTCGAATTCATCGGCGGCCGCTTCCTGTATGCGGTGCGTGTCGATACCTCGCTGGGCTTCGAGCTCTGCCCGGCCGATGTGTGCCAGGTGGGCGACGCGTTTTGCCCCGTCGGCGAAACGGCGCCCACGCCCGCCGCGCCGCGCTTTCAGATCATCGAAGGGTTCAATAATCCGATCACCGAGCGCTATCGCCGCTTTATCGGCGATAACGGTATCGGCATTTCGGGTATCGAATTCATTACCGATTCGCGCGGCGAAATCTACACCTACGACGTCAATACCAATACCAACTACAACAGCGCCGCCGAAGCCGAGGCAGGCCTTTTCGGCATGCGTACGATAGCCGCCTATCTGGGCGACGAGCTGCACAAGCTCGTCGAGGCTCGCGAGGAATTGACGGTCGCGGCCTGATTGGCGCCATATTTACCGGCAGGTATGTTCCTGTAGTGGCACCCCTTGTGGGTGCCATATTTGTATGAAAGCCGGCGATTCACCTCATCCGCGTGAAGATGATTATTATTAGCGCTTGGCAGCCACAAGGGCTGCCACTACATGCGGCGGGTGTGTTTATGTAGCGGCACCCTTTGTGGCTGCCACGCCCGCTATCTATCACGACGCCATTTGTTGGAAGGACAAGCCAAATAATGGATACATCTCAAATCGTTCTGGACGCTATTACCTCGCGTAAAAGCGTCAGGGGCTTCTTGCCAAAAGCCGTCGACATAAGCCTGATCGAAAAAATACTTGCCGCCGCGGCCCGGGCGCCCAGCGGCAACAATATCCAGCCATGGAAGGTGCATGTCGTAACCGGAACCAAGCGCGATGAACTCTCGAGGGCGCTGGTCGACGCGCACAATCAAAAGCGGCCCGAAACTCGGGAGTACGAATATTATCCGGTCGCCTGGCGCAGCCCTTATATAGAAAGGCGGCGCGAAACGGGCTGGGGCCTGTACGGAACGCTCGGCATACGCAAAGGCGACCGGGAGGCGACGGCGCGGCAGCACGGAAAGAACTATCTGTTTTTCCAGGCGCCTGTCGTGTTCATCTTCACGATCGACAACGACCTTGAAAAAGGCAGTTGGCTGGACTATGGCATGTTCTTGCAGAACATCATGGTCGCGGCCCGGGGCTGCGGTCTGCATACCTGCCCGCAGGCGGCTCTGGCGAATTATCCCGATATAGTCAAAAGCCTTCTTGGCATCGGCGATGATCAAGTGGTGGTTTGCGGCATGTCCATGGGTTATGAAGACACCGGCTGTCTGGCGAATCGGTTCACGACCAGCCGCATTGATTTGAGCGAGTTCGTGACTTTTTGCGCGTAGTTCGTGGAATGTCACGCCATTAAAGAAAATACTGCGAAGCAGTAATTTGGCTCATGCAGTTTGTGAGCCGGGGTAGTGCAATCTATAGTAAAACCCCTTGTTCAAGCTCGTTACCCGCCATTTTTAGGAAAAAAGTTTGTGAGAATGCAGCTTCCCAACACAACGAGGCGGGCGGTAAGTGTGCTCGCCGCACTACTTGTCATGTTTGGCTCGCCCATGGTGCGGGCGCAGACCCCAGGCTGGCCCGCCGATCCGATAAAACTGATTGTTTCGTATCCGCCAGGCAGCGGCACAGATACGACCGCCCGGGTCCTGGCCGAGCGTATGTCTCGCAGCCTGGGGCAGCAGGTCATCGTAGAGAACCGGCCTGGTGCAAGCGGCAGGATAGGCACGCTTTCGGTGGTGCGGGCAAAACCCGACGGCTACACCCTTTTGTTCGGCACGGGCGCCGAACTGACTGCAGCGCCTATTACCGTCAAATCGCTGGCTTACGATCCTCTCAAAGATCTGCAGCCTGTCATGCTCATCAGCAAAAGCCTGGGAATGGTGGTTGCGTCGCCTGAATTTGCGCCCAACACATTGAGCGAGCTGGTCGCGGACGCCAAGGCTCATCCCGGAAAATTGAATTACGGCTCGGGTGGGCACAATTCGATTCCGCATCTCCTGGGCCAGCAATTCAATTTCGCCGCGGGAATCGAGACGACTCATGTTCCCTATAAGGGGGGTGGCCCCATGCTGATCGATCTGACCAGCGGGTTGCTGCAGTATGCCTTTAGTTCTCCGGGAGCCTCTCTGGCCTATGTGCAGGCTGGAAAGCTCAAGGCGCTGGCCATCGCGGCGCCGCATCGTCTGCCGGCACTGCCTGACGTTGCGACGATGGACGAACAGGGATTTCCCGGTTTCGATAACGGCACGTGGTTCGGGCTGCTCGCGCCTGCCCATACGCCTGCGGCGATTGTTACCCGTTTGCATGCGGTATTGCAATCTGCATTGGCCGCGCCGGAAGTCCGCAAGACGCTCAAGGAACTATATATCCAGCCAATCGCCAGCACGCCGGAAGAATTCGGCCGCTTCCTGCAATCCGAAACCGACCGGTATCGGCAGCTTGCAGCCCAATTGGGCATCAAGCCCGAATAAGGGCGGCATACTGCGACGCCGTATTGACTGCCATCCGACATCCATTTCAAGGAATACCCGTCATGCAAGGATCTTCAGCCATTCCACAGGCCAGTAGCGAAGCGAAGCGCTTTACGCAGGAAACATTTGTTTTCGATTGTCTGTCGCTCTTCTATGTCCTGGACGAGCCTTGGGCCGAACGCTGCTTGCAGGCGGGCGTGAATGCAGTGAACGTCACGTTCGGCACTGACCAGAACTGGGGCGATGCGTTGCGCAATTTCGATGTCGGCCTGGAAAAGATCGCCAAAAGTTCGCATCTTGCGCTGGCGACAAACGGCGCACAGATCGAGTCGGCGCGTAAGCAAGGCCGGCTGGCGGTCATCGTCGGCACGCAAGGATCGGCCATGGTCGATCTGGATTTTCACCGGCTGCGCACGATGGCTCGCATGGGCATGCGCTATTTCGGCCTGGCCTATACGGGGGCTACCTTATTTGCCGACGGTTGCGGCGAACGGCGCGACGCGGGGCTGACCTTTGCCGGCGAAGAACTGATCGACGCGGTCAATGAGCTGGACCTCATCCTGGATCTGTCGCATGCGGGACATCGCGCCCGAGCCGAAGGCGTCGTGCGGGCCAGGCATCCGGTGTGCACGCATTCCAACGCCTACACCGTGAACGCCAATGACCGCAACACCCGCGACGAAACGGCGCGGGCGATCGGGCAAAAGGGCGGTGTCATGGGCGTGTGTGGCCTGCCGCGCAGCGTCAGAGCCGCCGATCCGACGCTCAACGACATGCTGGACCACGGTGAGCACTGGATCCGAACCGTCGGCGTCGAGAACGTCGGCCTGGGACTGGACTTCACCGAAGGCTACAAGGCCGCGAAGAAGCTGATGCCGGCGTCCGTCCTATGGCGAACGCGGCGTCCGGATATTTTTGGCAGCGTCGACGAGTTCCTGACCCAGGACTACCCGCGCGGCCTGAGCACGATTCTTGAACTGGCCAACTTCACCCAGGGCATGTTCGACCGCGGCTATACCCGCGAACAGACCGCGGCGGTGCTTGGCGGCAACTGGCTGCGTCATTTTACTTCTGTCAATGGATAATCAACGGAGATGTCTATGTCCCTGCAACGCTGGTTAACCGTACTTGGAACCCTATGCATGCTGGCTGCCCCCGCAACAGGCATGGCGCAGGCAACGTGGCCATCCAAACCTGTCAGGCTCATCGTCGGTTATGCCCCTGGCGGCGGCACAGATGTTGCGGCGCGGATATTCGCAACGCAGCTGTCGCAGCAACTGGGTCAGGCCGTGGTGGTCGAAAATCGGCCTGGAGCGACCGGCAGAATCGGCACGAATCTGGTCGCCCGATCGACGCCCGATGGATATACCTTGTTGTTCGGAACCTCTGCCGAGTTGACGATTGCGCCGGTGACGTCTGCGGTGATGACCTATGATCCTCTCAAGGATCTGGAGCCGATTTCGCAAGTGGGCTGGCTACCGAACATGCTGGTGGCGTCGTCATCCTTTCCCCCGAATACGCTGACCGAGCTGATCGCCTATGCGAAGGCGCATCCGGGGAAGATCAACTACGGATCGGGCGGCCAGTATTCGCAACCCCATCTGATCGGCCTGCGGTTCAATCTGGCCGCAGACATCAATACGGTGCATGTGCCTTATAAAGGTAGCGGGCCGATGATTTCGGATTTGATCGCCGGTCAGATCCAGTATTCTTTCAGTTCGCCCCAGCCCATGGTCGACCTGATAAAGTCCGGCAAGCTGAAAGCCATATCGGTGCTCTCGCCAGACCGTTTGGCGACCATGCCGACGGTGCCGACGATGGCGCAGGCAGGCCTGCCGGGCTTCGTCGACAGCAATTGGGTGGGCCTGCTGGCGCCGCACGGTACACCGCACGAGGTCGTCGCGCGTTTGCATGCGGCAACGGTTGCGGCGCTGAAGTCGACGCAGTTGCAGAAAGCCTTCGGTAATCTGTATATTTTGCCCATTGGGGGAAGCCCGGATGAGCTGCTCCGATTCATGAAAGCCGAGATCGGCAAATATCGTGAGCTCGCGGCGGCCATCGGCCTGAAGCCCGAGTAAAGACGATGGCGGTCAGTCCCCGATGTCGTCTCCAGCCTTCATGACTCCTTTCAGCCATGGCATGAGGGCGAAGAGCGGCGGCAGGCATTCGGCCCGAAGGATCTCGTGCGTTCGTTTTGTAAGCGCACGCCCCATGGTCTCAAACTCGTCCCGGCGCACCAAAAGCGAGAGATCGCGGCTGATTCCTTCCTCGGGCAAGGGCTGCACCGAAATCCCTTCAAACTGTGGTCTGCCCTGGAGCAAGTGCAACGGGGTGGTGATTGCCCAGCCAACGCCCGCTGCGACCAGGCTGCACAGGACTTCGGCCGTTTCAACTTCCAGGCGGCGCTGATTGATCAGGCCCAATTTTTCCAGGTAGCGGTCGGTCAGGAGCCCCGCCGTGGAGCGTGCGCTGTATCGAACCAGCGGCAGGTTGCGCGCGATTTGCTTCAGGTTTGAATGCTGTGCATATTCCGAATGCTCTTTCGGAAGAACCAGAACAAAGGGCTCGCGAAGAAGCAAAAGGCTGAGTTCTTCAGCTTTGCAGTTGAGCAGTTCGCCGGATATGACGATATCCAGTTCACGCGCGCGGAATCCGCGTAGATGTTCGGGTGAAAAGCCCTGATAAACGAAAACATCGCGTGCGTACTCGCTAACGGTGCGGATGAGCGAGGGTCCGACTGTTGCCGCAAAGGAATCGAGCATGCCCATGCGCAGTCCGGGTACCGTGCCGCCGGCTTGAAGCGCAGATGTCAGGTGATCTGTGTCGGCCAGTATCCGGTGCGCATGCTGGCGCAGTATCGTGCCCGACGAGGTGAGTTGCAGCGGGCGGAACTCCCGATCGATCAATATCACGCCCAGGCCTTCCTCCATCTGGCGGATAGCCTGCGAGACGGCGGACTGCGTCATCCCCAGCTTCCTGGCCGCTGTCGTCATACTGCCCATTTCGCTGACCGCCAGGAACACCCTCATGGAACTGAGTTCGATTGTGAAGCGATTGCGCATGCCGGAAATCCTTTTCGGTTTGGCGACCTTGCATAATACGCGATACGGTAGTGTGGGCGTAGGCTCCGGGCAGTCCGATACGGCTGTTTATTGAGGTGCGATGCCGGCTTGTTTGATTTGTTCACCCCATATGGCACGATCTTTTTTCAGGAATTTACCGAAATCCGATGCGTTGAGTGTGGCGAGCTCAAATCCGATCGAATCGAGCGCGCTTGAAAATTCGGGGGCCGCCGCAACTTCCAGGACTGCCCGGCTGATGGTTTCGATATTTTGCGTGGGGGTACCGCTGGGGGCAAGCAAGCCAATCCAGGAGTGCATTTCGGGGACGAAATTCAAGCCCAGTTCCTTCATGGTGGGCACATCGGGGAGGTAGCGCGATCGTTTGTCGGTCAAGATGGCCAATGCGCGCAATTGATGGCCCCTGATGGCATTCAGACTGGTCGCGAATTCGGCGCACATGAAATCGATTTGCCCGCCGAGGAGGTCGGTAATCGCCTGCGGAGTGCCTTTGTATGGTACTGAAATCAAGTCGAGCTTGGCATTTTTTTTCAAAAGCTCCCCGCACACGGTTTGCATGCCGTAGGCGGTTCCGTAGGAGAACGATTTCGTGGTCGTGCGAGCCGCATCCAGGAACCCGGCCATGGTTTTCCATGGCGCTTCCTGGCGCACCACAACGGCTAGCGGAAACCCGCCAATACGTGCGATGGGCCTGAGGTCAGTGGCTGGGTTGTAGGGGATTTTCTTGAAGAACCAAGGGTTTTGCGACATCGTGGTGCCCGAGGCGGCCAGCAGCGTGTAGCCATCCGGCTTCGATCTCGCGCCGCGATCGGTTCCGATAATGCCGCTCGCGCCAGGGCGATTCTCGACAATGAACGGAACGCCGAGTTTGGCGTGCAAACCTTTGGCGAGCAGGCGGACAATGCTATCGGTTGCGGTTCCCACGGCAAACGGCACGATGATGGAAACCGGCTTTTCGGGATAGCCCGCCGCGGTGGCGGCTCCGGGCCCCGAGAAAAGGGATAAGGCAAACAGGAAAGCCCATATGGCCCGATTGCTAGGCAATCGTGGCAGCAAGCTCATCACAACGGGTAAAGTACGCATTTGGATGTTCCTTTATAAATTGGATGAAACGTTCAAGCATGCGAAGCCGTCCTGGGTGAGCAATGAGCTGAACATGCAGCGCCAAGCGAAAATACGACCCCTCCCGCTCGTAGAGGCCGCGAAAATCTTCTTTCCACATTTCCTCCACAGTCAGGGGCGGCCAGATTTGCCGGCCCGGCATCCCGCCGTACAAGAAGAAAGGGGCATCGGCCAAGTGCCACTCGACCGGTAGTTCAACCAGAGGAAGCGGCACGCCGTTGCGAACATGGCGGTAGGGCCGGGTGCTGTCGTGAAAATTGCTGGAAACCGAAACCCCTTCGTCGATCAGATAATCGATGGTGCGAGCGGTGATTTCCCACGAGGGGGCTTGCCATGTCACCGGACGGCGGCCTGTTATTTTCTCCAGGGTCTCGATGCCGGAGGCCAACTCTTTTCTTTCCTGACCGGCATCGAGAAGCGGCGGCGACAAATGGTTGTAGCCATGGCTTGCGACCTCGTGGCCGCGCCGGAAAATTTCCGTGACGGCCTCGGGATGACGGTGTGCGATCAGCCCGGGAATGAAGAATGTCGAGCGCACGTCGTGCCGATCGAGCACATCCAGGAGGGATTTCAGGCCTTCCCGGATTTCGTATGTACCATGCGAAAGAAGCACCGGCTTGCCGGCGTTTTCGGGGGACTTCCCAAGCCAGCTTGACTCGGCGTCCAGATCAATACCAAATACAACCGGGAAATTTTTCATGAGCGTCTGTCTCGTTGCAAGTCTTGGTGGAGTTGATGCGTGTCATGGCGCAGTTTCGTCGAAGTCCATGATTTCTTGCCGCCTTATAACGGAAGATTGCCTATAAGCATTAGTAATTCTTATTAAGTGCTTCCCCTCTGCCCGGGTATTAATAAATCTTATTCACCCCTCGTCTTTCTTTGATGGTGCTTGCCCAAGCCCCTGGTCGTCAGGCTTACTGGAACTGTTCCAGCAATAAACCTTTTCTTGACCGCCAATACTCATGAAGTATTCATTTTTCTCCCTCGCACGTAATGCTTTCAGCCACCACCGGGGCTGGATGCCGGCGTGGGATTCACCCGTACCGAAGAAACATTACGATGTCATCATCGTTGGGGGGGGAGGGCATGGCCTTGCGACGGCCTATTATCTTGCCAAGCTTCATGGCGTCAAAAATATCGCGGTAGTGGAAAAAGGTTGGATCGGGGGCGGCAACACGGGCCGCAATACGACACTGATTCGTTCCAACTACCTGCTCGACACCAACGCGCGGTTCTATGACTGGTCGCTCAAGCTGTGGGAGACGATGAGCCAGGAGCTCAATTACAACGTGATGTTCAGCCAGCGCGGCGTTCTCAATCTTGCGCACACCGATGCGCAGCAAGACGCCTATATTCGTCGCGGCAACGCAATGCGCATTAATGGCATCGATGCGGAATGGCTCGATCGCAAGCAAGTCGAAGAAATGGTCCCTCTGCTCGACAGCAGCGAGCGGCCCCGCTATCCCGTGATCGGCGGCCTATTGCAAAAGCGCGGCGGCGTTGCCCGTCATGATGCGGTAGCGTGGGGTTATGCGCGAGCGGCCAATGCGCTCGGCGTCGATATCCTGCAAAACTGCGAATGTATTGCGATCAAGCAGGAAGGCGGCAGGGTCAGGGGAATAGAGACGAATCAGGGTTTTATCGGAGCCCGCCAGGTGGGCATCGCCGTAGCCGGCCATACCAGTCAATTGGCCAGGATGGCCGGCTTCACCCTGCCGATCGAAAGCCATTTACTGCAAGCGTTCGTCAGCGAGCCGGTCAAACCGATCATCCATACGGTCGTGACCTACGGTGCCGGTCATTTCTACATGAGCCAATCCGACAAAGGCGAGCTGGTCATGGGCGGCGATCTGGATTTCTATAACAGCTATGCCCAAAAGGGGAATCTGTCGATTCTCGAGCATGCGACAGCTTGCGCAATGCAAATGTTTCCCTTCATCAGCCGTCTGCGAATGATGCGGCATTGGGGGGGCATCATGGATATGACGATGGACGGCAGTCCGATCATCAGCAAAACGCCATTGCAGAATTTTTATATCGACGGCGGCTGGTGTTACGGCGGCTTCAAGGCAACACCGGCGTCCGGATGGGTGTTCGCCCACACGATTGCTCACGACGAGCCGCACGAACTCAATCGAGGCTTCAACATGGATCGGTTCGAGCGCGGCTTCACTATCGACGAAAAGGGCAGCGGCCCAATCCCCAGCGCACAGTAAGGCCTTTGCAATGCTTCTCATCAATTGCCCGTTTTGCGGGCCGCGCAATCACACCGAATTCAACTATGGCTCGGATGCAACCGTATTGCGCCCGGCCGACGACGCGCCCGAGTCCGAGTGGTTTGCCTATGTTTATCTGCGCGACAATCCCAAGGGGCCACATACGGAATATTGGCAACATGCCTTGGGCTGCCGCAGTTGGATAAAGGTCGAGCGCGATACGCTCACCCATGATATTGCCGGCGTCTCGCTGGCACACGCCCTTGCCCAACGGGAGTCGCAATGAAGCAAGCCTTTCGCCTGGAGCAGGGCGGCCTGGTCGATCGCTCGAAGGCCATTTCGTTTTTGTTCGATGGCGTGCGCTACGAAGGCCATCCGGGAGATACGCTGGCATCCGCATTAATGGCCAATGGAGTAAAACTCATAGGCCGCAGTTTCAAGTATCACCGTCCGCGCGGTATCGTCGCCGCCGGCGTCGAAGAGCCCAATGCACTGGTGCGCTTGCGCAGCGGCGCGCGAGCCGAGCCCAATACTCGCGCCACGGCTATTGAACTGTATGAAGGGCTCGTGGCGGAAAGCCAGAATCGCTGGCCATCGTTGAAGTTCGACCTGATGGCCGTCAACAACCTGCTGTCGCCCTTGTTTCCGGCCGGGTTTTATTACAAAACCTTTATGTGGCCCGCACGGCTATGGCCAAGCTACGAACGCGTGATTCGCAATGCGGCGGGCATGGGCGTGGCGACAAGGCAAGACGATCCGGATCGTTACGAGAAACGGTTTGCCTGCTGCGACGTCCTTGTCGTCGGCGCGGGCGCAGCCGGCCTGGCCGCAGCCGGCGTGGCGATGCGAGCGGGGGCAAAGGTTTTTCTCGTCGATGAAAATGCAAGCCTGGGCGGTTCGCTGTTGGGCCAGGGCACGCGTATCGACAAGATCCCCGCTGCGCAGTGGGCGCACGACATGGCTGCCGGCTTATCCACCAATAGCCGCGTCACTGTTTTGCCTCGCACCACGGCTTTCGGCTATTACGACCATAATATGGTGTCCCTGATCGAACGCGTGGCCGATCATGTTGCGGTACCCGGGCCGCACGTGCCCCGCCAGCGGCTATGGCATATCCGCGCTAAACGCGTCGTGCTTGCCACCGGTGCGATTGAACGCCCGCTGGTTTTTGGAAACAACGATTTGCCGGGCGTCATGCTGGCATCCGCCATTCGCACCTATGCCAACCGTTATGGCGTGGCGGCCGGCCGGCGCATTGTGCTGTTCGTCAACAATAACAGTGCCTACTCGGCTGCATTCGATCTTGCCAGGCTCGGCATCGACGTTGCAGCTATTGTCGACGTGCGGCGTGCGATTCCGGCGGCGATCATGGAACAAGCCCGATCCTTGGGTATCCCCGTGCACCTGGGATCCATTGTGTTGCGGGCGCTGGGCAGCGGCTGCGTCAAGGGTGCCGAAATCGCTTTGCGCGACAGTGGCCGCGGGACAAGCATCGCATGCGATGTCATCGGCACGGCCGGGGGTTGGGCTCCTTCGCTGCACCTGCATTCGCAATCGGGCGGCAAGGCCGTCTACGATGAACGCATTGCCACCTTCATCCCTGGGCCAGGCAAGCAGGCGGCCATTTCCGCCGGCGCCGCGCGCGGCGTATTTCAACTGCGTGAGGTGTTGAAGGACGGTGCCGCCGCGGCGGTGTCGGCGTGCGCGGATCTGGGACTGAAGCAGCAAACGCCGGACGTGATCGTGGAGGGCGACGAGCCTGACCTGGATATCGAGGCTTTTTGGCTTGCGCCGCAGCGCCTGGGCGCCAAGGCGAAGCAATTCGTCGATCTCCAGGACGACGTAACGGTGAACGATGTGGCGCTGGCCGCTCGTGAAAATTTCCGCTCGGTGGAGCATCTGAAGCGTTACACGACGCTGGGCATGGGTACGGATCAGGGAAAGACCAGCAACATCAATGGGCTCGCCCTCATGGCGCTTGCGCGGCAAGAGCCGATTCCGGTCGTCGGGACCACCACCTTCCGGCCTCCCTACACGCCGGTGACGCTCGGTGCGTTCGTGGGCCGTCAGATAGGTAAAGGTTTTTCCGCCACGCGGCTCTCCCCTATGCACCAGTGGCACCTGGACAACGGCGCGGTCATGGCATCGGCGGGACAATGGTTGCGGCCCAAGACCTATGTCGGCCCGGGTGAAACCTATGCGCAGGCATGGCGGCGTGAAACGCTTGCCGTACGCCGCGGGGTTGGAATCGTCGATGTTTCCACATTGGGGAAAATCGACGTCCAGGGGCCGGATGCGGCAAGATTCCTTGATCTGGTATACAGCAACCGGTTCTCCACCCTGAAGCCTGGCCGCGCGCGTTATGGATTGATGCTGCGCGACGACGGCATCGTACTGGATGACGGCACCACATCGCGGTTCGCGGAAGACCGGTTCTTCATGACCACCACCACGGCCCATGCGGGCAAAGTATTGTCCGATCTGGAATTCCTGCTTGCCACGGCGTATCAAAAACTACGCGTGCGAGTGACATCGCTCACGGATCAGTACGCGCAGATCGCGCTGGCCGGCCCCAAGAGCCGCACTGTCCTGGAGGCGTTGCTTCCCGGTGTCGATGTGTCGGATGCGGCGCTGCCCCACATGGGCGTGCTGGAAACAAGCCTGGCCCATATACCACTAAATGTATTCCGTCTGAGCTACTCGGGCGAAATGGCATATGAATTGAACATCCCGGCGGGATACGGCATGGCGCTTTGGATGCGGTTGCTCGAAGCGGGCAAGCCGTTGGGAATCACGCCCTACGGCACGGAAGCGATGGGGGTCATGCGGATCGAGAAGGGCCACGTGGCGGGACCGGAGATCGATGGAAGAACGACCGCCGACGACCTGGGCCTGGGCAAATTGGCGAGCAAGGCCGAACCCTTTATCGGCAAGCCGCTGATGCGTCGCGAAGGCCTGATATCGCCGGAACGGCCGAAGCTCGTTGGTGTGATGTCAACATCGCCGGGCGCAAAAATCATTGCCGGCTCGGCTATCGTCAAGGAGCCCATGGCCGGGGCGGCATCGCTGGGCTGGATCTCGTCGTCTACGTATAGCCCAACGCTGGACACGCATATCGGGATTGCGTTCATCAAGAACGGCCGCGCACTTATAGGCCAGAAGTTGACCGCATGGTCGCCCTTGCACAACTACACATGTGAAGTGGTGGTGGGCGAGCCGGTGTTCTACGATCCTTCCGGGGAAAAACTGCATGGCTGATCATTCTCTTCAATACCGAAGCGCGCTGGCGGGATCGCCGGCTACCGGAGAGCTTCCCCTTCGCTTGCATCGCATGGAGCTGTCGGAGCTTCCGGTCGATTGCGTGCTGGTTGCCGCCTATGCCGGATCGCCCGACATTGCGCCGAGCATCGCGCGCATTGCCGGCGTCGCGGCGCCTGGCGCGCCCGGGCTGGCTTCGATATCCGGGCCGGTCTCGATGATGCCGATTGCACCCGATACCTGGCAAATCGCGACGGCGCCCGGTACCGGCACCGCGCTTGCCTTTGCACTGAAAAGCGAACTGGGCAGCCTGGCTGCGGTGACCGATCTTTCCTTTGGCCGAATCGTTGCGATCGCGCTTTGCGGCGACGATTCCCATGTTGTGCTCGAGAAGGGGATAGGCATCGATTTCTCCGACGTGGCTTTCGCGACAGGACGTGTCGTTGCGACAGGGTTGCATGCCGTGCACGTGCTGATCGTCAAAACCGCGCCAGGCAGCTTCCACATATTGGTGCCGCGCAGCTTTGCGCTCAGCATCCTGGAATGGCTTGTCGATGCCATCGAAGAATTCAAGGCTTGATTTTGGACAGGGGTTTATGGAAGCCGTGTGTAAAAAATTTGTTTTGCTCTTATCGTGCCTGGATCGCCCCGGCATCGTTCACGCCGTCGCAGGATTCCTGGCCGACCGCGGTTGTAATATTCTCGATAGCGCCCAGTTCGGCGATGTAAGCAACAACCGGTTTTTCATTCGGGTATGTTTTTCCGGTACGCATAGCCTTGAACGGCTCGCCGGCGAGTTCACGGAATTGGCGGATGCCTTTGCGATGCAGTGGAGCTTGAACGACACGGCAATCAGGCCGGGTGTTGTGATCATGGTGTCGAAGTTCGGACATTGCCTGAACGATTTATTGTTCCGGCACAGGTCCGGATTGCTGCACGTCGATATCCGCGCCATTGTCTCGAATCACCCCGATTTTTACCCGCTTGCTGCTTCGTACAACATACCCTTCCATTGTTTTCCTGTAGATCAGAGCAAGAAAGCCGAGCAGGAGGACAGGGTTCTCGATGTGATCGAGTCGACGAAGTCGGATTTTGTGGTGCTTGCGCGTTATATGCAGATCCTCTCCGACAATTTCTGCGCCAGGCTTGTAGGGCGCGCGATCAATATTCATCACTCGTTCCTACCCGGGTTCAAGGGAGCCAGGCCCTATCATCAGGCCTACGAGCGCGGCGTAAAAGTGATCGGCGCGACCGCGCACTACGTAACGGCTGAACTCGACGAAGGACCGATAATCGGACAGGAGGTCATCCGCGTCGACCATGCCTTCGACCCCGAAACACTCGCCAACATTGGGCGGGACGCCGAATGCATTGCCTTGGCGCATGCGGTCAAGTGGCATGCCGAACATAGAATTATTCTGAACGGTTGCAAGACTGTTGTGTTCCGTTAGAGCATTTTTGGTCAAGCGGTATACGGCATGGGATTTGGCTTGGCCGTTTTGGTATTTGAAGACGCCGTCTATGGAGGCCGGGGCGGGGCCGGCACGGCGTGCTTGATCCGGATCTGCCTCGTCCAGGCGGGCGTCGGGCCAAACTCGCTACGCCGCTGTCGCGGCTCCACTCAAACATGGCCCGCCGACAGCCCCCGCCTTCCCTTCGTCAGCATCCGGCGCACGCCTTACGCCGGCCCCGCCCCGGCCCCCATAGACGGCTCGCGTTACGGCATGCCAGGAACTCACTTGCCGGCAGCCTGTCTCTGTCGTGTTGTCCGCAGCTTGCCTCTGTCACGTTGCCCGTAGACTTCCTCGACCCACCCCTCGCCCTGCGGCGTGTTAATAGAACGACCTCCACCCAGAACGGCTCAAAAAAGAGCGACACAAAACGCGTTCAGTTCCGTAAACACGTCAACCGAAATGCCCTAGCCCGGAAATCCCATGTGGGTTGACCCAGTACCTATTTCTGCGAGTATCCTAATTGCCGCGATAGCGCGGCGGCGGCGTGCAGCAAGGCCTGGACGACGTTGTCCGGGTGGGTTCCGGTCCAGCGGAACTCGGGGATCAGAAAGCCCAGGCTACCGACGACTTCTCCCGCGCCGTTGAAAAACGGCGCCGCGACACCCACTGTATTGGGGGTGCGGTGTGAGTGGGTAATGGCATAGCCGTCTATACGAATACGCTGTAGCGATTCATTTATCTCGGCTTCATCCGGGATCAGGCCCTGCACGGGCGAAGGTTCTTTTTTGGCTATGGCCCGGTTGATTTCCTCGTTACTCAAGTGCGCCAGCAGCACTCGTGCCGTTGCTCCCCATACCAGAGGTTCCAGGGCGTTGAGCCGGATGTTATAGCGCATTGGATCGGTTGGCGAACCGTTGGCGGCGTGGAACATTTTCAGTTGCTGACGTTCCAGCAGCGTCAGGATCGAGGTCTCGTGAAACTGTGCCGAGAGTTCCTGCAGATAAGACTCGGCAAGCTTGCGATACGACATCCGCGTGCCGAGTTTGCTCGCCATCCGGTACAGCTCCAGGCCTGGGCCGAACCCCCCGGTCGACTCGTGACGCGCAAATTCATTAGTGCACAGCGTAGCCAATAACCTATGAACTGAACTGCGCGGCAAATTCAGGCGCTGTGCCAGGCTTTGGGCGGTTTCCTCCGGATAATCCACCAGGCACTGCAGCAATAACAATATTCGTTTGACTGTGCTGGTTTCTTTCACATCGCTTCCTAAGCCGTGCGGTGCCATGCTCGCCGCACTTGAACTGATCTTGCCTGTTTCTTTCATCACCGCCTGCGCTCTCTTGGGTAAAGCCCCGCGAATTGTAGGGGCTGGCCATGCAGCCGTCATTTCCCAGCATTGACAAACCAGGCTGACGCGTCAATAATTATCATTGAATGAACTATTGTCTCATTGAATGAGAAAAATAGCAAAATATACAGTAGCGGTGCCGGGGCGGTACAAACGTGCCGGCGCGTCATTACAACAAGGGAATCTGATATGGAATTGGACTTTGCAGGACGCACGGCGTTGGTCACTGGTGCCAGCCAGGGTATAGGGCGGGCGACGGCGCGTATGCTGGCCCTGGCGGGCGCCAATGTGGTGGGAGTGGCGCGGCGCAAAGGATTGGTGGAAAAGCTCGCGGCTGAAGTCGCCACGCAGGGCCGTGGCAAGATCACCGCGCTGGAAGCGGATTTCTATGACGAAGACGCTCCCGAGCGGGTGGCCGCGCAAGCCCAGCGGCTGTTAGGCCATGTGGATATTCTCATGAATGCAGCGGGCGCGAGTCGCCCTGTGCCATTCGATGCCGCTCGCGAACAGTGGATGGAAGGCATGACGCTCAATTTCTTCCGTATTCGGGAACTGACCCACGCGATCATCCCTGCCATGCGTCAACAAAAATGGGGCAGGGTGGTCACGTTCACCGGTACGTCGGAGCCTCGCATGCTGAACGCAGCGTTCACCGCCAAGGCGGCAGTGCACGTGTGGTCCAAGGGCCTGTCGCGGGAAGTTGCCGCAGATGGCATTACCATGAATTGTCTGCAGCCTGGACGCATCCGTACAGAACAAATATTGCGGCGCTACCCCACGCCGGAAAGTGAACGTGAATATGCGCAGGCTGAAATCCCCGCGGGCCGTTTTGGCGAACCCGAGGAAATTGCCGCACTGGCGGTTTTCCTGGCATCGCCCCTGGCCGCTTATGTCACCGGCACAGTCATTCCAGTCGATGGCGGTTCTAGCCGTTTCGCATTTTGACGACCATGAATGTCCCGCCCACCAAACCTGAGTCCGGTGCGGCCACCGTGCTGGGAAGCTTGGCTGGGCTGGTGCATTCGGTGCGCTACGACGAGTTGCCCGCGGGCGTGATAAAGGCTGCGAAGGCGTTGATCCTGGATACGCTCGGCTGCGCCTACGGAGGTTTGCACAGCGATCTCGGGATCGCGGTCCGCCGCGTGGCAATCGATTGTGGAGGTTCGCCGCAATCCACGCTGATTGGAACGGGCGAAAAAACGTCGGCGGCGTTGGCCACTTTCGTCAATGGCAGTTTGTTGCGCTATCTGGACAGCAACGATTATTACTTCGCTCGGGATCCCGCGCATCCCAGCGGAAACCTCGCGGTGGCGTTGGCGGTGGGTGAACGCGAACGATGCAGCGGCAAAGATCTTCTGGCTGCGCTGGTGGCGGCGTACGAAGTGCATATGCGCCTGTGCAATTTTGCCGGAGAACCCTCGCTATGGAAGCGCGGCTGGCACCATGGCACTAATGCGCAATTCTCCACGGCCGCATTGGCTGCGCGACTCAGCTGGGACGACCCTTTGCGCACAGCGCACGCCATGGCTATAGCGGGCACCCATCAGAACACGCTCGCGCAGTTGCAAAGCGGCGCGGTTTCCATGATCAAGGCGACAGTCGAAGCTTGGGTCGCCAAGGCCGGGGTCGAGGCTGCGTTGTTGGCCGGTGTTGGCGTGACGGGGCCGCTGCCCTTGATGGAAGGCACGAACGGCTGGGCGGCCAGCGTGGCCGGCTGTGTGGACTTCAAGGCGCTGACCGCACCGGTTTCAGGCGGCCGGTATTATTTACTGGAAACCAGTGTCAAGCCGTATCCGGCGGTCGCTACCGCATTGGCGCCGATACGCGCGGCGATCGAACTGCATCGCGCCGCTGTTCCTCGGCCGGCCGATATCGAAAAAATAGTCGTGCACCTGCCCGGTTTCGCCCTGGCTACACCCTCGGCGCATCCTGGCCGCCGATACCCCGGCAGCATCGAAAGCGCCCAGCACAGTTTTTACTATTGCACGGTTATCGCGCTGCTGGACGGTGAGTGCGGCGAGGCGCAATTCTCACCGTCAAAACTGGCCGATGCAACCGTGCGCGAATTGCTCGCAAAGACGGAACTGACAGAGGACTCTGCCTTGAATGATTTGTGGCCGCAGGCCGCCGGCGGAGCCGTGGATATACATATGCACGATGGCACGGTGCGTAGACATCGCTGCCCTTATCCACCCGGCCATCCCAGATTTCCCCTGGATGCCGGCGAGTTGGCCGACAAGTTTTACGGCTACGCGGCGCCGGTTCTTTCCCGACGCCGCGCGCAGGCGCTGCATGACGCAGTCGACAGCATGGAGGACTGTGCCGACCTGCGTGACTTGACCGAATTGCTGGCGGCGCCATAGTCGGCCGATTCTATTTCCTTTTGATTGAACATAAAACGTAAAACGCATATTGCGATAGGAGGCATCCATGTTTCAAACTCTCTTCAGGCGCGGTTTATGCAACTCGGCCTTGCTAGGGGCGCTGCTCCTGGCTCCGCTGGTTTGCTCGGCGCAGGCGGCCTATCCGACCAGGCCTATCCATTTGGTTGTGCCTTTCCCTCCCGGGGGCGTCGCCGATCTGATCGCTCGTCCGATTGCTGAAAAAATCAGCAAGGAACTGGGGCAGCCGGTCATCGTCGATAACCGCGGGGGCGCTACCGGGACGATAGGCGCGGCATTTGTTGCCAACTCTCAGCCAGACGGCTATACGCTGCTGTTTGGTACGACGAATGAAATCGCGATGAGTCCCACTTTGTATAAGTCCTTGCCGTACAGCCCGGTAAAATCGTTCGCGCCGATCATGCCGGTAGCGGAATTTCCCAATGTGCTGGTCGTGGGCTCCGCGACACCCGTCAAGTCGTTCGCCGAGCTCACCAGCCTGGCGCAGGCCCGGAAAAAAAGCCTGTCCTTTGCTTCATCCGGTGTCGGCAGTACGAATCATCTGACGGCGGAAATCTTCAAGTCGCTGGCCAAGATCAATATTCTGCATGTTCCTTATAAGGGGGGTGGCCCGGCGTTGATCGGCCTGATCGGCGGCCAGGTCGATGCGATGTACGCCACCTTGCCGTCGGCGATCAATCTGATCAGGGGCGGCAAACTCCAAGCCCTGGCGGTCACCGGCGAGCGCCGCTCACCGGCATTGCCTGATGTACCCACAGCCAAAGAGGCCGGTATGCCGGGCATGGTCGTGACGACATGGAACGGTGTGCTGGCGCCGGCCGGTACTCCGGCCGCTGTGGTCGATCGCCTGCATCGTGCGCTTGTGCAGGCCGTAGCGGATCCCGATATAAAGAAAAGATTGGCTGCGGTCGGCGCCGAGACGATGAGCATGACACCGCAGGCGTTCGCCGCTCTTATACGGAGCGACTTCGATCGTTGGTCGGGCGTTATAAAAGGGGCCGGCATCGAGGCCGAGTGAGTTCAGGCTGGAAGCCGTGAAGGGAGACGAAATGAGTGCATTGATGGGGTCTGGCGCACTGGCGCTTTGGTTGGATGTTGCAGCCCAGCTCGACCGCGAAACGGACGGGTGGTATGTGGATGAGCATTTACCTGACCGGGTCGACACCGGCGGCTATCTGCGAGCCCGGCGTTACCAGGCGGTTGAAGGGGAGCCGGCCTATTTCTCCTTGTTCGAGGCATCGACACCCGACGCTTTGGCAAGCGAAGGCTATCTAAGCCTGGTCGGGAAAATCAGCGCTCAGTCGCAGCGTATTCGTGCCGGATTTTCCAATGTCGTACGCAACACCTTCCGGGTGAGGGCCAGCGTGGGAAGGGGCCTGGGTGCTGTGGTGGCCAGCTGGCGGCTGAAGGCTGCAAGCGCGAATCCGGCCGGGCTTGTCGCGGCTATGGATGAACAGGTACCTGCGCTGCTGCGCCGGCACGGTATCGTGGGTGTTCACTGGATGGAGGCAGCGCCTGAAGTGCGGGCACGCATGGATTCGGTGCGTGCGGTTGGGCAGCAGGACCGGTCCGCTGATTATGTGTTGCTGATCGAAGCCACGCGCGAGGCCGAGATTCTGCCGCTGCGCGCAGCACTTTTATCGACGGCGGCGCTTGCCGGGCTGGGCTGGAGTGAAGAAGGCTTCGGTATTTACAAGTTGCTTTACGAAGTATCGGGCCGGCCCGCCGGCAACGAAATAATATTGGGAGACAGGATATGAACAAGTTTGCAAAATGGCTGCCGTGCGCGGCGTTGTTTGCTTTTGCAGTATGCGTGCCCGAGACGGCAGTCCAGGCTGCGGCTTACCCGGAAAGGCCGATCACATGGGTAGTACCCTATCCTCCCGGTGGAACCACCGATGTGGTGGCGCGTAATATCGCGCAAGCCGTGTCCAAGGAGCTAGGGGGGTCGATCGTGGTGGAGAACAAGGCCGGCGCAGGAGGCCGGATTGCCATGACGTATGTGGCCCGTGCCGCGCCGGATGGGTACACCCTGCTGGTCAGCGATGCCAGCCTGGCAACCGCACCCAGCCTGTACAAGAACATGCAGATAAATCCGTTAAAGGATCTGGAGGCGGTATCGTTATTCGTTACGGTGCCCCATCTCCTGGTGGTCACGCCCGCGTTGAAGGTGAATTCATTGTCCGACCTGATCGCTCTGACTAAAAAGGAACCCGGCAAACTCAATTTCAGTTCGGGCGGCATAGGCTCGCCGCTGCATCTTGCCGGTGAGGCGTTACGCCTGGAAACGGGCTTGCAATGGACTCACGTGCCTTACAAGGGAGCAGCGCCGGCCATACTGGCCGCCGTCGCCGGCCAAGCACAGATTGCCACTCCGTCGTTGCCATCCGCTCTCCCGCAGGTAGTATCGGGAAAATTGCACGCTCTTGCAGTCACCAGCCCCAAGCGTGTGTCCGTGCTGCCCGAGGTGCCCACGGTGGCCGAACTGGGTTACCCGAAAGCGACGGTATTTGGCTGGGTCGGGCTGCATGCTCCCGCCGGAACGCCCGCGGATGTCTTGAAGAAATTGGAAGTCGCGGTGGCAGCTGCCATGAAAGACCCGGCCTTGATCAAGCGGTTGCAAGGCCAGGGCGCCGATATCATGCCGGAATCGGGCTCTGCATACGGAAAACTGGTTGCCGACGAAGCCATCCGCTGGAAAAAAGTTGTGCAAGCGGCGGGTCTCGAGCCGGAATAAATAAGTATACATGTCGTCTGCCTGGATTGCGTTGCAGGCGGCTTGAATCTCAGTTCATTCTTTGGCGTCGTTTAAGCGGGCAACTGTAGGGCGCTATCAACACGCCTTTTCAATTCAGGCCCCACGTAAATGGTCAGATCGCTTACGACGCTGGTGCGCACTAACTTTTCCGAGACACCGCTCAAACGAGACCTGAGCTCGCCAAGCATTGGGCCGGTAGCGATCAATACTAATGAAGAGCAGCGTTGCTTAGCCACGCCATCATTCATGTAATCAGCGATCTGGCGGGAAAAAATCGCCCGCTCTTTTGCGTGCGCCTCTGTGTGCGGCTCAAACTGCGTGCCTGCATGTGCAGTACGACCATGCCCTTTGCCAGCAGCACTGGTCAGATCGCCTTTCCCGGCCTTCTCAGAAAGCGGGACGTGTGGGTGCACAAAATCGATCAATTCGGTAAGGGAATGATCGGGTCCATGGCGCTCAAAGCATTTTGCACGCGCAGCATTTGCTATTAAAACCCAGGTCTTTTCCATAGCGCCCCCTTTTACCTCAAAAGTGAATTCGAGTGTTCATTTGCGACAAACGGACCGGCACGGTAGAGACGGGCAGTTCATTTTACGCGGCCTAGCCCGGCGTGGCTGCAACTCTTCAGGATCGTTACAGGATCGGGCCTGGGCCGTTTGCAACTGCTGGCTTTTACTTGGCTGGGAACCAACGGTGCGAATAGCGCTCCTTCACACCACCCTATACCCGCCCCTTAAAAACGGCGGGTTTTTGTATATTTGACGCATTTTCCGGCTTTAGTCCGGTGGAAGTCCAGCGGGGTAATACCTGCTGGCCACCAGGGTTGATCGCCTGGTGGAATTGATTTTCACACACGGCGATTGGTCGTAACTGGACGTGGTAATCGGTCGCCGCAGGAACCTTCCAGAGGGCGCGCCTTAAATGCCTGTAGCAGCCAGTCGTCAGTCGTGTGAATACAGGTCAATTGCGGCGTAGCGCAATGGTAGCGCGGCGGTCTCATAAGCCGGAGGTGGCAGGTCCGACTCCTGCCGCCGCAACCAATCTCACCACGAACGAATCCACGGTGTTCCGGCCTGGGTGCGTGAAACGCCTGCTGGTGTCATTGGTGTGAGGCCACAAGCAGACTATTCGAGAAAGGGCTTAATGTGCTGGAAGTAGCCCGCATAACCGGGCATAAATCGTTAGTCATGCTAAACAGGTACACACATCTGGACGTGAACCATTTATTGGCGAAGCTCGGTTAAGCTGGAATTGCTAACCATTACCGACGAGAATACCGAAAGCTCTATGGTGCTGTGGAAAGAAGAATCTTGGTGCGCAGCGAACTGTGCTGGACGGCTTAGTTGTGAAAAGTAATCGAAATCTACTCCGGCCGATATTTCAAGATCACGGCTTCGGCGGCGGCCGCACCCTTCGGCGTGATGAAGGCCTGTCCGCCCGACGTCCAATCAATATATCGCGATATGTGAAGCCGCCTAAGAATCTTCCTAAAGTTAGCGGTGTGCTTATATTCAATGACCCTCTGTAGATCCGCTTCGGCTAGAGGGCTCGAATCGAACAACAAGACCAGAATCTGATCCTTAGCTTGCATCCTTTCTTCGAGAATTCGCGTAATCCCTTCATGCTTCCAAAGAACACCGACGCGCCGCTCCACAATAGCGTCGATCATGTGTTGAGTTGCATTAGGATTCGCACCGGTGGTTAGGCGGACGAATTCCGCTAAGACCCATTTAACGTTATAGAGGATTAGGGTCGAATCCATCTCGTTTGCTGAGATAGTCCCGAGGTGACCAATACCACGCTTGTTTCTAACATTGTAAATCGACTTCAGAATTCGCGGAATCAACATCCGCAGCGATTCATCGCCAGTCGCGTTCTCATACCGCCTAAGTTCTGCATCATTGAAATTTGGCAGACTCTTTCCAATCGGCACATGGGTGCCAAAAAGTTCTTGTTCAATTAAGCGCCGAGACGCCTCTACAAAATGGCCCGCATCTAACTCCGTCACCTTCCATTTTTGAAGCGAAAAGCTCCTCTCAATTTCCTTATATGCTTCGAGCAGTGCGTCGCAAACATCTGTCGGATATTTGGCCTTGAGTGCAGTGTCGATTGTCATTTATTGAGCAAATCAGCAAGTTCTTTTGCTTTTACTTTTCCAGGCTGGGTAAGAGTAATGGTTTGCGAAACACCTTTACCAGATATTGTGTAGACCTGCCGTGCGGCTGAGCTTTTCATGTGCGCTGCGAAGTTTGATGAGTCAAGGCAGACGTGGGTTGTGCAGTTAGCGCGTATCTCATCCATACTGGTCGGTTTGATCCCTCGCAGTTCGTTGCCAAACGCCAGAAGCATCGCGACGTCAACCGCCTTCTTCGCTTTAGTCGTACCAGGCACGTCCTTGATGATCTGAGTTTTATTGTCGGCCAACGCGAAGACATTGGCATACGAAACGAATTTGCCGTCGGAGACGGAGCTGGTTGAGCCTGTGTGCTTTCCATTGATCGAGGCTGGGGACTCACTTGCTCCCTCGACGCCTCCATCAGGCGGCGTACCGCTTTTGCAAAGTTGTTCTACTAGCTTTGATAAAAGCGATTCGAGTTTGATAATCTGTGCAGCCACAAAACCCTCGGAACCTTCGAGTTCAATTCGACCATCCGCAAAGCAGAACTTTGCGTGGTTAGTGCTGTCTTCCATGTTTGCCCTCCCATTTGTAAGATTTGTACATTGTAATGAAACGACATGAGAAGTCACACGGAGCAACCTCAATTTAATGGTTACAAAACTGTTGGGCGGATAAGCGATGGCAAGCATTGACCGAAAGGGGGATCAAAATTCAGTTTTGTCGTCTTGAACGGCCGTCACTGGGCCAGGGCGTAGGCGCGAATGGTGCAGTCGTACGCTCGTTCAGCAGGCGCTTGATCAGTTGGAATAAGATGTTAGAAGGGATGGCGGGTGGCGAAAGAACAGATTCGCTCAGGCTCGTCTTCAGTCCCATACCTAATTAGTGGGCTAAGAATCTGTGAGGGCGTGGGCCTGCTGGCTGGGCTACAACTCGCTCGAACTGCGCGGCTAACGGCTACCGTTCTAGATATGCCGGAACCCGCTTAAACAGATGTCCGCACGGAAACACGAAAGAAATTCCCATGCGCGTGTAGCCGGTTACGAGAATCTCTACCTCACGGCGGGGTAGGTTGAAGCATGGAAGGCTGCGGCCAGTGGGGTCCGTGTACTGAGCTGAAAAGTCAGCCCAGTTACGGCCAAGCTCGCTCAGCAATTATGTTCTTATGCAGCTTCCCCGTAAGCTCCGCAATCTCCCGGCTGCTCATAGTGAGGGAAGTAGTGGATACGGGAACGGGGCGCTAGCAGGGATTACCGGCCTGTAAAGCTAGTGCAGTTTTAGTGCAGTCAGGTGAGCCAGACAGACTATACCATCCGTCTGTCTTAATCACGTAACTAGCTGATGTGTAGGGGAGTTTTGGCGGAGCGGCCGGGACTCGAACCCGCGACCCCCGGCGTGACAGGCCTGTTATCGAAGTCAATGTTTATGCGGTTTTCCAGCGATTTTGTATTCCCAAAATCCTCAAAAACATGTCGATTTCATGCGGTTTTGCGGAGTTTTATTCCAAAGGTTTCTAGGATAACTTTGGTGCCCAACCTCTCCCAGACACAAATGTAAAAGGGCAGATTACTTTCGTCAACAATGATTCCGTCCATTCTAAGAAATGGCGAAGATGGGATACTAACGTTTAAGTTTTCGTGTGATGTAGACAATGGACGTTGCCGCAAACTCTAGGAAGAACTCAGCTTCAGCTTGTGTCAGGTCAGATATCACGGTGCCGCCATGCCGAACAAAAGCCTTATTGCTAGTTGCCCCATATGCTTGACTTACGAGGCGCTCGATATCTGGATCAAGGCTTGCCTGTTTGATGAGTTTGCCTAGTGTTCCGTTAGGCTCTTTAAGCAATACCATCAAGCATGACTCGACGGCATTTATAGACTCCTTTATCGAGTTTTCAAAGTCTGGCGTTGCAGAGTAGATGAAGTTCTTCGCTTTCAGCCATTGAGCCCGAATTGGTGTCAGCTCGTCTGATAGAGCTTCGTTTGCTTTCCTCCAGTTCTTCGAAGATGGTGCATGCAGTTGAATACGTTTAAGGTCAAGCAATACGTCGGTGTATAACTCTTCAACGTAAACCCGGCGACTTGCATAGGTTTTCATTTCCTGCAACTTGCAGAATGAGTAAAAGACTTCTAGAGATTTATGAGGGTTTGGGTTGGCGTACTTGGTATCTTCAAGTTCAATTGACACTTCCGCATACTGATTCCGATATAAGCGTGGTTGATCGGGGGTTCTCCCGTCGGTGGCATACGCAATCATTAGGGCCTGAAGCTGCATAATTTTCCCGCCCAGCTCGACTGCTTTTTTGCTATCCATAGTAGGCTTCGCGTACCTTAGGTACAGATCCCACGCAAGCAGTGAGAATGGTCAGGCTGTGATGCAATAGCGCCTTGCTACGTACCGGTGCGAACCAATGTCCATTGAATTTTCCGCCATGAAAAAGATTATTGCGTACGCGACGGACGTAAGTAAGAAGACAATCGGCTCGGGAGCTGGTTTCTGGTTCTGAGGCTACCCATTGAATTCTCTCGTTGACAATCATTTGTTTCTTAGGCGGTTCGGTGAAGAGAAATTCAATGGCCTCTTGTAGTTCTTTAGTTGCGGGTGAGGCTATAAGATCCTCGACAGCTAAGGCGAATTCTCGCCAGTTGGCCTGCGCAGGCCCGTTACCCTTGTTGTATCCCGCAGCCTTCAGCGCGTATTCAGTTCGAGAGAAAACTTGGAATAGCTTTCCTGCTAATAGGTCTAGGTCCGGGTGATGTGTCATATGATCGCGTAATCTAATCTATATTTAGTGATGCCGTTCCGGTATCAACAATGCAAAGGAGTGTATCAATGTCGTGCTCGTATTGCAGGTACATCGATCAATGCCAGGAAGGGGAGGGTTCAGATGCGATGCGCAATGCGTGTAAATCCCGCCTTGAGTATGACAAATACTGTCAGGCCGGAAACGCCCCTTAGTGATCCGTTGCTCAGTAAGGAGGCTAGGCTTAGCTCCGAGGAAATTTGCGGGAGGCGTTGTTCTGTAAGCCGATGGGTTACCCTAGAAGGGCTGACAGTGCGGGAATGACTGGGCCGAGAATAGTTATGTGATCTGCAGCGGCAGTCACGAACGCTTGATATTTCTGCAAGAAGTCATTCGAACCGTGCGCATGCTCCATTTTGTTAACGATCTGCTGGATTTCTTCTTTTGCTGAATCGTCGGGTATCTGTGCGACGGCATCTCGTACCTGCGCAAAAACATTAGAAATTTCATTGCTAATGTTATTGACTGAGTGATCAGTAGAATTAACGTTTATTCGAGCACCTGTGCCGGTCAAATTGTACGTAATGCTCGTGTGTTGTATTGGCGCTGGCTTCATCATGCTCTCTCGATGTACTTTGTAGCGGGAAATGACGTAGGATATTTGCTTGTGCCAAAACAACTGTTCCTCAGCAGAGAATAATTTGAAGTCCTGTTTTGGATCGCTTTTTCCGCAGTCTCTAACTGGAATAAGAAATGGGAAATCCTCCTCCCGCAGCGCGAACTTTTTCCTAAGATAGAACTGCCATAATTCAATATCCGAGGCCCTGGGAGGCAAGGTAGGAATGTCTGTATATGGAAAGTCTGTCCAGTTACCCGGACCCGTAACGATTCCTGATAACTTATCTTTCAGAATCAGAACCATATAGTTTTCCGGTAAAGAGTACGCTTCAAAGTCAAAGGTTTGGAGCAATGGCCATGATCGGAGGTCTTGCGGAAAATTATTTCGGACGAGCTGTTCGATTGCTCCATGAGTTGCAAATGCCCAATCTGCTGTGAAATCCTGTCTCACCTGGGGTTCCCTTCGTGTGAATGGCCTAACCGAGCATCAGGCTTAAATTATTGAAAGCGTCAGGAAGGACAGGAACATTATCGCTGTTGTACCTTTCCGTAACCGTTGCTCGTGCTTCGAACATGGCCGAGCAGTTAGACGTATGGCGAGAGGGCCGGAGTTGCGTCTCGATCCATGTGTTTGTTTCTATTGGTAACTTACCTAGTGTAGGCGCGAAATTCCCTTTGGGCAACTGGTGACAGTAGACGGTGTCGGATGGCAGTCTGGACCTGGCCGAAAGCGACAGTTAGGAGATCAATTTTCCCGCTACTTGGCGGGGATTGCTTCACGTACCCGCATACGGTCATACACCTCTCGAATCATTCGTTCTGAAGAGTGAAGCGTTGCACCCAGTACATCATCATGGCCTGAGGCTAGCTTGTCGGTGATCACCTTGAGGCGACAGTCTTGAAAGGAAAAGCGCTAGAAGGGCACATTCTCTTCGTCTGCAAGCGCTTGCGCTTTCATCTCATCATGAGCTTGTGCAGCATTATTTTCCTGCCGCCTTTCGTGTACCGTTCCCCGGTGCAGGTGCCGAACACAAAGCACTCCGGCGATGGGTTTGGACCTGGCAAGGAAAGAGCCTCATCGATAGTAGCTTTAAGCTCGGCGCTCCAATGTATCAGGCCAACAATGGGTACATCACTGCGCCTGATCTTCCCTGCCTTCCAGGAGATGCCTTGTTCGTTGATCTGCCGTACCTGGAGTGCTCAAAGCGCCAGTCCAGCGCTAACCCGCAGAGTTCGGATATGCGGTCGAATGATTAGCATGCATCGGTCCAGTTTGGGACTTTCGAGGCAGTTTGTAAAAGGAGGAGGTGGTGCGATGATTCGGAATCTAAGCTTGAGTGCGGATCAGGTGGCCAAGTTAAAGACTGAGGCAGTTAGAGGGAAACCGTATGCTGGACGGGTCAGTATTGTGCTCGCGTTCCGTTTACTTGGTGCCGCTGATACTGGCTTAGATGTTTGGGCGATATTGGATGAGCTTGATCATCTGGAGGGCATCAGGCCTTTGAGCAAAACCAAAGATGCGAAGCCATTCCATAGAGGGGCACTTATACCGTTCTGGCACAAGCACTTTTCGTCGGCGCGTCACATAGTAAAAAATATTGGAATACGTTGGAATCTTGGTGGGAACGGGAACAAGGATCTTGATGCTCTGATAGAGGAGGTCGCACGCGATTATGGTGACGATCCTGATATCTGGCCCAAGGTATTGGTTGACCGGCTAATTATGGAAGGGTACTCAGACCGAACCATGTACGGGCTAACTGGTGATTGGATTGTCTTCGGAGTGCACAACGATCAAAACTACTATTTGGACTTGGCTACACACGAAGAGGGGACACCACAAAATGCGCACAAGCTCTTCGCTAAGCTAAAGCAAGGAAGTGCAGCCGAGTTTCCATTTTTGTTTGATAGCCAGCCTGATGTTTAAGCCAGGAGAGTATGTCGGCGTGAGTGGCATAAAGTGGTAATATAACCACAGACACTGAAGTAACCCATTTTTTGGAGTGCATCATGACCACAACCTCTTCTATTCGGCTGTCGGACACCATCGTCGCCCAGGCCCGGCGCGATGCCGATATCTTCAATCGCACCATCAGCGGCCAGATCGAATACTGGGTTCGCCTGGGCCAAGCCGTCGAGTCCGTTCCGGGATTCGACATAGATCGGGTGCGGGCTGCGCTCAACGGCCAACTCGATGTCCGACTGCTTTCTCACAATGAACTGATGGCCTTCGAGGAAAGCCTGGGCAACGCCTTGGCTATCCCATCGGCAAGGTCCCTCCAGGACATGAAAGCCTTGCGCGATGCGGGCGGTGCTGTTGGCTACGACGAGCAGGGCCGTTTGATTCGCACACTACCCGGGGGCGGCGTTGAAGTTCTTGAAGACCCCAACGAAGGACGGGTGGCGACCAAGTGATCCTGGCCGCAGAAATTGGCCCGCCAGCCCTTATCGTCCTCGCCGGCCCAAATGGGGCAGGGAAATCTACCCTCTACCGCAATGAGTTGCAAGACCGCTACCGCAGTCTAGAGTTCATCAACGCCGACGAGCTTGCAATGCGATATTTCGGGCATGCTGCGCAGACCATGGAGGAAACCCGCATGGGGCAGCATCTGGCCGACGCACGGCGCGAAGCACTCATGGCCGCAAACCAGAGCTTCATTACAGAGTCGACCTTCTCTCACCCCTCTAAACTCGAATTGCTGCAGCAGGCGCAGGCAACGGGCTACCGCGTGGTTGTCTATCACGTTAACGTCCAGAGCCCAACTCTGTCGGTGCTTCGCGTCGCCCATCGCGTTTCGCAGGGCGGGCACCCAGTCCCTGAGGACAAGATCCGGGGGCGCTATGAGCGAAATCAGCAACTCATTCGCCAAGCCGTCATACTCGCCGACAGAGCCTACGTTTTTGATAACTCCATGGCCGCTCAGCCACACCGCCTTGCGCTGGAGTTCCGGGCCGGGCTGATCGTCACCCGTCACTCTCAGTCAACGCCCTGGATGCTAAGCCTTTACGCGCATGAGATCGAAGTCTTCACCAAGACCGAGCAGCCGCCTAGGCCGAGGCACAAGGGCTGATACCCATCTCACAACTATCTTCGGAGGTGGCAGGTTGCCACTTAGCCGATGAGGTTCGCTCTTGAGGTGATTGGATAGTCAACCTGCTTGGCGGCCTAAATTAGAGTTTGCAAGGATCGGATTATTACCGATCAGCTTAGCAGGCGGAACCAGTCCTTAACCGCCAGCCGCAGACGCAGAACTTCGTCTTCGGTGATTGGACAACAGTGCGCAATAGGGCCACGCAACATATTCAGGCTATTCATTACTTTTTCAACCGCCTTTTGACTGTTGAACACGGTAGTAAAGAGCGCCCAATTGGCATTAATTATTACCGACAGTTCTCCGAACGTTGTGTAATCAATGGCTGCATCAGAACGCCGAGTCATTCCACTATCCAATTCCCGCTGCTGGCGATCCTTCACGCTGCTCACAATATTGGCAGGAACTTTGCCGCTATCCCACCAGGTCGCACCATCAGCGTCTTTCAAGATTTCGGTGATCAGACCACGAATTGAACGTTCAAGACAATAGAAGACCTCGAAGTGTCGCGCCATCTCAGCGGCTTCTGCGCGAACCTCATGCTCGAACTGAGGATAGTAGTCCACAGGACTCTCGACGGCGGTCGGTGGCACATGTCCAAGTTCAATGCTGAACTGTCTCTCAAGCGCCCGCAATTCCTCCGTGACAAGGTAGCCAGACATTCCAAACGAACGAAGGTGGTTCTCCATCTTATCCATTCGACGATTTCAGAAGGTTTTCTTTGAGGCTCTTAAAGATGGCATTGAAAACAGCGATGTCAGATGTGGCCGGCAAGTTTAGGTTGATGGTGTATGCGAGATTCAAGCCGACTCCTTCAGTGCTTCGTGGAAGTTGGCTGTTTTCGCCACTACGACCATTTTCGCTTTCGCCGCTTCCGTTTCCTGACTCGGATTTCAACAGTTTATCTTTGCCTGGGTCGAGTTCAACAACTATTGCTCCCTTTGATGCAAAAATCGCATGCTTCTTGAGCGACTTGATGCAGTTCAACACCATACTTGCCACGTTTGAGTCGCCTCCTGCCCCCGTTTCTTCGATGATTAAGCCCTTGAGCTTGTCGTCAGACAGCGAGTGCATGTACTCGTTTCGTGCGTATAGCGGCGCATAGCCGAACCTCAGCGCATCTGCCACTGCAGCACCGGATGTCTCGGAATCGGTGCTGCGAAATCGCGTGTAGATCACCGTTGGCTTGCCATCCTGACCAACGAACCCAATCTTTCGCAAGAACGAGGTCATTTGGGATCCCGAGCCGCCAGGAATGCCCAGGATCGTCTTAACAAAATCCTGGCTGACTGTCGGTGGCGTCGCGGCATTCTTGATAGCCAATAGTGCGCGCTCTATATTGCCAGTGGCAGTAACGTATGGAAGACCAGCCATATATATTTCCTTCTAAAAGAGTGTGGTGGATCGTATTTTCGCTGATCCCCCACGGGTGCATGTAGTTTTCACGTGCCCTTCCTCACCTATTTGTGCTGCAAAGGCTAGCGACTCGCAGCCTGCTAATGGCGACATGCCAGGGATTTGCTTGCTGCAAGGTCAATGCCAATAGACGACGGCAATTGACCGAAAGATGCCTTCGTCCATAGGCACTTTCACCCGCAGCCCCAAAAAATGTGTGTTGTGCAGCGTGAATCCGAATTTTTCGAAGAAACCTACTGATGCCGTTTCTACAGATCTACCGCCTCCACACCTACATTAGTCTCTAATTGCATATTTAGTATCATATCAATACTGAAAACGAGGGAGGTTCGAAATGGCAAGCGTGACTGCATGCTCAAGGATGAGTCTAGCTAATGCGATTTCTTTGTTGCCCTTCGCGGAGCGTCCCTTGCTTTGGGAGTCACATAGATAGGCATATGCGTCAACTTTGGTCAGGACTGTGATCCTTCTTTTGCCAAAGGTTCGATTAAGCTGGGCTTGGGCTACCTCTTTTTCATTTTCTGCCAATGTACTATCGGCCCGCTTTTCTGCGGAGCTGCTGTGGCAGATTCGTGTGCCAGTTGAGCCGTTGCTTTGCAACGGCAGTGAAAGTTTTACTATGAAGGCAGTCTTGTTGGTCTTCTGTAGTACGATAAGTTGCTTCTTCTCGGAGAGCGGCAATTTCTTGTTGGTCGGCAATGTCGCAGCTTAGGCGAAAGGCCCATGAACCACCGGGACGCTTGTAACCGGTGGAATAGACTCTTACCCCGTACCTTTCGTATACGCGGGAAGGTAAGGGCTTGGCTTGGTGGTTGCTGTGCACGAGATGCCTCCCTGAGTTGTGGCGTGTTATTGGTTCAGGGCTTGTGGCACCGAGCAGCAGGGTGGGGCGTCTGAACGTCGCTCGTTGTGCTCCCGGGATACGTATTGCTCAATGCGCATTGCGCATTACATAATGCGCAGAGTGTAATGCGCACCCATCTGGGTGCGTAAATCAGCGGGGAAGAAGGGCATGAATACCGGCATTCTGTGTCGGTATTCGTTCAGGAGGGCCTCTGTCGGAAAGCTAGGCTTGGCGCGGCTTTCCAGCTAAACAGGAAGCCAGAAAAGCGGAACTTTGGAATAAAAATCCCGAGTTTGGAATATAAGCCGAGACGAAAAAAAAGCACCTACATAATGTAGATGCTTGATTTTACTGAATTCTTTGGCGGAGCGGACGGGACTCGAACCCGCGACCCCCGGCGTGACAGGCCGGTATTCTAACCAACTGAACTACCGCTCCGCAGCGGTACATACAAATCGTGCCAGGCTTTCATGAGCAAAAACTTGGCGTCCCCAAGGGGATTCGAACCCCTGTACTCACCGTGAAAGGGTGATGTCCTAGGCCTCTAGACGATGGGGACAGGACGAAAACAGCGCTGCATTCTAGCATATCGAACGCGTTTTCTTCGGTAGTGTGGTGGAGGTAAGCGGGATCGAACCGCTGACCTCTTGCATGCCATGCAAGCGCTCTCCCAGCTGAGCTATACCCCCAAACCCGTGTGCCTAGCGAAGAAGCGAGATTATGCATGAAATCCGGGCTGCGTGCAAGTTGGCCTGCCTCACATTAGAGCCCTCCCACGGTTTGGCTGCACGCTTCTTGGCGCGGCTTGCGCATTACCAGATAGATACCGGCGGCGGTTAATAGCATCCCCGGCCAGGCCAGCAACGGTATGGTTTCGCTTAACAGGACAAAGGCGATGACGGCCGTGACGGGAGGCACCAGGAAGAATAGCGCCGAGACTCGCGATGCTTCGCCGTGGCGAATCATGGCCAACAGCAGAGAGATCGCAATAATCGAATTGGCAACGACCAGATAGGCCAGGGACCAAAGCAGGCCGGGCGCCCATTGCACATGCATGGGTTCGAGCATGTAGGCCAGCGGCGCGACGGCCAGCAGCCCGACGGTGTATTGAACCAGGTTGGCGGTCACGGGATGTGTGGGCGTGCCGTAGCGCTTTTCCCATAGTGTGCCGCCGGTTATGGCCAATAATGCCAGAACGGCGAAAAGGACGCCAAGCGGCGATGTTGCATCGAGCGACGAGGTTGCGCCGATGACTAGCCCCGCGCCCGCCACCCCTAGAGCCAGTCCCGCCCAACGGATCCGATCGACGCGCTCGTGTGCGATGGCGGGGGCGAGCAGGCCTATCAGGATGGGTTGCTGGGAGGTGATGAGCGCCACGGCTCCTGTTGACATGCCGCTCTTCAGGCTTAGATAGGTAAGGGAAAAATAGCCCGCTTGCAGCAGCAATCCCACCATCGCCAGGTGCAGCCAGGCCTGGCGGTTTGCCGGAAGCGCGGGCCTGATCCACAGAAATGGAATCAGCAAAAGACCGACAACGCAAGCGTAGCGCAGGGCAAGGAAGGTAAGGGGATCGGCATAGTGAAGCCCGAGCTTCAGGAATACGAAGCCCGATGACCATAACAGTAGAAACAGGAGCGGCGCCGCTTTAAGCCAGGGCGGCGCCGTAGGGGAGGGCTGGGGATACGGCACAGAAGCTTCCGATTGCAATCAAATCAGCAGCTTGCAGGGTACGCGGGATATCCAGAGATATCAAGGCGTTTGGGCACTACATGCCGGTTCAAAAGCCATAAAGCCTGGCGGGGTTTTCGACCAGCACTTGATGGAGTAATTCGGGCGTGGGCAAGAACGCAAATAATTCTTGTCGCAGGCTCTCGGGGCTCACCGGCCGGTATGCGCTCACCTCTCCGGCCGCTTTGCCGGGCTCGCGATTGGTATGGGGCCAGTCGCTGCCCCATAGTATTCGTTGCGGATTGGCGTCCAGCAGGGCCCTAGCCAACTCTGCGGGCGCGCGATTCTCGATCATCGCGGCAACGCGGTAGGAGGCCGATAGTTTTACGTACACATTGCCGTTGCGTACTGCCTGCAGCAAATGCTGGATCTTCGGGTCAGCCATTGGGCGCGTCATGGAAGCCATCGCAAAATGGTCCAGCACAACGGGCACGGCCAAGTCGTTCATGTACCCAAGAGAGGCATCAATCACATTGAGGGATGCATATATCTGGATATGCCAACTCAGCGGCGACAAACGCTTTGACCATTTTTTGAGGCTGTTGCGAACTGCGTCTGGGTCTTGTGTGTCGGCGCTCTCCAGGTTGATCCGCAGCCCCCTGACCCCCGACTCTGACAGCGTGACGAGATCTGTGTCGCTTATGTCATCGGCCAGCACCGCCACCCCGCGTGCTTTACCTTGTAGGCGCCGCAAGCCGCCCAGCAGGCATCGATTATCTGTGGCATAGACGCTGGGCTGAATCAATACCACGCGATCCAGCGAGAGCCGGTGCATATGGCCTATCAAGGCGTCCAGGCCGGCAGGCCCCGGCGTGTAATGCCTATCCTCGTTCATGGGGTACTGGGCGATCGGTCCAATCAAATGGACATGGCAATCACAGGCTTGTGCCGGCAGCTTCATGCGCCTATCCTTTTATAAATTCGACAAGCGTCTGGCGAGTGCCGCGCCGGTTTCCTTTGTGCCAAGCTTGCCGCCTACGTCTTTGGTCGCTTCGCCTGCTTCAATCGCGTGGGCCACCCCGTCGAAAATGGCTTTGCCGGCGCTCAGGAACTCCGCTTTGTTGTTCTTTTGTCCATGCCAGTTCAGCAACATGGCCGCCGAAAGGATGACAGAGAATGGGTTGGCAATGTCTTTTCCGGCAATATCCGGAGCGGATCCATGGGCCGCCTGGCCCATGGCATAACGGTCGCCGGCATTCAAGGACCCTCCCAAACCCAGGCTGCCGGACAATTCCGCGGTCAAGTCCGACAGGATGTCACCGAACATATTGGTCGTCACGATGACATCGAAACGTTGCGGAGCGCGAACTACATGGGCCATCATGGCATCGACGATAAAGTCGTCGACCTTTACCTCCGGGAACTCGCGGGCCACGTCGCGGCAAATATCGATGAACATGCCGTCGCCGATCTTGAGCACATTGGCCTTGTGCACAATGCTGACGTGCCTGTTTCGGCTCATTGCAAGATTAAAGGCGGATCGGGCAATGCGCTCGCAGCACTTTCTTGTAATGCGGCGCAGAGACACGACCACGTCTGGGGTGATCAACATTTCGCTGCTGCCGGATTCGATATTGCGGTCGGCGTAGAACCCCTCCGTGTTCTCACGGACGACAACCAGATCAAACTCGCCCAGCCGGGCTTTCATACCTTTGTAGGTTCTGGCCGGCCGGATATTGGCATATAAATCCAGTTCTTTCCGGAAATATTTCGATGGATTGATTTCTCCTTTGGACTCGTCCTTGAAGTCATATGTAGCCATTGGGCCAAGTAGCAGACCGTCCGCTGACTTTACTTTTTCGAGCAGAGCCTCCGTGACGGTTGCGCCGTGCAATTTAAGGCTGTCGTGGCCAGCCATGTCGTGAACCAGGTCGAGCCCCAGACCAAAGAGATCGGAGATGGTGCGCAGGATTTGCGTGGTCGCTGCCATTGTTTCAGGCCCAATGCCATCGCCGGGGAGAACTACAATTTTCATGAGAAGGTTTCGCGCAAGTTATGAAGGTTCAACCGATGGCAATGCCGAGAGAGGCAACAAGGGCCTTGTACTTGGCAATTTCGGCCTGCACGAATTCTGTGAACTGTGCGGGTGTGTTGGCGGCCACCGTACTGTCGTTGGCGTCGAATTGCTGCCGGATATTCGGGCGTGCCAAGATGTTGTTTATGTCCTGATTCAATCGATTGACGATGGTCGCTGCCGTGTGCTTGGGCGCAAAAAAGCCGCCCCACAGGCTGTAATGGAAGCCGGGTAACACGGTTTCGGCAACCGTCGGTACATTGGGAAGGGAACCGAGGCGTTTCAAGGAAGCGACGGCGAGCACCTTGACCGACCCCGATTTGATGTGGCCCATCGCGGCTGACGCACTGGAAAAGAAACAGTTCACCTGGCCTCCGATCACATCGCTCATGGCCTGTCCAGCGCCCTTGTAAGGAACATGGATCATTTTCGAGTGTGTGCCCAGAGCCAGCGCTGCCGCTGCAAGATGGCCCGGTGTGGCCGTACCGGACGACGCATAAGAAACAGCCTCGGGCTTGCTGCGAGCCAGGGCGATAAGTTCATCAATCGAATGGTAGGGAGAGTTTTTGGGCGCAATGAGTACCAGGGGAGCGTCGCCCACCAATACGATGGGCGCCAAATCCTTCAATGTATCGTAGCCGGCATTTTTATTCGCTGTGGGATTGATGGCTATCTCGCCGGTTTGCCCCATTAGCAGCGTGTAGCCGTCGCCCTTGTCCCGAATCACCGCTCGGGTACCGAGCATTCCAGATGCGCCCGGACGATTTTCCACAATGACGGTTTGCTTCAGTTGTGCGCCCAGTGGGCCCGAAAGGATACGAGCGAATACATCGCCCTGGCCGCCGGCCGCGTAAGGCACAATAACGCTCATGGAGTGAGATGGATAGTCCGTTTGGGCATGAGCCGTTCGTATATCCGTTGCCGCTACGATCAGTCCGGCGCCACCTATCCGTAAAAAATTGCGCCGTCCTGCGTGCACGGCAAATTCGTTTGTCAATTTCATTGCAGTCTCTTTTTTGTGTCTTTCAATTCTGAACAGTGCATAAGCCGGTCCAGGCCCGGCACGCTTGATTTCAACCTGTCGGGCTGTCTCTAAGCATTTTCAAGCGCTCAAGGAACGCTTGTCTTATATGATGTTTCGCCGCACGTCCGGCTTGTTCGGCGTCTCTGTTTTTTATAGCGGTGACAATTTTCCTGTGTTCGCTCAATGCCCTCTTCGCCCTGTCTGTGGTGTGTAAGGTGCTTCGCCCGAGTAGATATGTGGTGTCCGTCAAGGCGCGCAGCGAACGCAGCAGGTATTGGTTGTGGGCGGCGCCGTAAATTGCCTGGTGAAACGCCAGATTCAAGGTCACGGGATCGGAGCCGGGCGCGCCGCTTTCCACCAATATGAATTCCATGTTTTCGATCTCGGCGTCGGTGGCGTGACGCGCGGCGAACTCTGCCGCCGTCCCTTCCAGGACTTCTCGCATCGCGTATAACTCGGTGACGCCTTGCTGGTCGATCTGGGTGACAACCAGCCCGCGCCGCGGCTCGTGTGTCAACAGTCTTTCGTCTTCAAGGCGCTTCAGGGCTTCTCGCACCGGCGTGCGCCCCATGCCGACAAGGGTCGCAACATCGACTTCCCGCAGGCGATCGGTGGAGGAAAAAAATCCCTCCAGGATTCTTTGCTTGATGTCCTTATACGCAGCATGGAACTGCGTATCGCTTTTAGGAATTGGCATTACAAGTCAACCATGCGAGAGTATTCAATTTTTCAGACATGAGGCACTGCGATTTGGGCTTCTTGGGGCCGACAGGGAGGTCGGGCGTGCATGAGTCAGGTGTCTCATTGTTGTCTCTGATATTGGTGTTTTTCAGGTTGAAACCCGTTTATTGGTTAAATATATTTTTGTATATATAAATATATTTGTCAAGAAGCTCTGAATTACGCGGCATTTTCGTCGAGCTAGAGCGTTTTTGGTCGAACGGTATGCGGCGCGGGATGTTTGGGTATTTGAAGACGCCGTCTATGGGGGCAGGGGCAGGGCCGGAACTCACTGGCCCGCAGCCTGTCACGTTGGCCGCTGCCCCTACACATTCCTCTATGCACTCCATCAGCGCAGCCGCTGGACGGACCGGACGGTACCCACCCCTCGCCCTGTGGCGTCTTAATAGAATGACCCCCACCCAAAACGGCTAAAAAAAGAGCGACACGAAACGCGTTCAGTTCCGTAAACACGTCAACCGAAAATGCCCTATCGCTACAACCATCCCTTAGCACTTCGCCGTCGCCCCGCCGCAAACAGTTTTGAGAGGCTCGCGCCGAGGTACCCGGTTCGGTTTGGGCCCGATGAGGTATTCTTGAAAAGAGCATCGATATACCGTGTTTCGTCCCGAATCAGAAAAGGAGCCAAACCATGCGTTTTCCTATACGTTCTTCATCTGTCTGTGTTCTTGCTGCCATTCTGTTCACCCCGATCGTTGCGTCGGCGGCTTCGGAGAAAGCGTATGTCAAGATCATATCCCCGGTCCAAGGCGCCAAACTGGACGCCATGGAGCAAACCAAACTGGTTTATGAGGCGGGCCGCGGGCCCCATGGCGACCATGTCCATGTCTATGTGGATGGCAAAGAGGTGGGAATATTGCGCCAGCTCGCGGGAAGCTATACGCTTGAAACCCTCGCTTCCGGAACCCGCAACATCTGCATCAAGGTGGTGAACAAGGCGCACGTTCCCATCGGGGTCGAACAATGCGTCAAAGTTACCGTGGAATAGGGTATGGATCCCCAAAACCTTGCCTATGCCCTCGATCAAGTGGCCCATAATTTTGGCGCGGCTTGCGTGGTGGGCGGTGCGGCGGCGGCTCTTTGGCTGACGCCACGGCAACCCGTGCTGGAACGCCGCCTGGCGTGGCTGGTGGCGCTGGCGTGGGCGGTCCAAATCGTTAGCGGCGCAGGGCTGGGCGCAATTAGTTTTTACTACTATGGCCGGTTCCCGGAAATCAGCGGGATCGCCACGACGGCATTGGCGATTAAAGTTGTCTGTGCAAGCCTCGGCTGTTTTCTGGCTGTGCTGTATCTGTTGCGCGCCGCTCATTGGCCGGATGCGGTCCGCCGGCGGATATGGCAGGTGCTGACTGGGCTGGGCGGCACCGCCTTGACGGCAGCGGCGTTTCTGCGGTGGTTTTCGTGAGGCGCGTGGCTATTCAAATAGCGTATGCGACGCTCTTGCGGCCTGTATATAGATAGCGGGCAAAGAGAATTTGCGTTCGGCCAGACGTTCCGGGCGCAGCGCAATCAGGAAATCCTGGCTGTCGTTGCCGCGCGGCAAGGCGCCGCCCGGCGGAAGCGCAAGCAGCGTAAGAATGCGCTTGCCGATCTGGGCGCCTATGCCTTCGGCCGAAGGAACCACCGCCAGTGCGCCGCCGCCCGCAGCAAAGGGCACACGTACCCCGATGACCAGCGGTTTGGACTCATGCTCGGTCCAGGTCGCGAGCAGTTTGTTGTCGACCGGATGGGTATCGGTGGCCGAGAGAGGCAGGCCGTTGTAGCTTAATACGATAAGCACATCGGCATCTTGATTCGCCGCGTGTACGGCGGCTTTCCATGCATCGAAATTAGACACCAGTTGCACATCGACCAAGTGGTTGGGCGCCCATAAAAAATCTTTCACTTGCTCGCGCTCGGACTGACCCGTTGCGTCGTCCATGCCTAGTACCCGAATCCGTAGCGTCGGCTGGCGCAGGTAGTGCAGCACTTCGGTAATCTGGGCCAGCGGCAATATTTCTCTGATGCCGGTGACATTGTCGGCCTCAGGGTACCTGAAGTGGGAGGGATGTTCGCTCGTCGCGTAGATGATGCGCATGTGGGGGTCGTTCACGTAGTGGCGGCCTACGTATTCCTGGGCTTCTTCGCCTATCGGCACCAGAATGTCGGGCCGGAAGGTCTTGATGACGTGCCGGGCCTGCTTTGAGGCATCGTCCCAGTCCGTCTTGCCGGCCTGGTCGGTAAACGCCATGTAGTGCCAGAGAATCGAAATAGGTGTTCGATTCTTGGCCAGTTCGCGGTTGATGCCCTCGTTGACGGCCTGTTCCCACTTGCCCGTTTCGGTATAGCTGTGCAATATCAGTATGCGCGGCTTTTCGTGGTTGAAGGTGTCCATTGCCGCGAAGAGCAAGATGATCAGCAGCCCCGCAAACAGCATTTTCAGTCGTGATTTCATCGGAAGGCGTCAATAGCGTTTCATTGGGATATCGGCGGCGCCTTAATTCAGGCCCAGCCAGTTCCAGTAAGGGATCGAGGCAAACGCCAGCAGCACACGCAAGGGGTTCAGCCACCATATGTAGCGCATGAATATCGATTCGCTGCAGCGCGCTTGCAGGCCATTGTTTTTTGCCTGGGTATAGGTGGACATCTGGTGCGGAAAAAACCAGATATCGCTGAATAGCGACACCAGGAACATGACGACCCATGGGTGTATGCCTTGTTCGATGCCTATAGGCAAGAGCATGGTCATGGCCAGCAGCATGCCTGCGGTCAGAGGCAGGACGAGTCGTGTGACGACCGTTATCGCCAGCGTCAGCAAAATGAACCAGCCCAGGTGGCCGTGGATCCAGTCGAGCTTGTTGCCTATGGCGTCGACCAGCAAAGAGCCCAGGCCCAAATACTGGATGACCCGAGTCAGGCCGTCGAGGCTCAAAATGAAAAAGAGCATGGGCCAATCAATATTTTGCAGGAAAGCCTTGCGGTCGAACAGGCCCAGCGCCAGCAGGCTGATCAGGATAAAGCCCGCCAGCCAGGCGGTGAGCGACAGGTGCAGTTGAGGGAAGGCGGCGCCCAGCAGAAATATCAGGAATGCGCACAAGGCCACCCATTCGCCGCTGTCCATCGGCCCCAGCAGCTTCAGTTGCACGGCAATCCGGTCGCGTGGCAGGGCTTGCGTTTCCCCGCCCGACGAATATAAAAAACGCATGGCGAGCATGTGACAGGCCAGCAGGCCGATGGCCACGACGGCCGCGGCGACCAGCCAGTGCGAGCCCTGGAATTGCAATTGCACCTGAGTGGGCAGCATGGTGTAGGCGGCCAGATGGGCCGACTTGCTGGTGAGCAGCAAAGGGGCAAACAGCGTGGCGCCCATAAAAGTCGCGATCATCAGCGCGGTGGCTTCGCGGCTTTGCGCCGGCGCTTCAATATTGTTGTCCATTTCACGATAGAGCGGCAGCATCAGGGCCAGGCGGGCGCTGTCCGAAGGCACCATGATCGATAGCAGCATGCCGAAGAAAGTCAGGGCAGTGCGATGCCAGAACGGCCGGTCGGGGGCCTTGAGCAGCAGCCACAGCATGAATCGGTAGACCAGGCCTGAACTGAGCAGCACGGCCGATATGGCATACACACCCATCAGCAACAGGAAGGCCGGCGAGTAAAACCCCGCCAAGGCGATCTGGGGCGGCACCAGATTGATGAACAGCATGGCCACCAGGGCGATCAGCGGCGGGACGAATTCATCAACGACGGCAAACAGCCACATGACGGCCGTCATCGTGAGCAGAGCCAGATAGATGGCGCTGTGTTGCGGCAGCCCGTTATGCGTAGAGGTCAGATACGTCACCGGCGGCAGCAACAGCGTGGCAACCCAACCGATGCGCTGCTTCATGGGCAATTGAGCCGTGCGCTCGATCTTGATGCGCGGACGTTCATGCACCGTCACTTTACCCATATGCGCGGCCAGATCGACCAGCGCCGTTGACTGCATGGTGGGGTGGTGTGCGGCCAGCGTCAGCAGCGCCGTTCGTGTGATCCGCAGCGCAACCAGCGGCGTGGCGGCCCGCGCCGTGCGCAGGTAGCGGGCATTGTCCGCAAAGGCTTCCGAGCCAAAAGTTTCATCGGCGCATCGGTGCCAGGTATCGTCTTCCGCATTAAGCGCGACTTCGCCCGACATAATGTAATAGTAATAAGTTGCCGAAGCCCCCGCCTGAAAAATCTCTGCGCCGGCGGCAAATTCGCATTGAACCGTGCCTGCCAGCAGACGAGCCAATTCAATTTGTGTGCAGTCGGCAAATAACGTGTGTTTGCGTAGGGCAGTGGCGAAGGAGACCTGCATACGTGTCGGCGTCCGGAGTTACGATCTGAAACAGCGCCTATGTTAAACAAATAATGGCCGTTCAGATACTCCTAATTTTTGGCAGTGGCGGAATTGGCGTAGAGGTGGCACCCACTAGGGGTGCCGCTACGAGAACGTATCCACCGCTTGTAGCGGCAGCCCTTGTGGCTGCCAGAATCGTTGAAAACCAAGGCGGCAATTATAAAAAAACGCCATGGCAGCCACAAGGGCTGCCACTACAAGCGATGATTGCGTCAAGTCCACCACACGATGCGGGGCTAGAAGGTTTTGTAGGCAAGATGGGATGATATAAAAAAGAATGCCACCCACAAGGGGTGGCGCTACAGGGGTGGCGTTATGATTGTTGGCGGAGATGCAGGATGACGTTACGGAGTGTCGTCACCCTGTTGCCCACCAGGGACCCGCTTGCGCAGGGCCCATCCCCACAGCAAGAACAGCCCTGTCCAGGCAAGAACAGGCCAGTTTCCCCAGCGCACATAAGGAGTCAGGCCCGTGGCGCCCTGGACCTCGACGTCGAGCACCCCCTTGTGCAACGGATCCAGCGCGGCGCGCACCCTGCCGTCGGGGGCAATCGCCGCCGTCATGCCCGTGTTGGTCGCGCGTATCATCGGGCGGGCCGTCTCCAGTGCGCGCATGCGCGAAATCTGCAAATGTTGGCGCAAGGCCCAGGAGTTTCCGAACCACGCCAGATTGCTCACATTGACCAGAATATTGGCGCCCGGCCCGTAAACCTCGCTGTCCCGCACAGACCGGATGATCTCTTCGCCGAACACGTCTTCATAGCAAATATCAGGGCTGAATGCCTGCCCGTTTATTTGGAACAGGCGCTGGCGCGGCGCTCCACGGTTGAAATCGCCCAACGGAATTTGCATGGCGTGGACAAACCAGCGGAAACCCCAGGGGATGAATTCGCCGAAGGGCACCAGATGATGTTTGTCGTAAGCCATGGGCAGCGTTGCAGCGCCCAGCTGAGACAGCGACGTGGAGGCGTTAAAACCAATAGCGCTGTTGGTGTACTGATCCTGACCGTTCAGGTTCCGATGCAACGGTATGCCCATCAGAATCGTGGCATTGCGCTCTTTGGCGATATGCAGCCATTGCTCCCAGATCTGGGGGGCGATGCGGTCCTGGAACACCGGCATGACCGTCTCGGGCAGCACAATCAGGCTGGGAGCGCCATCGGGTTCCTTGGGCGCCAGTGCCGCCAGACGCATATAGCTTTCGATGCCTTGCAACATCCGTGACGGATCGAATTTTTCCGTCTGCGGCACATTGCCCTGCACCAGGCGGATGACCATGGGCTCGCCATGAGGCTGCGACCAGCCAATGTGGCCCAGCAAAATGCCGACCAGTCCCGTCACGATAGCGGCCCCTACTGTAATGGCCGCCGCGGCGTCGTTCTGGTTGTCTTTGGCGCCCGCCAGTAGAGCAACGGCGCCGGCGGCGAAGGCCGACAGCCATGCCAATCCATAAACGCCTACGACCGGCGCCCAGCCCGCCAGCACGCCTTCGACGTGCGCGTAGCCGATATTCAACCAGGGAAACCCGGTGAACAGGGTGCCGCGCAGCCACTCGGTCGCAGTCCAGCATGAGGCCCAGACGGCGGCAATCAGAAGGTGCCAGCGATAATTGGCGGGCAGACCCAGGTGCCGTGCCGATAGCCAGCGGGCCAAGGCGCTGGCCAGCGTGATGAATAGCGCCAGCACAAACGCCAGGATAAGCACGGCGCCGGCGGCCAGCGGCGCCGCCAGCCCGCCGAACGAATGCATGCTGATATACAGCCAGTACACCCCCACCGAAAAATTGGCGAGGCCAAGCAAAAGGCCGGCGCCCGCCGCTCGCAGAACGCTTGAACTTTGAAAGACCACCTTGGCCAGAACCGCCAGGGTGAAAATATCGACGAAAGGCAGCGTCCAGGACGGCAGGGGTCCCGGCGCGAACGCCAGCGCGTGGATGGCACCCAAAGCCAGCAGGCCTGCGCTGTATAGCCAGGGAGAGTGAGCGTGTTTCAAGAGCCTATTCGCCGGAGGGGGCCATTTCTGTGCCGCTGTGCTGGACATGCAGCCACAAGGCCCGCTTGGCATCGGCGCCCACGACCGTTATGTTCATGCCTTGAGAGACGATACTGTCGCCGCGCCGGGGAATACGCCCCAGTTCGGTGGCGAGCCAGCCTCCCAGCGTGTCGTAATCGTCGTGCGGCAAGTCGGTGTTGAAGGTGTGGTTGAACGCTTCAACCTCGGTAATGCCCATCACGCGCCAACTGTTTGTGCCCGTCTGGAATATGGTTTTTTCCGCGTCCTCATCGAATTCGTCTTCGATTTCGCCCACGATTTGCTCGAGCACGTCCTCCATGGTGACCAGGCCGGATGTACCGCCGTGCTCATCGACCACGATAGCCAGATGATTACGGCTGCTGCGAAAGTCGTGCAACAGCACATTCAGCCGTTTGGTTTCGGGGATGAATACGGCCGGGCGCACCAGCGGCCTGACGTCGATCGACGGCTTGGTGATCGATAGCAACAGATCCTTGGCCAGCAAGATGCCCACGATATTGTCGCGCTCGGTCTCGTAGATCGGGAAGCGTGAATGGCCGGTGTCGATGATTTCCGGCAAAAGCTCGGACAGCGGCTTGGCGATATCGAGCATATCCATTTTCGAGCGCGGCACCATAATGTCGGCCACGGTCTGGTTGGCGACTTCGAGCGCTCCTGAAATCATCGCATAGGACTCGCCGTCGAGCACATGCCGGTCGTGAGCGGCTTCCAGGACGGCTTTGATATCTTCCCGGTCTTCAGGCTCAGGACGTATGAGCGTGGCCAGCTTGGCGAATAGTGATTTGGATGGGTTTTTCGCCGGTCGAGGTTCGGCATCGGGGGGGTGAGAGTCTGGCATTGTCCACAGGACGAGTTACGGGGTCTTTCAGCATAACCGAAATTGCGTTTTCGTTTATGAACTTTGTGATATGTAAGGGTCGGATATGCCCATGCGGGCGAGAATCCGGGTTTCAAGCGATTCCATGGCCTGCGCCTGCAGGGGATCGATATGGTCGTATCCCAGCGCGTGCAGCACGCCGTGCACCGTCAGATGGGCGCCATGCTGCAGCAGACCTTTTTTCTGCTCCCGGGCTTCGCGCCGCAGAACGGGAACGCACAGCACGATATCGCCGCTGGCGGCGCCTTCGGGGTCGGTGCCGTATTCGAAGGTCAGCACATTGGTCGCGTAGTCGCGCTGGCGAAAGGCCTGATTCAGGCGCCGCCCCTCGCGGGCGTCGACCAGGCGCAAGGTCAGGGCAATTAGGCGGATGGCCGGGTCGAGTTGCGGAGCAACGGCATCGATCGCCTGCTGCACCCAGCGGCGCAGCCGCCAGCGCGGCAGTTCTGGCGCGGTGGCGCCATATTGCACGGCCAGGGTCAGCTTAGGCGACATGATCGCCTGCCTGTTCGTAGGCTTCGACTATCCGCGCGACCAGCGGATGGCGCACCACGTCGCGGCTGGTGAACTGTGTAACGGCGATGCCTTGCACGGCGTTGAGCACATCGACGGCGTGGGTCAGGCCGCTTGCCTGGCCGCGGGGCAGATCCACCTGCGAGGGGTCGCCATTGATGACCGCCTTGCTGCCGAATCCGATGCGCGTGAGGAACATTTTCATTTGTTCGGGAGTGGTGTTTTGCGCCTCGTCCAGAATCACGAATGCATGGTTGAGCGTGCGTCCGCGCATATAGGCCAGCGGCGCGACTTCAATCGTTTGCTTCTCGAACAGGCGGTTGACGCGTTCGACTCCCATCAGATCGTACAGGGCGTCGTAAAGAGGGCGCAGGTAGGGGTCGACCTTTTGCACCAGATCGCCGGGCAAAAAGCCCAGGCGCTCCCCGGCCTCGACGGCGGGCCGGGTCAGGACCAGGCGCTGCACGGTTTCGCGTTCAAGCGCGTCGATGGCGCAGGCGACCGCCAGCCACGTTTTTCCGGTGCCCGCCGGCCCCAGGCCGAAGGTAATGTCGTGTTGCAGAATCTGGTTCAGGTAATCGCGCTGGCGCGGCGTGCGTGGGCGCAAATCGCTTTTTCGCGTACGTAAAACAATGCGCTCATCGGGTTCGGCGGGCAATTCGGGTTCGGCCGCGACAGGCTTGCTATTGGCCTGGGCCAGCCCGGCGCCCAGTTCGACCAGGCCCAGTTGTATATCGTCGATCGATAGGGCTACATGGACGGCGCGGTGGTGAAACCACTCGAGCGCCCGGCCCGCGGCCTGGGCCTGCTCGCCTTCGAGTGAAACCCGATTGCCGCGCCGGGCGAGCTTGACGTTCCAGCCGGCGGCAATCTGATGCAGGTTTTCATCAAGCGGCCCGCACAGATTGGCCAGGTGTGTATTGTCGCCGTCGAGCATCACGACGGTGGGCATTGAATGACGGTGCGAGCGGCTCATGCGCCACCCTGCAGCGGCGGCTCGCTGATGGCGATGGCGCCTTTCAAGGTGTTGGTGAGAGCCTGCACGACGCGTACATCCAGCATCTGGCCGACAAGGCGCGGCTGGCCGACAAAATTGATGATGCGGTTGTTTTCGGTGCGGCCCATCAGTTCGTTGGGATCGCGCCGCGACGGGCCTTCGACCAGCACGCGCTGCGTGCTGCCCACCATGGCGTGGCTGATGACGCTAGCCTGCTCATTGATCAGGGCCTGAAGACGGTGCAGGCGCGCCAGTTTTTGTTCTTTGCTGGTGTCGTCGTGCAGGTCGGCGGCCGGAGTGCCGGGACGGCGCGAATAGACAAAGGAGAACGACTGGTCGAAACCCACGTCTTCGATAAGTTTCAGGGTCTGGTCGAAATCGCTTTCGGTTTCACCGGGAAATCCGATGATGAAATCCGACGACAGCGACAGGCCGGGGCGCGCGGCACGCAGGCGGCGCACGATCGATTTGAATTCCAGCGTGGTATAGCCGCGCTTCATGGCCGCCAGCACGCGGTCGCTGCCGGCCTGCACCGGCAGGTGCAAAAAGGGCACGAGCTTGGACAGCCGGCCGTGCGCCTCGATCAGGCGGGTGGTCATCTCTTTGGGATGCGAGGTGGTGTAGCGGATGCGTTCGATACCTGGAATTTCGTGCACGTAATCGAGCAGCATGGCGAAATCGGCGATCTCGCCCGTCTCGCCCGTGGGGCCGCGATAGGCGTTGACGTTTTGCCCCAGCAGGGTGACTTCTTTGACGCCCTGGTCGGCCAAGTCGGCGATTTCGACCAGCACATCGTCAAAGGGGCGCGAGATTTCGGCGCCGCGGGTGTAGGGCACGACACAGAAGCTGCAATATTTGCTGCAGCCTTCCATGATCGAGACAAAGGCGCTGGGGCCCTCGACCCGCGCCGGGGGCAGCGCGTCGAATTTTTCGATTTCAGGGAAGCTGATGTCGACTTGAGCACGCCCCGAGGCCTGGCGTGCCGCAATCAATTCGGGCAGGCGATGCAGGGTTTGCGGGCCGAACACCACATCCACATAGGGTGCGCGTTTGACGATTTCCCCGCCTTCCTGGCTGGCAACGCAGCCGCCCACGCCTATGATCAGATGCGGCTTGTTTTGCTTGAGGTGCTGGACGCGTCCGAGGTCGGAAAAGACTTTTTCCTGTGCCTTTTCCCGCACCGAACAGGTATTGAAAAGAATAACGTCGGCTTCTTCCGGGTTCTGGGTCAGCTCCAGGCCCTGATTCTCGCGCAGCACGTCGGCCATCTTCTGCGAGTCGTACTCGTTCATCTGGCAGCCGAAGGTACGGATAAACAGCTTGCGGGGAGCGCCGGTCGCGGTCGCGCCGGCGGGGTTGAGTGGGGTTTCTTGCATGATCCTGGCCGTAACGGGTCTTATCCCGGGGGCGATAAATAGGGCTGAATATTTTACTTGTGGCGGCAGCCCTTGTGGCTGCCAAAAACATTAATTGACACGGTTGCCAAAAATCTTAGCTGATTTCGGCGCTCGGGTCGTCCTTTTTGACGGTCTTGAGCAGGTCTTCACGTTTGACGCCCATCCACATGGCCAGCGCGGCAGCCACGAATACGGAGGAATAAATACCGAACCAGATGCCGATGGTCAGGGCCAGCGCAAAATAGTGCAGGGTGGGGCCGCCGAAGAAGAACATCGACAGCACCATCATTTGCGTCGATCCGTGGGTAATGATGGTGCGTGAAATGGTCTGGGTAATGGAGCTGTCGATGGTTTCGCGCACCGACGTCTTGCGCTGCTTGCGGAAGTTTTCGCGGATCCGGTCCATGATAATGACCGACTCGTTCACCGAATAGCCCAGCACGGCCAGCACGCCGGCCAGCACCGAGAGCGAAAACTCCCATTGGAAAAACGCAAAGAATCCCAGGATGATCACCACATCGTGCAAATTGGCGATGACCCCGGAGACGGCGAACTTCCATTCGAAGCGCACGCCCAGGTAGATCATGATGCCCACCACCACCGACAGCAGCGCCATCAGGCCGTTATGCACCAACTCTTGCCCAACCTGGGGGCCGACGAATTCGACGCGGCGCAGTTCCACGTCGGGTTGCTGAGCCTTCAGGGTTTTGAGCACCGCTTCGCTTTGGGCCGCCGAGGTTTGCCCGGCATGCAGAGGCAGCCGGATCATGATGTCGTGCGAGGTGCCGAAATTCTGCACCTGGAAGTCGGTATAGCCCAGCGTATCGACCGCGTGGCGGATCTTCTCGATCTGGGCGGTCTGTGCGTAATGCACCTCCATGACCGTGCCGCCGGTGAATTCGATCGATAGATGAAAGCCTCGGGTAGCGATGAAGAATACAGCGGCGATAAAGGTGACCAGGCTGATCAGGTTAAGCACCAATGCATTGCGCATGAACGGTATGGTGCGGTGGATGCGGAAAAATTCCATGTTTCTTCTTGCCTAATTCGTGAGCGTGGCGGCACGGCACGGCGGGCCGCCACAGGGCTTAGTCTTGCTTGGGCTTCCAGATCTGGCCGATAGACACGCTTTTGAGCTTGCGCCGACGGCCATAGCACAGGTTGGCAAGCGCGCGCACGCCCACCACCGACGAGAACATCGAGGTCAGGATGCCTATGCAGTGCACCACGGCAAAGCCGCGTATCGGACCTGTGCCGAACGCCAGCAGGGACAGGCCGACGATCAGCGTGGTCAGGTTCGAGTCGAAAATGGTGTCCCAGGCGCGCTCGAACCCCAGGTGTATGGCCTGTTGCGGCGAGGCGCCGTGGCGCAGTTCTTCACGTATCCGTTCGTTGATCAGCACGTTCGAGTCGATGGCCATGCCCAGGGTCAGGGCGATAGCCGCGATGCCGGGCAGAGTCAACGTGGCCTGCAGCATGGACAGCACGGCCAGCAGGAGCAGCACGTTGAAGGACAGGCCCAGGGTGGAGAACAGACCGAACAGGCGGTAATACAGGATGATGAATATGGCAATGGCCATAAAGCCGTACAGGGTCGAATCGAAGCCCTTGGCGATATTGTCGGCGCCCAGGCTGGGGCCGATGGTGCGCTCTTCGATGATGTTCATGGGCGCGGCCAGGGCGCCTGCGCGCAGCAGAAGTGCCGTGTCGGTTGCTTCTTCAGCCGTCATGCTGCCGCTGATCTGGACCTGTCCGCCGGGGATTTCGCTGCGGATGACCGGCGCCGTCACGACTTCGCCCTTGCCGTTTTCGAACAGCACAATCGCCATGCGCTTGCCGATATTGTTGCGGGTGACGTCGCGGAAGATGCGGGCGCCTTTGGCGTCGAGCGTCAGGTTGACTGACGGCTGCTGGGTTTGCTGGTCGCGTCCGGGTTGGGCGTTCTGCAGGTTCTCCCCGGTCAGAATCACCTGGCGGCGCAGCAGTATCGGACGCTTGTCGCGGTCGGTGTAGCGTTCCAGCCCGAAGGGCACGGTGCCCGCTGCAAGCGCCGCCATGGCGGCCGGCGAGTCATCGACCATGCGAATTTGCAGTGTGGCTGTCTTGCCCAGAATTTCCTTGGCTTTGGCGATGTCCTGTACGCCGGGCAATTGCACCACGATGCGGTCGGCGCCTTGTTGCTGAATAACGGGTTCGGCCACACCCAGTTCATTGATACGGTTGTGCAGGGTGAGAATATTCTGTTTGAGGGCATTCGACTGGACCTCGACCACAGCGGCGTCGGTGAGCTTGCCGGTCAGCGGGAATTTGCCGCCATTGACCGCGGCATTGGTAAACACCATGTCGGGCATGCGCCGGCGCAGTTCCGAAGCGGCGGTATCGCGCGAATCGGCGCTGTCGAAGGTGGCGACGATGGACAGATCGGAGCGGTCGACGCTGGCGTTCTTGATGTTGTTGTCGCGCAGGGTGGTGCGCACGTCGCTGGCCAGCGAGTCGTAGCGTCCGGTCAGGGCTCCGCGCATGTCGACTTGCAGCAGGAAGTGCACGCCGCCGCGCAAGTCCAGGCCCAGGTACATGGGGTGGGCGCCCAGCGCCGAGAGCCAATTGGGCGAGGCCGATGCCAGATTCAGCGCCACGGTGTAGCTGGGGTCGGAGCGGTCGGTATTAAGCGACTTTTCGAGGGCGTCCTTGGCCTTGAGCTGGATGTCGGTGCTCGCAAAGCGAAGCCGGACCGTGCCGTTCGGGCCGTTTTGCTGAAAATAGGCGCCGGTGTACTCGATATGGTCGCCCTGAAGTATGTCTTCGACTTTTTGCAGTACGTTGTTATCGATCTTGACCGTTGATTTGGCGCCGGCAATCTGCACCGCCGGCGATTCGCCAAAAAAATTGGGCAAGGTGTACAGCAGCCCGATGATCAAAGCGGCCAGGACGGTCAGGTATTTCCAGAGAGGGTAGCGATTCATGGTCGATCAACAGGCTAAAAGCGTCAAAAACAAGCCCCGGACCCTTTTCAGGTTCGGGGTACGCACAGCGCGCTTATAGCGCCTTGATAGTGCCTTTGGGCAAAACCGCCGTGACGGCTGCTCTTTGCACAATGGTTTCTATCGGCTTGTCGGCAACCGTGGAGATGTCGACGGTAATGTAGTTGTCGCCCATTTTGGTGACTTTGCCCAGCAGCCCGCCCGAGGTGATGACTTCGTCGCCCTTGGATAGCGCGGCCACCATATTGCGGTGTTCTTTCTGTTTCTTCATCTGGGGACGTATCATCAAAAAGTACAAAATGACGAACATCAAGATAATGGGCAGCATGCCCAGCAGGGCGTTTTCCCCACCCGCGGCGGTGCCGGCGGCCTGGGCTGTAACAAGTGTGAGCGTGTCGACTGCGAGCATTCAATACTCCTGAAGGTTTCTGGTTAACTTTCTATTGTAGCGATATCTGGCTTATTCGATACCGCGGGCGCGATTTTTGGCGAATTCGCGGCTCCATGCCTCGAAGGTGCCGGCGGCGATCGCACTGCGCATCTCCTGCATCAAGGCCAGGTAAAAGTGCAGATTATGCAGGGTATTGAGCCGCGCCCCGGTAATTTCGTTGGCGCGCTGCAGGTGATGCAGATACGCGCGTGAAAAGTGTCCGCAGGTATGGCAAGAGCAACCGGGGTCGAGCGGGCGGGTGTCGTCGCGATAGCGCGCGTTGCGTATTTTGATGTCGCCGTAGCGGGTGAATAGCCAGCCGTTGCGTGCATTGCGCGTGGGCATGACGCAGTCGAACATGTCCACACCCAGCGCGACGCCGGCCACCAGGTCTTCGGGAGTGCCCACGCCCATCAGGTAGCGTGGCGCCTGGGCCGGCAGGCGCGGCGCGATGTGCGCCAGCACCCGCATCATTTCATCTTTGGGTTCGCCCACCGACAGGCCACCTATGGCGTAGCCGTGAAAACCGGTGTCGACCAGCCCTGCCAGCGACTCGTCGCGCAGGTCCTCGAACATGCCGCCCTGGACAATGCCGAATAAGGCGTTGGGGTTTTGCAACTGGTCAAAGGCCTGGCGGGACCGCCTGGCCCAGCGCAGCGACATGCGCATCGATCGGGCCGCTTCGTCGTGCGTGGCTGGCCGCTCCTCTATGAGGTAGGGCGTGCATTCGTCGAACACCATGACGATGTCCGAATCCAGCGCCGCCTGTATGCGCATGGATTCTTCAGGTGTCAGGAATAGCCGGGCGCCGTCGATGGGCGAGGCGAACTTGACCCCTTCTTCGGTGATTTTGCGCATGCCCTTCAGGCTGAAGACTTGAAACCCGCCCGAGTCGGTCAATATGGGTTTATTCCATTGCATGAAGCCGTGCAGGCCCTGATGCTTGTCGACGACTTCGGTGCCGGGGCGCAGCCATAGGTGAAAGGTATTGCCCAGCACGATCTGTGCGCCGACCTCGGTGAGCTCATGCGGCAGCATGGCCTTGACGCTGCCGTAGGTTCCCACCGGCATGAAGATGGGGGTTTCCACAATGCCGTGATTAAGCGTCATGCGGCCGCGGCGCGCCGCGCCATCGGTGGCGAGAAGTTCGAATTGCAGACCGGTCATGGCTGGGGCGTTTCTATGAACATGGCATCGCCGTAGCTGAAAAAGCGATATCGGGATTGGATGGCGTGCGCGTAGGCGCGGCGGATGGGATCCATGCCCGCGAGGGCGGAAATAAGCATCAGCAGGGTGGATTGCGGCAAATGAAAATTGGTGATGAGCGCATCGATGATCTGAAAACGATAGCCGGGGGTGATGAATAGACGCGTGTCTCCCTCGATGGGACTGACCTCGGCCGAGCTGTCCTGGCCGGCATGTTGCGCGGCCGATTCCAGTGCGCGCACGCTGGTCGTGCCGACGGCGATGACCCGGCCTCCGGCGGCGCGGGTGGCGCGAATCTGCTGCAGGGTTTGGGCCGAAACCGAATAATGTTCCGAATGCATGATGTGTTCGTCGAGATTTTCCACCCGCACCGGCTGGAATGTTCCGGCGCCTACATGCAGAGTCACAAAGGATTCGCCTATGCCTTGCGCAGCCAGGCGGGCCAGCATGGCAGTGTCAAAATGCAGCCCTGCCGTAGGCGCTGCAACCGCGCCCGGTTCGCGGGCGTATACCGTCTGGTAGCGTTCTTCGTCCTGAGGCTGCGCGGCATGGGTAATATAGGGCGGCAAGGGTGTGGAGCCATAGCGGTCGAGCAGGTCGAGCACCCGTTCCGGGAATTCAAGCTCGAACAGCTCCCCCTGCCGGCCCAGGACTTTGACATTAAAGGCCTCGGCCATGATAAGAACGCTGCCGGGCCTGGGCGACTTGCTGGCCCTGACATGCGCCAGGGCCACGCGAGGCTGGGTGATGGACTCGATCAGCGCTTCCACTTTGCCGCCGCTTTCCTTGTGCCCGCGCAGCCGGGCCTTGATGACCCGCGTGTCGTTGAAGACCAGCAGGTCGTTGGGTTTGAGCAGCTCGGGCAGGTGGGTGAATTGCCGATCATGCAAGGCGCCGGCCGCATCCAGATGCAGCAGGCGGCTGCCTGTGCGTTCGGGGGCCGGAGTTTGGGCGATGAGTTCGGGGGGGAGTTCGTAGTCGAACTGGGAAAGTTCAAGCCTGTGATTCACGCGTAAATCTTGGAGTTGCGGCCGCGCCCGTAAGCACGCCTGGGTTGTGAGGGCGGCCCTTGTGGTCGCCATTCGTTCAATAATTTAATTTGTAGATACCGTCTGTTTGCCGATTTGGCAGCCACAAGGGCTGCCGCTACATGAACGACGGGTACGTATTTGTAGCGACACCCCTTGTGGGTGTCACCGGGCGACTACAAGGGTCGCCCCTATGTACATTTTAAGCTGCGGGCGCAGATTTTTGCTTGGACGCCGGCCAATTCGGGTGCGACTTTGGTTATGCTCTTGGTTTTGGCCTGCGGAATTCGGTGTCATCATGGCGTTACATGTGTGGGGAAAACGGCTGCGCCGCGTTGGGTGTAGCGCCTTGCGATGGCTGGCCTGCGGCCTGGCCGCAGGGTTCGCGGGGGTTGCCGCCGCCCAGTCGCTGCCGGCCGACCTGAGCCGGGCCTGGCAGGCGACTCGCTTGCCGCAAAGCTCTTTGTCGCTGGTGGTGCAGGAGATCAATGGGCCGCGACTGATCGAGATCAACGGCGCCGTGCCGCGTAACCCCGCTTCGGTCATGAAGATGGTAACCACCTGGAGCAGCCTCGCCGGCCTGGGTCCCGATTATGTCTGGCGCACAACGTTCCTGACCAGCGGCCACCCCGACGCCCAGGGCACGTTGCTGGGTCCCCTGTATTTAAAGGCGGGTGGCGACCCTTTGCTTCGGATCGAGGATTTATGGGCCTTGCTGCGCGATTTGCGCCTGCGCGGCATCAAAAATCTTTCCGAAGTCGTGGTCGATCGATCCATTTTCGGCCAGGTGGCCACTGATCCGGGCGAGTTTGACGGTGCGCCCGATCGGCCCTATAACGCCAGCCCTGATGCGCTGATGGTGGGTTTGGGGGCGGTGCGGCTGGTGTTCCAGCCCGATGAGCGCGCCCATAAATGGATTCCCATTGTCGACCCGCCGATGCCCGAGGTGCGGATCAGCGGCGATATCAAATGGAGCGGTGCGGTCTGTCCCGGGTCTCCGTCCATCGCCACCGATGTCAGCCGCGGCGGCAAAGAGGTTGTGGTCCATGTCAGCGGCACGGCGGCGGGCTCGTGCGGCGAGTTCAGCGTGTATCGCCTGGTCATGTCGCAGCCCGATTATTTTTCCGCCGTTTTCCGGATGCTCTGGCAAGAACTGGGGGGCACCCTGGGCAAGGGCATTCGGGCGGGCCGCGTTCCGCCCGGTGCGACGCCGATAGTCTGGCATGATTCGCCGATACTGGCCGACACGATCCGCACGATCAACAAGCACAGCAATAATGTCATGGCCCGAACCTTGCTGTTGACGCTGGGCGCCCAGAAAATTGGGCCTGGCGCCACCATGGAGACTGGGGGCCGTGCCGCGCTGGCGCTGCTCAATAGCCAACAGGTGGATACCCGCGGCTGGGTCATCGACAATGGCGCGGGCCTGGCGCGCGACGCCCGCTTGACCGCCACGGGCCTGGCCCAGATGCTGGGAGTGGTGTGGCGTTCTCCCCTGATGTCCGAATTTATTTCTTCTCTGGCGATTTCGGGCACCGATGGCACCGTCAAGCGCCGTTTGCGCGACGGCGAGGTCAAGGGCATGGCGCATCTGAAAACCGGCACCCTGCGCGATTCCCGCGCGCTCGCGGGCTACGTGCTGGGGGCCAGCGGCAAGCGCTATATTGTGGTCAGCCTGGTCAACGACGAACACTCGGGTTCGGTGCGCAGCTTTGACGACGCGCTGATTGCTTGGCTGGCGGCACACTGACCGGCCTCGCACGCCACTACCTTTTTTCGGAAAAATTATGCCTGTACATGAAATTAGTCATCCCCTGATACGCCACAAGCTCGGCCTGATGCGACGGGCAGATCTGAGCACCAAGAATTTTCGCGAGATGGCGCAGGAAGTGGCTTCCTTGCTGACGTATGAAGCCACGAAGGACTTGCCCATGGAGCCGTATACCATCCAGGGCTGGTGCGGCGAGCTGGCGGCGGAAAAAATTGCCGGAAAGAAAATCACGGTAGTCCCTATTTTGCGGGCGGGCATCGGCATGCTCGATGGCGTACTCAATCTGATCCCTGGAGCCCGGGTGAGCGCGGTCGGCATTGCGCGCAATGAAAAAACCCTGCAGGCGCAACCTTATCTGGAGAAACTGGTTGGCCAGCTTGATCAGCGGCTGGCCTTGATTATCGACCCAATGCTCGCGACCGGGGGGTCAATGCTGGCCACGATCGACATGCTTAAAAAAGCGGGCTGCCGCAGCGTGCGCGCACTGGTGCTGGTTGCCGCGCCGCAGGGCATCGAGGCGGTGTTCGCCCGCTATCCGGACGTACATATCTATACGGCTTCCATCGATAGCCATCTGAATGAAAACGGCTATATCATCCCGGGCCTGGGCGATGCCGGCGATCGCCTCTTTGGTACACGCCAGAAAGACGTTTGATTCTGTTGCCAGGTCAATCGTGGGTTGGTTGAGGTGGCAGCCACAAGGGCTGCCGCTACAGCTAAATGGATGGCACCCACAAGGGGGGCCGCTACAAATACCTACCCGTCGTCCACGTAGCGGCACCCCTTGTGGGTGCCACATCAACACCTCCTGGCGATGAAATCATTAAATTTACTTACGTCTTCTTGTGTTTTGTCCGGGGCGCCTGCGGCAGACGGAGTAGTATGAAGCCTGAATATTTGTAGCGGATGGGATTTATGCGTTTGATTTCCGTAGCGGGTGCGGTGGCATTGGCGTGGGGGTTGGGTATGGGGCAGGCCGTGGCGGGTATTTGCGAAGTGCCTTTCATGCATGATGGCGGCGCGGTCACACTGACCGGTTCGGGCGGCGTCCAGCTGGGCGCGGACCTGAGCTTTTCGAATGTTAGAAAAGTATCCGCCGATGCGTGCGAGGCGCGTGTGCAGGGTAATGCCACTTTCGGCCTGATGGGCCTGCCGCCGGGCAAGTCCAAAATCGATTATTGGATGTCGGTAAAAAATGGCAAGGCCAGCTTCGAGCGCAGCGATGGCGCGGGCCGGCGTGTGCCGGTCAATGGCAAGTTCGATTTGCGTATGCTGGGGCTGTTTGCCTACGGTCGGCCGATTACTCACAGCGGGCAAACCTTTCCGGCCCTGAAATTCCAGATCAATATTGATAAACATGCGGTCCAGACCCAGCCCTTGGTGGTGCACACCGGCGAAAAGACGGTCGGCTCGCAGCAATCGATACAAACCGCCGCGGGTACGCAGGCGTGCTGGCCCATACGCTATACGCGTGTGATCGATCCGACTCAGGCTTCGTTCAATGGACTGGTCCTGCCGGTTCCCGGCATGACCTCATCGGTGACGGATTGGTTCTGCCCCAAGGTGAATATGGTGATGAAACAAGAGAGTCAGCAGCAGGGCATGTCCTCGCTGCTCGAAGTATCCAGCCTGCGCTAGCGCATAGGCCGGTTTCGGGCTGGATTCATACCGAAAAATCTGCAATCTCGTTCGTGTATGATTTCAGTAAGCGTTCAGTTCAATTTAGTCCAGGGAGCTTGCAATGACAGCAAAAAATACGACCAAAGACGTTGAATCTCGCGAAGATCAATTTATTGAAACCGTTAAAGACAGCCTGGACGATGCCGAGAAGCTGCTGCTCGAAGCGGCTGACGCCACGGGTGACAAGGCCGCCGAGTTGCGTGAACGGGCCATGCGTTCATTGCGCCGCACGCGCGAAGCACTTTACGACACCCAGGATGCTCTGCTGGACAAGGGGCGTCGGGCTGCGCGCGCCACCGACGACTACGTGCACGATAACCCTTGGCAGGCGATTGGTATCGGGGGCCTGACAGGCCTGCTGGTTGGCATGCTGATCAGTCGCCGGTAGATGCGCCGCAAACCCGGCCGCGTGCCTGGCCTTTAAAAGGCAGATATGGCGATCAGGCAATCCGTAGGCGAATTGGCCGGCACCTTGCTGTCCATCGTGCGCACGCGCGTCGAGCTTTTCGGGCTCGAGGCGGCGGGCGAGAAGACGCGCCTGTTCAAATTGCTGGGCATGGCGTTTGCCGCGTTGTTGTTTTCGACGCTGGCGTTATTGGTGTTGTCGCTGACGCTGGCCCTGTATTTCTGGCCGACCGATTATCGCTACTGGGCGCTTGGCTTGCTGGTGGTGGTATACGGTGCGCTGGGCTTGGGGTTTTTCTGGGCGGTACGGCGCGCCTTGTTGGGCGGCCCCATGCCGTTTAACGCAACGCTGGATGAACTGCGGCGCGATTTTACTGCCGTACAGCGTTTGTGCGAGCCCGCTGCGGGCGCGCGCACCGACACCGAGGATAGGCCATGAAAACCCTGTCTGCCGAGAATGCGTTGCGCGTCGAGATATTGCGGGCGCATGCCGCGCTGGAGCGCGAGGCGCTGGGCCGCCAGGCCAGGCAGGTGGGCAAGGCGCTAAAGCCAGCGGCGCTGCTGCACGAGGCGCTCCCGGTCGTATCGGGCTGGAGCACCTGGCGCTTGCTGCAAGGGTTAAGCCTGGCGCGGCGCTACCCCTTGTTGATAGCAGCAGCGTCTTCCGTGCTGACCGGCCGCGGCAAGCGCCGTACCTGGTTGCGCATCGGCATTGGCGTACTGCTGGGCTGGCAGGCCCTGCGCGCGGCGAAGGCGCCGCGTAATAGACATGCCCGTGAATAATGTAGCGCCACCCCTTGTGGGTGGCACAAAACCTTGACAAGCAAGACGGAATCTTGCATGGATGACAGGCACAAGGCCTGTCGCTACATGATTCACGGCTACGTTTTTGTAGGGGCAGCCTGTAGGGGCAGCCTGTAGGGGCAGCCCTTGTGGCTGCCATGCGGCAAATCGAGACGCCGCTCCGGCAAATCACGACACCCGGCAAATCAAGGCGCCCCCACCCTACAGCCCTAATTTTTGCCACATTTCATCTACTCTGGCTTTTACGGCGGCGTCCATCTGGATGGGGGTGCCCCATTCCCGTTGGGTTTCGCCGGGCCATTTGTTGGTCGCGTCCAGGCCCATCTTGCCGCCCAGGCCTGATACGGGGGAGGCGAAGTCCAGGTAATCGATAGGCGTATTTTCGACCAGAATGGTATCGCGCACGGGATCCATGCGCGTGGTCATGGCCCATATCACTTCTTGCCAGTTGCGCGGGTCGATGTCCTGGTCCACGACCACAATGAATTTGGTGTACATGAATTGGCGCAGCACGCTCCACAGACCGAACATGACGCGCTTGGCGTGGCCCGGGTACTGTTTGCGGATCGAGACGACTGCCAGCCGGTAGCTGCAGCCTTCCGGAGGCAAATAAAAATCCACGATTTCCGGCAGTTGACGCTTGAGCAGCGGCACGAATACTTCGTTTAGCGCCACGCCCAGAATGGCCGGTTCGTCCGGCGGTTTGCCGGTATACGTGCTGTGGTAAATGGGCTGGCGGCGCATGGTGATGCGGTCGACCGTGAAGACCGGAAACCAGTCTTTTTCATTGTAGTAGCCGGTGTGGTCCCCATAAGGCCCTTCCAGCGCCATTTCGTAGCGGGAATCGGCCGGCCCTGCGGCACCCTCGGGTACTGCCGGCCGAACGGCGCGCGGATCGTCCGCGGGCAGCAAATGGCCTTCGAGCACAATCTCGGCATAGGCAGGTACGGAGAGGTCGTTGCCCAGCGCTTTGGCTACTTCGGTGCGCGAGCCGCGCAGCAAGCCGGCAAACTGGTATTCCGACAAGCTGTCGGGAACCGGGGTGACCGCGCCCAGAATGGTCGCCGGGTCGGCGCCAAGCGCCACGGCGATCGGAAAAGGCGTGCCTGGGTGAGCCAGCGCGTGGTCTCTGAAATCGAGCGCGCCGCCGCGGTGTGACAGCCAGCGCATGATGAGCTTGTTGCGGCCCAGCAGTTGCTGCCGATAGATGCCCAGGTTCTGGCGGCGCGCGTTGGGGCCGCGCGTAATGACCAGGCCCCAGGTCAGCAAGGGGGCGATGTCGCCGGGCCAGCAGCGTTGCAGGGGGATTTGATTCAGGTCGACGTCCTGGCCTTCGAGCACGATTTCCTGGCAGGCCGGATTTTTGACGTTCTTGGGGCTCATGTCCCACAAGGCGGCCTTGAGCATGGATACTTTGGCCAGCGCATCGCGCAGGCCCCGAGGCGCTTCGGGTTCGCGCAGCGACGCCAGCAGCTCGCCCGTGTCGCGCAGTGCGCTGACGTCTTGCGCGCCCATGCCCCAGGCTACTCGTTTGGGGGTGCCGAATAAATTGGTCAGCACCGGCATGGCCGCCGGCCCGGACTGGTGCATGGCTCGTTCAAACAGCAGCGCCGGACCGCCGGCGCGCAGCACCCGGTCGCTGATTTCGGTCATTTCCAGGTCGGTGGATACCGGATGCGCGACACGCTTGAGTTCGCCCGCCTTTTCAAGCTGCGCCAAAAAGTCCCTGAGGTCACGATATTTCACGGCAATCCTGTTAGTTTTGTTACATTTTAGCGGCTAGACTAAGGTTAACATCGGCTTTGCTCATTTTATCTGGTGGCAGCAGGATGACCGACTCGGGTTCGGGAAATCTATTCAGCCGTTCTGCTCGCGGACTCGTGAATCAGGTAGGCGAATTTGTTCACGTATCGGCGATCTATCTCGGCATTGCAGTGTTGGTGACGTTGGCGCTCAGCGTTACTGTGCCGTCGCTGCGCCTGCAGTCGCAGCAAATACACAGCGCTTTGCTGGCCAGCTTGCGCCCCGACGCCATACAAAACACGACTTCGTTTGCTCAGGTCAACGATACGATGCTGGCGTCGGCCATGCCGTCCGAATCGACATCGTCCGCGCTGGCGCCCGATGAAACCGTTGGCGCCGACGAGTCCGGCCCGGCCCTTTCCCCGCCTCCCTCTTCGGCCCCGGCCAAGCCTGTTGCAAAATCGAAGACCCCTGAAGCAAACTCGAAGCCCGAGGCGGTTCCGGGCGGGTTTTTCACTTATGCGATGGGCGTGGATGCTCGCAATCTATCGATCCCCAATGTAACGAAGGCGCAGTCTCAGGCTTTGCGCAGCTATATCGCGCGCAAATATCAAATCGCCTATAACGCGGCGGGCGTGCTGATCAAAACGGCTTTTGCGGTCGGCAAGGAACAGCATCTCGATCCGCAATTGTTGCTGGCCGTGATCGCCATCGAATCGCGCTATAACCCCTTTGCGGAGAGCCATGTGGGGGCGCAGGGACTGATGCAGGTGATGAGCGATGTCCACAAAGACAAATTCAAGCGTTTCGGCGGCGGGCCTGTGGCGGCCTTGAACCCCATTGCCAATATCCGCGTGGGTTCGCAGATATTGAAAGACTGCATCAAGCGGCGTGGGTCGGTGGAAGGGGGGCTGGCGTGCTATGTGGGTTCCAGCGGCCCGAGCGATGGCGGTTATGGCGCCAAGGTGTTGGCTGAAAGGCGTCGCATCGCGCTAGCTTCGGGTATTCCCATCGAGCAAAAATAAGTTTCAATCCATTTCCAGAAAATGCTCGATGCGGGCGATGGCTTCCTGTAGCCGGCCCAGCCCAGTTGCGTACGAAAAGCGCATGGTGTGGCGCGCGTGGGCGGGCCCAAAATCGCGCCCCGGCACGGCGGCAACGCTCGCCTCGTGCAGCAGGCGGTGCGAAAAGTCGTCGCTGTCCTGGCTGTGTTCACGGATATCGGCATAAATATAGAAGGCGCCGTCGGGCGTTACCGGCACGTGCAGGCCCAGGCGCTCGAGTTCGGGCAGCAGGTAGTCGCGGCGCTGTTTGAAGGACAGCCGGCGGTTTTCGTAAATACGCATCACCTCGGGCTCGAAACAAGTCAGGGCGGCGTGCTGGGCCAGCGACGGGGCGCAGATGGCCAGGCTGGCGGCCAGTTTTTCGATGGCGGGCACCATCGGCTCGGGCGCAATCAGCCAGCCCAGCCGCCAGCCGGTCATATGAAAATATTTGGAGAAGCTGTTGATGATGATGACATTGTCATCCAGCGTCAACGCGCTTTGGGGGGCGTCGCCGTAATACAGGCCCAGATAGATTTCGTCCATGATGACAAAGCCGTCACGCGCCCTGACCTCGGCAATCAGGGCGCGTAGATCTTCGCGGGCAATGGTGGTGCCTGTCGGATTGCTGGGCGAGGCGATCAGTACGCCGCGGGTCGATGGGCCCCAATGGACCCGGATATCGGCTGCGCTCAACTGGAAGCGTTGTGCCGCCTGGCAGGGGATGAGGCGCGGGACGCCGCCCGCGCCCAGGATGAAATTCTGGTTCGCGGGGTAGGAGGGGTCGGGCATCAGGATTTCGTCGCCCGGATTGATCAAGGCCATGCAGGCAAGCAGCAGCGCACCCGAGGCGCCCGAGGTCACCACTACGCGTTTGGCATCCACGGACGCGCCGAAGCTCTGCGAGTAATAATGGGCAATGGCCTCGCGCAGCGGCGCGATCCCGGCCGGCGGGGTGTAGCCGCTCAGGCCGGCGCGGGCCGCGCGGTTCAGGGTTTCCAGTACTTGCGCGGGTGCGGTAAAGTCGGGTTCGCCGATGCCCAGGCTGATGATGTCGCGGCCTTGCGCATTGAGCGCGTTGGCCTGTTTGAAGAGATCCACAGCGTAGAATGGCATCACTTGTGCGGTACGCTTGGCTAGGTGGGTCATAAGGCTGGCTTCTCGGGCTTAAAAAGGTAGCTATTGTAGAGCGTCGCGCGATTCGCCGCGGCGCATCCATCCGGAAATATTTGTTGGCAAGGAATCGTTGTATGGAGTCCTCTTCTCGTCGCGGCTTTCTGATGGGACGTCGCCCTTCCAGTAACCCCTGGGATAAGTTCTGCGAACGCCTGCGGCGCAATATCAAGGGCAGTCTGTATGATTTCGGCGCCACGTCCGGGGTGGGCAGCGCGCGCCTGGTCCCTGGACAGCCGGGGGATGTGCATCACGCGCGGGCCTTGTGCGCCGAGTATCGGGTGGTGCTGGCCCTGGGCGGCATTTCGCAGACGGCGACGCCTCTGGGCCAGTCGGTGCTGTGGGTGGAGCCGGGCAACGAAATGGGCGGGTTCAAGCGGCTGTCCGAGGGCAGCCCTCAGTGGTTCGTGCAGCCTGGCTGCTTCGTGGGCGAGCTCTGCGCGGCCGGGTTCCAGGCGCTTGCCGACATACCCGGCCATTTGACCGTGGCGGCCTGGCTCGCCGACCGGACTCTGTGCGATTGGAATACCGGAGAAACCTGTAAGTCGGGCCTGGATCACGCGTCGGTTCTGCTGGCCGACGGCACGACCGCGACGCTCGGTCCTTTTGGCGAAGATAGCCGTCAGCCGCTTGAAAACCTGATGCTGCAGCATTTGGTGCCGGATCTGTTTCAACTGTCGGGCAAGGCGGCCGCTCAGTCGTGCCGCCGGCTGACTCCCTGGGCGGCGCGCTACCGTCTGGACGCCCTTTTCCCGTGCGCCGGGCAGACCATCAATCTGGCTCATCTGTTGCTGGGTCACGGAGGGGCCTTGGGCTGGGTAGAGTGGGTGGTGCTGAACGAACTCACCATGAACTGCGACATGGACACGGCCCGGCCCGCCTTCTCCACCCATCATGACAGTTCCGAAGACGAGGCCTGGTTTTTTGCCGCCGACCTGGACGCACAGGTCAAGACGTTATTCGATCCCAACGACCTTTTTCCGTATACGGGCCAGGATATCTAGACAGGCGTCCGGACAGGCGCGGCGCTCGGGGTCCCTGGCGGGTCCGCCATTGAACGCCGACTTGGGGCTAGAATGAGCGTCTCTCACTTTTCGAACTTTGAATAATCATCATGGAAGAAAATCTTCGCCGCGCGGCCCTGGACTATCACGAGCATGGCCGGCCAGGCAAAATTGCGATCAGCCCTACCAAGCAGCTTTCCAATCAGCGCGATCTGGCACTGGCTTATACGCCCGGCGTGGCCGCTGCGTGCGAAGAAATCGTGACCGACCCGGTCAATGCCTACCGCTACACCGCGCGCGGCAATTTGGTGGGCGTCATTACCAATGGCACCGCAGTGCTGGGCCTGGGCAATATCGGGCCGCTTGCCTCCAAGCCGGTAATGGAAGGCAAGGCGGTGCTGTTCAAGAAGTTTGCCGATATCGATGTGTTCGATATTGAAATCAACGAAACCGATCCGGACAAACTGGTCGACATCATTGCCAGCCTGGAGCCCACGTTTGGCGGCATCAATCTAGAGGATTTCAAGGCACCCGAGTGCTTCACCATCGAACGCAAATTGCGCGAGCGCATGCGCATTCCGGTTTTTCACGATGACCAGCATGGGACAGCCATTTGCGTATCGGCGGCGTTCACCGGAGGGCTGGAAGTGGTGGGCAAGGCCATCGATCAGGTCAAGGTGGTGGTGTCAGGCGCGGGCGCCGCGGCGCTGGCCTGTCTGGACCTGATGGTCGACATGGGGTTGCCAGTTGAAAATATCTGGATTTCCGATATTGAGGGGGTGGTGTACAAGGGGCGCGTGGCGCTTATGGATCCCGACAAGGAACGGTTTGCACAGGACACGACGGCGCGCACATTGGGCGACATCATCGATGGCGCGGATGTGTTTTTGGGCCTGTCGGCGGGCGGCGTGCTCAAGCCCGAAATGGTGGCCAAAATGGCCCCCAATCCTTTGATTCTGGCCCTGGCCAATCCCAATCCGGAAATTCTCCCCGAAGTGGCGCATGCGGTGCGCGACGATATCGTCATGGCAACGGGCCGCTCTGATTACCCGAATCAGGTCAATAATGTTTTGTGCTTTCCGTATATTTTCCGTGGGGCGCTCGATGTGGGCGCCACCACCATTACCCGTGGCATGGAAAAAGCCGCGGTGCGCGCCATCTGCAAATTGGCGCAAGAAGAACAAAATGAAGTCGTGGCGGCGGCCTATGGCACCTACGGGGTTTCGTTTGGCCGGGACTATCTGATTCCAAAGCCTTTCGATCCACGCCTGATCGTGCGCATTGCGGTCGCGGTGGCTCGCGCCGCCATGGAAGATGGCGTGGCCATCCGGCCGATTGCCGATCTGGATGCCTACACCGCGCAGTTGCAACAGTTCGTCTATCGTTCGGGTTCCTTCATGAAGCCCCTGTTCTCGATTGCCAAAGGCCTGGTGCGCGATGGCGGCAAGTCGCGCATTGTATTTACCGAAGGCGAAGAAGAACGCGTTTTGCGCGCCGTGCAGGTGGTCATCGACGAGAAGATCGCCAAACCTATATTGGTCGGACGTCCGGCAGTGCTGCAGTCGCGCATTGAAAAATTCGGCCTGCGCATCCAGTTGGGGGTTGATGTCGAAGTGACCGACCCCGAATACGACGAGCGCTTCCATCGCTATTGGACAACCTACTGGGAAATGATGTGCCGCAGCGGCATCAGCAAGGAAATGGCGCGCGTCGAGATGCGCCGCCGCCTGACGCTGATCGGCGCCATGATGGTGCATCTGGGCGACGCCGATGGCCTGGTCTGCGGCACGGTGGGCACCTATGCCAATCACTTGCAGTTTATCGATCAGGTCATTGGCCAGACGCCGGGCGCCAAAACCTATGCCGCCATGAATATCCTGTTGCTGGCTGAGCATACGGTGGCCTTGGTCGACACCCATGTCAACGACGACCCCAGCGCCGAGCAGATCGCCGAAATCACGATTATGGCGGCTGCCGAAATGCGGCGCCTGAATGTCGTGCCCAAGGTGGCTTTGCTGTCGCGCTCCAATTTCGGATCAGGCAGTTCGGCCTCAGGCAAGAAAATGCGTGCGGCGCTCGAGCTGATCCGCCAACGCGAGCCGGGGCTTGAAATCGATGGCGAAATGCATGGCGATTGCGCGCTCGACGAAGCGCTGCGCCTGCGCATCCTGCCCTCCACGACGCTCAAGGGCGAGGCCAATTTGCTGGTGTGCCCCAATGTCGATTCGGGCAACATTGCCTACAACCTGCTTAAAACCGCGGCCGGTGGCAATATTGCAGTGGGCCCATTCCTGTTGGGGGCCAACGCGCCGGTGCATATACTGACGTCCAGTTCGACGGTGCGCCGGATCATCAACATGACGGCGCTCACCGTGGTCGATGCCAATACCCCTCGATAAGCCCGATTCGGGGCCTCCCGGTGCCCGCGCTTCTCCTACGGGTTTGGTATTGACCGGAGGCGGGGCACGGGCCGCCTATCAGGTGGGTGTGCTCGATGGGGTGTACCAGATCCTCGACGCCAGCCGCAGCGCTGGTTTTGCGAACCCGTTCGAAGTCATTTGCGGCTCTTCGGCGGGGGCGATCAATGCCGCCGCCCTGGCATGCCGGGCCGATACCCCGCATGATGCGATAGATCGCCTGCGGGCCCTTTGGGAAAATTTGTCCACCGGCATGGTCTATCGCGCCGATAGCCTGGGTCTGGTGCGCAGCGGTCTGCGCTGGTTCGCGATGTTGTCGATGGGGTGGTTGTTCCCGGGGTTGCGCAATCAGAACCCCCGGTCTCTGCTCAATAATCGGCCGCTGGCCGAGCTGCTTGCCGCGACGCTGGATTTTAAGCGCCTGCCCCATAACCTGAGCCAGGGCTACCTGGAGGCGCTGGCCATTACGGCTTCGGGCTATACCAGCGGCGAACACTTAACGTTTTATCAGTCGCATCACACCATACAGCCCTGGAGGCGCGTTTTGCGCCGTGCGGTGCCCTGCACCATAGGTGTGGATCACTTGATGGCTTCAAGTTCGATTCCGTTTGTATTCCCGGCCGAGGCTTTGCCTCTGTATGGGCAGGTCGAGTGGTGCGGCGACGGGTCGATGCGGCAATTGGCGCCGTTGAGCCCCGCGATACATTTGGGCGCCAAAAAAATATTTGTGATCGGCACGGGGCATCGCGATGATACGCACCCTGAAAATCGCAATGATCGGCCCCAGTACCCGTCGTTGGCGCAAATTGGCGGGCAGGCCTTGTCGAATATTTTCCTCGATAGTCTGTCCATGGACCTTGAGCGCATGGACCGGATTAATGAATTGCTTGCGCAACTACCCCCAGATGGTTTAAAAAGCCAGTCGCTGCGTCCGGTACGTACATTGGCGATTACCCCCAGCCGTTCCCTGGATGATATTGCCATGGAGCATCTGCACCAAATGCCGCACGCCGCCCGTACCCTTTTTCGGGTTCTCGGTGTATCGTCGGGTTCAGGACCATCGAGCGGTGGCGCATTGATCTCGTATTTGTTGTTCGAGGCCGGCTATACGCAAGCGCTGATTCAGTTGGGGCGTTCAGATAGTTTGAGCCATGTTGAAGAAATCCAGGCGTTTTTTAAGGAGGCGTAATCATGGCCCCAGTGCAGTCGTTGCAAAAAAAGCTGCAGAAAGGTGGTTTGCTTGACGTTTCCTCGGTGTCGCAGGAAGACCTGTCCAAGGCTGCCGATGCGTTGGGGATGACGGTCTTTGTTGTCAATTGCGATCGGGCGCGCAGTCGTTCGGCGGTGCTTCGGGCGATTGCCCGGGCGGTCGATTTTCCGGAGTATTTCGGCAGCAATCTGGATGCGTTGTCGGATTGTCTGTGCGATACGGTTCTGGATCAGAAGGTCGGGGTGGTGCTGTGTCTGGATAATTTGCATTCCGGGGATCCGGCGCTGGCCGATGATGCGGCGGCGGTGCTGAGTGTGTGCGCGGATACGGTGGAGTTTGCGATCAATAATGATCGCTATTTTGCCTATGCGGTGCAGCATGCGGGCAAGCATCCGGATCCCGAGCCGGGGATTGCGCCCACGCCTTATTCGGGCCACCGTTCGCACGAGTAGTTCGCCGTTCGTTGTAGCGGCGCCCTGTAGCGCCACCCCTTGTGGGTGGCATTCATCCTCGCGCATTAACCTTACCTTTGTTTAAAACCTTCTTGCCCCGCATCATGGCCAGTCAAGGTGGATCGGGCTCTGACGGGCACGGTTCTGGCTGCGCCAGAACTTCCCGCGCGCAGAACCGTCTTCGGGGCGGCGTGCGAACTCGCGGGGCGAATAGCCCCCCAGGCTATTCGCAAGCGTCCCGCTCAAACTGCTGTGGTCTAATTTTGGAGGACACTTTTGAAGTGAATCATTATTAATTTATAAGGTGATTCCATGACAAAGAAACAAGAACCGGGCCATCCTC